>JAHLWS010000021.1 GCA_019057795.1 Promethearchaeota archaeon | reverse complement strand
CGATTGCGTCCTTTGATTGTAAACTTCCGTTTTGGAAACTTAGAGCGTAACGTATCGCAAAATTCCTTTAATATTTCGCCGTATTCTTTTAAAAGCTTTTTAAGCTCCACGTCAAAAGCAATAAAAAAAGAGCGAGGATCCCGCGTGGTTAAAAGAAAAAGGAGCTGTTTTATGACTTCGCTACACTTCTTTGCTCCTGAATGGGAAGGGGTAATCTTTTTTAAAGGAGGAATGCTTTCAGGGGCGAGGAGGTCGGCGTGTTTACGCTTCTCTTGGAGATCGTTAAGGTAGGAACGAAGCCCTAATAATTCCTTTATTTCATCGCGATAACGCTTAGCCCTGTAATATTTGAAATCTCGTCTTATTCCGTTATTGAGTTCTTGCATTACGTGAAAGCCGTCGATTTGAACGGCAGATTCCGGAAAAATCGCTTTGATTGCGGCGATTAACGCGGGACTAAAATCGCACGTGATAATATAAGGGTTAATGGGTGCTTTTTTTCTTACAGCGATTAAAGAACGACAGCCATTCTCAAAGTCTTCTATTCCCACCAGGTCAACAAGAATATTCCGTTTGACAACTTGACTGCCGATGCTAAGGGCACATTTTTTTTTTTTTCCTAACAGTTTATTTCCTAAACTAAAACCAGTTCCATCGATTGTAAGTGCTTTATACGCTTCTAATGCCTTCTCAGGATCGTTTTTAAATTCGCTTTTCATGAAATCTTCAGTTAAAGCATTAATCCACGAATAAATCGTCTTAGGGGGTATCTGAACGTTAAAATATTTCGCAAGCTGAGCAGCAATTTTGTTTCCCGAGACGTTATCCTGAAAATGGAGAGACAGGGCAGTTTGAATTACGCTTCTTGAATATAGGTATCCTTTGGGGTAATCTTTATGTTCTGGCGTGTATTTAGCCCCGCAATTCTCACATTCAAAGGTAGCTACATGAAGTTCTATATATAATTCGGTACTGATATTTCCAAGCTCGGATATTATCCTTTTATGGCTTGTTCTTATTGTAATTTCACAACTTCCGCAAGATGGGCACGCTTTTGGTGCATATTGATCGGCAGAGATCTTCACGATTTCTTTTTTGACGCATCTACTAAAGTCCATGAATTCAAAAGCAGCAAACTTTGTTATAATAAGCTGTAATATCTACGTGATACCATTAAACGAAAACTTTTTTTTTTACTCATCCATACACAAAGTATAGGAATTAATCTATATTTTCCATTTATTTAAAATATTTTTTTAAATCACATTTCGGTTTTTTTAATCTATATAAGAATGAAGTTTTATGTGATGAAAATCTTGAGAAATCTCTTAGAATTGTAATGAAACCTTAGGAAGATAATAAAAAAAACTACATATTAGTTCTAATATATTACCCCATGGAAGACGAAAGGGTTAAAATTTTGCGTCTGGAGTCGCCCCCGTTAATGGTATGGATAGCAATGGCCCCACAGCTCTATTAAATATAATTGAAGCTATAGATAATCCTAATCTCCATCCAAATCTTATAGTGCGAGTATCTGGATATAGTGCATATTTTAACGATTTAAATCCCCAATTAAAGGATGAGATCATCAATAGAAATTATATTGAGATTTAAGATTTTTAATAGTTAATTACCTTAATTTCTTCGATCTTCTGTATTATCAAACAAATATTTCTTTGCGGAAACTATCGAAAATAAGCATCGTTCCTATTATTAATATTATAGGTGAAGTGATATTCATTAGATTTATTAAAAATATATCTGATCTAAAAATGATTCCCAATCCAATAAGAATTACACCTGAAATCACTTTCAAAGATTTCTGTTTTGGTGTTCCTGTATTTTTTAAAAGTATAAGGAATAATAAATAAGGAACGAATGATGTGATAGTCAAAATACATATTAATATTATATTTGGCAGACCTGTGAAACTTAAAATAAGTATTATAATTAATGGGATTATTCCCGCAAAATAATGTCTTTCATAAGTAATCTTATTCATTACTTTCTCCAAATGTATGATTTTGTTCCAAAAGGGAAAGAACAACAGTAAAATTCTGATTCTAAGTAGAAAATCGTAAGTAACATGATCTATTGATAAAGAGACTGAGAAAATTTTCATAAGATTTTCAAAAGTTATTATAAAAAAGAAGATTTCCCATGAAAATAAGTCGTTATATAAGTGAAAGTCTTTTTCTTTAGAGATTTTCTTGGAAATGTAAAGCTTATTAACTATAAGTAAAGCTATTGATATAGATAAAAACATATTAACTAAAAATAATAATGCACCGATAAGTACAATATCCAATTTTATCCCTCTAATAAATGAAATAATACAATTGGTATTAAATTTCCTTCAAGGGATATCCGTTCATTTTTTGCCCGATTTACTAAAAATTTTGCCGTACTATTTATCGACTGTTCAGCAGAATTGAGATTGAACAATTTTCTATATGTGGGATTATCGGGATTTGATAATATTTTCTTTTTCCATTTCAAACCTAGAGCATTTGCCTGTAATTGTAACCCTGCTACCGCCATTCCAGCCTCAACTTCGGCCCAATATTTAAGATTCATAACTCTGTGCATTAATCCCGCGCAAGGTTTTTTTCGATCAATACATAATAATATGGCATAATTAGAGAAATTAGTATCAAACTCCTTTTCAATCTCAGCTCTAAAAGTCTCAGAGCTAAATTTTTGCATAAAATGATCATATGTTACGGTTCCATTAACCTTAATCCATCTATTTAACGCAGAATATCCTACTGGATTATAATGGTATGATCCATTAGGGACATTAGCAAGATCTTCTATATAAACTATTGGATATACTGCATATCCCGCACATCCTGATGCATGAACACGACCGTAACCATTTTTCTCTAAAGCATCACGATTTCCATGCGTCGTATGATCGTTTTCTCCTTGGCAAGCCCAAAGTAGTTGAGAGATTTGGTGCAAATTCATATTATTTAGTGCCTTTTCATCAACCCGATTAAAAATAACGTCATCTATTGGAATTCCTTTATACTTATTCTTATAGATTGCGCGGTCCTTGTAGCAAGCTGGAGTGTCGAGTAAGATCGTGCCATCTTCTACTTTTTTTTGAAGAGGTTCTACAGTATCTTCTACTAAGGCTGCCCTATCTCTCTCTCGAACTGCTACCGAATATAAAAAGGCATATTTTTGGTTCGTTAAATTGTTAACGAGTTTATTGTATTTTTTAGGCGCTCTTGCCCTTTGTGATACACCAAGCCCTATACTATCCACTTTTAATGAGAGATATTGCCATGTAATCCCTACCCGAATTAAATCCTCGAATTCAATAGATTCCTTCCAAAACAATTCGGGATAAAGTTCCATAGTAAATTTTGTTTTTTCTTTATCAGAAATTAACGCTAACTGTTCTTCTTTATACGAATATATTCCACCAGAATAGTGCTCTCCATCGGGGAGTACTACAAATAAAGACTTTGAAGGTGCTGCTTGGTTGGTCGATTTACAGATATCCAATATCTCAGTCATTGATAAAGTTCTACCATCCCCTGAACAGTCCTTACGACTTGCTAAACATCTTTGTAGACTCATTTCGATGTCATTTTTTTTATTCATTTAACTGTAATTAGATTTTTATTTCAAATTAAATTTATGATGAGTGTTTTTACGAATAAAATCATTGCAATCTTATTTAACCTTCGAATGACACTTAAAATCTTTAATAGTAAGATGCTACAAGGCTACTATCTATAGCTACTATACCTATTAACATTTATATATTGGGAAAAACACTATTCATTATTAGGTGAATGCAATGAAAAAACTACAACCACTTCCTAAATTAACTGCAAAACAAACTATGTTTAACATACCCATATTATTGGGTTGCTGCCCAATAAGGATTGTTTTAAGGAATTGAAACCCTATATCGTAGATTGACCCGTAGTTAGTATTGCTTAAGAGAGCACCCTAAAGATAACAGGATAGATAATTTACACTTTCACACAAAATCCAGTATAAATTTGATTGTTCGGCAATCAAAAGATAATAAATAAAAGAATAATTAAAATTGATGATTATTTTGGGTTCGTCAAGTATTCGTTCATTTCAACGAAAGAGCTTGTTCGGATAAGGGCTGCTTTAAGGAATTGGAACCCTATGTCGTAGGTTGACCCGTCGCCGGCAATGTGTATAACATACGGCACCTCTCCTTTGAACAAACCTTTAGATTTAAGGATTTTGTAAGTTGTGCTTATTCCTTCAGCTATAGTAGCTCCGCTTTCAAATAAGTGGTGAACCCAAGGAACTTTCCAAGATGTCACAAAATCTTTTGCTGTCGATACTTCACTGCAACTCGTATTATTCACGTAAATAATGTTGTTACCCGCGACTGCTGTAGCTGCTGTAGCCATCTGATTCAAGACCATTCCAGCGCCACACCCGGGGCAAAGTCCGTGTCCAGGATGGAGATGCTGTTGAGGTTCTAAAGTTCTTCGATTTACCTGATAAAAGTCTATTGGTTTTTCGGCTCCAAACTGTTCAATAAGCCCTTTTAGTTTAAGGTTACGTTGTTCAGTATAGTAAATTATTTCGTCAATTTCTTTTTCTAAAAACTGTGGCTTAAAGAGATGTCTAAACCGACCCATAGATTTTAAGTATTCTACAAATTTCTCCTTATCTATATCTAATCCGCGATAATAAGAAAATGTTGGAATGCCATCTTTTACTCTAATAGTGTAAAGAGGCCAATAACCGCAATCTGTAGCTAATTTTGAGATTTTCACGGCGTCTTCGGCGGGATGTCGCCATCCTCTCATGCAATCAGCTATTGATTGAATGAAAGCAGACCCATTTGACTTTAACGCATCAGCAACTTTTCCCATAAAATCTGCTGGATAAGCGGGGTTTGCCGTTGCTAAAAATAACGATTTTGTCCCATAAAAAGCAAAAGGAGTAACTAAATCTTGTTTTACACCAACTTTACCGGGAATCTTTTCTCCACCGGGTCCGGTGGTTGTCGAAGCGTGAGGTGGTGTAGCGCCTGATTCTTGAATTCCAGTGTTCATAAAAGCTTCGTTATCGTAGTTTAAAAATAAAACGTTACATTTGCCATCTCTTGCTAAGATATCTTCGAATTTAATTATATTTTTTTCTGGTTTTGACATCTTACATGTTCACCTCATAGATTTTATCCTTAGTCTCCCGTACGCCAAGGTAACTATAGAGCGGTCCTTTCATATCGTTTACAGATTCCATTTTCTTTTTTGCGACAGTAAACTCATCTCGAGTAACGTCCCGTCCACCTAGTCCAACAATATAGCATCTAAATAGAGTTTTAAGCGGATATAACGCTGTTGCTATTGAAGTGGCAAATGGAGGTAAAAGATTGTTCAGCGAATCTGATTTTTCTAGAATTATTAGTTTTTCGATGTTATGTTTTTGGACAATCTTTTGTAATTCCTCGTAAGGGAAAGGTCTATAAGCTCTGATTTTAATTAGTCCTATGTCCTTGTTTTTAGTCATCCAACTAATGATGTTTCCACACATGCTTCCCATAGTAATAAAAGCTGTTTTTGAAGAGTTATCTAAGTTGTAGGTTTCAATTAAGTTATAGTGGCGCCCAGTTGCTTTTCCGAATTCTTCGAACGCCTTTTTCATTATATCTAACACGGGTTTCTTCGCTTCGTCAAGATTTTTTCGTCCCTCCATAAAAAAGCTGGGAGTTACAATCCCACCCCATACACCAGGACGCTTTGTTGAAATTGTGTGGCGAGGCTTTTTTGGCGTTAATTTCCGTACAATCTCGTCTGGAATTAACCATAATTTCTGAACGGAATGAGAAATAATAAAACCGTCGTGTACAAACATAGTTGGAAACAAAGAATTGTCAGACATCATAACTGACAAAATTGCTGCATCGTAGGTTTCTTGCACATTCTCCGATACTACACAGTTCCACCCAACATCAAACAAAACGAAATCACTCCAACTGTTCCATATAGAAAGATTGGGAGCATTAAAAGCTCTCGCTGAGATCATCATCGTTAACGGGACGCGCCAACCAACTGCCATAGGCAAGGCTTCAGTCATTAATAAATAGCCTTGTGATGCTGTAGCAGTAAAAGTTCTGGCACCAGCAGCGCAAGCTGCCGTTGAATAACTCATAGCGGCTAATTCGGATTCGACATTAACGAAAGCCGCTTTTAATCTTCCTTGGTGAACGACATCAGATAATCCTTCAACGGATTGAGTTTGAGGGGTAATAGGAAAAGCACAAATTACATCAGGGTCCGTTTGAGTAACTCCCCCGGCCACAGCGTAATTTCCAATCATTGCCGTCTCGATGGGCTCTTTAATCTCTTTAAAAAAAAGTTTCATTGGTTCAACACTAATAATAATCTACCTCAATTATTTTAAAAATAATAATTTAAATATAAGAAATTATATTGTATTAGTTTTATCATAAAAATTTTAAAATTTTTCATTTTAATTTAATTTTTTGAAAATCAAAAAACATGATGAAATTATTGAAATAGAATTATATCCTATCTTTAAGTTTCAATCTTCTTTTTGAAGCTATTTATAATATTTACTTCTATGAGGTTTTAATATATCAATTCTATGTTCGCTCTTGTAAGCATTTAAAGCTTCTTCATAAGTATTTATATTAGGATGGTTTGTAAAAAAAATAATACTTTCTTTTATTCCCATACCAAAAAACATATCTTGAATTATTCTACCATAATTTTCAGCACTTTTTTTACTATATCCTATATTTCTAAAAATTTGCTCAACATCTCTGCTATTGTAATTTTTTGGTAACTTTCTTAGATTTTTAATAATAAATGGAGCTTTTACAATCCATTTTGCTTTTTTATAACTTGGATAATATTTGTTAAGCTCTTTAAGAAAATCGCCTGAATAAAAACCCTCTAATTCCTTTGCTGCTTTATCAGATCTTATATATTTGAAGAGTAATTTATCCACAAAATCTTTATTAATGCATTTAATAATTTTCTCCTTTTCAAGCAAATAAATTTTTTTGAAATCATCATAAGTTTGAACATTAGAATATCTTCTCAAGAAATCTCTCAATTCATTGGTATTTAAGCCTAAAAATAATTCTCTACTAAGCGTGTTATGAGTGTGAGCCGAACTTTCATTATAACCAATAGATCTGTAAATTTGTTTAGGTGAATTTTTACCTTCTCTTAACTTTTTCAATACAAGGGGGATTGTTATTGCTTCTCTTGCCTCCTCCCAATTACCGTAATCTAATTGTTGTTGTACCTGATAGACTAAATTTTGCCTTTTAACATCTGAACTACTGTACTCAGATAAAATAATTTGAACTTTTTTATCCCTAATAGCTTCATTAGCATAAAGGTAACATCGAACTAAATATTTTAGGGTTTCAATTGGTATAATTGCCGTTATCCTACCTTGATTTGTCCATGATGGGAATCTATCCGAAATTGAAAGACAAGACCAATCATGATCGATAGTTTTTAATAATTGACGATAAGAGAGACCTCCAAAAAAAAGTTTTATCCGGTCAAGCATGAACCTGCCAAAAACCTGATTAATTTCATAAAGTTCAAAACGAGCTTTAATAAGTTTCTCTAATACTGGTCGAAGGAACATTATTTGAGAATTTTTAAAACTTTCCCAGTAATCGATTATTCGCTGTCTTACTGTCTGTAAACTACATTGAATTTGTTGTTTATTTACAATTGAATCATGAATATCTGTTATTGTAAATCCTAAAGCGATTAATTTAGCAACACTTAACATTGGGAGATCAATTGCAGGTCCACCTTCACCTCCTCCTGAGATATTTAGCCCATCCTCAATTAAGTTATTATCTCTGATAAATTTTCTCTCTTCAATTCTCAAAGAATTATCGTTAAAACATATCCTTTTCACTTTTCTTTGAAATCTTTTATCTAGAATAGCATGAATTTTTTTCCAATCAAATTTGCCATTAATCTTTAAATCCTCTATATCTAAACCTAATTCCTTAAATAAATAATTTCTTATCGCCCAAATTAATGGAAAATGCCAGGTTTTTGGTTTTGTTGTAGCATCCCTAACAGCAAAATGCCACCTATCAAATAAAGTTAGTGTAGTCATTCCACCATAAGATTCACCTTTTATTTGAAATTCATCAATTTCAGTAATTTGATATATAATACCATACCAAAATAATTTAGATCTTCCTTTTTTAGTAGCTAATTGGTCTATATTGTCAATATCAGCAGCACTTATCGGTTTATCATCAAAAATAAGTTGTTTTGAACCATAACCTAATTTTCTCCTAGCCTCTTAGATTTCTTTTTTATACTTATCAACAACTCCTATAGCATAAGTTTTAAGGTCTATTTCTCCATTTGCATTAATTTTTTGCGTTTGTATACGCTCTGGTACAATATTTGATATTATTTTTTTATTTCCTTTCTTTTGATTAATTTTAACTTCATTTTCCAAATCGTGATAAGTGTTCTTAAAATTATTTATGTTTCTATCACACTTAGGTTTACCTGGCTTACGACAAAACATATCTTTTTTCTTCTTCAAATAAAATTCAGACTCTATTTTAGAAAAAACCAAATTTTCCTTATCTTATTATAAATATAATATAAAAGTATTTAAAAGAAAAAAGAAGAGAGTGTTAATTTTTAAATTTTTATCTGGATTAAAAACAGATTACCACAATAATAATCAATTTCTCTTTGAAAATACTCCGTTTAGGTAATAAAAAAGATTTAAAAAAATGATTTAATTTTCTTCCGGTACTGCACAAGCAGCCGGTCCTTGTTTCAATTTTTTACTTATTGCTTGAACAGGGCAGATATTTAGACAATTTAAACATGATTTACAATGAAGTAGATCAATTCCAATCATATGATATTTGCCGTCTTCCCTTTTTTCTCTAATAATGGCAAAATCAGGGCAAATAAACCAACACTGAGCGCAATTTGTACATGTTTCCGCATCCCAAATCATATCCCATTCGCCCCACGAACCAGTATTCACTTGGTCGCTTCCAACAGGGATTACTTTTTCGTCGCAATACCAAACACCCGCTTTATCTAATTCCTTATATCCAGGTAAGCCTAAATCTATTTGTTGCCACGGTACTTTAGTGTCAACCGTAAAATCTGGCTCGACTCCGATGTCAAATATGCAAGTTTCTTCAATTGCTTGCTTTATTGCTTCGATATTTTTTCCAGCTATAGCTCCTTTGAATCGCTTCATGATGGCATTAGATAATTCTTCGAGAGTAAAGAGGTGAGAGATTCTTATTAAAGCACCTAATATAATAGTATTTGTAATGTTTCGACCTAAAACATCTAAAGCAATTCGTGTCGCATCGATTGTAGCAATGTTTATGTCTTTTCTCTTTACAGCTTCTTGAATGGTTAGTTGGTCCGCTACGGTATTTACTATCAACCAGCCTCCTTTGGGTACACCAGCAGTTACATCTACTTCTGAGAGCAACGATTCATCTAACACAGCTACGAAATGGGGGTCATACACTTGTTCATTTGACCTTACTAAATCTGCGTTCGCAGAAAGTCTAACATAGCTTTCAGTCGGACTTCCCATTCGTTCTGCTCCAAATCTCGGTTGACAGACGCCATAGCCATAAAAAGCTTCGACGCATAAGTTAGAAGCAGTAACGCCTCCTTGCCCCCCGCGTGCGTGGAATCGAAGATTAATAGTGTAATCCTTTAAAATTTCTTTAATGTGTTCTGAAGTTAACATTTTTCTCTAAAAATTTATTTTTGTTTTCTAATTGATAATTTGTATTAAGAAAAATCTTCTTAAAAAATTAAGTTTTATTCATTTATTCCATAAATTTATGTTAAAACTTAAAATAACGAACTTTTTAGGAAATGGATTTTTATTAAATGTAATAGTTTTATGGGAGCTTTTTTAATTGTCGCACAATATTGATAACGGTAATCCATTTGATTCTGAAAGTAGGCCAGAAGAAACAAACGCAAACAGAATGAAGATTACTCCAGATTTCGTTCCTATGATCAGAATCATCTTTTGGAACAGCATGGGATTCTTTTTTTTCTCATTTTTAATCCCGTATGTCACAGTCCAATTATTAGGGGCTACGGGAACGGTGTTAGGGCTTATGTTTTCAATACAAACTATAGGGGGGTTAATCAGTGCTCCATTTGTTGGTTATTTAACTGACAGAGTTTCAAAAAAGCTATTAATCCTAATAGGGAGTTTTGGGCGTGGAGCAAGCTATATTTTAATGTATCTGGGCATTTTATTATCTTCTTTATTATTATTCGCTATTGGGATGTTTGTTTTAGGGCTTTTTGTAGGATTTTTTTGGACACCATTAGATACGTTAATTTCTGAGAAGTCAAATAAATCAAATCGTTCTTTTGCGTTCGGAAAACGAACTGGAATGATAGGAAAAGGAAATCTAGTTGGATCAATTATTAGTGTAATTGTTTTTGGTTTAGCAATTACATTTACTCCTGAAAATCATTTTTTGGTTTACAGCCCATTAATATTGTTTGCTGCATCTAATGTTCTTGGAGGTATAATTTTTCATCGTAAAGTCAACGAAGAACTCACATACGAAAAGCATATTTTCAATTTATTTCCATCCTCAGTCGAACCAATCATGGTTTCTAAAGAACCAGTGATACAAGATACTTCTGTAAAACCCAAGAACAACTTAGCGAAAGGATTTTTTTTCGGTTTCAGCGTGTTGACCATTGCCTTTATGGTGAGTAGTATGAATCAATCTTTAGCGTATCCCTTCTTTCAAGTTTATTTGATTGAAGAATTGAAAGTTGAGATGCCTATTCTAGTAATGTTAATTTATTTTCCCGCTCAGGTTTTATCTATGTTATTTGCTCCTAAATTAGGTAAGATTGCTGATAAAGTAAATCCCGTATTAGGGGTTGCAGTTGTAAGTGGGTTTGGGGCGTTAGCAACCTGGTTTATAATTAATTCTACATCGGGATTCATGTTTGGTTTTATCTTACTTTTTGACGCGACTTTTGCTTGGGGAGGTAACTTAATTTTACAAAATGTCCTCAGTCGAATATCAAAAATCCACCGTGGAAAAGTTTTTGGAGCAGCACAATGGTTGAGCTTATTAGGTGCAGTTCTAGGCCCAATTTTAGGAGGATTGGCTTGGGATAGTTTAGGTCCAAGCGCTCCTTTCATTATCTCAATATTTATCGAACTATCCGTAATTCCTTTGTATGTAATAGCGATTATATCTTTGAAACCTTATATGGCGGAAAAAGCAGATTAGAAAAATTATTTCTTAAAGAAGCAATTTAAGTTAATTCTTTGTTTAACCTATTAGCAACCTCAATTGATAAACTAAAAATGTTATTTAAACCCTCTTTAGAAACTAAACTCATCGTATCTTTTTTAGAATGGACGTATTTCATACTTCCAGTGGAACCAAGCATACAAGCATTATAACCCGCATAAATGAATGGTTGATGATCGCCCCAAGCTCCTGTAGGAATGTATATCTCCTTCATTTCAACCCCTAAGATTTTACTACTGCTCAGAAATAGCTCGTTCAATTTTGTACTGGTTGCTTTCTTAGGAATTCCGTAAGACGTTACATTTCTTAGCACGCCATGTGTACCTATAATATCATAGTTTATACAATATGTTGTGTCTTTATCTATTTCATTTTTGTGTTTTTGCATGAAATCAATCGCTCCACCTAAGTTAAGTTCTTCAGAACCCGGAATTAAAAACGTAAAATCAATATTTTCTAAAGGATTGTTCTTAAAATATTTCGAGAGGGCAATAACTGTACCAACGCTCGTGGCATTATCTGTCGCTCCTGGAGATTTATTACCGACTTTATTGAAAAAATTTAATATTGCCAATATCCCCATTACTATGCTGACGCCCAAAAGGATATTATTCAAGATGAGATTATTAAATGTAAAAATAATCTTTAAAACGCTTAAGACGAAAAATACAACTAATAGAATTACTCCGCCAAAAAATAAGCCAATTATTAAATAAGCCCTAAAAATTGAAGGGTATAGTTGAGATTTCGAGTCATAATGAGCAATAAAGATAAGATTGGCCAAAGAATTCTTGCTTTTTAAATTTACATAAATGTTTTCAGTTTCGAAATTATACCTATCATTCTTCATTAATTTTATCTTATTTGAATCAGAAATCTTAAGTAACTTCAATATACTTATTACAATTAGAGTAATGATTACCAACGATAAAATTGGCATATAATAATACGATATCGCTAAAAGGATAAATAATATTCCCGTAGTCAAAAACAAAAGCTCGGTCTTCTTCCAATTGTATAGCGAAGTTTTAAACTTCTCGCGATTGACAGTATTATAACCCACCTTTTCAAACTCGTCTACAACTACTTTGATTGCCTTTTTTTCTCCTTCTGAGCCAACTAATCGAGGAAATGATAATCTTTTTGTAATTTCATACGCTAAATTTTCATCAATTGACATGGTAGCCTAAATTAAATTCTTTATACAAGATATTTATAGTTATCCGCCAAAAATGTTAAAAATAAAAAATAGAACTTGGATTTTAAAGAAATGATTTGAACCATTCTAATGGAAGCGTACTTTTGACTTTCTCCAAAAACTCTGGCATCGTCAATATTCCTAAATCGGAGATTATTTCTTTAAAATAGTTAGATGGGGTTATATCAAAATAAAGATTATGGACTTTAAACAATTCTTTTTTAATTTTTTTAGAATATACTTCGTAGATAGGCTTGGTCTCGATAATTATTTTCTGGTTATAATGACTCTTTAAATTATATTTAAAAGAATCCCCAACTGCGTAAACATCTTTATTATTCGCAGAGGCAATACATGCTAAAGGATAACTCCCTATCTTATTTACTATTGACCCATCTCGCAGTACGCTATCAATTCCGAGAAGAACGATATCAACTTTTTTGATGAACTTCCCCATCGCTGAATCTGTTATTAAATGTGTTTCAAAATTAGAAGCCAATATTTCGGCGGTACGACGCCCTTCAAGCAAAGGACGAGATTCTAAAACGTAAAAGGTAAAATCGTTTTTTGTATTTTCTTTCAAATGCTTAATAATTGTAGTACTGTAAGAGATTAACATTACATTTAGTTTTTTCCCTTCGAATCTATCTAAAAACGAATGAAACGAGGAAGTTAAAGCTTTATCTATCCTTAATCTTTCTGCAAGAAATGTCTTTAATTTTTCTAAAAGTGTTTGTTTGCTGAAAAGTTCCAAATCATGAATAAAATATCCAATTGTATTGATTATAGGAGCCATACTTGGGCGAACGTTAAATAGTTCTTTAGATAAATCAAATATATCCTCTTTTACATCCATATTAGGATCTTTTATCGTATGAAGATAGGCTTCTAAAATTTCAAGTGCGATTTCTATTAATTCACTCGCTCCTGAAGTTTTATCTGTTTTTAAGTCGTGGATCATATGTAAAATGGTTTTGTTAATCATAATGGGTTTTCACTTTATGATTTAAAAAAAAATTTGTTGTTAAAATAGAAATAGTAAGAACATAAATATATAATTTCAGAGTAAAAATTTTTCCACAAACTGTTTAAGTTTTAATTATTTGTTTTTAGAGAGACTATCCGCTATTTTAACATAATTTTTTTAAATTTTTCATTTTTAGATTTTATAAACTATTAAATTCATACTTAATTTTATACCATTAATGACGCCATCTAAAACTTTTAACTTAAATGTTAAAGATATTTCGTTTATTAATAATATTCAATCAATGGCAGTTGTAGGTCCTTCAAAGAAACGAAACTTCTTTTTCCTTAGGAATCACCAAGAAAATTTTAAGGGAGAACTATATGCTGTCCACCCCAAAGTTAAAGAAATTCCTAATTTTCCTACAGAAAACATTTATTCTTCTATTAAAGACATTCCTGGAAAAGTTGATTTTGCTTTTATTACAGTGCCCGCGTTACAAGTATTAGATGTTATCGACGATTGCGTGGGGAAAGGTGTCAAATTAGTCAACATCTTTACAGCAGAGTTTTCCGATGCAGGAACTGAAGAGGGTCGTCGTTTAGAGAAAGAAATAATAAAATGCGGTCAAAATAAAATTAGAATTCTTGGACCTAATGGTATGGGAATATTTTACCCAAAATTAGGCATAGCTTGGCGTTCAAAATTCCCAACGACTCCTGGAAATATCGGGTTTATAGGCCAATCAGGAGGTGTATGTAATATTGCTATCTATACTGCGAAAGAAATGGGTATTCATTTTTCCAAAGTATTCTCATTTGGGAACGGAGCAGATTTAGACTTCATAGACATTTTGCATTTTTTAAGCAACGACGATGAAACTGACTTGATTTTGTGTTATTTAGAAGGTATTAAAGGAAATCGAGGAGATGATTTAAGACAAGTTCTTGCTGAAAACAAAAAACCGATTGTAATTTTAAAAGGTGGAAAATCCGAAAGTGGGGCGCTAGCAGCTAAAACTCATACAGCGTCTCTCTCGGGTAATACTCAAATTTGGAATTCTATTTTCAAACAACATAATCTTATTGAAGTTGAAACATTAGAACAATTGATGCATACTGCGCGGTTAATAGACTTCTACGGAATTAATGAATTGCAAAATATTGCTGTTTTCAGTTTAAGTGGCGGTTATGGGGTTATCTTAGTTGATCTAATTGAAAAATTCAGAATGAATGTACCACAATTTAGCCCTAAAATTCAAGAACAATTGGATAAAAAATTCATTATTCGTGGTACAAGTTCTAAAAACCCTTTAGATGTAGCAGCACAACTATTTTACAGTCAGAGCATTAAGGAAATAATTGATCTTGCTTTATCCGACGAAAAAATCGATGCCCTAATTATGGACCTTCCAAGTTGGTATTTTGATCCCGAGTATTCCATAACACAAGCTGAGAACTTTGAATTTGATATGCTTGAGGCTTTAAATTTAGGACATAAACATAACAAACCATTAATTCCAATTTTAGAGAGAGCCCACCGTCCCGAAGAAAGTTATCGTATTTCTAGGTTATTAGCAAAAAAAAGAGTACCCGTATTTGGAGATCCTCTTGAATTCATTCCATTATTACCTAAAATTACTAACTATAAGAGAAAACTAAAAAGTTAAGAATATCTTTAAGATTTTAAAGTATTTTGATAAATTTCCTAAAATGTTTGGGGACTTTTATATTCGCCAAAAACTTCTCTTAAGACGCTACAAATTTCTTCTATTGTAGCATAGGTTTTAACTACTTCAATCATGATTGGCATAATATTCTTAGAAGATTCAGCCACCTTTTTTAATTCAGCTAGTTTTGTTTCAACTAAGGTCTCATCTCGACTTTTTTTTAATTCGCCGAGAGATGATATTATTTTTTGTTCCTCGTCAATATCGTGTTTAAAGGTTTTTATTTTACACTCTTCTTCAGTACAATAAGTATTTACACCAATTACTTGATTAATTCCCGCTTCTATTTTCTTCTGTTCGTGGTATGCATTATTTTGAATTTCCCGTTGAATGAATCCACTCTCAATGGCAGTAGATATACCTCCCAATGTGTCAATTTTTTCAATATATTCTAAAGCTTTTTCTTCTAATTTTGAAGTTAAGTACTCGATATAATAAGAACCCCCTAATGGGTCCACAACATCGGTAACTCCCGATTCATACGCAAGAACTTGTTGAGTTCTTAAGGATAATCTCACAGAGTCTTCTGTTGGAATTGCTAAAGCCTCGTCTGCACCACAGGTGTGAAGCGATTGTGTTCCCCCTAGAATTGCTGCTAACGCTTGAAGGGTTACTCTAATAATATTTACATTAGGTTGTTGGGCCGTTAGCGTGACTCCCGCAGTTTGGGTATGGAAGCGTAATCTCATTGAATTTGGATCCTTAGCGTGGAACCTATCTTTCATTATTTTTGCCCACAACTTTCTAACTGCACGCAGTTTTGCTATTTCTTCAAAAAAATTATTATGAGTTGTAAAGAAGAAAGATAATCTTGGGGCAAATTCGTCAATATTAACTCCCCGACTAAGAACTTCTTCAACATACGCAATACCATCTGCTATCGTAAAGGCAATTTCTTGAATAGCGTTACATCCCGCTTCTCGCATGTGGTACCCACTAATGCTGATGGTATTAAAACGGGGCAAATTTTTGGAGCAATATTCGATCACATCTGCTACTAATCTTAAAGATGGTTTAGGAGGATAAATATATGTCCCTCTTGCGATATATTCTTTTAAGATATCGTTTTGAACCGTACCAATTAATTGTTCAGGTTTTATTCCTTGGTTCTCGCCTACAACGATATACATTGCTAAAAGCACTGAAGTAGGAGCATTAATAGTCATACTTGTTGATACCTTATCTAGAGGAATACCTTCGAACACTTGTTCAAAATCTCTCAAGGAGTTAACCGTTACACCCACCCTTCCTACTTCTCCTAAACAGATTTTATTGTCACTATTATAGCCCATCTGTGTTGGCAAATCAAACGCAATTGAAAGTCCTTTTTGCCCTTGTGATATTAAATATTTGAACCTTTCGTTTGTTTTAGAAGCATCTGCAAAACCGCCATATTGTCTCATCGTCCAAATTCTTCCACGATACATGTTTGGATATACACCTCTCGTAAATGGTGGGTTTCCCGGAAATCCAAGGTCTTCTAAATAATTAATATTCTTAAGATCACCGGGTCCATAGACGTGTTTTAAGGGTAGGTTTGAAGGAGTTTCGAAAGTTTCTCTTCTTTCTCCTCGTTCGATATATTTATTTAAAACATTTTCTTCCCATTCTTTTCGTTCTTGTTCAATTTTTTCCAGTTCTTCATTAGAGAACATATTTTCTACTACCTCTTTATTTGGCTACTAAATTGGTTCGAAAGCGTAATCATATACTTCCTTACCATCTAAATTATCACAAATTTTTCTATAAATGGGTTTTAATTTCATCCCAACTTTTAAACGATCTTGGGGCGTAATTTGTCCCAGAGCTTTAATTCCGTTCTCAAACTCAACAACTCCAAGAGCATAAGAAGATTTATTGCGAAATTCAGCAGGAGGCGCTTTTAAGATTGTGTAGGTTAATAATTTAGCGTTTCCGAAAGCAACGATCTTTTCAAATTTGTCGTGTTTACATTTTAAACATCTAAGATGGGATGGATGCTGTAAAAATCCACAATTATTACATTTTTTCCATTCTAATTTTTCTTCATTATTCATTAATTTCTCACTTTTTCATCTAAAACATCTAAAACAAATTGTAAAAAAATGAAATTTATGATTATGATTTTAAATATTCATTTTTCTCGTAATATATCATCATAGAGAAATATAAGATAAGAAATAAAATAATCCTTTTCGGATTGATAAAGACTATAAAGTTTGAATTTGCATTATCAAGCTTATTTATTTAAAAAAAGAAAAGAGTATATTCTATCTATGATTCTAAAGAATAGGTCTCATCAAAAAAAATTTATTGTGTATACTAATTTTTTTATTAATAAATATGAAAAATGAAAAGAGGCTTGATTTAATGATAACAAATAAAGATTATAAATCTATTTTTAAGAAAATTCCTTCTCCCATTTATCTTTGGCAAAAAGTAGATAACGATTTGATACTAATTGATTTTAATAAAGCTGCTAAAGAAATTACTGACAATAAAATCACTAACTTTTTGGGCATTAAAGCATCAGAATTATATCAAAAAAAACCTCAAATTTTAGAGGAACTATATCAGTGTATTAATGAACAAAAATATATTTCTAGGGAAATGAGATATCTTTATCAATCTACGGGAAAAGAAAAAATACTCTTTGTAATTTATGATTTTATTCCCCCTAATTTAGTATTAGTAAATACAAGAGATATTACTCAACAAAAAAGATCAGAAGAAAAATTACGAGAAAATGAAATACGCTATCGTTCCATTGTAGAAAATTCTCATGATGGAATTCTTATTGTAAATGAGAAATATCAATTCATATATGTAAATAATGAATTATGTAAAATGTTAAATTACTCTTATGATGAGATTATCGGTCAAGATTTTCGAAATTTCTTAGACGATGAAGGTAAAAAACTTGTAGGAGACCGATATGTTCGAAGACAAAAAGGAGAAAAAGTACCTCCCAGATACGAATTTAATATTGTAAGGAAAGATGGTGAAAAAAGGCGTGTAGAAATAATATCTACAGTAACTCCCGAGTTAAAGGGAGGAATGACGACTATTGCTCAAATATTAGATATTACAGAGCGTAAAAAAATAGAAATAAAATTAAAAGAATCCGAAAAAAAATATCGGAGAATATTTGAAGATTCACCATTTTCTATAGTTTTATTTAATTTAGAAGGAAAAATTGTTGATTGCAATCCAGCAACAAGTAAATACAGCGGATATGAAAAAAATGAATTGATTGGTAAAAATTTTAAAGATCTTATATTTATTCATCCAAAATATCTATCATTACTTACAAAACTCTTTAATCTATTTTTAAAAGGAGAAAAAACTTATACTACAGACATTCAAATGTATAGAAAAAAGGGAGATTTGGTTTGGATAAATTTACGTGCTTCTCAAGTCAAATTAAATGGTGAAACATTCTTTCAAGTTATAATACACAATATTACAAAACGAAAAAAAGCAGATCTTCTTATAAAAGAACAGATTAGAAGATTAAAAGAATTAAATCAAACACAAAAGGAATTTATTACAAATGCATCCCACGAATTAAGAACCCCACTAATGTCAATAAGTGGGGCAAGTGAACTTCTTATTAAGGTTTATAATGATAAATTGGATAGGAATGGTTTGGAACTACTTGAAATAATACAAAGAAATAAGCAGCGATTACAATATCTTATTAATAACCTACTTGAGATAACTCATATAGATTTTGCCAAACTCATATTAAATAGACAATCTTATAATATTTGTGAAATAATTAGAAATATATCAGATGAACTGAACTATTTTTTAAAAAAACGGAAAATCAATTTAACATTAGAGCTTCCCACAAATTTAATGTTAAAAGTAGATAAAATAAGATTTGAACAAGTAATTATAAATTTGCTTTTAAATGCTATTAAAAATTCTCCTGCTAATAGTAATATTAAAATTTTGGTCAAGCATGAAGGAAAAAGCATTGAAATATCAATAATTGACACAGGAGTAGGCTTAATTGAAGACGAAATTAATAATTTATTTACTAAATTCGGTAAAATAGAAAGACATGGTAAAGGATTAGAATATCTCGATATTCAAGGGTCCGGTCTTGGATTATACATCTCAAAAGAAATTATCGAATTACATGGTGGAAATATTAGAGTCGAATCAGCTGGAAGGAATATGGGAGCAAAATTTACAGTTGAATTACCAATTAAAGACCCCCTCCAAGAAAGGCAAAAAAAGAAAGATAAATTATTGTAAAACTATAAAAATCACTGATTTTACCTTTTAAAGATATTTAAAGAAACACTATTCATTCATCTACCTTTGTTCAAAAGAAACTAGAAGCAAAGATTGATATAAAAAAAGATATGACTACTTAAAAATATCATACTGAAGAAAAAGCCTTGAATTTATAATATAATTCATTAATAATAGCATTAAATGCATCAATAACACCTTGTCCTGTTTTTGCAGATGTTATATAATAGCCAAGAAAATTGTGTTTATTTACAATATTTTGAATTTTATCGATATCTAATTCATTTTTATCCACTAAATCAACTTTGTTAGCAAATAGAACTACAGGAATAACCCCACAATACTTTTTTAGTTCATTATACCAGTCCTTGATATGGATAAAACTATCTTCACCTAGTTCATTTTCTTCAAGACTACATACAATAATACACGCCCTGCTTTCTCTGTAAAATAAAGGGCGTAAAAAATTGAAATCATCTTGACCAGCAATATCCCAGAATATTAAATTAATTATAGCTTCATCAATTTGTTTATCAAATCTTGAAAATTGGGCGCCAATAGTTTTGATATAATCCTTCTCAAAAGTTCCTTTCGTAAATTTCTTAATTAAGGATGTTTTACCAACCGCTCCGTCCCCAATAACGGTAATCTTAAATCCAAATTCTTCAAAATTAGTCATTAATTTCTTAAGTATGTTTCAAATTATATTATCTTTATAATTTAAAATTAGACATTATCTAATATAAAATTTTAACTAATTGAATAGCGTAAAAAATATAATTTCCTTAATTTAGAAATTAAAATTCATTTAATGCAACATTTTTAGTGATAAACGTTTTGGTTATTAACGAATCAAGTAAGGGGATATCTTTTAAGTGAATAGATCGGTTCGTTTGAAAAAGTTTAATCAAATTTTGCCATATTCCTTCTTTTTGTACATTTTCAATGAAATATTTAATCCTCTGAAGGGCATAATAAGATTCACCTTTAAATACATAACAGATAAAAAAAGGTGCCACAGATTTCAGAAGAAGAGTATATTGCCCAAAAATAAATCGATCAAGACCTTCAGAAAAAGTTTCCTTCATAAAATAATCTATAGTTGTTAAAAAACCACTAAAAAGATAGGATTCAAATTCTTTTTCCTCAATAAATGAGTGAGAAAATAATGGAGTACCGCCTTCGGTTATTACTAAAATTGTTACAGGATTTTCTTCTGATGCCTCTGGTACTGCAATCATTCGTTTTCTTACCATATTCTCCATTTGCTTGTTCAAACCTGCGAGCTTCCAACGTTCCGATAATGGGGTCTCTGATTCTTTTAACTTCTCCCATAAGTTTAATTGTTTAAGTAATTCATCATGTTCATGTGAGATTTTCATTGCTAAGCGTTTTATACCATAGGATTCTGCTATCTTTTGTGCCTGAGTCAAAAACAGTCGGGCTGTTTTTATTTCAAAATTTAGTAAAGCTAATTTAGCTTTAAGTATGAATGCTTCACAAAAAACTAAATATGAATGTTGTTTTTCTGCGATAGTTAATAATTTGGCGATGTAATAATTTAATTCGGTAAAAATTTCGCTATCATTATCTATACGATATTCCATGAGAAGTATGTCACAAAGATGGATATGAGCTTTTATAATAACATCAAAAAATATAGTTTCAGTTTCTATAAGTTCTTTGAATAATTCTTCAGCTTTTGCTTTATCTCGGATTCGAGAACTTGTTTTTAAAATTAGGGCTTTAGTGAATTTGTAACCAAATTCAATTCTATCGTTTCTTTTCTGGTTATAAATATCTTCCAAACGAGGAAAATATTTTTGAACACGTTCGTTATCTCCATGTTCAACGGCTAAGGTTATTAAACTTTCAATAATGCCTTCAATAGAAACAAAACCTTGAGGAATCTGCTCTAAAAGATTTATACTCTCCTCTAAATGTTCCACAGCAAGTTCATATTCACCCATTTCACCATATAAATCCCCCATATTATTTAATAGAATTGCAATATTAAAACTACTCTTTATCTTTTTAAATAATTCTAAACCCTTTATGTTATATTTCAAGCTCTTATCCATTTCGCCAATAGATATATAATATACTCCAAAATAGAGTTGACACAGAGCAATCCAGTAGTGATTAAATTTAATTTCCTTTGCAAGGCATAATGCTTTTTTGATGTGCTCCCTACAAAGATCAAACTTGCTTTTTACTCGCGCTAAATAACTCGCCATTAAAAGATTAGCCCAGACGATTTCGAATGATTTATCGAATTTTTCTTGTGAATCTAAGATCCACTCTAAAGACTTCTCAACCAAATCTACTTTACCACCATGCAATCCAACAAAGGCTTTTGCTACACTTAAACGAGCTTTTCTTTGAGTTATAATTTCTTTAGACACATTTGAAATAGACTTTATTACTGATTCAATTTCTTTAAAAAAATTGAACGCTTCCTCAAATTTACCAGCTATAGCTAATCCAGTAATAATAAAAAATAATCCATCAAAAGATTGGAGATTATCATTACATTTTTGACCTTCTTTATAAATTGTCTCGCCTAAACTAATGAGATCTTCGCCTTGATTAAGATAAAAGAGAATTAATCCCTTAAGAAACTGAAAATAACTTTTTTGCTGAGAATTAAGTCCTTCAAATTGGACCCTATCGTTTAATATCTCAAGAGCCTCATCAAGCTCACCAGCATCAAATAGTTGTTCCGCTCTTGTTAATTCCTTTAGTTCTGGATGAGACATATACTCATTTGTTTGGATTATACTCTTATGAATATCTAAGCTAATTATTGTTTTAAATCTATTGTAAAGATTCTCTGAATACATATAAAAAAAAAGAAAAAAAATTTTATTTGAAATTTATTCATTTTTTGCGTTTAGCTTCTCTGTTTGATATAAGAGACAATTCCAAGCGTTAAAAGTACAGACTCTAAGATTATAGTGCCTGAACCTGTTTGAATCATCGAAGCTCCAAAAGTGGAGCCTAATGTAGCTAGTACAGCAGCTTCTATGATTAACGTCGATATAAGTAATCCTAACAAATACGCAAATGTCAATTTAATTTCTTCCCATTCCTTTTTGCGAAGCAATAAAATTGCGAAAATGGCAGATAAGAAATTAACTCCCCCAAACATTCTTGGGAAATAGGGATTTGTCCAACCCTCAGGATTCAATGCCATATCATATAGAAATGTAAGCATGACCCCAAATATGAAAAAAATTATAGCATACACTATAAGTACGATTTTTGTAAGTTTTTTAATTTCGGTCATTTTTTTTTGAACAACTCTTTTCTTTAAATTTAGGTTTTATCATCTTTACGATGACTTATTAGATTTTGAGACATTATTGCATTTATAATTGAGCTTCCGATAGTTCCACGATAGTTTCGATTTTTTATGGAAGTTCTATGAAATAGATATAAATAGAAAAGAAACCGATCTATAATTTAGAAAATAAAATTTAGTTTTCTCAAATTATGGGAATCATAAATTATCCTCCAGAAAAGATCTATAGCCCTTCCAAGTTGAAAAAGCCGGACTATGACCATATTATTCTCTGGATGTTGAGTAATAATGATATATGTAAATGGGCGGATTTCCATCAAGAACCAATTGAAATTCCTACAGGTACATTATCTAGACATCTAGATAAGTTAAAACGTAAAGGTTTTGTAGAAAATTATGCTAGAGGATATTACAGAATTACCTCAGAGGGAAAAAAGAAATTTCATGAGCTATCAAGTGCTAAGAAAAAGGCACGTAAACTAAATTATCCTCCTAAAATAATCTTAAAAAGTGGAAGAAATTACTCTCACTGGATTCTTTGGATGGTTTACAATAATTATTATTGCAAAAGGTCTGATTTCCTTGAAGATCCATTATCCATAAATCAATCTTCATTGTCAAAGAATTTGAGTTTATTAATCGAAAGGGGTTTTGTAATAAAAGAGGATGGAAAATATGTAATTACCCGAGCAGGTAAATCAGAGTATTCAAGGATGCTTCAAAATTATGATTTAGATAGACAAACTATTTTAGAGGAGGAGGGTAAACGAATTGAAGAGATTACTAATAAAACCATCCAATTTTTTGAGAATTACAATATTAAAGATGAAGATATACAATTTAGATTTCTTACTAATATTCTAAAATTAGATTATGAAAAAGTAAAACCATTATTAAAAGATGAGGAAGTTTTCTACAAAATCTTACTTTTTCTTTCAATTAATCATCCGGATCAATATCCAAACTTTATTTCCTCTGAAGATTTCTCAAAAATCTATAAAATTAAAAAAATTACACTTGACTATTATATTGACGAAATTTCTGAAGGCAAAATATATCCATTAAGATTTTTCGAGTTAACGCAACCATCAGGTGAGCAATATTACTTTCAATCAGATGGAAAATTAGAAAGAATACTTCGAGTAATCACAGAGAATCAAATCACAAAAGTTTCTTATTTGAATAAGCTTTTTTCAAAACTAACGCCAGAATTGCCTACAATTGATATGAAATCCATCATAAATGATATTGTAGATAAGAGTTGTGAATTCTTATTTAATAAAGATTTGAATGCATCATTAATAGAGTTTTTACCGGGATTTATTAAATATTTAGCATATAAGTTTGAAATTACAAGAGAGTTAAAAGATACTTATGATAAATTAGAAGGAATAATTTGGCAGGATTTGGCAGAAATTTTTGATTCCCAAATTTCTGAAGATTTAAAAAGTCAATACGAAGAAGAAGTTAAAGAAGTTGATAGGGAAATTGAGTTAAATCCTATGAATATCGATTTATATAAATTAAAAATTAAAATTTTAATTTACTTTAACAAATACAATGATGTCTCAAGGGTATTAGATAATATGTTAAAAATGTTTCCTGAAGAAGAAATAGATATTATGATGAAAAAGGCATCTATTCTTAAAAGAAAGAGGAATCTAAGAGCAGGGTTAGTTATTATCGAAGATTTGCTTAAAAAGTATCCAAAAAGTAAGGAACTTCTTAGCTATAAGGCTTATTGGTTCCAATACTTGGATAAAAAAGATGAATCCTTAGAAATTATTCAAAAACTTATAGAGGGTGAACCAGATATAGGAATTTATTATGACAACTACGGAGAAATTTTAATGCATTTTGAAGAATATGAAAAAGCTGTAAAAAGATTCTTAAAAGCGCTTGTAATGGGCAGCGACGAGTGGTATATTTACCAAACTTATATTAAAATGGGAATTTGTTATAAAGCGCTTGGAAACCACGATTTAGCAGTTAAAAATCTTAAAAAAGGTAAAGATATTATAAATAAAAGCTCAATTGATCCCGATACAAAACAGAAATGGCTTATAATCGCAGATCTCTTTCTTGCTGAGATTAAATAAACTCACTTTATTTAATAATTAATAAAAAAATTATAATTCTGAAGGTAAAGCCTTGAATTTATAATATAGTTCATTAATGATAACATTGAAAGCCTCGTGAACTCCCTGCCCTGTTTTTGCTGATGTTAAGAAATATCCGAGAAAATCTCTTTCTTTTACAACCTCTTGAATGTTCATTTTATCCAAATTGTTTTCCTCAATTAAATCAACCTTATTCGCAAACGCAACAATAGGAATATCTCCGCAGTATTTTTTTATACCTTCATGCCAATCTGTAATATGATCAAAGCTTCGTTTACCAAAATTATTTTCTTCGAGACTATACACAATAATAGCTGCTCTACTTTCTCTATAAAAAGAAGGATGTAAAAAAATGAAATCATCTTGGCCAGCTATATCCCAAAATACTAATTTAATAAAATCTCCACTAATTTCTGTATCGAACTTAGAAAATTGAGCACCTATAGTTTTAATATATTCTTTTCGAAATGAACCCTTCGTGAATTTCTTAATCAAGGAAGTTTTTCCTACGGTACCATCCCCTATAACAATAACCTTAAATGTGAATTTTTCAGAATCTGTCATCAATTTTTCGAGTAGGTTTTCAAATTATTAATTAAGATTAGATTTATTTTAATTTAAAATTTTAGGCTCTATGAATACAAAATTAAATATCACTATAAATATTCCTTTTGATTACATTCTTTCAACCAAAATAGAGATTATGTTATTTCCAAATCCCCCGAAATTACACGTAATCCCAGTTTCCGCACCTGCGACTTGTCTTTTTCCCGCTTCACCCCGCAGTTGCCAAACCAATTCGACCACTTGTGCAACCCCAGTAGCACCAAGTGGGTGCCCTCTTGCTTTTAAGCCACCAGAAGGATTTATAGGGATTTTTCCTCCAATCTCAGTCAAGCCTTCGTGAGCTGCTTTAGCGCCTTCACCTTTCTTAAAAAAACCAATGTCTTCGCTTTCTACAGCCTCTAGTATTTCAAAAGCGTCGTGAAGTTCAGCAACATCAATATCTTCTGGAGATTTTTTAGCCATTTTATATGCTTGATCAGAGCAAATTCTCAACGCTTTCAATACGGTAAGGTCTTCTCTTTCGTGAACTATGTGAGTATCAGTTGCTTGACCTATACCAGTAATCAAAATAGGTGTGTCGCAATATTGTTTTGCAATTTCTGCTTTACATAATACTAAGGCAGCTGCTCCATCGGAAATAGGGCAAATATGAAAAAGTCTTAACGGATCAGCGATAATTGGATTTGTCTTATCGTCCTTAAGATAATCATAAATATTATCCCAATTTCCCTTTCCTTTTCGAATAGCACTCTCCATGAACTCGTCTATAGTTTTTTGAAAATGTGCTACAGGGTTTAAAGCACCATTTTTATGGTTCTTAATTGCGATATCTGAAAGCCATTCCAATTTAGCGTTATATTTTTCTAAATATGCTCGCGTTAATAAACCAGCAAAAGATGGTAAAGATACGCCATGAGGTCTTTCTGCTTCGTGATGAGTTATAGTTGCTACATTAGAAGTTATTGCTCCTGGAGTAGTAATGTGCGTCATCTTCTCACCCCCAACGACTAAAACTAAATCGCTCATACCAGAAGCAATTGTTTGAAAACCAGCTTTTACAGCAGAACCTCCACTCGCAGGACCGTTCTTTATATGGTCGGCTGCAGCAGGAATTAGGCTAATTTTATCTACTAAAGCACTTGCAACTCCTGATAGATTATTAAATGCAGCAGGACTCATTGTTCCCACATAAACCGCACCAAAATCATTATCATTGGTCTTTGAATCAGAAATCGCTTCTAAAGAAGCTTCAGAGAGTAAATCTAATAACCCTTTATTTTCCAACTTTCCAAATTTGGTATGACCGACTCCAATTATAGCTACTTTTTCCATAATCAAACCCCTATATTATGTATTATTTTGTTTATTAATTAGTTATCCTCCGAAAATACGATAATATTTAAATGAGGAAGAGTGAATCTTATATTTGAGGGCGACTCGTACTATATACAATTAACAAATAGTTAAATTAAAAATTTATTATATTATTATAAATAATTCATTTTTTTTTTAATTATTGGGGTTAAACATGGAATTTAAATCAAAGATTGATGATATTGAAAAGAGATTTTCGATGTTATTGAAGAGCATCCCGATACCCGCTTTACTTTGGAAAAAAATGAATAATTCTTTCACGCTTGTAAATAGTAACGAAGAGAGTTCTAGAATTAGTGGAGGAAAAATTAAAGAATATCTTGGAAGGAAAGCCTCAGAAATATATAAAAATAATTCTCAGATTTTAAAGGCGATGCAGGAGTGTGCTTTAAATAACCATAAATTTAATTTAACCGCAAACGAGAGTAAACCAATTGTAAATAATGGAATTTCTTATAATATTTCTTTTAAACTTGTAGCTCCTGACACGATTGTTCAATATTTTACAGCTAACTCTTCGGTTAACAAAAGTAATCTTAAAAATGATACTTTTAAAAAGAACGAAGAACAAAACTTGTTGATACAACTAGCCTTATTAGAGAATTTATGTAAAACGGCACCAATTGGAATTGGAATGGTTGTTAATCGTAACTTTGTTAATGTAAACGATTTTTTCTGCGATCTTGTAGGTTACAATAGGGAGGAATTAATAAACAAAAGTGCTAGAATTGTATATCCTACAGATGAAGAATACGAGTATGTAGGAAAAGAAAAATACGACCAAATTAGTAAATACGGGATTGGAACCGTTGAAACGCGGTTTCGGAGAAAAGATGGGAAGATCATACAAGTTTTACTTAGTTCTGCCTTAGTTGATCCTAAGATTCCCTCATTAGGGACCACATTTACAGCTTTAGATATCACGAAAATAAAAACAATAGAAAAAGAATTAATCAATAGGGAGAAAATATTCCAAGAGTTCGTCAAGATGTTACCTTTAGTTGTATTTGAAACAGACGCGCTCGGAAATCTTAGCTTTGTGAACGAGAAAGGTTTTGAACTTTTTGGATATAGTCCAGAAGACATTGAAAAGGGTATTAATTCTCTCCAGTTACTTATTCCTGCAGATAGAAGGAGAGCATTAATAAATATTTCAAGAAATTTAAAAGGGGAAAATTTAGGTGGAGTAGAATATCTGGCACAAAAAAAAACGGAGATATATTTCCTGTTTTAGTTTATTCTCTACCTATGATATATGATGAAAAACCTATTGGGATCAGAGGGATCCTCATAGACATTACCGAACGTAAGAATAAAGAGATAAAATTAAAAGAATCGGAGGAAACATATAGAATACTTTCGGAAAATTCTGATGATTTAATTTCTCTCTATGACGAGAAATTTAGAATGATATATATAAATGCTGAAAGCCATTCTAGAGTTTTGGGATATCCTGCGAAGAAGTTCTTAAAATTGACGTTTAAAATGATTATTACACATAAGGATGATATAATTCCTTTTAATAACATCGTTAAGAAGGGGATTGAAGAGGGGAATTATAGATATCAAATTAGGTTCAAACATCAAAAAGGCCACTATCTGTGGTTTCAGATCACGGCAAAGTTCTTTAGCGTCGATTTAGAAAAGAAAAAGCTCTTGGTTGTAGCAAGGGAAATAACAGATATTAAACAAGCAGAGAAAAATTTGAAAGAATCTGAAGAAGAACTAATAAAACTTAACAAATTAAAATCTG
Organism: Promethearchaeota archaeon; assembly: GCA_019057795.1. Taxonomy (GTDB): domain Archaea; phylum Asgardarchaeota; class Lokiarchaeia; order Sigyniarchaeales; family SOKP01; genus SOKP01. The sequence continues at coordinate 75,676 of JAHLWS010000021.1, read as the reverse complement.
AATTGTTTGTAAGAACATCTCATGAATTAAAGACACCTTTACAATCTATTAAAGGATTTTCTGATCTATTGCTGACTTATCATAGAAGCAAATTAGATGACTACTCAATATCAAAGATAACGGCAATCAAGAATGGCGCAGATAGATTGCAAAAACTTATAGGAGATATTTTAAAAGCTGCAGAATTAGAATCAGGATACACAAAGATAAAATCAAAAAATGACAACCTTTCCAACCTAATTAATGTTTGTGTAAAAGAAGTTCAAGGTTTTGCTGATTTAAGAAAACACCAAATTGAATTAGATGTAGAACCAAACCTTATAACAAATTTTGAACGAGAGCAAATTCATAAAGTTGTGAGTAACCTTTTAAACAACGCTATTAAATATACTCCACCGAATGGGAAAATTGAAATCAATTCTAATATTAAAAACAATTTAATATTAACTTCGATAAAAGATAACGGAATTGGTTTCGCAAGAGAAGAAATACAGATGGTTTTTAAACAGTTTGGTAAAATTAAACGATTCGGTCAAAACTTGCAAGTTATTCCTGACGGAACGGGATTAGGCTTATTTATCTCAAAAAAGATCGTAGAACTCCACGGGGGAGAGATCTGGGTAGAATCGGAAGGGAGAAACCAAGGTTCGACATTCTACTTTACTCTACCAATAACCCAAGATTAAGGCCGATTATTTTTTTTGTTTTTCTTAATACTAGTGAAATTTATTTATAAAATATAAAAAATAAAAAAAAAGAGCAATAGGAATTTTTATTTAGGATGCTCATTTCTTACGATGGTTGCGGCACCCATTCCGAGACCAACACACATTGAACTTATGGCAAATTCTTTTCCAGACTGCTCTAATTGATGAATATTTGTACCAATTAATCTTGTACCCGTTGCTCCTGTAGGATGTCCTAACGCAATCGCGCCACCCCAGGGATTAAATCGAGAGTCTTTCCAATCTAGCCCTAGTTCGTAACAACTTGCATAAATTACAGGACTAAAGGCTTCGTTGATTTCTATAAAACTCATATCGCCAAAGGTCAGGTTTGCTCTTTTCAAAACTTCAGGCATGGCATCTATTGGTCCTGTTAGTTGTAAAATAGGATCGGTTCCAAGCACAAAATAATTTACGATTGTAGCCCTAATATTTAATCCAAATTCTTCGGCTAATTCACGCGTCATCCACAGTTGTACTGCCGCACCATCGCTAGTTGGGCAACTATTACCTGCGGTTAAAAAGGCTTTGCTTTTTCTTCCGATTATCGTTCTTAGAGTTGCTAATTTTTCCATGGTGGAATTTGGGCGTGGCGCTTCGTCTTTCTCGGTCAATACAGATAAACTTGGATCTTTAGCAACTTCGTTTTTTTCGTCTAATATGGGTTTTCCATTTTCATCAAGCTTGGGACACCAAATCGGTTCAATTTCTTTTCCTCTTTCATCCCAAGTAGTAAGAGCTTTTTGATGTGAGGCAAAAGATAGAGCGTCTAATTCAAGTCTAAATTCTTCCAAAGTTTTTCCAGATTTTTTCATCCAATGGAATCCTAAATCGTGGGCAGAATTAATCTGACCCGCAAATGAAGTTCTATATTCTTTTAACTTCTCTGCTACTTCGGGGTTAGTTAAAATCTTCTTATTTGGCGCTATCATTACTGTTTTATTTTGTTCCTTATCAAAAATAATAGCGTCAGACATAATTGGATATCGGTTTTGCACCTCAACACCTCCACAAATAACGCAATCGTGTATCCCTGAAGCAATTGCCTGCCAAGCAGACATAACTGATTGAGCACCGCTAGCACATTGACGATTGATTGTCATTCCAGGTACTTTTACGGGTAAATGAGCTGCTAAAGCAGCAGTTCTTCCAATATCCAGGGCGCAATCTCCAATTTGACTATTGCAAGATATAATAGAATCCCCAATTATATTTACGTCAAAATCATTACGATTTAGAATGGTATGATAACAATGTACAACTAAATCATCGCCTCTATGACGGCCTACAGTACCTTTTCTCCGCCCTATTGGCGTTCGCACGTAATCAACTAAGACGGGTTCCCGTTTTGGGTCTTTAAAATATTTTTCATACATACTTACTAGATCTGCCATTAATCTTCACTTTACTTTATAAAATTTTATAGAATCAAATGTATTTTTATTAATTAACTTTATTTTAATACTAAGTTAAATTGGATATATACTCAAAATCTTAATCAAAGGGAAACTAGCATGCTAAATGGTATTCACTTTCTCCTAACTTATACATGTAATTATGAATGTGATCATTGTTTTTTGTATTGTAGCCCTCATTCGAAAGGAACTTTCATTTTAGAGCAAATTAGAGCAGTTCTTGATGAAGCTGTTAAAATTGGAACAATAGAATGGATTTATTTTGAAGGTGGAGAGCCTTTTTTGTTTTATCCTATAATGCTTGAAGGGATTAAACTCGCTAATAAAAAAGGATTTAAAATTGGAATTGTAACTAATTCTTATTGGGCAACTTGTACTGAGGATGCAGAAGTGTGGCTTAAATCCCTTACTGATTTAGGCGTAAAGGATTTTACTGTAAGTGACGATGAATTTCATTTTGAAAATAAAGATGATAACTTATCCAAAGTAGCAAGAAGCACAGCAGATAAATTAAACATTCCAACATCTTCAATCAGTATCAATGAACCTACAGTTGAGATAGGAAATGAAAAAGAGCACGAAAAAGGAAAACAAATAATAGGGGGTGGTGCTATGTTCAGAGGAAGAGCTGTTGAAACTTTGACTGAAAATTTACCTCAAAGATCGTGGAATGAAATGGTTGAATGCCCTTATGAAGATTTAGAGGGTCTTGGAAGAATACATGTTGATCCATTTGGTAACGCCCAAATTTGTCAAGGTTTAAGTATAGGTAATTTTTGGGAAAACCCTCTTTCAGAATTGATAAAAAATTATCATGCAGAATCTCATCCAATATGTAGTCCTTTAATTCGAGGAGGTCCTGCTCAGTTAGTAAAAGAATATGAAGTTAAGCATAAAGATACTTATGTAGATGAATGTCATCTATGCTTTCTCACACGCTTAGCCTTAATAGATAAATTTCCTAAATATCTTACTCCAAGGCAAGTATATGGCTTGGAAGAAAAATAAAATAATAACTCAATATTAGATTTCTACATAAATTGCTGGCCTATATGGAATAGTTTTTATTAAGCGGTTTTTCGGATCGTACTCTGAATTAATAATTATTACATTGTTTATCCTTTTTTCAATGTAGCCTTTATATTCTTTTATTAACTCCTTCTCATCTAATCTTATTAATTCTTTTTCCCAGATTCTATCTTTTATTTGGTTTTTAACAAATGAAATCAAATTTTTGTTTTTCATTAAGCCACTATCGAGCTTACACTCATCAATAATGTCATTGAAATTTCCCTTCTTTAAAATAATTACATCATAAACCTCATATTTCCATTTAGGAGCCGTGTATAAATAAATATTACTTGAATCGCCAGATTTCACTATTTTTTTTATGTTTAAAATATCGTCCACAATGCTAGAAATATATTCAAACTCTTTTTCGAGCTCGTTATTTATATGCTTTCTGCTAAAATCACCCCAAACTGTCTTTGATAAAAACTCTGTATTTCCCATTAATTCCCATAGTTCTTCACATAAGTGAGGCATGGCTAAAGAAAGAATTTGGATCCATTCAGGAAATACAATCTTATATACTTCCGTTTGATCGTTTTCATCTTTAGAGTACTTATTAAGTTCTTGTAATAAGTTAAAAACCTCGTAAAATGATAATTGAAGGTATTTCCTTAAATTGAGTTCCTTCAATCCACTTTCTGCTTCGATTATTTTTCTTATACACTTTGATAAGATAATTTTTGAATATTTTGTGCTTAAATCTTCAATTTTACCGTCAAAATCACTTATTCTGTTGATATTTTTTGTGATAAAGGAGTAAAATCGATTAATATGATTTTTTACGGTATGTATCTGTTTTTCCCTCCAATCTACGATTATTCCAAAATCTGCGCTATGGGATATATAAAACCTAAATAAATCCGCGGAGTAATTCATTTGAATATCTGCCAATGAAATAACGTTTCCTTTTGACTTACCCATTTTCTGACCTTCTATAATTACGGGTTCAATAAGGGAAATAATTCTTGGCCACTGTTTTTCTGGAAATATAGCCACATGATGGAAAATATAGAAACTCAAATGATTAGATATGTGCATTATAGCTGTGTGTCGATGATCAACGGGATACCAATAGGAAAATTCGTCTTGCATTTGCTTCAATACTTTCGAATCAACGCTAGTCTTTTTTGACAAGTCTTCGATATCACCTTTATCTAAGTAAACATAGTCAAAAAATTCTGGTGTAAGCTGTTCTGGTTTGATGTTATTCTTTTTTATTAAATGTAATATAGTATAGAAGCTCATGTATATTGTAGAGTCGCTTAAAGATTCAATAATCCAATCTTTATCAAATGGAAGTTTCGTGCCTAAACCTCTTTTTCTAGCACAAGGTCTCTTTTCCAACCAATTAAATATATGTTCAAAATTCATTCTATATTTTTTAGGGGCAATTTCCATTTTATTTAGGCACTCAAATGCTTTCTGCTTCCAATTTCCCGCATTGAAATTTAGAAACCATTGATCTTTCATAATTGAGACGATCACCTGCTCTCCACACTTGCATTTAAGATTATTAGTAATTGGAAGGTAGAATTTGTCTGCCTTATTTCTCTCAATTAAATCCACAATAACATTCTCTACTGCTTCTTTTACCTGTTTTCCTTCGTATTTTCCACATTTCTCATTTAAAGTGCCGTTATAATATTCAGTTTTATAATTTTCGGAAGTTGCGTTATCTAATTTCTCTACATCTTCTTGAGATTGAACTCCAAATTTTTCACAGTAAATTTTTGCTGGAATCTCATCGAAGCCTTCTAAATCTATAATTTGAATTGGCTTAATTTGACTAATTTCTTCTTTGTTTAATTTAAATTTTTTAATTATTTCACGATTATTCTGTAAATCAATTAAAGCGATGTAGTCATAGGGAGCATGAGCTGGCACAGAGTAGACCACGCCCGTAGCTACTGAAGTATCTACGAAATATCCTGGTAATATTAAAAGCTCTCTGATTCCATCTACATCCTTAACCTTTTTACCAATAAGTTCCATTCCCCTAATTTTTTCAAGTATGGTAACGTTTTTATTTTGATTTTTTAAAAGATTGGTTGCATCTTCAGAAATAATCCACTTCTCTCCGTTGACTTTAGCGTAAACATACGCCCCATTTGGGTTTATCCATAGATTAGTCGCACCATATATCGTTTCTGGTCTTAAGGTAGAAGGTACTAAATAAGCGTCTTCAAACGGAAATTTTATACAAATGTATTCGTTTATGTTCAAATCAAGTTCGTCTCCACTTGCTATATCGTCCTCTCCTACAGCATTTTCGCATCGCATACAATAAAGAATGGGATATTCGCCTTTTTCCAAGTACCCTAACTCAGATAATTTGTAATATTGCCACTCAATCAGCTTGTTATATAACTTGTCACCCGTAGTAAATTCCCTTCTCCAATCTAAACTCATTCCTATCGATTTAAAATCGGTTTTTATTGTTTTAGAAAAATAGTTAACAATATTCCAAGGATCTACAAAACTTTCTACAATCTTCTCTACCTTTTCTTGACTTTTAGTGTGTAAAGATACATAGTCCTTCATTCTTTCTATAGTCTCTTTATCCTTTCTTTCAATAGAAGAAGAGATTGCTAAAACAGGAGTACCTGTAATGTGAAAAGCCATAGGATATAGTACATTATAGCCTTTAGCTCGATAATACCTGGCAAATATATCTCCATTTACAAAACTCCTTCCATGGCCTATATGTGAAGGTCCAGAAGCATATGGGTAAGGAGACGTTATAAAAAGCTTCTTTTTCTCCGGATTTGGGTTTGCTTCGAAAATTTTAGCTTGTTCCCATTTTTCCTGCCATTTCTTTTCGATTTCTTGGGGTTTATACATGAATTTTACCACTATTTTTTTTATTTTCAAGTTAACTTTTTATCTCCATAGAGCAACCAACCCACCTATGACCTCCTTCAATTAAATTGTATACACAGAGAGAACAAATCCGTGGAAATTTAAAAAGAAAAAGATCGAGTGGATTTGTTTCACTCACAATAATAATAATGCTAAAAGCAAATATCCTAGAAGTACAAAAGCTCGTATTGATTTTCTTGAAGCAATATTATTAGAGATCATTATTATAGAAAATATAGTAATTGTATTTTATAAATTTTATCTCATATTTAATCTCAAATTGAAAAAAATATAAATTTAATATAACTAAATAATCATAAATGACCTAACCACAAAATAACTAGCCGTATGGCGTACAACTCTTCCAATAACCTTTAAAAAATAATTAATGATAAAAATGTTCTATACATTTATATAAAACTTAATCAAAAATAAATTATGAAATTCGAAAATTTAATATATAAAGAGACGGACCAAGTGGCTTGGATAACGCTCAATCGACCTGATGTCATGAACGCGTTAAGCATGAAACTTTCTGAAGAGATAGTTGCCGCTATAGAAATCGTAAGGCAGTCTACAAAACTCAAATTCTTAGTTATCAAGGGCGCGGGGGATAACTTCTGCGTGGGCGATGATATTAAAGAAATGATTAAATGGGGAAACGCTAACGATATAACTCGAAGATGTCGATACTATCAAAATATGGCGAATCAAATCGAGGAACTCGATAAAATCACAATTGCAGCAGTAGACGGTTATGCAGTAGGTGGCGGTTTGGAAATTACGATGGTGTGTGATTTTGTAATTGCCACTGAGCGCTCGAAGTGGGGCATGCCCGAAGTAGACGTCGGAATAACTCCCGGATGGGGCGGTACTACGCGATTATCTCGACTTATAGGTCGACGGAGAGCTAAAGAGATTAATCTTATCGGCGCGCTCCACTCTGGAGAAAAAGCAGTAGAATGGAACCTATGGAACCGGGTTGTGCCCAACGACCAACTTGATACCGAAGTAGAACTGTTGTTGGATGTGCTTAAATCCAAAAACCAGCAAGGTATGCGTCAACTAAAATTTATTATTAATCGCGGAGTAGAGTGTGACTTATATACCGCCCAAGGCTTTGAAGTTTTATCCGGCGCTTTAACTGGGGCTTTTAGCGGGATGTGGAAAATAAAAGACGCTGATCAAGGTAAAGGTGTACTTGGATTCACTGAAAAGGGTGGTCTGTGGCAAACAAGAAGACGATTGGCAAAAGATTTTTGGGTTGATTAACTCTTCCTATATTGTTTTAAAGGTAAAGGTAAAAATATATTATTTCTCAAAAAATATATAAAACAGAAATCTATTTTCAATACACACCAAAATCTAAATAAATATTAAAAGAGATATAATATATGATGATATCTGAAGAAGATAAAAAAATAATATTATTATACGCAAGAAAATACAACTTAGAAAAAGTTATTCTCTTCGGTTCCTCTAAAGAGAGGGAGGATGCGCGAGATATAGATATTGGTGTAAGAGGTATAGAACCTAAATTATTTTTTGATTTTTGCTGGGAATTGTACAGGGATTTATCGAAACCAGTAGATGTAATTGATATAAGTATAGATTGTTTATTTAATAAACTAATAGAGGAAGATGGGTTAGTATTATATGGCTAATGTTAAGGACAAAATTCTTGCGGAGAATGAAAATATTGAAAAAATTTTAATTGAATTGGAAAAAGTGAAAAAAAAACCGAGTAAAGAACTCGTAATTCTTGTAGGAATTGGAGCCTTTCTTCAAAATATCTATACGGGTATGGAAAATATTTTAAAACAAATACTTTTACACCAAAACTTACCAATCCCTGAGTCACCCACATGGCATAAAGATTTATTGAATTTTGCTTTTGACAATAAAATAATATCGAAAGAAATTCTTGATAAAATTGGTAAGTATTTAGTTTTTCGGCACTTTTTTACCCATGCTTATGGATTTTTTATTGATGAGGAGAAATTAGAACCACTTATGAATAATATTTCTGAAATTTATTCTGAGTTTAAAAAAGAAATAGATGAATATCTCCTAAAGGAACAAGAAGACGGTTAGCAAAAAATTTCTGGGTTGATTAATGCTTATGAAGATACAAATTAATAAAACAACGACTCCTATCGTATCTCCTGCCGTTGTTGTTTCGGTAGGTGAATGGGACGAAGCAAATCTCATAACACTTGCGTGGGTTGCTCGAGTGGTATCTGAACCGCCGGTAATCTCCGTTTCTATTCGACCATCAAGACACTCGTATTCCCTAATTGAAAAATTGGAGGAATTTGTGGTTAACGTTCCGAACGCAGACCAAATTAGAGAGATGGATTTCTGTGGAACGAGAACGGGGAAGAAAGTAGATAAATGGAAAGAACTTAACTTAACGAAGCAAAAAGGTTCTGAAGTAGAAGTACCACTCATTAAAGAATTCCCGATTAATATCGAATGTAAAGTCATCAAAAAAATAAAGCATGGCAGTCACGTAATTTACTTAGGTGAAGTTTTGGCAGTTCATGTCGATGAGGAAAAATTAACCGGTAAAAAACTAGATCCGTTAAAGCAGGACCAAATTGTATACATTGCGCGTAATTATTATGGCTTAGTTAAAGAACCGCTTGAAAAACAAGCATTTTCTGTGAGATCCTAATTAATATCACAATAGGAAATTGAAAAATCAAACGAATAAGAAATGAGAAAAACGGAAAAATTAATTAGATATGGATTCTTTTCTTAATTAATTCTTTAAGAAAAGATTAAAGAATTGTTTTCAAAAAAAATGGTTTTAAAAGTGGTAAAAGGAACAGTAAAATGGTTTAATAGCCGAAAAGGCTTTGGATTTATAAACTCTGAAGAAGGAAACGACGTATTCGTTCATTACACCGCACTATCTGGTGGAGAAGACGAATATTTGACGCTAAACGAAAACGATAAGGTTGAGTTTGAAGTAACAGAAGGTCAGAAAGGACCACAAGCTTCAAATGTTGTGGTAACCGAGAAAGCTCCCCCTCAATTTGGTTCATACAATAGGGGCGGTGGCGGCGGTAGGCGAAATCGCTATTAATTTAACGAAGTAGTATAAATCTAATAAAGTAATAACAAAGTAATAATTTAACATAAGTATTAAATAATAATTAGTAAAAGTTTTTGCGATTTTGCGATTGTTATCTAACCTTATCTTTTTTTTTAAATAATTTTAATGTAAAACTGTTGATTTTGAGATTATCACTTTCATCCATAGTTTTAAGTTAAAAAAATAAAAAGTAAAAAAAGATTGATTTAATTCTTCAATAAATTTGCATAGTTTTCAGTAAATTTCTTTATTTGGTTCCAATCCCTCAAATCATTTCTTTGATTAGGTTTAATTCTAGGATCTTCTTTACTAACCATCTTTACCATTTTTTTTCCCAAAAATCCAATATTTGAATCTTTAGATAAATCTAGAACTCCTCCAAACAGATCGTATAAGTCAGCTGTTATTCCATATTGATTTAATACATTCTCTATGTATTCTTTTTTTAATTCAGCTATTTTCTCAGGACTGCTTGCCAGACCGGAGCTTACAAAAACACCTAAAACTACATTAGAATTTTTGAAAAATTCTAAATTATTTTCTATGAATTTTTTTGTTTCTTTTGTCCATTGACCTACTTTAATACCTGAACCGATTATTATTCCATCGTATTCCTCTAAATTAGGTTGGTTTTCAGTTATTAAATCTTTAGAATTTATAGCAGAAGTATCAATCCCTTTTTCTTTTAAAGTATTCACTATCTTATTTGAAACTTCTTCAGTACTTCCGTATCTTGTTCCATAAACGATTAGAACTTTTTTCATTTTTACACTACATCTATTTTTTCTTTTTTTATAGAATTATAGAATTAATAATGTAAGGTAAAATATATTTATTTTAATATCTTTTTCATTGTTTTTTCCATTAACCAATCTACTCCAAAACTTACTATATCTCGAAGTGAAATCAATCGAGCTTCAGCCAGACCAATATTACCTGGTTTATAATTGATTTTAGATTCAAAATTCTTTCCAAGTTGCTCAAAATCATCGCTATCATAATCTAGACCTTTCCATTCTACCCACTGTCTCTGATTATTCACCATCATCGCACATCCATTTCGAATATACTTTTTTCCAGGGAAACCGCATCGATATTCAGCAAGATGCAACGAAGAGTTATTCTCGTGGTTTACTCCCACTAATAGTATTTGTCCGTTAAGATCGTAAAGGCGGGAAGTTGGAGAATTCTTGCCCAATTCTGCCTCTAATTCGTGATTTTCGGTAATAAATTTTGCTTGCTTACCCCAAGCAGTGAACGATACATTAGGATGATTACTCCGAAAGACATTAGGCCAATTCCTAAAAGTTTCTACAATACGTCCCATTGCTCTAGTAGGCGATATTTTAGCTTCGAAGGCGGGCATCTCTTTTCTTATTATACCCCACCAACTTTTAGGTACTGGAGGGTTTTCCCATTGAGATGGTTCGGAATTGCCACTGGTAAATGTCGGCATTACCAATGTACCTTCTGAAGTTAAAACTTGTGTTAGCGCTTTAATTACGGATATTGGCCCTCCAACAGTCCAACCAATTTTACTCAGCGAACTATGCATTATAATAATTGAACCTTTTTTAACACCAAGCCTTTTAAAATCGCGTTTTAAGGAAGTTATAGTGTTAGGTTGTTTTGTTAATTTAACAACATCGCCTTCAGAGATTATTTTGTTTTTATTTTCCATAGCATATTAAATAACTAATTTATTAATTCTTTTTCTAATAAGCTTTAAATAATTGAATTATTAGACAAAATAGAATTTAAAAATTGTAAAAAAATAAGTTTTAAAATTATATAAGTTCCTCTTTGATGTAAGAGAATGTATAGGGAATGTCGTTCTCTGGTGTTTGATATCTTTATAATTTCAATATTCTACTTCCGTGAATTATCATCATAATTAGTATTCTTTTCTCTTCCTCTAAAAACCTATAAATTAGTCTATATTTTTGAATAATTAATTCCCTATCGCTTGGATTCTTAGATTCCGGAACTTTACGACCTATTTTAGGAAATTGTTTAATATATTCTACAGCTTCATGAACGCGTTCAAAAAAAGAGTTGGCATATTGAAATGAGGTTTTTGAAAGATACGAAAGTATATCGTCTAAATCTTCTTCAGATTCTTCAGACCATTCTATTTGAACCATTTCGTCTTAGCCTTTTCCATGACTTCTTCATGGGGAATAGTTTTTCCTTCTTTTATTTGTTCCTCAGCTCTTAAGAGCTTTTGTTTTACAAATAGATGATATTGAATATCCTCCAATGTTGCATCATCAGGTAACCCTTGTATAAGATTAATTATTTCTTCTTTGATAGGTTTTAAAGTCATAATTCACTACATTTTTAAATTTTTAAGTAATTCAATATACTTATGGTTAAAGAGTCTTATATTTTTTACTTTTTGATGTATATTTCTTTTTTTTTTGTAACAGTATGAAATTAAAAAAAATATCTGTCAAACGAAAAATACGCCTGGAGAAAATTAATAATAAATAAAAAGGAGAGAGATTGAATGAGGAAGATTGTTAAAGGTTTTATGGTTGAGCAAGAAAAAAATTACCAGCTTAATGTTATAAACCATATGCGGCAGGGTATAAGAAATTTCGCGAAACAAGAAATCATTACAAGAAAAAGTGATGGGAACTTATTTCAGTATACCTATAAGGATTCATATGAAAGAATGCAAAGATTAGCAAATGCGTTAGACTCTATTGGTATAAAAGTTGGTGATAGAGTTGGAGTTATTGCTTGGAATCACCATCAGCATTTTGAGATTTATTATGGCCTCCCTGGAATGGGGGCTGTTATGGTTTCTTTGAATCTAAACCTTATTCCTGAGGAATTATCTTACGTAATAAATCATTCTGGTGCAAAATATATCATTGTTGATGAAGATCTGATTAGTGTAGCTGAATCTGTAGCTGCTTTATGCAAGGAAATAAAAGGGTACATAATTATTACTGAAAAGGATTTAAGTGATATAAGAACTGATCTTAACCCAATTTATAGCTATGAAGAACTTGTGAATAATGCCTCACCGAAATATGAATGGCCTTACTTAGATGAAAATTCTTCGTATGCAGCGTGTTATACAACAGGTACTACTGGAAAACCAAAAGGTGTATATTACTCTCACCGAGAAGTATATATTCATGCCTTAATGTTTACTGCTAAATTCTCTATATCAGTGAATGATGTTGTTTTTCAAATGGTTCCCATGTTCCATGTCCTTGGTTGGTCGATACCTCAAGCTTCAGCATATGCAGGGGCTAAATTAATTTTCTCGGGCAAGTGGGGCTTACAAGATCTAAAAGAACTTACCAATCTGATGGTTAAAGAAAAAGTAACTATATCAGCTGCAGTACCGACCGTTTTGATGGCAATGCATGAAATAATCAGAAAAATGGACGAAAAACCAGATTTAACCGGTGCTCGTTTCCTCTGCGGAGGATCTGAACCCCCAATAACTCTAATGCGAGGTTTCTGGGACGATACTGGTGGAGAAATTGTACATACTTATGGTTCTACAGAAGGGTTAGCAATTGTCACCCTAAATTATTTCAAACCCTGGCTTAAAAAAGAACTTTCTGAAGAGGATCTTTGGGAACTTAAGAAAAAGCAAGGTACCATTAATTCAGGTATAGACATTAAAGTATTAGATGAGATGGGTAATGAGCTTCCTAGCGATGGGAAGTCTTCTGGAGAAGTGCTTATACGTGGTCCTTGGATTACCAGGTGCTATTATAACTCGGATCGAACTAAGGATAGTTTTACACCAGATGGATTTTTTAGAACTGGTGATGCTGGTTGTATTGATTCTGAAGGATATCTAAAGATAACAGATAGGATTAAAGATGTTATTAAAAGCGGTGGAGAATGGATTAGTTCAATTGATATGGAAAATACGTTAATGTCTCATAAAGGCGTACTTGAAGCTGCCGTAGTAGGATTACCACATCCAAAATGGGAGGAAAGACCTTTAGCTTTAGTTGTTCTACGGGAAGGCTTTAAATCAATTGCTGAAAAAGAACTTCGCCAATATCTCACCAAGAATTTTGCTAAATGGCAAATACCAAACAAGATCATATTTGTGGACTCTATCCCTAGGACCAGCGTAGGTAAGTTAAATAAGAAAGTAATTAGAATACAATTTAAAGAGATCTATAATAATTAAAGATTAATTGTACGAAAGAAGATGATGGATTTTCTATAATCAAAATTATAAAGAATAATAATAATAATAAAATTTATTGTTTTAATTTAACTTGTCTTTCATTTCCATATAGTAATCTAAAGATGTGGGATTCCTTAATGCGCTTCGGTTGGCCACTTCCATACCGTGAATGATCTTTGTCACGGCAATTTCGACTTTCTTGTTGCTGAAAGTATAAGGAATGCCATCTTCGGGTGCTTTAAAGATTAATTTTGGCACATGCCTTGGGGATGTCTTTTCACGCAATGTTGTCCTAATCTTGGCTTGTAAAGCGTCAGTTAATCCGTAACCCTCATTCAAGAGAACAAACATTATAATGCGTACATCTCCTTCCCATTTTTGACCTATAACAAGACTATCAGCGATCTCAGGTAATTGTTCTACAACATTATAGATTTCTGCAGTACCAATTCGCACTCCAGAAGGTTTTAAAACTGCGTCCGATCGACCCCAGAAGGTAATACCGCCTGTATCGCTATGAATGACTATATAATCGCCATGTCTCCAAACCATTTTTCCTATGTCTTTATAATAGTCAAAATAGGCAGCTTTATATTTTGTCATGTTATCGTCATCGCCCCAGAAATAGGTTGGCATCGAAGGTGTGGGAGCTTCACATACTAGTTCAGCTTGTTCATCTTCGATAGGTTCAGCTTTCCCAGAATACGATTCTACTTTCATACCTAATGCACGCCCTTGCAATTCTCCAGAATATACCGGTAAAATAGGTATCGCTCCAGCAAAACAACCGTTAATATCTGTTCCGCCACTAATTGAATTGAAAAAGAGATCTTTTTTAATCTCTCGATAGACATATTCAAAACCTTCAGGAGATAATGTAGATGCGGTTTGCGAGATCTCTCTTAATGCACTTAGGTCGTATTTCTCAGCAGGTTTTACCCCAAGCCCCATTAGGTAATGAATATACGCAGCACTAGTACCAAATATAGTTACCTTATGTTTTTCTATTAATTCAAAAAACCTTAATGGTTCTGGAAATAGCGGATTACCATCATACAAGAATATTGTTGCACCCGTGGCTAAGGCACTGATAAGCCAGTTCCACATCATCCAAGAGGGTGCCGTAATATAATTAATGACATCGCTTCTTTTTACATCAGTAGATAAGATTAATTCTTTTAAATGATTGATCAATACGCCACCAGCGCCTTGAACCATACATTTAGGTTTTCCCGTTGTTCCGGATGAAAACATCACATATAATGGGTGATCAAAAGGTAATTGCTCAAATTCGAGAGCATGATCGTCGTCTTTTGAAATAAATTCCTCCCAATTTACCGCTTTAGGAATTCCACTAACATCTGCTTTATCAGATATATAGGATACCACCACTACTTTTTCTATAGAAGGAATGGCATCTACAACAACTTTGGCATTCTCACTAATATTGAATTTTTTATCCCTGTAATAATATCCATCAACTGTAAAGAGGGCTTTGGGTTCAATTTGCCCGAATCTATCGATGACTGCGCTTGGTTGTAATTCTGCTCCACAAGAAGCCCATGTGGCCCCTATTGCAGTAGCCGCAAGCATAGCTATTGGTGTTTCAATAAGATTTGGGATATATGAAACTACTCTATCACCTACTTTAACTCCCATTTCTTTAAGAGATTTTGCCAAACGAGCTACAGTTTTGTTTAGCTCGGCATATGTCATTTGTTTAGTAACTTTAGTTTCTCCTTGAAATACAAAAGCCAATTGATCATCTTTATACTTTAAAAGGTTCTCTGCAAAGTTAAGAAGGCATCCAGGAAACCAATTGGTCCCAGGGAAAACTTTTAAGTCCTCAACAACTTTATCATAAGGTTTAGAAGAAATAATATCCGTAAATTTCCACACAGCCTCCCAAAAGTCGGGAATTTTAGTTACCGACCATTTATAAAGGTCTTTCCCGCCTTTAATATCTTGACCGTATTCTTTATTGACAAATTCAATAAAACGAGTGATTTCTGCATTCTTAATCCACTCATCTGAAGGTTCCCAGAGTTTTTTTCTATCATCGCTCATAATTTAACGACTCTTCTTTTTTATTTGGATTTTATTTAAATTATTTTTTTTAAAAATTGAATATTTCTATAACTACAGATTTTCTATTAAATCTTTCTGAATTGCAATATATAAGTGCTTCTTCCAATTAAAATAGAAAAAAATTGTTGTTTTCACTTTTGTATTTAAGGGATTTTCAACAAAAATATTCTATAAAAAAAAAGTAAAATTAAATAATATTAATTATTAAAGTACTACTCAGGCATCTTCATTCCGACCATTTCTAGTGCTTCTGTTATTTTGAACCGAACTTCGATGTTATATTTAAACCCTTCTATGTCATGGTACGCAACCATTAATTTTTGTTGTAAATTTAGAAATTCCTCTAATTTTCCTTCTTTTACATCGTGAACGCTAATGACTTCAATACCATCCATAGTAGCCTTTACAGCATTTGGTATAATTTCTTTAGCTAATGGTCTCACAGCAGCTCGCTCGTCTTTCCTCTCTTTTAAAAATATTTCCGCTGATTTAATTGTTTTATGAGCTGGTATTAAACTATATGTAAACACATACGGCATATTTTTCACCTTTATTTTTTTTTCATCTAAGAAATATGATTTTTACTTAAATGTAAATTAGCTCTATATTTCATTTGTATTTAAATATTTACATTTAAGTAAATGGAAATGCAAATACATAAACATTTGACAAATTAAGTTCTATAAATGACTTAATATTGGATGTAGCAATTTGAAATATACTCGTTTTATTTTAATAGTAAATTTTAATTGAATTTTTTTCATTACTACCTTATATAATCTAAACGGAAATAATTTCGAGATAATGACAATTTTCGAGGAAGCCTTAAAAGGCAATATTACTAAAGAAATGCTCCACATAGCCGAGATCGAAAGAGTTGATGTTAGGAAACTTATGAAAAAGATCTCAAAAGGAGAGGTGGTTATAATGAAGAGGGAGAGTTTTAAACCTGTGGGTATAGGTTTCCCTTTGCGAACAAAGATTAACGTTAATTTTGGTACATCCTCTTCGGCTATAAACTTAAGTGAAGAATTTAAAAAAGTAGAAATTGCTCAGAAATATGGAGCTGATACTTTGTCTGATCTCTCGATGGGAGGTGATATTGACGCGATTAGAAAGAGAGTTTTAGAGATTTCAAGCATTCCTATAACCACCGTTCCAATTTATCAAGCTATTATTGAAGCAGATTCTGTTTCAAATGTTTCAGAAGATATGATTTTCAAAGTAATCGAAAAGCAAATAAAAGACGGAATTAGTTCCATCGTTATACATACTGGTTTTAGCCTTGAAACTCTGAATAAAATGAAAGGAAAAAGAATAATGAAAATAGTTTCAAAAGGAGGTAGTTTAACGGCCTCTGTAATGAAATCTAACAATATTGAAAACCCGTTTCTACAAAATTTTGGACACATTCTCGAACTAATTAAAGAATACGACATTGTAATAAACCTAGGAAATGCATTGAGAAGTGGATGCATTCACGATAAAGTGGATGAATTTCAACTCTCAGAAATAAAAACAAATAATAAGTTAGCCAAAATAGCAAACAAAGCCGGTCTTCAAGTAATATTAGAAAGTTTGGGAGGTCATATAAACGCAAAAGACATAATTAAATGGGTAAAACTACATAAAAAATTAACCAATAATCGGCCGTTATTTGTTTCAGGTCCACTTCCCATTGATATCGCCACAGGTCACGATCATATTGCTGCGGCGATCGGGGGAGCATTTGCCTCTGGTTTTGGTGCAGATTACATATGTGCAATCACACCAGCGGAACACCTTTGTCTACCTTCTCTTGATGATATTAAAAATGGATTAATTGCTTGTAAAATTGCTGCCCATGTCGGTGACTCTATGAAATTTGGGTTGAACGATCTATTTAACAACGATTTAGAGCTCTCAAAGAATCGATTCTTAAAGAACTGAAAAAAACAATTTGAATATTGTATAGACCCTGACGAACCAAAAAAAAGACATTTAGATAATGAAGAGATTTGCACTATGTGCGGGAATCATTGTGCTTTATCTATATCAAAAGATATATTGTAAGTCATTTAATTTTTTGCTTGTAATTAACGTATTCGCATACTTTTGCCAAGGCGTTAACAGGACGATCCCATAACTTAAAAAGTAAAGCTCCGTTCTTCCTTAGTCTCTTTGACCACGGACTAGTAAAACTCATTGGATTAATGTATAATATCGGAACAGAATACTTTTGACAGTTCTTCATGGTTGGCTGGAGCAATTTTTCAGCTAAATTGTCCATAAATTCTTCCGATTGATGTTGGAATTCCGCGTATTTTGCAATTTTTTCGTTTTTAAGATAATCGTCCATTACATCTTGAAATCCAACTACGCCATACTGGAAAATAGCATCTATTTCGCCGGATTTCATTAACATTTCTGGAAGAGTTATATAAAAGTAGGGAAGATTCATATCGAACGTGCAATCCACAGGATTTTTAAAACTAGCTGTTGAAGGCAACTTAGCTTTTAATTCCTTTTGGAGCGGTTCTGAAAGTTCTGGAACGATTAAACCGTGCTTTTCGGCGTTATTTGCAATCATAGCCCCTGGACCTCCAGAATTAGTTATAATACCTATTCGATTACCCTTTGGTATAATCCCGTTTGATAGTATTAAAGCAATATCTAAAAATTCTTGAACGTAATCAGTACTAATAATACCAGTTTCTTTAAAAACGGCGTTATATATTTTAGAATCACCCGCTATTGATCCTGTATGGCTTTGTAAAGCGCGATTCCCTCCCTGAGATCCCCCTACATAAATCGCGATAATCGGTTTGTTAGGGGTTGTTTCCCTTGCTAATTCTAAGAATTCTTTTCCACGCTTTAATTCTTCGATGTATAGTCCGATTACTTCAGTTTCTTTATCATCTTTATAATATTGTAAGCAATCTACGAGATCAATATTAGCTTCGTTTCCAACCGATAAGGATTTACTTAGTCCTAAATCTAAGCTTTCGGGGTCAAACCAAATGTGAGAAGACAAGGTTCCACTTTGGGAAGCTATTGAAAAATTTCCTTTCTTTAAACGTTCCCATATGGCAATATTAAAGGAACTCCTTTTATTACTAGGTTCGAACCAATTGTTGAACAAACCTAAGCAATTTGGACCAATAAACCGTATCCCATAATTTTTAGCAATTTCGTTAATTTCTTCTGTAAGCGTGTTTTTACGGTCGTCAATTAATTCACGAAAGCCCCCAGATATCAGAATTATTTTATTCACACCCTTTTCTCCACACTCTCTAAAAATTTGAGGGACCATTTTGGAATTAAGTACAATAACAACAAGATCAGGAACTTTAGGAACTTCGGAAAGCGTTTTATAAGCTTTAAACCCCATAACGGTATCTAGTTTAAGATGGATTGGATATACGTTCCCGCTGTACTCGGCTTTTATTAGGTTCATGATTTGAATTGCTGCTAAAGAACCACCTTTATTATTAGCGCCATAAAAAGCGACGCTTTTAGGATTTAAAAATCCTTGTAGGAAATGATCTCTGCTCATAAATCTTCACTTATAACAAAAAATATTTGATGCTTTTAAAATTTAAATATATTAATTTAATAGTTCCCGAATAATATTTTCATTAATATATCAATCAAAAAGAGTTGAATTTTTAAAAATGGTAAGGATATTAACCAAGGAAAATGTAGCTCAGTTGCTAAACATGTCAGACGCGTTAAAATACGTCGAAGAAGCTTATAAACAATTAACTTTAGGAAATGCCTTTGTTCCTCAACGAATTGCTATTACAGATCCAGCTCCAGGATTAACATTGATAATGCCGGGCATCATTGGAGGCGATATGAGCGCTCTAGCAACTAAAATTGTTTCGGTGTATAAACAAAACCCAGAAAAGTATAACATGCCGACTGTTTTAGCAAAGATTATGATTCAAGACATAAATACGGGAGATATCGTTGGAATTATGGATGGAGGTCTTATTACGGCAATACGAACCGGGGCAGCAACTGGTGTCTCTGTAAAATACTTAGCGCGAAAAAATAGTACTACAATGGGTATTTATAGCGCAGGCGTTCAAGCAAGAAAGCAAGTAGAGGGTGTTTATTACGGATTAAACCAAAAATTAGAGAAATGTAAAGTTTTTGATTTTAAAAAAGATATTGCTGAAGCTTTTAAAACCGAAATCGAAAAAGAATTAGGAATTGAAGTTGAGATCGCCGAGTCTGGAGACGACCTACTGTCTAATACTGACATCATAGTCGCAGCAACTACGAGCACAACTCCCTTATTTTCAGGAGATAAAGTGGCTGAGGGTACGCATATCGCTTCTATTGGTGCTCATGCCGCCGATGTTCGGGAATTAGACTCTACAACAATAAAAAGAGCTTCTTTACTTGTAGCTGGATTAAAAGAAGCTTGTTTAGCTGAAGCAGGTGATTATATAATTCCTATTAGTGAAGGGCTTATTTCTGAAAAGGATATAATTTCGATAGGAAATATTATAACCGGAAAGGTTTCTAGTCGAACTTCTGAATCGGAGATAACTGTGTTTAAATCTGTAGGAATAAGCGCGCAAGATGTAGCAGTTGGAAAACTAGTTTATGATCGAGCCTTAAAAGAAGGAATTGGGCAAGATATTGATTTTTAAAGCATTATTTAAAATTTTTATTTTTAACCTTTCAAAATTTTTTATAAGAACGCATAAAATGGTATGGTTGTCATTAAAATCATATAACAAATATACATAAGAATTTGAAAAAATTATTTAATGCAAGTAAATTTATTTTATGAAATAAAAGTGAAATAAAAGTTAATTAAATTAAAAAAGGTAAATTGGCAATGAGTGAAGAAGGAGAAGAGAAGAAGGAAAATATCTTAGATAAATTGAATACAGCATTTGTAGATTTCGTTGGCGGGGCTTTTGGAGAAAGTGGTAAAGATTTTATTGAAGAAACTTCAGAGAAAATTAAAGAATTTTCGAGTGCCTCAATTAAGCAATTTATGGAATTCTCAGACACAGTTATTGATAACCTTAAACTCTCAGAAAACGAGCAAGTAATGAAAATGAGAGATAGTGTTGAGGATCTATTAAAACAATCGGGACTACTAGAAGAAGACGAAGAAGATTTCTAACTAAAAATGTTGTATAATTAACATATTTACTACTATTTTTCTATTTATTTTTATTTTCAAATATTAATTAGAAAACAAAAGCTCACAACTAAAAAATAAGACTAAAGCACTTTTCTACTCTTTAAGAAAGACTTTATTTCTTCTTTTGTAGCGTTAAACAGTTCAGAAATTACTGTTAAGGATATATCTTCGTCCATTCCTAATTTTGTATAATCTTCAAACAATTTTACCCATGTTTCTTTTTGAGTATACTTTTCTGGATGTTCTTTTTGGATGTGGGCCCAATAAGGACGTTGTAGCTTAACGCCGCAGTAAGGACAGAAGCGTGTTTCATTTTCAGTCATAACTCTAATCACTATCGTATAATCGTATAATGAAATAAAATTTCTTTTGAATAATTTTAATAAAATACTATTTGCTTAAAAAATTATCAATTTTCAAAATATTATTTTATTGTGATTATGGATAATAAAGTTTTTACCGTTTTGGTATTTGATTTAGGTGCAAGTTCTGGAACTTTTACTATAATCCTATAATAAAGGATATTTTCCATCCCACACAACTTTTCTATAATGATCTGGGTCTGTATCTCCTTCTGTACTAATAAGTAGAATTCTAGATTCGCTAGATAAATTCATTTTCGATTTAAGATCGCCGTAACTGTTATTTTGAAGTATTTCTGCCATTAAACCTAAACTAACTGCTCCAGATTCTCCTGAAATTATTTGAGGGTCGTTTGGTAGCGGATTACCATAAATTCTCATACCTTTAGCAGCAATATCATCTGAGCAAGAAATAAAGACGTCGGAGTAATCTCTTAAAACATCCCAGGCAATTATGCTAGGTTTGCCACAAGCAAGTCCTGCCATGATCGTTGATAATTTCCCTTTAACCGAATGCGGATTATTATCACCAATCTTTGCTGATTTATATAGACACGCAGCGTTATGCGGTTCGATTACAATAGTTATGGGTCTTTCTTTGCCTACTTTAGTCATAAGATATCCTTGAACACCTGCAGCTAAAGATCCAACCCCTGCTTGTAGGAATACGTGAGTAGGCGTGGATCTTCCCTCAATTTTTAACTGTTCAAAAACCTCGTCAATTAGAGTTGCATAACCCTGCATTATCCAGGTTGGAATTTTGGTGTATCCTTCCCAAGCAGTATCTTGAATTAAAACGCCATTATTTTCAATTGCAAAATTCGCAGCTATTTTTACTGTTTCATCGTAATATTCGTCCGTAACGATAACTTCAGCGTTTTCTTTTTTAATATTATTAACGCGGAACTTGGATGAGCCTTTAGGCATAAATACGATGGCTTTTTGGTCAAGTTCTCTAGCAGCCCACGCAACACCTCGCCCGTGGTTTCCATCTGTGGCCGTTACAAAAGTTAATTCTCCAATTTTTTTTTTATATTCGGGCGATTTTAAGTCGTCAAATGACAGTTCGCTAATATCAATACCCAATTTAAGACTAAGATAGAATCCAATTGCGTACGATCCTCCTAAAACTTTGAACGCATTCAATCCAAACCTATAGGATTCGTCTTTTACCCAAATTTTATCTATATGAAATTTATTGGCTAAACCATCTAACGAACGAAGTGGCGTTGGTTGATATTGAGAGAACTTTTTGTGGAAATTTCTGACTTTTTGGATAGTATCTATAGACATAAAATCGGTAGATTCTTTCTCAATTGATGGCTCTCTTGAGCGATTATTAAAAACAAACTTAATTCCTTTCATTTCACCAATTCTTTTTCAATTGTTTGCGCGTTAGCTTTCTCACTTCATCAATCGCCCAATATATAAATCTACAGCAAGTTTTTGACCAGATATTGTTTTGTCTGTACTCGATGTATCCATTGGGATCGCTGAAACTTACGCCGCATAAATCTGAACAAACAACAGAACCAAACTCGTTTTCAAATTCCGACGCGAATTTTGCCGCTTTGAGGTATGCTATAGGAATTAGAGCGTTATCCATCCTTTCCTTACCGCCTAAAATCACTCCAATCGCCGCACAACCCCCAGCCACAGCCCCACAAGCGCCCATCCATCCTTTCTGAGACTTGTAACCGCCAAGTCCACCCGCTAAAGGAATCATCATGTTATTATATACGCCATTGTGGAGACCCAAAATGTCCAAAATATTTGTTAAAGTTAATTCAGCACAATTCACGCCTTCTTTCATTTTAGGTAGTGATTGTTCTAATTCTTTAATTTTTTCATCAAACAAAAGTTTATAATCTTTCTCAGTCAACATAAAACACTCCAATTTATTATTTAGGTTTAAATCCACCATTTAATATGATTTTTGTAGCAAGCTTAGCTACATTTCCAACGATAGTAGAGCAATTATCCATCATACCCGCCTTAAACGCTTCTTTCATTTCGTCAGCATTCCATAAATTGAATGTCCTACCCATCGTTTTTTCTTGAACATCGAAACAACGACAAGAACCGTATTGCTTAACATATTTATCGTGTAACTTTTTAACAAGCGTGTAAGATTTCATGGGTTTATACATATCTTTAAAATCTTCCCGACTCCTTCCGAAGAGATACCCTATTACCATAGAAGATCCAACAAGCGCTCCACAAGAACCATTGCCTGTTAACCCCAAACCATCGGCTAAACCGCTAGCAGCTCTAAAAACATCTTCGTTCCAGATACCTAACGATTCAAAAATCGCCGCAACAGCCGTTTGAGCGCACCCAGTACATTCTTGCTCGTACTTTTTCCCCAACTCAAATGCTTTATTTAAAATCTCATCTTTCTTATCTTTATCTTTCATAATGTATCACTCAATTATTGATAATATCATTTAAATAATGATAAATATAAATCTTTAATGAATAATAATTGAATTGATTAAAAATAGTTTTTATTTGCTTTCATGACAGTCTTTCCTTATCGGTTATTTCATGCGAAATTTGATAGGCTCTTAAAGAGGGTACCATTAATAGGCAAAATTCTATCGTCAATTTTTGGACTTTTTGAGTTGTTAATATTAGAAATTTTCAGATTTCTCGATAATAAGTTTAACGTTAGCACCATCAATATAGTAAATAGGTATGTCTTTAAGAAAAGATGGGGCGGAAAGGTCGTTCCATTGAATGTAAACTTTGAGGTTGGCACTAAGTTTCTTCCTTCTCAAGAAATTTTAGAGCTTTTAAGTAGATCTAATGTTGTTGGAATAGGAAATTGTTACTGTAGAGAAACGCAACGAAAACATTCAGATTTGCCTAATTGCGACCATCCTATTAAAACTTGTATCCATATCGGGTTTGGAAATTCTTTACACGAGATTCCCTATAAATCCGAAAATTTGGAAAAAGTTACAAAGGAAGAAATCAAACAGCTTCTAGAAGAATGCGATCAGAGAGGACTTGTCCACCAAATTATATATTTCCCTAATCCCGAATTTTATTATGTGGTATGCAATTGTTGTCCGTGTTGCTGTGTAGTTATGAATAAGTTCTTAAAAAGTGGCTCACCTCAAATGATTAAAAGCGATTTTATAGCCTATAGCGACCCAAACAAGTGCAATAATTGTGGATCATGCGAACAATGGTGTTACTTTGGCGCACGAAAACTCCTTAACGAAAAATTAACATTTTCCCCCGATTTATGCTTTGGTTGTGGAGTTTGCGTTTCTAAATGTCCTGAAGAAGCAATTACTTTAAGGAAACATCGTATCTAAGAGGATATCTCCAGAAAATCTCGCTGAGATTTTCTCAAAAGGAATATTCCCAAAAAGAATATCACACTTAATTAAAAAGAAAATATTAAAAACGGAATAGAGAAAATCAAAGAAATAATACCAAAGCATAAAACAAAAATCCCGAATACTAACCCCGCTTTAGCCCTGCTTGGGCTGTCATCCTTACTTATCCCAATACCTCCTAGAATCATAGCAATAGGGCCAAAGACATACGCAAAACAGAAGCATCCTATTATCGCTAATATCAATGAAAGAGTGCCAAATCCATTAGAACTTTTAGGTGGCGGTTTGTATGTGTATGTTGGAAGTTGAGAGGTTTTCGGGGGTAATAGAGTATATTGAGTATTTTCATCTGATTGTTGAGATTTTTCATCTAACTGTTGACCATTAAGATTTAAATCACATTCACACTCCGGACATCTATTCCAATTTTCTTCAATTTCAGCTTCACACTCCGGATTTGGACAAAATGGCGTCATTTTCACTCGCTTCGAGCAATTTTACATTTTTTTTTCAATAGTTAAAGTAATGTTTTATAATATTGTTTGCTTCTTTTTAAACTTGATTTAACCATAATTTTCAAACGAGTTCCTCTGCGATCTCGAAAACCGATGAAAGGATTAGATATAGTTCAATAACTATATCCTGAAGAAGCTATTATTTTAAGGAAAAAATCACAATAAGATATTTATCCAAAAACTAATAGTTAATAATGGGTAAAGTCTTTTTAAAAGTATGAAATCTGACTTTTCCTTTGAAATTAAAATTGTTTATGACGACATCTGTGCTGCACAACCGGGTTTTTTAACAGATTTTGGTTTCTCAACCTTAATTTATAATAACCTCTCAAAAACCCACTTATTGTTTGATACAGGAAGCAAGGGGGATATTCTAATTCACAACATAAACAAGTTTAATGTTAAAGTTTCAGAAATAAAAAAAGTTATAATTTCACATAACCATTTCGACCACACAGGGAGTCTAAAAGAAATTTATCAAATAAATCATGATATTGAAATTTATGTGCCACTCCACGATATAAAATCTTTTATAAGGACTTACCCCGAAGCTCAAGTTCAAGGTATCTCTGAGATGATTGAGGTTGACAAGAATATTTTTTCATCTGGTCAATTTGGAGGTAGATTAACGGAGCAATCTTTATTTTTAAAAACAGAAAAAAACGATTTAATAATAATCTCAGGTTGCGCTCATCCGGGTTTAGAAGCATTTATTTTAAAGGGTCAAACGATATCGAATAAAATTAAAGCCGTTATAGGGGGATTCCATGGATTTCGGAATTTTTCTTTTCTAGAAGGAGTTGAATTCATAGGAGCTTGCCACTGTACGCAAAGAATTAGGGAAATAAAGCAAAGATTTTCTGACCAATTTAATGATATATGTGTTGGTAATAGTTATTTATTTTAATTCTTGTCGAATCTCTCCATTAGGAAGTAAATTATCGGGGTGGAATTCCCCACTCTCTTCTTTCTGATATCTAATACACTTCTTATTTCCTATTAAACAGTAATCTTCAACCCATTCTTTTTCAAGCATTCCGTGATCTACAAAATATTTAATCGGGCAACATTGATACCATTTACATGCTTTTTTCAATTGCGTAACCTAAGTGATTTAAGTGATTTTTTTGTGTAATAATAAATATGAATATTATTATTAAGTTTATAGTTTATAGAGTTTTAACTTCAAATAAATAAGTTATAATATGAAAGAACTGTATGAAATCGGAATTGTATTCCGAGGTTTTGTTTTAGTTAGCCATGTGTTTAAAAACATTGAAAAAAAAGATAATCTTAAGAATCCTAATAAAGATTTAAGGGGAGCTTTTATATCGGCGATTAATATATTTGTTAAGAATGCGTTTAACAACTTAAGTTTAGAATATTTAGAGTCTAATAATATTTTATTTATCTTCAAAGCATTTGACATATTACCTTCAGATTCTGATGAGAAAGAGCCTATCATTTTGTATTGTTTAATAGATAAAAAGAAAAAAGATACGGATAAGTTTGTTAAGAAATTTCTACAAAAAATCGAACCTATTTCACTACTCTTTGTTTCTAGATATAACAATAAAGACTTTTCAGAATTGAATCAATTTGCACCTTTCCAAAACGAAATCAAAGAGTTTCCATATACATAATACGAATTTAAACGGCACCTAAACTCCAACCTTTAGGTTCTGAACGCGAGTACACAAGAACGCCTTCCATCCTTAATTTATCGATTTGTTTTTCCACTACTGCTCTCTCGTATCCTAAAATGACCAAATCGTCGACCAGTTTTGTTTTTGACCGAATTAATTTCTGTTTTTCTAAATGTGTAATAATTATTGTTCTTATATTCACTTCCGTTATAGTCTCTTTTGGAACCTTCTTTCCTTTTCCCTTTGTTTTTTGAGGCTCTTTTTTTAACGCGTCGATTAGCGCTCCTCCTTTTTGTGAGGGTATCTCTTGCTCTATCACTACAGGTTTTAATTTCTTACCTTTTTTGGCGGGAGTTCCGACCGCAACGCCTAAACCTATCTTATCCTCTGGTAGTGTCCAAACTGAATATGTAATTTTTTCGTAAGAATCAGATTTTTCTGAGATCATACGTTGGAATTCTTCGACAACGCTATCAGTGAGATATCCTTTTTTCTCTAATTCATTTGCAATACTTAATATAATCTTATTATCTATTAAATATTTGAAAATGTATTCTCTGATGTTTGTCGGAATTGTCTCAAATTTGATAGTTTTTTCCACTTTTGCTTCCGCTTCTGTCGGTTGAGTTTCTACAATGTTGTTTGGAATTTCAAGTGGTGGTTTTTTGCCCCATTCGAGATCGCAGATGCACCTAATACTTCGATCGTATCCTCCAACTATAATGCGCGTTAAATCTTCTTTAGGATCCTTCATAGTAGATACGATTTTTATTGAGTTTTCTGCTGAAGCTTTCCATTTCAGCTCTAGATCTATTGAATTTAGATTTGTGTTGTGATATATTCGAAGAGTGCCATCTGCACATCCTACAATAATTTCTTTTGCGTTATCACCGTCAATATCAACTAATTTTAAAGATATAGGTCGCCCTTCTTCAAGAGTTATAGACTTTAACTCATCGCCTTCGCTATTAAATATTATTAATTGAGATGCGTCTGTACCTACTACTATTTCGTTGAAACCGTCATTTTTTACATCGCCCACTTCAATTGTATTAATTTGAGAGCCTAAGTCTTTTTGCCAAATAATATCTGGTTTGCCTTCTTTAAACTGGATTAATTGAAGCATACCGTTTTTAGTACCAATTAATAATCCGTAAATAGGTTTATTCACATTTAACAGTTTTAAATATCCTAATACGCAAGCAGTTACCCACGAGTCGTAATAAAATACATACTTAGGTTCAGTGGAATCAATGTTTTCGAATATCTTTAAAGTTTTATCTTCGCTACCGTGAATCAATTCAATATTTCCATCTCTAGTGAAATCACCCGCCGTGACACATAATACTTTACCCTTAGATTTATAATTCATAATCCCTGCTAGCTTATTTATCCCCTTTACGAATTTTACTACTAAAAAATTACCGTCTCCTGCTCCTACTAATACTTCTTGGCATCCGTCTTTAGTAATATCTATAGGGAAAGTAGTTCTTACCCACCCATCAAACATAATACTATCGAGGATGTTTAATTCTTCGTTCATTAAGTATAGAGTCTTATCATGGCCTCCAAATACTAAATACGTGTCGTCTCCACATTCAAGGGTCGAACAAGTTAAAACAGCATCAGGACATTCAAACATCCAATCTAAGTTAAATTGTTTATTGACCGACATGTGTTTTATCTCTAAATTTTAAAATTTATAAATTTTATTCTGTACAAAATCAATACATAATCTATTAGTCTTAAATATAGAAGTTTTTTCTAGTTTATTAAATGATTATGATAATTTAAAAATATAAATATAAAAAAAAATAATTTTAGTTTTAATGACTACAAACCGAGTTGAGCGTCACTTGGACTGTAAGCACCCGTACCGCTAATTTCATATGTAATTTCTAATTTTTCTTCAGCTAACAGCTTGTCTATAGTCCATTTCAATGTGTCTTGACCTACTTCATCCGTAATCTCAGGTTTTGTTGAATAAGTGCCGTATTCAAAACTATCAGGAACTTTATCCATCAAAACAAAGTTCTGTAGAGGTGCAGTACCAATATTTTCGACAGTTAAAATGATCTTGTAATTGCCCAAGGCTCCAATTGGAACGACTTCCTTTCCAATTCTGAATCTTCGCCTTAAATGTAGAGCTTCGATTACGGGTACTTCTGGTCTAAACTCTAATTCCTGCGAAATTGGGAAAGTATTTGTGAAATATATGATCTCTGATTCAAATTTAACGTCTTGTACAGGATTAATACAATGAATTGGATATTGGAATTCTAAAGACATTTCTGGCATAAACATGCCGTTACTGGAGTTTCTTAGGTCTTTAAGCGCGATTTTAAACACGCTACCATCGAAACTAACAGCTCCCGAATCTAAATCAACTTCGGTTCCATCCCAAATTAACTTTATTTCATCGGCTTTAGGCGGCTGAAATTCGTTGTTGAAATATTGTTGAACAACTGTGATTTCGTTTAATGGAGCAGAACCATTATTGGCCATTTTTAACGTAGCAATAACGTCTTTTTCTTTGAATGTTGGAACTTGATCTATATCGTACGCCATATCTCCAGTTATACTAGCGATTTCTAAAATTACATCTGAAATTGTAATGGTTCCATTTACAATAGTTTGGAAATCAGGCATCACCCGAAATTCAAGTTTCTTTCTAAAAGCAGGATAGTCTTCTGATTCGTATCTCCATTTTATAGAGTGCCATTGGGCGCCAGCCGGTAACAAGGGAACGTCTTTAGGATCAATGTCGACATACTTTGTCGATTCGTCGTCTGGAGAATACACATCTGCGTTAAATAATTGAATTACAAATTCGGAAGGGTTCTCAAAAACGAGTTTACAATCCCAGATTCCGGGTTCCTCATCTCTTTCTAGCGTATCTACATAAAATTTATTTCGAGTGTACGCATCGTATTTATCGATATCTAATCCTTCTGCGAAGGACGATGAAGCTTCGTATGTTACCTTAAGCGTGCCTGTTTTTCTCTTTGTAATATCATTCACTGATATCCCGCAATTAAATTTCAATAAAACTGTTGTTTCGGGCATTAACTTCTCAATGTTCCAGACAATTTTTTTACCTTCAACTTCTGCCCGTCCTACTGATGTATCCCCTACAACTGGATTGCTAAAATCACCAGGAATATTTTTCGTTACTCTTACATTTTTTATGGGTTTTTTGAACAAGCTCCTCATTGCGATCGCAAAAGTCACTGTATTTTCTTTATCGATTGAAATACCAAAAGCTTGTAATGAAAAATCATCTGCAGAGGTACCACCATCTTCCATAGAATCTTCTTCCTCTTCTTCCTCTTCTTCCTCCTCTTCTTCTTCCTCTTCTTCAACAACAGTGCTTCTTTCTTTAACTTTGGTTCCAGCTTTACTAGTCTTATCTTTTGCCTTCAAGAGATCACTTTCAATGTCTCTAATATTTAGAACATTATCGGCTCCAGGGAGCGTATTGACGTATTCTTTAACTAAAAGAAGATTCTTGATTTCTCCTTTAATTACAAAATCTTCCTCATAAGCATTGGTATCTTTGTCTGTTCCTAGTTCTCGTATCTTAATTTCTTTTGATTTAAGAGTTGTGCTCTCAATATTTTTTAGCGTTAAATCGATATCCCATATACGGTCCTTCTTGGATTGATTTTCCACGCTTAGTTTGCCCTTAAAGTTCATAGATTCGATATTTGCGTCGTGATCTAATTTTACATCAACATTTTCAATAATTTTTACTAAACCAGTCATTCCCTCGCGATTGCCATCTTTAAGTAAAATTGAACCCTCTAATTCTCCAGTATCGGCATCATATGTTTCAATCACGGGAGTAGAAAGATCTCTATCAATTAATATAACTTTTCCATCGTCTAGATCAGATCTTTTTAAACCCTCAGCTATTTTTTCTTCAGCAGCCTCTTCAGCAGCCCAGCCAGTGCTGGTTCTAGGTGCTGCTCGCGTTTTCTTTTCTCTTTTACGTGCCATGTTAGATTACCACAATTTTTACATTTCTGTTAATATTATAGTTCCATAAATATCTATGGAATAATAATTAATATATTTTTATAGAATAAATATTCTCACGATAGTTAAAAAAGATTTTTTAACTAAAACATGAATTTAATAAAAAGTCATTTAATGCGTTAAACTGAAAACCCGTTTATTCTTTTAGGGAAAAAACTTGGTTCCTTAAACTTAAATCCACACATTGGGCAAATTATATCCCTATTTTTTGCGAAGGGATCGCGGTTTCTAAAAGTAAATCCGCAAACTGGGCATGTTATTACTGAGTCTTCAATTTTAGGTATGGTAATTCAACTTAATTTTTTTTTATCATAATTAAACACTTCTAAAGAATTAATCTTTTTTTTTAGGTTTGGGATATGATAAATATTATTGTCTGATATATCTAACTTTTTAAAGTACTTGAGTTTAAATAAAAATTCTGGAAGAGAAGCCAAATTGTTAGATCGAACCTCAAGTTCTTTTAAGGAATTTAATTTACCAAGTGATTCGGGGATATAACCTATTTTATTGTTATCCAAGCTTAAAAACTCAAGAGATTTTAATTTCCCAAAAGTCTCAGGCAATCTAGAGATACGATTACGATTTAATGCTAAAATTTTTAAATTTCTTAAGTTTTCGATTGATTCAGGAATATCACGGATTTGATTCATTCCTAAACCTAAATATTTAAGATTATTTAATTCCATTATGGCCTCTGGAAATATTTTAAATTTATTAACGTCCAAAGAGAGAGATTCAAGAGATTTTAGGGAACTAATCTCAGAAGGAAGCACTTCTAGTAAATTACCTGATAAACTCAATTCTCGTAGATTCTTTAATTGCCAAATCTCATTTGGAATGGATCGTAACATGTTATCATCTAAGAAAAGTTTTTTAAGAGAGACGAATTGTGTTGTTTCTTGCGGAAACTGCTTTAAGTTATTTAATCTTAAATTCAATCCAGAAAGCTTTTTTTTATCAAATTCAAGTGAATATTGTGGAATGTCGGGTTGCATAAAAAGGTCAAACTCTTCCGCGATTTTCATATCCGTTTTACAAAGAGTTTGCAGTTTTTTAGATTAGATACATCCTCACTTTCCAAGAAAGCTTCTATTAGTTCATTTTTGGCATATTCATTTATGTAACCTTCTCTAATTAGATAGCGAACAACCTTTGGATGACCGCCTTCGAATCTCTTTATAATTTCTTCTTTAAATACTGCTTTTGCTATTTGATCTCCTGCTTCAGTTAATACCTTTAAAAGAGGAAACGCCAGAGTTCTATGTAGCAATCGCGTATCGTATTTATGCTTTGCCCACGCATCCAAGTTAGAACAATGTGCCCAAAACTCCTCTTCTGGCCGTATTTCATATTCTTCTAATCCTTTTTCTTCTAATGATTGATCTAATATTTTTTCTGCTTTGTCTATAGAAGTTGCATCTAATATTTCTTCTGCTTCGTCTATAGAAGTTACTCCTTCAAAATTAGAAGCATTATTAGGGTCAATATTAATTAGTAAAAATTTACACTGTCTAAATAATTGATCTTTTATGTAAATACTTGTTTTACCGTTCTCTAACCGTAACTTTAAAAATCTATTAATTTGAAATTCCTTCATGAAATTAAAGGATTATAATTTAATACTTCTATTAATAAAGTAATAATTTTATTATATAAATATCATGCACATGGAAGCAATTATAAGCATTTCCATCATATAACCCACAATTTTTACGCTTTTTCTTACTTGTACTTATTCCATAGAATAATTTTTTTAAAGTCCACAGCTTAAACTCTCGAAAGTTTTCTATTGGTGGTATCGAACCCGAACCTTCCTGTTTAACTCGCTTAACTTTTTTTACGGAGGATAGCACCGCTTTAGAACCGCTTTCTTTTCGAGCGATCTGGGCTGGAGCTTTTTGAGTTCTTGCCGGAGTATTTACCCCAATAGGTTTGGAGAACTTTGGAGAAATATGAAATTAAGAAAGTAGAGAAGGGAATCATCGTAGGTCCAGAAGCAACCATATTAAACGAAACGTTAAACATAAAGTTCTATCAAAATAAGAAGTAAATCGTTAACATTGATACCGGTAGGGCCTGTAATTATCTCGCTTTTTAATAGCTTAAAAAAACTATTGGAGTCGTTGTTTTCTAAATAGCTCTTAGTCTTAATTTTTTCGTTATTTATTTGATTAAGTGAAACATTATCGATAAGTGCTCCCATTGCCTTACTATTCCCCTCAATCCCATCTAAATTGGCTCCGATAATTAAGAAATTGTAATCAATTTCCTTATTTTTTACATTGTCAAGAAAACTCAATAACATTTCTTGGTTTCTTCCACCAACTCCTTTTCCTTTTATCGTAACTGTCAATTCACCGGTGCCAATTAGAGCTAGTTTATGTTTACCAGGTTTTTTGGTATATGGTTTTAATTTTTTTGAAATTAATTCGTGTAAATCCTTTCCAAAATCTACAGCCTCACCTACAATTTCATTTGTAAAATAGTCGATGATATAATTAAAAGCTTTCAGATTTGCTGATACTTCTTCAACAGCTAAATCGACGCTTCCGATTAAATAATTGAATATATTATTAAAGCAAACATCGTGTTCCTTAGGGTTTTCTAATCTCAGGTCGCTCAAACCTTTTTCAATTATTTTTTTTATCGAAGAAGGAATCTTATCGCTTAAATTATACTTTTTTAACACATCATAAGCTTGGTTAAAAGTTGTCAAGTCTGGAACTGTAGGCCCAGAGGCAATAGAATCCAAATTATTTCCTACTACATCCGAGATAATTAGCGTTATTAAAGTTGCTTTACTAGTATTATGTACTTTTTTTGCTAAATTTCCGCCTTTAAAGTCCGATAGATGTTTTCGGATAATATTTATTTCGTGAATTGACGCTCCCGAGGCTAATAATAACGAATTGACTTTTTGTAAATCCTCGAGAGTTATACCTTGTTTAGGCAAAGGCAATAAGGCGGAACCTCC
Organism: Promethearchaeota archaeon; assembly: GCA_019057795.1. Taxonomy (GTDB): domain Archaea; phylum Asgardarchaeota; class Lokiarchaeia; order Sigyniarchaeales; family SOKP01; genus SOKP01. The sequence goes on along the minus strand of JAHLWS010000021.1, from coordinate 42,210 downwards.
ACCTGAAATTACGCAAATAATTAAATCGTTTTTTGTGGCATTTTCAACAATTTTCACCATTTCCTTCGTGCCAGTTAAACCCTTTTCGTTTGGAATAGGATGGGAAGCACGATTCATCCTTATTTTGCTCGAAGGACTGTAGTCTCTTATTTTTTGACCTTCTGGAATGTTGATAAATCCTTCGTATTTTATCTTAGGTTGTTTTTTCAAAATTTTTTCGAGTGCTAAACTCATTTGAGCAGAAGCTTTTCCACCTCCAATTATAAAAATATTGTTATATTTATTGAGATCGAATTTATCCTTTTGAATATTTAATTTACCATCAAAAACTTTAACATTATTCTGGATTAGATTGCTCGGCTCAACTGATTTAATCGCAATTTCCAAAGCTTCAAGTCCTACTTTTCTTAACTCTAACGTAAGTTTGTCTAAGCTTTTAGGAGATAATTGCGATAAATTTTTAACGAACAAATTTGAACACTGCTATTTGAATTATTATTTATTAAATTTAATATTGTTTGTATAATTTATATCAATTAAAATATAGTATTTATTACTTTATATTAAAGAAGTTGATAAAAAGGATGTCGGAAACTAAATTATGTCGGATACTGAATTATATGATATAGCGGTTATTGGAAGTGGACCCGGTGGCTATCACTCAGCCATTAGAGCAGCTCAATATGGTGCTAAGGTCGCCTTAATAGAGAAAAAGAGTCTTGGAGGGACTTGTTTAAATGTGGGTTGTATCCCTACTAAAGCTTTATATGCGTCTGCAGAACTTATACAACGTATAAGAGAAAATGGAGAAGAACTTGGAGTAACTTGTGATATAAAGTTAGATTTTAGCAAAGCTGTAGAGCGTAAAAATAAAATTGTTTCAGAATTAACTGGCGGAATTGCTGCATTAGAAAAGGCGTGGAAGAACGATGTTTTTATGGGACATGGAAAAATCTTAGGTGGAAATGCTAACGATGGCTTTGAAATCTCAATAGAAGGAGAAGAAAAGAAAACTATTAAAGCAAAAAGAGTCATAATTGCTACAGGCTCCTCTCCTGCACTGATTCCCGCGTTCAATATTGATCACGATAGAATTTTAACTAGCGACGATATTCTCTTGCCCGATTTCAGAATTGTTCCAAAACGATTGCTCATTATTGGAGCTGGAGTGATAGGATGCGAATTTGCAAACATATTTTCTGCTTTTGGAAGTAAGGTTATCATATTAGAATATCTTCCCTCTCCGATCGCAACCGAAGAGCCGATGATCGTGAAAGAGCTACAAAAGAAATTAAATTCTTTAGGAATCGAAATTCATGTCTCTCAAAACGTCTTATCAGTTGAAAATACTGGAACGGGCGTGAAAGCAACAACTTGTTCAGCAGCTGTTCCTAGAGCCCAAGTAGAATCTGCCGAAAAGTCCTACTTTGAAGCTGATTATTGCTTAGTATCTATTGGCCGAGCAAAAGAATCGGGTAACTTAGGATTAGAAGAACTTGGAATCGAAACTGCTAGAGGATCAATAAAAGTAGATCTCAAGACTTTAGAAACTTCCGTAAAAGGGATCTATGCCATTGGTGACGTGACAGGCGGACTTATGCTTGCCCATGTTGCTAGTCACGAAGGGGATGTTGCCGTTGCAAACACTTTAGCTAGCTTAGGTGGATTTCCTGTTGAAGAAAGAACCACAGATTATAAGGTTGTTCCAGCAACCATTTTTACAAGCCCAAATATTGGTTCAGTCGGTATACGTAGAAAACAAGCTAAAGATTTGGGATACGAATTAATGATGGGACGATTCTCGTATATGTCGCTAGGAAAAGCGAAGTGTATGGGTGAAGAAGAAGGCTTTATTTTAATTTTGGCGGATAAGCAAACACATAAAATTATTGGAGCATCTTGTATTGGAACTGAAGCACCAGAATTGATTGCAGAAATCGCTTTAGCCATGCAACACGGATTAACAGTTCACGATGTCGCAGAAACAATACATTCACACCCAACCATCAGCGAGATGGTTTTAGAAGGGATGGAAGATGTTTTTGGTATGGCAATACACAAAAAGGGTCGACCAGTTCATCATTAAACTTGTAAATCTTATTCTATTTTCTTTCATTTTTCAATACCGAGCATTTTTCGTTAATAAATAAGAATAATTAATGATGAGAATTTTTTAGAATTAGAATTATTAAATAATAAAGTGATTGCTAATTGGAGATATGTATAACATTCTGGTAATCGGAGTAGATAAACGAGAAGTTTCATTTTTACGTAACATCTTAAAGGAGTACGGAGATAGAAGTATTTTAATTGAAAAGGCTGTTGGGTCCACCTTAGACTATGAATCAAAAAAGAAACGATCGAAGATAGCATTTGTTCGGTATCTTATTGATAGTAGGATATATTCCCTCGACCAGAATTATACTATAGAAGATCTTAATTCCTCGAAAATCCCTATAAGAGATGCACATCTATTTTTAGGACTTGAACCCCTTGAAACCTTAAAGAATTTAAAATACATTTCAGAAAAAACTGTGGTGATTTTAAATACTCATCAAATAGATTTAAAGCAAAGCATCAAAGATTCGAAAAAGAAAATCATATATCCTTCGATTGCTCAAATTGTTGACATTTTAGATCAATTGGCTAGAAAGGTATTTTCGCTCGATTTCAACGAGCTCTCAATTAAATACTTTAACAACCCCAATTACAGCACTATAATAGCATTAGGAGTGGGGGTAAAAGAATTTCGAGACATATTTTATGAAAAGCTAATTTTAACGATTTTAAGAGAATTTCATGAAGACTCTTCAAGAGATATACGCGCATTTGAATTAGGAACTAGCTTAATTGATTAACATCTCTTTATTAAATTCAATTATAATTGTTTAAATTGATGTTTTAAGTACTTAACTTTAAAAGAAGCGAGTCTCCCTTTTTTAATAACGATCTCTCGAAAAGCGCTTGCAGATTTAGGGTTTTTATAACTCCCTAAGCCCAGTGCAGGCGTTTGAACGACAAAGGGGCCATTATTTTCAATATCTTCGGGATTATTATATAGTTCAGAATAGATATCATAGTATATCTCCGCAGGATTTTCTAATTTTTCTAAACTAAAAGGCGATGTGTGTGTATCGACGTCTTTAGTCTTTAAATCTTGTGGGTCGCTCAATCTAAATTCTTTTAATTCGTGCGTATGTCCTGAAAGCGTAAGAATACAGAAATCTAAACAAAATTTAAGAAGTTTCTCCCAGTTTTTTGAGACTGCGCCATATTGCACGTCAAATTTGTTATCAATTCGAGCTAAGGAAAGTTTTTTACCTAACTTTTGGATTAAAGATTCTTTAAATTCATCAATTTTTGTTAATAATTCTTCGGATTGTTTTGACATTGCATACCGTTTAAGTGGGCTAATACTTTTTTTTGGATTAATTGGTGGTCCATGAAGCATAAGGTAATTGTTGTTTTCTGGTTCTATTTTACTATTAATTATATTTTCTAAATATTTAATGTGTTTTTCTGAAATTCCAGTAACCGATGGATGACCACTGAGAAAATCCATTAATTTTTTAAAAGAATCTGAGCCAGTATTTAAGAAAATAAAGTTGTTATTTCCTAACTTGATACAATAATCTAAAGAAGAGTTAATTTCTATCAAATATGCTTTCAAAGCGCTGAAGCTCTTAGTTATTGAACTAATTGGGTTTGCCATTAACTCTTCGTTCAAAGCGATTGCTTCGTTACTATTTAAACCAATTTTTCGGTATAAATTTCCCCACCGAAGGTCGTAGTGAAACGGTCGATAATCGTGGTTACCGGGAATAGTAAAGATAGGACAAAGTATTTCTTCTCCAGAAACCATCCCTCTTCTTTTCTCTTGAGGAAAATTTAACAAAATCTCTTTAAATATCCGCCAATTACTATCCTTATAGTTATAATCTAGATTTTTTCTTTTTTCTCTGGGTATTTTGGAGAGAATAGCAAAATCTATTAAATCTCCTGTTAAAACGACAAAATCTAAATCGTTCTTATTTACTTTCTTGTTAACGAGCTTAATAAACGTTCTAAAGTTATTGTTAGGGTTTACAAATCGTTTACGAAGTGGTTCAGTACTTTTAATTGGAATTTTATCTTCTGGTTTTTTTATTAGTAAACGTTGAAAAAATGAAACTGCCTTCGCGCCTTGGGCAAGAAGTTCGCCAAAATCTGATTTTCTCACTAAAACATTCCATTTCTTAACGATTTCGTAAATTCTATCGTTACGTTCTGCCAAGTGTAAATCTGTCGCGTGAAAGAATTTAAAATCGCTCCATTTATTTTTTGAAACGACGATTGAATGATAAGAAACGCGAATTTCCTTATTGGGCATTTCTTGCCAAAGATCAAACATTACAAAATTAAAACTTTCTAAAAATTCCAATACTTCTTTCGATAACTTGAACTGAATTGTCGCCTTGTAAAATTCATTTAAACCCGAATAAATATTATATTTAATTAAGTAATTTCGAGGACTATAATAATTGTCAAATTTAATGTTATCAATCTCGCAGGTTTTTACGGGTTCTACCTTTAAAAGAGTCCCTTTTATTAAATCCCCTCTAAATGCTCGCGGCCTTAACGTTTCGATTTTTTCGGCTTGCACAATATCAAACATTTTTCCCGTAGAATCTGTAATCTCTAAAACGGGTGGTAATTCTTCTTCCTTCTTTTTTTTTTCCGAGTAAAAATGCTTTTAATTTTATCCCAGATACTTCTTTTCTTTTTTCTTTCCAATCGTTCTTCTTTCTCTTTTTCGAAATGTGCTTTCAATTTCCACTTATATTCAAGAATGGGGATAAAATCTAACCCATGCTTAATGAGCCTCTCGAAATTTTCGATATCTTTTATATTGCTCACAAATAATAAGTTAACTTCAAATTCTTTTTGCTTGAAGTTACGATCTATATCTAAAAATAGAGGGTGTCCCAAATTTGGGCTTATCAATAATGTCTTTTCGGGTTTAATACTCTCAGCTTCAATCAATATTTAAAGATCTCTCGTAAAATTGCTTTTTAATTTAAAAATCAAATTTCAATTCCTATCTATTTTAAAGAATTGCGATCTAATAAGTTTTGAGTGATCTAAATGAGATTTAATATCATGTAAGGATTTCCAAGAACGAGAAGATTTATTTCAGAGAGTTTTTAACCGTCTGGGTTGGCGAGATTGACGAATATTACATTATCACCGCGTACAACGATGTCTCCAAGCGTTTCGTGCTCCTCGTGAACAGAACCATCCTCATCTATGTATTCAAAAAGCTGAGTTGTTCCTTCTAGATACAGGTTAAGATGCTCGTCAAATCCGGCCAATTTACCTCGAAATAAACGATTCCTCTTAACTTTAATTAATATGATCTTATTCACAGAATTCTTTAAATAATCAATAGGTCTTTGTGGCCTATGTTGTGGGTAATTTCTTCTTTCCATTTTATATACACTAAAAATAATATTTCAAAAAAATCTATACTAATAATAATTTAAATTAAAGTTCAGAATTAAAACCTTTTGATTTATTTATTCCATCGTAATTTGGATATAAATATCCCACTATTATCTCTAATTTTTTATTTATAGTTTTTCTTTAAAGGAGAAGTTATTAATGTTTTCTTTTAGTTGCAAATAGCTTTCTTCCACTAATTCTATCACTAATGCATTCTCCTTTTCAAAGATTTCATCAATAAATTGTTCAAAATTTATTGAATGGATTAAGGAATGGCAATTTTTGCACAAACAAATACAATCTTCATTCTTTAAAATGGTAATTATATTATTTATAGGAAGTTTAGATAGCTTTTCCCATTTAAATTCTTTTATCTTTGGGTTTCGATGATGAAAATCTAAAGCAGGTAATTTGTCATTAATTCTTATGTTTCGACAACCAATGCAAGCACCATTATATAAGATTTCAATAATTATCCTCTTTTTGATCCATTTCTTAATTCTATATTTAATTCTTGCTCTATGTTGAGCTCCTTTAAGACTTTCAGATCGATATTTAATATTACTTTTGATCTCTTCATAAACTATGGCATCAATTTCTCCAACATTATTAATTGATAATTTCTCTGATAGGATAATCTCCTTAAATTTGTCATAATTAGTTATTTCTGCACAACTATGACAGTTTCTACATAAAACTTGAAGATTCTCGTTTTTAATAATTCTAATTATCTCATCTACATTTCTTCCTCTTAAGTCTCTCCATGAATACTTTTTGGAGTACGGATTCAAGTGATGAAATTCCATCGCAGGTAAAATTTGAAGACCACTATGGCAATTGTGACATCTTTTATCAAATAGTAAGGTAATTATTTTAATTTGTTTCTTAAAGTTATTAATTGCATACATTTTTTGTCTGCAATCTTCACAAATGGACCTTAAACGCCCTTTTCTTTTTCGAAAATATTCATGAGATTTGATCTCATGACATTCTCCACATTCCTTTCTTTCTCCATCATTGTAAAGTTTATTTCTTCTTGGATTCTTATTCTTTATGGTCACAATTTTAAGAAAAATAAAAACCAAAATAATAACATGGTCTTAGATGGATTTTTAAAATATGATTTATTAAGAATCAAAAAACATATATGGAATATATTCCTAGAATCTTTTATACATAAAGGCTCGTGGCGAAGCATGGATATCGCGGCTGCCTCCTACATAATGTGTATGGAGAAAGCAGAAGGTCGGGGGTTCAATATAATACGCACTTCGCGTTTTTTGAACATATCCCCTCGGGCCTGTTTTTTTATGATTTGGATTTTTATTACTAATCCTAATAACTTTCGTTCGGTCTGAAAAAACATAACGTAAATTTATATAAACATTATTCACAATTATAAAATGCCTAAAAATTAAGGTGAAATTTATGCCAAAAAGAATATTAAGAGTAAATATGAACAAACTTGAAGCCAAATTTGAGGATTTTCCTCAAGATTACATGGCTCTTGGAGGTCGTTCGCTTACTTCGACGATTGTATTAAACGAAGTACCCCCTCTTTGCCATCCTTTGGGTCCAAATAATAAACTTGTATTTGCACCCGGTATTGTTACAGGAACTTCAGCGCCTACATCAGGAAGACTATCAGTAGGGGCAAAATCCCCCTTAACGGGAGGAATTAAGGAAGCAAACGCAGGTACTACGTTCGCTCAAATGTTAGCTCGATTACAAATCGCTGCAATAATCGTGGAAGGGAAGCACGAAGGAAAGGACTATTACCTTCTAAAAATAACTAACGATGGCATTGAATTTACAAATGCAAATAAGTGGTCTGGAAAAGGACTATATCAAGTCTACAAAGACCTTTATAAGGAATTCGGAGATAAGGTAAGCATTAGTAGTTGTGGAATCGCTGCAGAAATGTTAGGGACAGCTTCTGGGGTCTGTTTTAACGACCCCGAAGGATTACCTAGTAGGTACGCAGGACGGGGTGGACTTGGAGCCGTTATGGCGTCAAAAGGATTGAAATTTATAGTTGTTGACGATGCTGGAGCACCAGGCGTTGAAATTAAAAACCTAGAAGTTTTCAAACAAGGGGCGAAAAAGTTAAGGGACGCACTTACATCTCACGACGTGACAAAACCTGGAGGTGCGCTAAACACTTATGGTACGGGTGTTTTAGTTAATATTATTAACGAATCAGGAGGGTTACCCCAGAGAAACTTCTCATCTGGTCAAGATGATAGAGTTGAAAACATTTCAGGTGAGAAAAAGGCGGAAGAAATCAAAAAGAGAGGCGGCGTTCGTCCTCATTTCTGTAGCCCAGGTTGCGTTATTCAATGCTCTGAAGTGTGGACAAAACCGGGCGGTAAAGATCCGGTTGGGGTTTTAGAATATGAATCTGTCTGGGCCTTAGGAGCGAATTGTAGCATTTACAACTTAGATGATGTTGGTGAACTAAATCGTGCTTGTAACGACTTAGGACTTGACACGATTGAAATGGGAAACGCAATTGCCGTAGCGATGGAAGGTGGATTAGTCGAATTTGGAGACGCAAAGGGAGCGTTAAAGCTCATGGAAGAAGTTAGAAAGAAGACTCCAACTGGAAGGATATTAGCAAATGGTACGGGATTTACTGGAAAAGCTATGGGCGTAACAAGAGTCCCAGTAGTAAAGAACCAAGCGCTACCGGCTTACGATCCTAGAGCAATTAAAGGTATTGGTGTAACATACGCAACAACTCCAATGGGAGCAGACCACACGGCTGGGTACGCAATAGCAACCGAAATTATGGGAGTGGGTGGTACCGCAGATCCTAGAGACCCTAAAAAAGCAGAATTGTCGCGGAATTTACAGTTCGCAACAGCGGTAATTGATGCTGCGGGTTATTGTCTATTTACCGCTTTTGCCGTATTAGATATCCCCGAAGGTTTAGAAGGAATGGTAGAATCCGTAAATGGAGTATTAGGAGTTAATCTAACTGTTAACGACATCGCGGGACTAGGAAAGTCAATTATTGATACAGAACTAAAGTTCAATAAGGCAGCAGGATTTACTAGCGCAGACGATAGATTGCCTGAATTCTTTCTAAAAGAACCACTGCCACCACACAATGAAGTGTTCGATGTAACAGACGATGAGATAGATAGCGTCTTTGAATCTTAAGTGCCTAAAAAGATGACAATTTTAGTCAAACTATTCGGTGATTTAGCAAAGAAAATATCAAAACAAAAATCTCCAAAGAGCCCAACTAACGCAGAAATAAGCACTGAAGGAATAGAGCGAGTTTCTGACATTTTAAAGAAATTTTCGATTAAAGAAAGTGAAACCAGCCACATCTTTGTAAATGGAGTGTACTCTGGATTTAATAAAAAGGTAAACGATGGCGATAGAGTCGGAATATTCGCTGGAAACCAAGCTTTATTGTATAAATGGTATTTTACTCGCGTCGAAGATTAGTAGGAATAGATGTAATACTGAAAAATAATCACAAAATTCTTTTTTTTTATTTTTTAAGTTAAGAGTCTGATTACTCGTTATATTAAATTATTAAATGAATATGTAATTAGAACGCTCCTTTTTTAGAAAAATTTAGATGCTTTCTAAAATTATATCAATTAAAAACACGAAAGATGTTAATATGTTAGAAGTGTATAATAATAAACATAAAAAGATAGGATACATAGATGGAAAAATCTATTTTGATAAAAAACAGAGAAAAATGGGATCCTTAGAAGGAAACATGGTTAAAAATAAAAACGGATTTCCTCTAATGAAACTTGATAAGCATAATGATATCTTAAACTATAACAATTTCCAAATAGGATTCATTTTAGATTCTAAAATAGGTAATGATGATGGACCCATGTGCGAAATTTCAAAAGAGAAAGGTGAACTTCTTGATCCTGAGGGGGGGGTTCTTTTATCTCTGGAAGGTAACTATGAAACATTAGAATTAGTGGATTATTTCGGAATTTGTATAACTTATCTTAAATCCATATGGAGCGAGAAGGTATTTGGAGTTAAGTTTTAATTTGTGCTACACCCTAGTGAAATACTTTTTATTTTCTTAGTTTTAACCAATCTTCTTTTAGGAGGGAATACACGTAATTATCCAAATATTCTCCGTTAACATACATATCTTTCTTAAGTGTAGCTACGCGAGTAAAACCGTTTTTCTCTGCGCAACGCCACGACCCTTTATTAACAACAAGTATAGAAGCTTTAAGTTTAAAAATGTTTAGTTCGTTAAATGCATATTCAACTAATAACCTTGTAGCTTCTTCTCCAATTTTTTGCCCCCAATAATCGGGCTCTCCAATAAGCAACCCTAAATACGCTTGTTGGTTGTACCAGTTGATATCTGACAATTCTCCTAAACCAATTGTCTTTTTATCTTTTTTATGCCAAATTTCGAAACTTACTTCATTTTTAGGTCTTTTATCCGAAGGCTCTAGGTATTTCTTCATTTCTTCTTCGGTACGAGGTATAATGTTCCGAGAGTATATCCGCACTTTTGGGTTATTTTCCCATTTTCCATACAATTTAACGTTTTCAATATTTAATGGGACGAAATCTATAGTTTCTCCTTCGATAAATATTGGTATTATGTCATCTGTCATATTGTTTTTCTTCCAGTATAACTAATTTGATAATTGTTACTCATTGTTTTTTTTCCAATCTCTTTTAAACAATGCGAATTTGTGGATATCGTGATATTGCCCGTCAACGTACATTTCTTCTTTTAAAACTCCTTCTTCTTTAAATCCTAATTTTTCAGCTGCGCGAAGAGACCTTGTATTTGGTGTAAAAACTCCAGCAAAAATTTTATGTAAATTCAATTCAGTAAAACCGTAATTGATCATTAACCTAGCAGCTTCAACAACTATACCCTTCCCCCAATATTCAGGTTCTCCGATTGATGCAAAGATATTAGCATTTCTACTGACCCAATTAATGTGATTAAATCCTATACTACCGATTGGTCGTTTTGCGTGCTTATGATAGATTGTAAAGACAATGAATTCCCTCATTTGTCTGTCTGGTTGGGGTTCGAACCATTTTTTTACTTCTTCAAGAGTAAGTGGCCACATATTTCGAGAGTAATGACGAACTTTTGGATCGTTCATCCATTTACAAACTAAATTAGCCCATTTAGAATTTCCAGCAACCAAATCGATGGTCTCTCCTTCTATGAAAGGAAATACGTCATCTTCTTCTTCCTTATCTTCTTTATCTTTTTTTTCTTCAGGCATGTTTTAACATCAAATAAAATTCATATCTCATTGAATTTGATTAAAAATAGGAATGAAAGTAAAAATTAATATTTTAACATTTAAAATAAAAAAATAAAAAAATAGAAAATTATATAATTTTTTACAGTATAATTGAAATCTACAATAATTCCATTGCCAGAGTCATGTCGTTAACAGTCAGCTTCTTCCTCTGGGCGTGTCGAGTCATTTCTAATGCTTTATTTGTTACTCCTCTAGCAACTTTCTCTAAATAATCAATTAGAGCGTCTACTGCTTCACGAGCAACCATTTCAGCGCCGTTATCTTTCATTAACTTTCGAACTGGTGACCAGGCAAATACTTTTTTAGCCATTTTTTTCATTCCTCCACTTTTAACTTTTTAATATTTTTTTTCTAAAGTTCACATTTTTCAATTTGAACCTTATTATATTATATATTTTCTTTTAAATATTTAAAACTTGCGTAATATTTTTGATAGAGTATGTTTCGGTTAATAATTTCTTCCAATCGACAAAATTACGATGTTAGAGAAGAAAAGCGGGAGATATACTTCTGAGCCGTTAGATCAGAGATCTTTTTTTATTTTGGAAAATGTAGACGAGACAGGTTTAAACATAGAGAAGATAGGCTAGCTTTGGTGAAAATACTATTATTTTGATATATTTTCTGGATAAAAGTTAACATTTTCAAAGTCTTTGTTACTTTCTTGATTTTGATTACATATCACTTAATTGATTGAAAATTTTAAATATTAGATTCTCGAAAGTTATATCACTCAAAAGCATTTATTTAAAAAAATGTCAATTATAGAATTTTTAAAAGCTGATAAAAAAAGAGCTGGAGTGATTATATCCATAATAATACTTCTTATTGGAGTTGTTCCTCTAATAATTTTTACGTTTTTTGCGGACCCTGCTCATCCTTATACTATTACTCAAGAAACATTAATTTCAGAAGACGGGACCGAAATACAAGCTTTAATTTACGCGCCACTAACCGCTTCAGGTAGCATCCCGGGCGTAGTGTTAGCCCACGGTTACTGTGGGAGTAAAGGTTCCTTAAATAGTATAGGTATAGAACTTGTAAAACGAAATTTTCTTGTAGTCAACATAGATTTCAGAGGGCATGGAGCAAGTGGGGGATATTTATCGAGAGATCCTGAAGGATACGAAAAATTAGAAATGGATGTAATGGCGGGAATACAGTACCTCAAGGATTCAGGGGTGGTGGATAAGATAGGATTAATGGGGCACTCAATGGGCGCAGGTACAGTCAGAAGAGTAGCAGAGAAGATTCCAAATCAGATTAACGCAACTGTTTCAATGGGTAGTATACCATCCTCAGCAAATGCAACGCTAATTCCTAATTTATTAGTTGCTCTAGGACAGTTTGAGCAAGCTATGGTGGTAGATTCTGCTTTGGATTTCTTAGAATTATATACGGGTCAAACTGGTCTAGCTTTTGATACTCTTTATGGAGATTTTACAGATGGAAGCGCAACTAAAGTAGCACTAGGCCCATTTAGCGAGCATTTATATGAAAGAACAGACCCAGTTATTATTTACGAGATTGTCAATTGGTTTGAACTAGCATTTTACGGTTCTGTAAGGTGGGAAATTGTTATTACAAGCGTTTTCCAAAATGCATTCTTCTACATTTCAATATTCGGTTCGGTTTGTCTATGTTTCGTTGTTATAATCTATCTAAGTAAGTTTATTTGGAAAGATAAAACGATGGATATGAGAAAAGATTTAACGAAAAACACCTCACTATTACTGCTTTTGTTATATTCCATTATAATAGGAATAATAAGTCTTTTATCCTACTTGATTTTTGCTGATCTATTTGTTGATGTTGTGACTTTTTCTGCTGGCGATCAAATTTTCGCATTTAATTTCGGATTTGCGTTGGGAGTATTAATAGTTTATTCCTTACTTGTTCTTAGAAAAGAAAGAGTTAGCCTCAAAGATCTTCCAATGAAGTTTAAAGAACTTACATCGAATAATATAACAAGTTCTTTGATTTTTGGGGTCGTAGCGGCTATATTTCTAATTATAGGAATTACAAAAATTTCGTTTTGGAGCCAATCGCCTGGCTGGCCTACTACACGAGAAATAGGAACGATTATTGGATTAACATTTATATTCTTTCCACTGTTATTTGTTAAAGAGTTCTATTTCAGAACGGTTCAAAGTAAACTTAACTTTTCAAATAGATTCAAGGAATACTTTTCCATGGTATTTATCGGAATTTTTATGGAAACCGTAGTGACTGTTCCACTAGCACTTTTAACATGGGGATCTGCTAATTCTATGTTATCGTTTATATCTTTGTCGTTAACTGCAACATTTATTATGGCGGTAATTCAACAAATTTTGGTGACTTGGGTTTATATGCATTCGGGTAGAAATATCGTGGGCTCAACTGTTTTTCTCTGCATTCTTTACTCGTGGATAATGATCAATTTCTTTCCATTTGCCTAAAAATTAACACTTTTTTTTCTTTATTTTCCAGATCTGATAAGTTTTATTACATCTGGTAATTTATTTTACACAATTAAATTATTTGACTTGAAATCTTATGAAAAAAATCGTTTCTGTATGCAGGGGGGACGGCGTAGGTCCTGAGGTTGTAAACGAAGGAGTAAAAGTCCTCGAAGTCATTTCGAGTTATACTGAGTTTGATTTTGAATTCAAAGAAGCACCAGCGGGAGGGGAAGTATGGAAAAAATTTGGGAACAACCTTCCTGAACAATCGTTTGAAACGATTAAGAATTCCGATGCGTTATTATTTGGCGCCATAGGATTACCTGATTTACCTTTTGGAGTAGCGGAAAGCGCAATAATGAAGATAAGACAAGGATTAGATTTATACGTTAATTTAAGACCAATTAAACTATACGACATACTTCGCGAGAAATGTCCATTGAAAGACGAATTTATAGGTAGTGGGATAGATATCACTTTTGTAAGGGAAAATACTGAAGGTCTCTATAAAAATATAGGGAATATAGACGAGAATTCTGCTCAGAATCTAATGCTTTACACCAGAAAAGGCTGTGAACGAATAATAAAATATGCGTTTGAATTTGCCAAAAAAAAGGGGCACAGCAAAATTACTTCTGTTGATAAAGCAAACCTTTTAATGACTAGTCAATTGTGGCGCAAAATATTTCACGAAATAGGTGAAAACTATCCAAAAATCCAAAAAGAAGATATTTACGTTGACGCGTATTGTCAATGGCTTATTCGAGCACCATACAAATTTCAAACGGTTGTAACGGGAAATATGTTTGGAGACATAATTAGTGACGAAGGAGCATTTCTTATAGGGAGTTTAGGGATGGCTTCCAGCGGGAATATTAATCCTGGAAAAGTATCTATGTATGAGCCCATTCACGGTTCTGCGCTTGATATCGCCGGAAAAGGCATAGCTAACCCTATTGGTACTATATTAAGCGTAAAATTAATGCTGCAGGAGTCGTTTAATTCACTTGAAATAGGAAACGAAGTTGATAAAGCAGTAGAAGAAGCCCTTAAGGAAGGTAGAACTGTAGATATAAAAAGTGAAAAATTAAAAACTTTCTCAACCGAGGAAATGGGCGATTTAATCGCCAAACTATTAAAAAATAGGTTGAAAAAGTAATATTTTATTATTTTAAGTTTCTCGTGTTAACTATTGCGTTTAACCAGAGCTTAAGGTAATCGTGTATTTTTTCTCTGTAATCAGAACCAATTTTGAGAAACACTATCGATACAACCTTTTCTTCTAAATCTTCGTCAATAACAAGTTCTTCCATTAATTGGGACCAGTTTTGGTCCTCAGAAACTCGAACTCCAACGATAATTGTTCGTTTTTTTCTAATTTTTTGAATAATTTGAATTAAAACCTCCTTCCACTTAGGATCGATGTGTTCTTTATCTCTAGCGTCGAATATACAAAAAATACCGTCAGAATTAGAAAGGTTAAATTTATCGTAAAGATAACTACTTAAGATCACTCCGTTCTTATAAGTGAATAATTTTTCTTCGCTACTATCTTTTATCTTAGAAAAATCTCCTAGTTTTTCGATATCCAATATAGTATGGAATCCAGGGTTCCAACTAAAGCTATAAGTAATAAAAGTTAATTCCAATATAATCAACTCTTTTAAAGCGGATTCAATCGTTTCTATTAAACCATCTTTGATTCTATCCTTTTCCTTTTTTTTACTTTTTACGATATAATGATAAGCAATTAATTCAAAAGCGTCTTTAACATTATTTCCCGTAAGTGCACTCGTTTCTATATAGGATGAACCATGTTCAGATAACGATTTGGCTAATTCTTCTCCTTCTTCGGTAGATATTAATCGATTTTCGGTCAAATCGCTTTTGTTACCAATAACCACTAAGGGAATATCTATTTCTTTGATAAGTTCAGATATTTCTTCATACCAACTCTTTACATTTTCAAAAGATTCTCTTTTAGTAAGATCAAAAACGATGAACGCAGCCTCCGCGCCAGCATAGTATATCTTGCGAAAACGTTTAAAATATTGTTGGGCACCAATATCCCAGAGCGAAACTGAAATTTCGTTTCCTTGAAAGTCAAAATTATGTGCTAAAATATTTAGGCCAATAGTGGCTCTATAATCGTGTGAAAACTTGCGCTCTACAAATTGTCGAATCAATGATGTTTTTCCAACCGTATGATCACCAACAATTACGAACTTAAAGGCATAATTACCGCATTCAATGAATTCCGATTGACATATTGATGCTTTTAACCTTTCATGTCTTTCAGCTTCATTATCAAAATCGGGAATTGCCAATTGAACTAAATCGCCCGTTTGGGCGTTCAATATTTGAGCTGATTTCTCAGCTAAAAAGTATGTATATGGTGAGACCTTTTCTACTGACGCCATACTGTTAAAAATTATACTTAATATTCTCTCTTCGTCAATAGTGACAAATAGGAGACGATACTCGTCTGTATCAAACGCAGCAGTTCCAAATTTCTTAAAAGAGAAATCATTTCGTATCCTTTCTAAAATCGGTTTTATTAGTGTAGTTAAAACAGATACAATTTCGACATCAATATCTTTTCTTTTTTCTCCCGCAATAACAAATCCTTCGATATCGGAAACGATAATTGCTTCAACATCTGTAAATCTTTCTAAAAAATTATTTAAAATCTCGTTAAAAAGTTGATTTCTGTTAATAATCAATCAAATCTACCTTTAAAATAATATTGAATTCAATACGGAATTTGTATTTATCATTATTATAATATAACTTGTTTTTAAAAGTAGCTATTTAAATTTATAATTAGAAATATTTGAGAAAATTTTTGAGGTTTATGATGGTGCTAAACATTACTTCAAGTTGGTCGTAGATTTCCAAGCGATACTCGAAACCAATCCTAAAAAATAAAAGAGAGATCATACTTTTTTCTAGATATTCGTTAACATTAAATTCTTCTATAATATTTGACCAATCACTCTGACCAGATACTCTTATACCTATTAGTGCAACTTTATTTTCGCCAAGGTTTTGGATTATATTAATAACAACTTCTTTCCACTTTGGTTCGATATGCTTCTTACCTCGAGCTTCAAATATAACGAAAACTCCATCAGAATCTTTAATATCTATGTTATCTAATGAAAAATTCTTAATAATTAGCCCGTTGGAGTATTTATACAATCTTTTATCTTTATCACCTATTAGTTTTTCACACTCACATAATATATTCACATCATTTAGGATCTGCAATCCGGGGCTCCAGTATGGGTTTTCAGTAATAAAAGAGAGGGTTAATTTTCCTCTTTTATTTAATAACGAATTGATTTGATCCATTAAGCTCTCTTTTAACTTTTGCTCCTCTCTCTCTTTGCTCTTCATTATATAATGGTAAGCTATTAAGCTAAACGCATCTTCCACATTTTCACCGGTTAATGCGCTAGTTTCAATGTAAGAGAAGTGGCCTTCAATATTCTCCTTTTTGAGCTCTTCACCTAGCTCAATACCCTCTTGGTATGTGACGCTTCTCTGATCTGCTAAATCTATTTTATTACCTACAATTACTATTGGAAAATTTTTTTTATCGAGAAAATCTTCTAGTTCTTTGTACCATACTTTCACATTTACAAAGGAATCTCTTTTACAAACATCGAACACGATGAAAGCAGCTTGCGCGCCCATATAATAAGTCTTTCTAAAGCGTTTAAAGTAATCTTGTGCGCCTACATCCCAAAGTGATAAAGATACTTCATTTCCATAAAATTTAATTGAGTGAGCTAACACATTAAGCCCTAAGGTTGCCCGATAATCGAGAGAAAATTTATTTTCAACAAACCTTCTTATAATGGAAGTTTTTCCCACTGAACTATCGCCGATTATTATAAATTTAAATTTGTATATTCCTCCCGAATCTAAACGGAGTTGGTATATTTGTTCTTTTATTCTACCAGTACTATCAGAAGTAGTAGATTCTGTTTCAAAATTCGGTATATTAACTTGAATTAAATCGCCTTCGTTTGCAAATATGATTTGAGCAGTTTTTTCTGCTAGAAAATAAGCATATGGGCTAATATTATCAACAGAAGCTAAAACGTCTAAAACTACGCTAAGAGTGATATTCTCGTCTATAGAAATAAAGAGCAATCGATTTTTTTCGGTGTCAAAACTAGCTGATCCAAACTTTTTAAAGGCAAATTCTTCTCGCATTCTTTCTAAAAGTGGATTTATTAATGCGGTTAAAACAGATACTAATTCCATATCAGTGCTTGCTTTTTTTTGACCAGCTATAATAAAACCTTCGCGATCAGATACAATTAGAGCCTCTACATCTTCATTAATAAGCAAAAAGTTAGTAAGAAGTTCATTAAAAAGTCGTTTTTTATTTATAGACATGATGGATTCAAGATTATTATGGATTCAAGATTAATAAAAACCTAGGTTTAAAAGTAATAATTTTATATTATTATAAAATTTTTATTAAATAGTTTTCTGATTGCTATGGCTACTTGTATTATTTGTCATTTGGAAATTATTGAAGGAGTAGATTCTTCTCAGGAGTGCCCTAACGGACATCCCACTCATACCGATTGCTTGAAAGAATGGTTGCTTCACGCTTCAAACTGTCCTTTATGTAGAGAGCCGTACTCAAATCACGTTATTGAAGGCTTTAAAGATTTTATTCAGCAAAAAGAGCAAGAAAAACAAGAAGCTTTAGAAAGTGAACTAAAACAAGAAAAAATCAAACAAATGGGGAAAATTGCTGAAAAAATGATATTTCTGAAATTTATTGAATCTATTGAGGTATTAATGGATGCGAAAGAATACGAGTATGCTCTATCAAGGTTAGATTTACATGATAACGATACCACTTCAAATCAAAAAAGTCAAAACCTTTTGTTTTTAAAGGGAAAGATTAATTACTTGAGAGGTCGTTATGATATGTCAATTAACTTATTAACTAAATTAGTAAAAGAAAAATATGACTATCCAGAAGGGTTTTTATATCTTGGAAAATCCTATGAAGCCATAGGTTTAAAAGATCAGGCCAAATGGGCGTATGATAGAGTTAATTAATTTTTGATTTTTACTAATAATATAAAATGAAACTTTTTTGTTTAACTATTGCAGGTTCAGACTCTACATGTGGAGCAGGAATTCAAGCGGACATTAGAACATTTGATAGGTGTGGAGTACACCCTTTTTCGGTAATAACGGCTATTACTTATCAATCAGCAACAGAATTTTATGGATATAAATCTCTTTCAGATGATTTAAATAAACAGCTAGATGCTATTTTTACTTCTTATCCTGTTAGATTTGTAAAGATAGGGATGATACCAGATGCCAAAACATTAGACATTATCGTAGATGTAGTAAGACAACACGATTTAATTGTTGTTTTAGACCCTGTTTGTATTTCTAGCGCGGGTGAAAGGCTCTCGAGTGAAGGATTCGAATTAGAAATAGAAAGAAGTTTGTTTCCGTACATAAAAATCCTTACACCAAATATAAATGAAGCCAGTTTTTATGCGAATCGAGATTTATCAAATAAAACTATAGAAAATATTGCTGAACTTAAAGAAGCAGCAATAATATTGGTAAAAAAGTTATATTCTGAAAATCAGGCATTGGATACGGAGAAAGCAGTTGTTATTAAAAGTGCAGGAACTAAACAGGGAGAGATTTTCGATCTAGTATGTATTAGTAAAGGAATAGGTTCCAATAAAAATTATGAATTTACATTATATCAGAAGCCAAAACTATCTTTTTTGGATAATGGAAATGTCCACGGAACGGGATGTGTTTTTTCTTCTGCTATAACTGCTTTTCTTGCTAGAGGAAATCCATTAGCTATGGCTATTGAAAAAGCAGAAAGTTTTTTTGATGCTAAATTTCAGAAGTTTGTTGAATTACCCAATAAAGGTAAAGTAATTGATCTAACTATTTCAGAAGAAAGAGTGGAAGTTATAAATCAAATTAAGGAGATTTACAATTTTATCTCCAGATTGAAAAAATTTAGCAAATTAATTCCTGAAGTTAGAATGAATATATCTGGGTCCCTACCTAACGCTACTATAAAAGAGGACATCGCGGGTATTGAAGGTAGAATTACAATTATCAATGGTTATCCACAAGCTTCCGGAGAAATAAAGTTTGGTGTCACAGATCATACTGCTCGATTGATACTTTCGGCAAAAGAATTCGATAACTCAATTAATTACGTAATGAATCTTAAATATAATCCAAACTGGATAGATTTAATTCAGCAAAACACTGATTTAGAATTACAGGAGATAATCAGAGAAGATCAACCGGAAAAGATTAAAAAACAAGAATTTTCAACTATGCAATGGTTAATTAAAGAAAGTATTGCTAGTAAAGGTAAAATACCAGATATTATTTGGGATAAAGGAGCAATGGGGAAGGAACCGATAATTAGATTATTTAGTAAAAATTCAAAAGATATGATAGAAAAACTCAGTAAAATTATAGAAATAGTATCTTAGAATTAGATTTATAATATATTTTTTGAAGCTTTTTTTTCCAAAGCGTCCTTTAAGATTTTTATCGCGCAAAATTCGCCACACATACTGCATACATCATCATCATCGCCAACACTCCCATTTCTATAATGAATCTCACGAGATAATTCTGGATCGATTGAGTATTTTATCATTCCTTCCCAATCTAGGTTTTTTCGGGCAATATCCATTTTGTAATCCCAATCTGATGCCCTCTTACCGTATTTCGCGATATTTACTGCATGAGCTGCTATTTTACAAGCAATTGTTCCTCTTTTAACTTCTTCCTTATTGGGTAATGCTAAATGTTCAGAGGGCGTAACATAACAGAGATAATCGGCACCAGCTAATCCTGCCATTACTCCCCCAATAGCGCTTACCAGGTGATCGTAACCTGGAGCGATATCGGTCACAAGTGGTCCTAAAACATAAAAAGGTGCATTATTGCATAAAGATTTCATTATTTTGATGTTGCGTTCGATCTCATTAGCGGGTATATGCCCTGGACCTTCCACCATTACTTGAACATTATGTACCCAAGCGCGCTTTACTAATTTAGATATTTCCATAAGTTCTTGAATCTGAGCGTAATCAGTGGAATCAAATATACTTCCAGGCCTCATGCCGTCTCCAAGTGAGAGAGTGAAATCATACTCCTTAGCCATATCTAATAAATAATCGTAATTTCGATTAAATGGGTTTTCTAAATCGTTCTCAAGTATCCATGCGGCTAAAAAAGTCCCTCCGCGAGATACTACTCCCATAGTTCTCGGATGATCTTTTAGGTAATTTATTATCTCTTTCGTAATTCCAACATGAATCGTAAAAAAGTCCACGCCTTCTTTGGCCTGTTCTTCTACTACGTTAAAGAGGTCATCTTCGTCAAAGTTTATAATAGCTCCTTTTTTTTCTAACGCTCTTAACGCGGATTGGTAAATAGGAACCGTTCCTATTGGGACTTTAATTTCTTTTAAAATTTGTTTTCGAATGGTTTTCACATCGTCCTCGGTTACTCCGGTGCTTAAGTCCATGACGGTATCTGCCCCATATTTTACAGCGATCTTGGCTTTTTCTAATTCTTCGTTAATATCACACACTCGCTTGCTGGAGCCTATATTGGCGTTAATTTTTACTAACAAACCTTCACCGATGCCAATAGGTTCGATATCGCGTTTATTGGATTTTGGAACAATAATACGGCCTTTTGCGATTCCTTTTCGGAGGAATTCTACATCTACTTGTTCTTTTTTTGCAACTAACTCCATTTCTTTGGTGATTTTACCATCTCGAGCGATTTTCATTAATGTGGGCAAATTTTTAGACCTTCTCGTATGTGATTATTCTTCTACTAACGATTAAATAACTTATATCTAATACCAATTAATAATAATTGAATTAAATTGTTTTGTTTAATAAATAATAATAAGACACCATTTCAGAAATATTTTTGTAATTATATCTATTTATTAATGCAAGGAATTTTTGGAACTTCATAAAAATTTCTTGGATGTGAATCGTATGGTTAGTAGAGGAATGAAAAGTGTAATTAAAATATTAATACAAAACAGAGAAGTTGCTATTAAAAAAAGAATTAACGATTCTCGTGCCGCATTAGATCAGTTGGCAGCTATAGCACCACTTCCAAAAGACACCAAACTTGAAAATATAGATGTAGACGGAATTCCTGCTGCTTGGGTGAGCACACCAGAAGTTGTAAAAGAAAGGGCTATACTATATTTACATGGAGGTGGATATATCGAAGGTTCCATAACATCCCATAAGGATCTCGCACAAAGGATTTCTAGAGTTTCTAAAGCTAAAGTATTGATACTAGACTATCGCTTAGCCCCAGAACACCCTTTTCCTGCCGCTTTAGAAGATTCAATTAGGGCGTATAGATGGTTAATTGACACAGAAGGATATTTACCTCAAAACATTATTTTCGCAGGAGATTCTGCCGGTGGAGGTTTAACGGTGGCTACTCTTGTAAAATTGCGCGACGAGGGAATAGCTTTACCGGTTGCTGCGGTTTGTCTTTCTCCTTGGACGGATTTAGCTTTAACTGGAGAGTCAATAAAGGAAAAAGTTCATGAAGATCCATTCGTAACCCCCGACGATATAATGTTTTCTGCCAGCATGTATTTAGGAAAAACTGATCCGAAAAACCCCTATGCGTCTCCATTATACGCAAATCTTAAAGATCTTCCGCCTTTATGCATCCAAGTTGGAACTGCAGAAGTATTACTTGACGATGCTATCAGATTAGCAACTCGGGCTAAAGAAGCCGGCGTTGAAGTACAATTGGATATATGGGAAGACATGGTTCATGTATTTCAAGCGTTTGCTGTTTTAGCACCTGAAGGCCAAGAAGGTATTGAGAAAATAGGAGAATTTATTAATAAAATTTTCAAATAATTATTATTTTTTTATCGATTTCAAACATATTTTTCTATTCAAATCTCATTTTTAGCTGCTTTAAGAGCAAAAAATAAAAAGAAATTAATTTTATTGATAGAATTTTATACTACTTCTGGTGCCGTCATACCTAAGATTTTATAAGCCTCTGTAAAGTCCAAAAAGATTTCTACTTTATATTTAAGCCCATCAATTTTAGAAGCCATGAATAAGTTTTGTTGAGTTGACCGCTTTAGGGCTTCTTTTTCCATGCCTTTCATTATTTCGCCAATACCATAAGTTAAAAGAGTTCCATCTTCGTCGGAACCGACAGCAATGACGAGTGTTTTTTCAATTGATTTATCCGGAGGGTGATCTTTTAGAAATTCTGTAAATGCTTTTACTATTTTACTTGACTGTTCAGCAGGAAACCAAACTCGATTTATTAGGATTGTTATTTTAATCACATCATTCTTTTAATTAAATTAGATTTCGTAGAATTTAATAATCAGATACAAAAATATTTAAATCTTTACCTTTTTGTTAATCAAAGTATAGGATTTCGTTAAGAATATAGACTTTAATTATCAAAAAACAAAAAAAAAGGAATTTTTTCTAAAGTTTATGATCAAATATATAAAAAATATCTTGTTAGTATCCCAATTTTAGTTGTTTTAAAAGCTCAATTAAAGATTCGGTTAATTTATAAGTTTTTAATTCTTCAAATGGCACGAATTTAGCGTCCAACGCATCGGAATCTGGTATGGGGGGTTGATTTAGATCGCCCTCCATTTGTTCTACGAAATAATTAATCAAAACATAATGGTATTCGATCTTCCCGGTATCATCGTACATTATTTTATCTATTATGCCGGCTAATTTTGTAACCTTCACCTTAAAGCCTGTTTCTTCAAAACCCTCTCTTTCGGCAGCAGATTGTACTCTTTCACCGAGATCTAAGTGCCCTCCGGGAATGGACCAATATCCCGCATCAGGATTGAATTTTCGTTTAACTAGCAATAACGAATTATTGCGAATCAGTAAAACGCCAACTCCTATTAATGGAACGATAGGATAACGTCTTAAACCGAAAGGGGTAAAATTTTTTTTATTTACCATTTTTAAATAATAAATTAGATTCTTTTTGTATTAAATCTATAAAGATAACTTATAATTATAAATTTCCTTTAGAGGAATAAGTTTAATAAGGAAGATGGAGAAATAATTCATACCTTAAAAGTTGTTTTAATAATTTTTAAGAGGCGAAATTATAAATGAAATTTTTGAATTTAAAAAAAAAAAAATCTTTTTGGTATTATATTTATCTATCTTAGTATTCTCTTCTTTAGGCACTATAAATACTTTTTACAAATCTACAGACATTGAATCTACTCTATCCAGTAATGTTGGAAATGATGGAATTTTTACCTATACTGAAAATGGTTTGAAATATTTTGCTGAGTTTTTAACAAAAGAAAAAGTTGAATTAATGAAAAAACAAATTAGAATCACAGATTCCAGTAAAGCTTCTGACCAAATCATCAATGGGATGGGCACTGGGGCTGAATCTCTAACAGAAGAGGCGTTGGAAAAGACGGTTGGGCAAATTATGATTTTAAATGTGATTAAAGACCCCAATAATCCAGTAGATTCGAAAGCAGCTTATGACCTTTCTTCAGAAATCTATTTTCCCCCTGTAAGAAGTCAAGGTAGCCAAGGATCTTGCACCTCTTGGGCAAGCGTTTATTATTCAATGGGTTATTTAGAAGCAAAAGATTATGGGTGGGATGCGAGTTCTGGAAATAATGCTTATCTGCTGAGTCCAGCTTGGTCCTATAATAAACTCACCTATGAGGGGTCCGGTACTCATCATATTGAGACGGGGCTTCTTTTAGAAGAGTGGGGCGCAGCCACTTGGGAAACAATACCATATACAGACACTGATTACACTAATTGGGGTGATGAATCTGCATGGAGAGAAGCACCACTCCATAGACCTCTACAATTCAATTGGCTTTCCTATTTGGGAGATCCAACGATCACAACAATTAAAAATCTTGTCGAGGGGGGAACCCCAGTGACATTTAATATCGATGCTAATGGATATGATCAGGGATTTGTTGATAATTTTATTATATCTTCTGCTGAATATAGTTCTTCAACAATTAATCATGCTAATTGTATTGTTGGATTCGATGATAGTATAACGGATGATGGTGATGTTGGCGCGTTTAGAGTCGTAAATTCATGGGGCGATAGCTGGGGCGAAAGCGGTTTTTACTGGTTGACCTACGAAACACTAAAAGAAATTGGAGTGCTTGGGGATGGTTATATCCAAATAGGATATTATGATGATAGAATTGATTATCACCCAAGTTTGGTTTCCACTTGGGAATTTAGTACTTGTCCCACTAGGATGAATGACATAGTCACCTTGGGAGTTGGACCGTATGGTTCACCTTTAAATACACTGAATCCTGAGTATCAAGAACATACAACTGCTCTATTTCCTTCGTTTATGGCTTTAGATATTTCGGAGTTCCAATCTTATTATGACTCGAATAATGATGTTTTATTTTATTTAGAATTAGGATCATCAAACACGCCTGGGATAATCTCTTCTTTCCGTATTGAGAGATATATATCTGGAGTTCTACAAGAAATTACACCTGAGTCACCAGATGTTCCTAAAACAACCCCAGGATATGTAATCGGTACATTCATGGATTTAGATCATGAATTGAAAGTTTCCTTAGAATATCCCACAGATTGTGAAATTGGTAATACTTACACTATTAATGCGACTGTTACGAACACTGGCATAAATGATGAAATAAACGTTGATCTGTTTTTGTATCTTGATGAAGTACTTGTTGATTCAATTCCTATTTCAAGTTTACCTGTTGGTGCGAGTGAAACAATTAATTATATGTGGACTCCAACTGAATATAGGACCTACAATTTCACTGCTTATGCTCCACCTGTACCTGATGAGACATATATAGGAAATAATATCGCAACTGAGTTAATAACAATTAGCTATCTTCAAAATTATATTATGGATACAGGATATCCTTATAGTTGGATAGACGCTTCTGGTGGAACAGAACTTATTTTAAGTGATGATGGATATGCTACAATAGCTTTACCCTTTAATTTTCAATTCTACGATGACACCTTTTCAACTATATATTTAGGTGCCAATGGATATCTTAGTTTCACTGATACGACACCTTGGCAATATTCAAATGTTCCCTTTCCCTCGGCAGATCCCACACATACTTATATGATTGCTCCATTTTGGGATGATATATATCCCGCCTATGGAGGACATATCTATGTACAATCATTTGGGACTTATTGGGTGGCAGAATGGCAAGATATATATCATATAGATGGCCCTTTACTAGGTTCATTTCAAGTAGTTTTATACGATACAGGCGAAATTGTGTTTAATTATGATTATCTTGACTATATCGATCCTTATAATGGATATACATGTGGATTAAATTTAGGCATAGATACAGATTATTATAATTCATATCAGGGTCTAAATGATTTAACTGATGATTTTTCAATTTTATTTACATATGCGACATTTGATCATGATTTAAGCGTTTCTTTAGAGGTTCCAACCTTTCTTGAAATTGATAATCCTTACATCATTAATGCAACAGTCACCAATACTGGTGAAAATGATGAAATAAACGTTGATCTGTTTTTATATCTTGATGAAGTACTTGTAGATTCAATTACTATTTCAAGTTTACTTGTTGGTGCGAGTGAAACAATTAATTATATGTGGACTCCAACCGAATATAAAACCTACAATTTCACTGCTTATGCTCCACCTGTACCTGATGAGTCTTACATTGATAACAATATCGCAACTGAGTTATTATCAATTAGAGAAACTAAATTATTCGATGGAATGTTCGTTAGTTATGATTGGACAATTTTTGGTGAGGTAAAACCTTCAGATTTCATATATTCCTATGTTTCAGGGGATATTTTTCATGTTGATTGGTATATGGATGAAGGAGGATCTCCTAGTCATATGTATTGGGATGTCGATAGCCAAACAAGAATTATGGAGAATTCTGGTGGTGACGGTTGGCAATTTGGAAATGGATTTCATACTCCTATTTGGATTTTTACCGATGTATCTTTAGGTGACGAAATTTTAATTGCTGCCGATGGTAAAGGCGATCATCTTTTCAGCGTAGCAGGCGAATTAATCTATGATCTACCTGGTTTTGGACTAATAGAGGTTTGGGAGCTAGAAGACTTAACTCTTCCTGGTGGAGTTGCTTGGTATGAAAAAAGTACTGGAATTCTCTTGAATGGAATGTTTTACTATGCTGGAGGATCGGGTTGGTATACATTTGATTTCGTAGATACTAATGTTGAATTTACTTATATTTCCTTTGATCATGAATTAAGCGTTTCTTTAGAAGTTCCAACCAATCCAGAAATTGGTAATACTTACACTATTAATGCGACTGTTATAAATAATGGTGAAAATGATGAAATAAACGTTGATCTGTTTTTATATCTTGATGACCTAATTGTCAATTCAATTACTATTTCAAGTTTACTTGTTGGTGCGAGTGAAACAATTAATTATATGTGGACTCCAACTGAATATAACACCTACAATTTCACTGCTTATGCTCCTCCTGTACTTGGTGAAACCCATATAGAAAATAATATAGCAACTGAGTTAATACCTATTGTTGACAGTCAATTATTCGATGGTATGCTTACAGATTATACTTTCATATATATGGATGAATGGATAGGTTCTTCCCATTTCTTATATTCTTATGTCTCAGAATCTATATTTCAGGGTGATTGGTGGATTTACTTGGATGATGAAGGTTATGATTATCATTGCTTTTATGATGTAGATTCTACTACCAGAATAATGACAGATGTCTGGGGGGATGTATTTTTCGGAGTGGGACATCACGATCCTGGCTGGATATTTACAGATACCAATATAGGTGATGATATCCCAATAGCTACTATGGGTGGAGAAGAGCATATCTTCAATGTTATTGATGATTTGATATATAATCTTCCAGGTTATGGTCCAGTAGAAGTATGGGTATTAGAGGATTTAACTGTTCCAGGTGGAATTGCATGGTATGAGAAAAGTACGGGTATATTGTTGAATGGTACCTTTATAAGTAGTAGTGGTATGAATTACACTCTTGATTTCATCGATACTAATGTAGAATTTACTTATTTAGACCTATCACCAGGTGATTTTGAACTATCATCTAATGCGGGAACGCCGGATGATAATGGTGCGTTTGATTTAACATGGGAAAGTGCAGATGGAGCTCTTACCTACTCTGTGTATGAATATTCAGGTCTTATTACCGAAATCAATGGAAGTTTAACCCTTTTAGGAGATGGAATAACAGATCTTTCTCTTGCTTTGAGTGGTTATACTAATGGAACCTATTACTTTATAGTTGTCGCACATAACGCCTATGGTGATACTCTTTCCAATTGCATCGAAGTTGTTGTGCAAATCCCACCGGAACCAGAACCAGAACCGGAACCGGAACCAGAACCGGAACCGGAACCGGAGCCAACACCGCCCGTAATTCCTGGATACAACCTCTACTTCATATTTGCAGCAATAGGTATAGTTTCTGCTATAACAATTAGAAACCGGCGTAAAAAAAGAAGTGAATACTAAAAAAATCTTAAATTCTTTTTTTTTTTTCTTATTATTATATTATTTATTTTCTAATTAAGTCAGAAATTTAAAATTAGGAGATAAAGATACAACATATCTTTTCGAATAACAAAAAATATTAGAGGAAATTTTATTTTTCATTGTCGTTGAGTTAAACTGTTAGAATTTAATGAGTAATAATAAATAGAAAGTAAGAGGTAATTAAATATTCGTCCTTTGTATTGGCCTAGAGGTGGGATGCCTGAAAAAACACAACCATTTACATGGATTGTTAAGGAAAAAATGGCAGCAAGTTGGTGGCCTGATCCGCCGGTTTTTGAAAAATACAAAAAAGAAGGAATCTCAGTTATAATCAATTGTTCGGAATTTGATAACAGAAAAGATATCCCTAACGGATTTAATTATTATCATATAAATGTTCCTGATTATGGATTACCAACAGAAAAGCAAATAGAAGATTTTCTGGTAATTTGTGAGAAACATAGACAAAATAATGAATCAATCGTCGTTCATTGTGTTGCGGGATGTGGGAGAACCGGACAATTTATTGTAGCATGGGGTGCCAATAATGGATATATACCCGAACATATGGATCCCGTAAGATGGATACGAAAATATAGACCATGCAGTCTTGAGACTAAAGAACAAATGAATTTTGCGCGGAGAATAGCAAAAAAATATCAAAAAAATTGATAATGTAAAGTATTTATTAGATTAATTTTATTAGATTAGTAATTTTGTATTGAATAAGTTGTCAAAAAAATATTTATATCTAAAATTCTTGATTATTAAGGGTTATTATGAATAAGGAAGATTATATTTACTTGATATTAGATAATATATTGGTCTATAACATTAATCTTCCTACTGAATTTCAAGATAATGGATTGACCAGCCATCTTAATAAATTTGACGAGAAAAATCTTGTTATAATTGCGGGCTTTACCAAAAAATTCTTGGAGCACTTTTTAATAGTTTCAAACGGTAAAACACAGCAAGATGTCGCCGAACTTTTAAAAAAAATGGAAAAAATTTCCTATATGGTTGGACCAACAGGGAACTTAAGCTACTTAGCTAGCGAACAAATCGAACACATACTTACTAAAATAAATTCTCTTAAAGTAAATGAAATTAACGAAGAGAAAATCAGTTTGCTTGCAGACGATCAGTTAAGGGAACAATTTGGTGGTACAGGAAATTACAATACTTCGGAAGCTTTGGAACACCAACTATCAAGTGCTGCATTTTACTTAATGAATATGGGATATTCTCGAGAGGATATCCAAAAAAGATTTAACGAAGTTAGACAAGATCCTACGAAATTAGAAGCTCTTTTTAACCTACAACAGAGAGAAATTTATAGCATGCCTTCTGAAATCCAACAAGGTTCTTCAGCATCTCCACCGAGCCATCAAGAAACATCCATCGATCAAAGTCAAGATTTGAACGAAACAATTGCGCGTCATATACAATCAATTCACCAAGATATAACAGAAGAAAGAGCGCAAAAGGTCGAAGTAATCGTTGAGCAAATAAAAGCGCATGTTAGAGATAACATGAGCGAGCTCCAACAAAAAGTGTTTAGACAAATGCACCCAGATAGATTAAACCGAGCGTTGAAGATGCTCAAATCAACAAAAAGAAAATCAAAACGGATGAATTTATTCATAGAATGGTATACAGCTAGTTTACTTCTTTCTAAAATAGAGTTAAAAGTAGAGCACTGGCAAGTTTCGTCTACGGCAGGGCATGGAAGCGCAGGCGTTTATACGGCTGGATTAGATTTTTCTCGATACGATAACATTATCCGTGAATTTTCGGATGGAAAGTTAACTAAAGTTGTTAATATTGCTAAACATATTCTACAAAACCCAACTAAAAAAGTCATTCAAAAGCTTGGTCAAGATCTTATAGCAGAAACGGGATTTGACGAGCACCTCTATTTTACAGATTAAATCTTATACTTTCAATTTTATTCGAGAGAAATTTGACATTATTCAAGAACATTTAAAATAAAAATAATAATATTTTTTTACTCTTTCTTAAAAACTGATTTACCTCTTATAATTGTTTCAAGAACGCGAATTTCTTTAATCTCGTCTTTAGGAACTTCTAATGGGTTTTTATCTAAAATAACAAAATCAGCCAGCTTTCCTACTCCTATGCTCCCCTTAATGCTTTCCTCAAAGGCAGCGTATGCAGCGTTAATAGTATAGGTTTTTAAAGCATCTTCCATGCTTAAACTCTCTTCTGGAATAAAACCATTTCTAGTTACTAAAGCATGTAATCCTAAGATAGGGCTAGGATCTTCGATCGGACAATCTGATCCTGAAGCAAGAACGACGCCCGCGTCAATAATTGATTTCATTGGATAAGTATACTTACATCGTTCTTCACCGAGCCGTTTTACCAACCAAGTGTATTCTGAATTAATGAAGGGTGGTTGACACGAAGCAATTACGCCATAAGTAGCCATATCTTTAATAACATCCTTAGTTAACATAGAAGCGTGCTCAATTCTATGGCGATGGTCGTCCCGAGGAAATTCCGTTAAAAGCTTTTTATATAAATCCATGGCTATTCGGTTTCCTTTATCTCCGATTGCGTGAATCCCAATTTGAAAACCATTGTTATGGGCTGCAACCATCTTCTCGTAAATTGCTCCCTCCTCAACAACACAAAACCCACACGCTCCTGGCTCATCTGAAAAGGGTTCGAACATACAAGCCGTTTTTGCTCCAAAAGTACCATCGAGAAATAGTTTTAAAGCACCAACTTTAAACTTACTATCTTTCTTTCCACCATCTAAGGGAGGTTTTCTTAATTTTAGCAATTTTTTAGGTTTGTCAGTATTGATTAAAGCGTACCAATTTTGTAAAATACTATTTTGGATTGATTTACGTAATGGAAGTTCCATTGCTCCTGCATCACCAAATTCTCCGGTGCTATCGGCACTAAGTATGCCGTGAAGCGATGTCAATCCTTTCTGAGCGAAAATTCTAAAGGCTTTAACAGCCGCTTCTTTTATTTTTTCTACATTTGGAAATGACATTTTAGATAAAATGATGTCTAATGCTTGCTCAGATATGACGCCTGTAAGATTTCCGTTATTATCTTTTCGTATTTCACCACCTTCAGGAACTGTTGTATGTTCGTCTATATTTGCTAGCTCTAACGCTTTAGTGTTTGCGATACCTATATGTCCGTCATATCTCAACACAAAAACAGGATGGTCGGGGCATGCTTCGTCTAAATCTCCCTTATTAGGTAACTTTGGAACATCGAATTTTTCCTCGCATAGATTAAATACCGTCATAAGCTCGTCTTTGTTCTTTTCTTTTGATACTTTCCCTAAATATTCTTTAAGCTCTTCAATGCTTTTCACATCTGATACATCAGGACTTAATAAATAAAAAATATAAATAATCGGATGTAGATGACAATCAATAAATCCTGGAAGCAAAGAGTTACCTTTTAAATCAATAAGGGCAGATTCACTCCCTAAGACTTTTTTAACATCTTCTAAATCACCAACAGATACTATCTTTTCGCCTTCAATTCCTACAGCCTCGACGAAGGGTTGATTTTCGTTTATAGTTACTATTGACCCTCCAAAATAAATTTTTTTTTCTAAATTTATCATGCTCATAAAACCAATATTTGATAATTATAAATTATTATTATATTATGAGAATTGAATTAAATAAATTAAAAATCGATTTTTTTCATTGAGTAAGTATTTTATAAGAAAAGTTTAAAAAATTTTGATTAATTCTTAGATTTAACTGTAAAAAAATAAATAGCTTCAGTTAATAAGGAAGGCGTATAGAAATTAAAAAAACCGACATAAAGAAACTTAATTCGATTATGCAAGAAGGAAATGAGTTCAAAAACCTTAGAAAGTACAATAAAGCGGTTGAAAAGTATTTCGAAGCTTTGAGGTTCGTAGAGGAGAATGTAAAAGAACCAGAAGAACGCGAAGACGAGACAGCAAACATCAAATCTCAAATTGACCAAATATATTCTGTAGAAATCATCGATATTATTGAGACGGCAAATAATTTAATTAATAACAACGATTTCGACAATGTCTATAAAATTTTTGACGAAGTAGGAAGGATCGCTGATAAAATTGTAGACAAGGGCTTGAGAGATTATGAAGTTAATCAAATTAATTATATAATAAATAAAACCAAAATTGAAGAGTCCATCTTCAAAGCCGAAACAGTAAAAAAGGAAGAGCAATACGATCGAGCCATTAGTATGCTTAGAGACACCTTAAATGCCGCCAAAGAGTTTTATATGGAAGATCTCGAAGGTGAACTGATTAAAAAAATTGAAAATTCAATCAATGAGATATATTCCATAAAAGTTAATCTTATAGTTGAAAAAGCAAATCAATTAAAAGTAAGCGGAAATCTTGATGGCGCGCTTAAAACGTTTAGTGAAGGTCTTAAATTGACAGATCACTATTACGAGTCTCAATTAAAAGATACTGAAATAACTAATTTAAGAAGTTTGATCAACCAAGTTTATTCGAATAAAGTGAAATCTATTGTACAGAATGGACAAAACTTAATCGAACAAAATAATTTCGAAGAAGCAGCCAAAGAATTCGAAGAAGCATTAAGAATTACTAATGAAATGTACGATTCAGAACAAAAGAAATCGGAAATAAACCGAATAAATTCTATTGCCTCAGATGTGCTGAATCCAATTTATTTAGAAAGAATTAAACCTATTTTAAATAAGGGAAAAGAGTTAGAAATTAAAGAAAATTTTGAGGAAAATGTTAGCGTTGTAAACGAAATAGTTGATTTATATCGTAACGCTTTGGATATTGCAAATAAAATGGCTGAATCAAGAGAACGAAACGATCAGATAACCGATATAACTGATTTAATTAACAACACTTGCAAAAAGAGAATTAATTTTATTAAAGAAAAAGCGATCCAAAAAATCGGACAACGAGATTACGAAAAAGCAATTAACGAGCTATATGCCGCAATTAGTGTCGCAAAGAAAATGGCTATTCCTGAAGAAACAAATGAATTTTTTATAGATTTGAAAAATACTGTTAATAAGGTCTATCTCGCCCAAATTGAGGATGTTCTTAAAGAAGGTAAAGATAAATTAGCTCTGAAAAATTATAAGGAAGCGATAGTAATTTTTAATAGGGCTCTTGAAATGACGAATAAAATGTACCTAACTCAAGAGATGGAAGAAGAGATTAATAAAATTAAAGGTTTAGTCTATCAAGCAGAATTAAAAGAGTTAGTAGACCGTGGAGATTTATCTGAAGAAATACAGAAATACGAAAAAGAACTCGAAAAACTTAACAAAAAAATGGATTACGCCAAAACTATCGATGACCCCAACCGTAGATTTCAAGAAATGGAACAAATAAAGAAATCTATTGACGAAT
The DNA here is from genome assembly GCA_019057795.1 of Promethearchaeota archaeon. GTDB lineage: Archaea > Asgardarchaeota > Lokiarchaeia > Sigyniarchaeales > SOKP01 > SOKP01. Next base: position 8,917 of record JAHLWS010000021.1, on the reverse strand, counting down.
TATACCACTCTGAAATCAAGCTACTAGTTGAACAAGGCGTACAGTTAGCAGATAGCGAATCCTTTAAAGAATCCTTTGAAAACTTTGAAAGAGCAATTAAAATTAACGAATCCATCAAAAGTCCAGAATTTAAAAACCTAATTGCTATTAAATACGAATACAAACTGAAATTAATTGAAAAAGCCATATTAGAAATTAAAAGAAAAAGCTTTAATAATGCCATTGCAGATTGCAATAAAGCAATAGAACTTGATAGTACTTTTATAGACGCTTTCTATTACATTGGTATTGCAAACAACGATAAACACGAGTACAACACTGCTATTGACTATTTTAAAAAAGCTATTAATTTCAACCCTAAACACGCAAAATCATGGAATAATATGGGATTTAGTCACGAAAAATTAAAGCAATTCGATAAAGCAATCGACTCTTATAAAAAAGCAGTAGGATTTGAACCAATTTACGCATTAGCATACTACAATATGGCAAATTCGTATAAACATAAAGAACAATTTGATTACGCAATTGATGCTTATAAAAAGGCAACGGAAATCGACCCAGATTACGCGTTTGCTTGGCTTTTTATGGGATATGCTTATTTAGATAAAAATGATTACCATTCAGCGATCCAAAACCTAGATAAAGCAATCAATATAAATCCCGAAATAGGAAACAAAATTAGTCCTTTTATTATGGATATTAAAAAATCAATAGAAAAACTTCAAAAAGGCTTATCAGAGAAGTTTGCTAACAAATAAATTTCTTACTCATATAAATTTATTTTTAATTTGTTGATCTTATTCTAATTCACTTTCATGTTAAATTTTATAAATATTCAAGAAAAGATTTTTAAAAAAAATACTATTTGGACATCGCTTTTAGAAATTTAGGCCACAAGGTTAATTTTTGTAGACCAGGTAGAGCACCAAATAAGCGCTCTCCGACATATCTATCTCTATCCGTCTCGTAATTCCATAAATCTTGGATAGTATGCGCTTCGTACACATATTTTCTAACTGTTTTATTTGTATTTAATAAATTAGTATAAGTTGTCCATAAGGTTTTTGCGGACGAATCATTACTATAGAACAGCAATTCGCAAGCAACACCATTTCTAAAATATCCATTTAACAAAATTCGAGCAATCTCACGGTCGTATGTTATTAATTCTGATCTAGAAAAGTTTGAATTGTTTTCTAATAATGGTTTAATAAGCTTTGCCGCGATATCAGCGCTAGCTAAACCACCTAAAAGGCCTTCGTAAAAGAACGCGGTAACCACTCCTGCGGCCTCCCCCAAGACAATTACGCGATCTTTAGTCATGGTTTTTATTGGATGTTTTGAAATCCCTCCAGTTATAAAATTTCTGTCCCATTTCAATCCATTCATAAAAGGTTGAATTTTCTTATAGTTTCTTAGAATTCTTTCTAATTTTTCTCTGAGCTGGTCGGGAGATTCTTTATTTCCTAAATATCCTGTCGAAACCCTACCTTTTCCTACATTAAAAAAGAAGGGTCCATTAGGGCTTATGTTGGGGTTTAGATGAAACATATATTGAAAGTTAAAATTCTCATCTAGTAGGCTTTCATCAGCGTAGGTATTAGTATAAATTCCCATAAAAGAGTCGGGAATTTCAAATCCTAACGATTTCTGTAAATCAAATCCACGAGAACCTGTAGCTAAAATTAAAAGTTTAGCAGTATAAGATTCTCCTTTATTGTTAATAACCTCAACATAATCATTGTGTTTAACTACTTTTGCAATTTTTTCATTAAATTGCGTCGTGCCACCTTGATCTTTAAACTTTTCAATAAGCTTTTTAATGAATATTTCTGTGTGTGAAATCTTTCCTAACGGCGCCCCAAATTCTTTCGAATTCAAAAGGCCGTCATACTTGTCGCTCTTATAGTTTAATTGGAGAAAAGGACGTGGAAAAATTGAATCGTCGTTCCAGAAGGTATCGTCAATAAAAGGTTTATTATGTTCAGCAAATATATTTATTCTAACAGGTATTTCCCGATCGAAATCTTGTGATTCAATTAGAAGCGTTTTTGCGTATTTTGATGACTTATACGCTAAAGTTGCTCCAGAAATCCCCGCACCGATAATAATAATATCGTAGTTCATTAAATCTTTAAATTATTAATAAAAAAAAAAGATTATTAAATAGAATTTTAATAGAACCTCTTAAATTCACTAGTAGAAAATATTAACTAATAAAAAACTAAAGGATATTTTCGATTGTTTTAATTAGTTTATCTAAATTTAGTTCGGCCATACCGAGAGGGACCGAAGACTCGAATAACACTACGATCAATAATGGATCGAGCTTCCACGGAATATTTATTTTTCCCGTAAAGACTTTTTGTCCATTGTCTAAGCAGACAAAAGTCAATTTGAATTCGTTTGCCACCGTATGTCTAATTTCTAATTCTTTTAAAGAGGATAACAATATGTCGTGCGGGAGAGAAGTAAAAATTACTTTTCCATTGATAGTAAATAAAGTAGCGCCTAATATCTCGTTTTCTAAAGTTAATCTCTTAATGAGATCGATAATTTTTTTATATAAAGGTTGACTACCGATCAATTCAGCTTCCCCGGTAATAATTGAATCAATTTTAGAGTCGAATTCGGCGCTTTCGATTACTTCGTAATCTTCAACATCGTTGTTCTCTAAAAATTCTTCAAATACATCAACTATACTAACCAAACGGGAATTAATAAATAATAAACTTGCACTTGAATCTGCTAAAATAGCATAAATAAATTCTCCTTTCACTTTAAAAGCAATTCTAAATCCGCCCATTTCGAGAATTTCCGGAGTCTGTTTAGATATAACGTTTGCAGAGAATGAAAATAACGCAGAAAAAAAGGGTGTAATTAAATTAGGATCAATATTATCAAAATCGCTCGTGATATTTCTGCTGTAAATACAAACTCCAGTATTTTTTAATATAAAAAGCGAATGGATGTTCATCTTGAATTACACCAATATCTATTTATAGAAAAATAGAATAAATTTGCTCTTTTAAGTCTTATTAATAGAAAAATAGTCTACTAATATTATTGATCTTTATTAATTATAATTATAAAAAGAGTTTTGAAAATTTTTCGTTTTTTCGTTCTTTTGTTGGGACTTTTTTTTCATAATCGCGAGCTTTAAATAGAAGGCTAAATTTTATAAATTAATAAAGTTATGTGATTGTGATACACTATATCACCACTTTAAAAACAACACAAAAACGGAAAAGAAAATGTCTGATAATGATTTAGAAAAGATTCGGCTAAAAAAGGCCGAAATGCTGGTAAAAGCTCAATCGATGCCAACAGAAATAGTTAAAATTCATTCGGCAGAAGAGTTTAGTAAATTAACCCAAGATTTCTCTGATAAAGTTATAATAATAGATTTCTGGGCGGTTTGGTGTTCTCCTTGTATGATGTTTGCTCCAATATTCGAAAAAATTCAAAAGGAACGCTATCAAGATTTTATCTTTGTTAAAGTAAACGTTGACGAAGTCGGCTCTATAGCCCAAACTTACAGAATTACTGGAATTCCTACGACATTATTTATTAAAGATAATAAGGTAATACATAAAATTGTTGGCGCAGTAAACGAAGATTATATGAACAGAATCCTGGAAAAACTTAAATCTTTCGCGTAATTTATTTTTTATTGTTTATTTTATTGAATTTTTTATTATATAGCAAAATTTTGGTGTTAATCCTTGGAAATGGAAATAGAAAGTATTTCAGATCAATTAAAAGGTATGTTAGAAGAGAAAAAGATTTTTAAAAGTGGAAAATTATTTAAATGCATATTAGGACTTAACGTCATAGAATCAGTTGTTTTTTCTTATTTATTAAAACACGACAATGTTAGTACGATGGAATTAACTAAAATATTTAAAAAAGATCGTAGCTCAATTCAAAGAGCCCTCCAAACTCTTATTGAAGTTAATGTTATCGAAAGAAAATCAATGTCTTTAAAAGACTTCAGCGAAAAAAAGGATTTAGAAGAGAAAATTAAACGGGGATACTTATATGTTTACGGAGCAAAAGATTTAGAAATGGTTAAGAAGCAGACTCGCGATTTACTTGATAAATGGTACGCATCTATGCTAAATTATATCGAAGATTTAGATAGTGTTTTTGATTGCTACGAAAAACAAGGAGAGCTTTGTTAAGTTTTAATCGGCATATTTTTATTATTAAATTCTTCCTTTGACTAATTAAAATATTGCAAATCTAATTCTTTGTGAATTATGTTAAGTTTCAAAGTCTTTTTTAATCTTTTTATAGAATAAAGTTTAAATTTATAGTATGAACGATAATTCTAAGAAATTGCCATTATTATCAATTATTCTATTTGTTTTGATCATTACGCTAATAAATTCAGTATCAAACATGATTTCGCCGAATTTACTCGTGATTTCAAGTTATTTCGGGTTTGGCGGTGATACTGCACCTCTTGGAGTACTTACTTTCTCTTTTATGATTTTTACTGGGATAACGATGTTAATTTTTGGGTATTTGGCCGATAAAATCGTTAGAAAATGGATTGTGTTTTTTGGTTCATTAATATTTTCAATATTTTCGCTTTTCACTATAACTGTCCCAACTGGAATCTTTGGTTATTCAATTTTTTTCTTTTTAACTATCTTAACAGGAATAGGGTACGGCGCATTAATTCCGAGCATTTTTTCGTTAATGGGGGATATGGTCTCAAGTGAGGATCGCTCTAAAGGCTTCTCATTTTTCTCGATCGCATCTTTATTTGGAATAGTTTTTGGTAGCGCCTTAGCTACATATGCAGGCAGTACTGATTGGAGATTCCCTTTTCTAGTAATTGGCATTGTTGGAATTCTGGCATCGTTATTATTTTTACTATTTAAAGAACCTTCTCGTTTGGGTAAAGACCACGCCTTTGATATAGACGCTGTCGATTACTCATATAGGATAAAACTATCAGATGTAAGGATAATTTTTAAAAAGAAAGCTAATATTTGGTTAGTTGTTAATTTTGTAGACACAATTCCGACCGGCATTATACTAACATTACTGTACGCATATATGGAAGTATATCATGGGATTACCGCGGATGTGACTGTGCTAATTTTTTTAGTCATCCTCGTAAGTATCATACTTGGGACTGTAGTGTTTGGGTATATTGGAGACAAGCAGTTTAAAAAAGGCAATAAAAAAGCGAGGGTTCTTTTAGCGTTATTTGGCAATATTGCTCCTATTCCATTTCTATTCGTCGCATTAATTATTCCGTTTAGCGCTCCTAATTTATTTCCAGGCTTATTAATTTGGATCGTACTATTCAGTATTGGAATGTTTACAAATGGAGCCGTTAACGGAAACTGGTACGCCACAGTCGTAGACTTAAACCTACCAGAAAACCGTGGAACTGTATTGGCAACCTCAAATTTTTTTGACATCATTGGACGGGCGATTGGTCCTTTAATCGGAACCATTATCGCTGACATTTTTGGTTTTGTTACTGGAATGATGATTTCAATTTTCTTTTGGATTTTTATTCCCTTTTTCTGGATTCCAGTCCTTAAAAATGTCGTAAGAGAAATTGAATCTACAGAGAAAGAATTTGACGAGAGAATAAAATCTTTAACTAATACTTAAAAAATCCTTTTTTTTATCATTTGTCAAATTGGTTTTTTCATTTAATATAAATTTAAGAAAGAAAAAAAGAAAAAAAAATTAAAATTTAAATTAAATTAGGATAATAAATAGGGTAATACCAAATAGCACAACCAGCAATATAGAAATAATTATAAATAGTATAAAAGCAATAACTGTAACCACTATCGCTCCTAAAAATCCAGTATGGTGCCGTCCGCTAATGATTAACCACGCAGCAATTAAAACTATGACCCATGCTAACCAACCACCCAGAAACAGAAATGTAAGAGCATAAATAATAGTTATGATAAACGCCGTTATAATTATCTGTCCGAATTCTTTGTGTTTCGCTTTACTGAAAAAACTTAAGGCAAGCTTAAGAAAGAGCGCCATTAATACAAGAAAGATCAAATAAAAAATAAGGAACCCCATTATTCCTTCAAGAGTACTAAAAGTTTGAGCCCAATCAAATATCAATTATAAAAACCTTGTTTTTAATTTTTTATATATTCTTTTTTAAAATTTCATGAATATTTAATTTATTCTTTATTTAATTTAGGTTATAAATTTAATTTGACAAAAGGAACAAAATTCTAAAACAATATATTGATTTTTTAGCTACTCTTTAAAGAATCTCTTATTTTGATTGATAAATGAAGATTTTTAAATAACATTCTATATTTCTAGTTTTTATTAGGAGAAAATTTTTTGAATGGATGTATTATGACAAAAGAGAAAAAACAAAAGAAACAGGTTAATGATAGCTATGATTTATCTGATAAGGATGAATATAGCCACGATTGGGGGAAGTTTCCTCCATTCCATAACGAGAGTTGGTACTTCAATTTTATTGATCGCCCAAACAACGTTTTTTTAGTTACTAGATTATCTTACCACATGGATAAAAAAAAGTCTCTGGTTTTAGTTTTGCTGATAATTGATGGTAAGGCTAGAGTTTATTTTAAAGAAATTCCTCTTGAAAAAATGCCTGCTAATTGGGAAATCGATAATAAAGTAAAGTATTACTGCGTCAAACCTATGAAGCAATGGAAAATTAAATTCAAAAACAGCCAAGTTGATTTAGATGTTAACCTTGAGGGAAGATTTCCAATATTTAATTCAGCTGCGGGTACGGATCCATTAGCATTTCTTAAGGAGGATAACTATACTGAGACAGAGCAAGTATTTGCTCAAATGCATTACGAGCAACCTATGATAGCTACAGGTACTTTGATTCTGAAGAAAAAGGGGGAAGTAATTGAAACGCGAACCATTAAAGGTTTCGGTCATCGCGATCATAGCTGGGGCATTAGAGATTGGGGCGGGATTGATTCGTGGAATTGGGTTGTTGCCCAGTTTGAAGATGAGACTATTAATTTTTACAAAGCTGAAGCCCTTGGTGAAGTAAGACAAGATGGAATAATTTATTCTAAAGGTGCTGATAATATTAGAATAACAAATATTGAAGTGAGCACAAAAACGAAAGAAGACGAAAAAACACCTGTTTCATCAACATTTATCATAACGGATGAAAATGGAAAGAAAAGAACCATAGAATCAAAAACAATATTTTCGCAATATTTACCTCTTCCATCCGAGAAAGGGCTAACTGAAATTTACGAACAAGTAGCAATATTCACATACAATGGTAAAGAAGGCGATGGCATTTCGGAGTATTTATCCACAACGCGGGATTAACGCTTTGAGCTAAAGTTTGAGCTATTTTATTTCATTTTACTTTTTATTATCATTAAATCGGTTGTGTTTTTATATTTATTTATAAATAAAATATTGTGAGCTCGTTGGTTGAGGATAGCGGGTTTATATACAATAATCAATTTAAATTTCATTAAAATAAGCTGAGGTAAGCTAAAATGCCTGCAACTTGTGATACTACACCCTAAACGATTCTCCCGCTTGGATTATTAAAAAATCCGAAATGCGGGAAAACCATATTTTTCCCTTTTTTTTTTTGTAAGTATGATGGAAGATACCTGCTCAGTAAGGATAAATATCAATAATTTTCTTTTGCTGATAAATATAGCTTTCTAAAACATCATAAAATTATTTACTGTGTAGTTTTTAAGTTTAAGAACAAAATTATTGAAAATAAAAACTGAATAATTTTTCGCGGTTGAATTTTGAAGATGTTTAATAATAAAGATAGGGCAACAGCTAATAAATCGGTTGAAATATCAGAGTTTAAGTATAAGTGGAATTTTAGGTTCTTTAAGCAAAGAGAAAAAGGAAATATTAAGAGATCAAACTATATCGGGTTCTTCTTTCTGTATTTTGCCATTAGCGTCATAAGAATCTATTTAGTAGTATATCTTCCAGTCTATTTATTAAACATTTTGAACGTTGATAGAAGCCAATTAGCATTCATCCAAGTATTTGTTTATCTCGTTATGTTCTTAGGCCCAGGATTAGGATATTTATTTGATAGGTATTCCAAAAATAAAAAGTTAATAATTATATCATCCAGTATACTTTTTTTGGCTAGCTTCTTACTTACTGTGTTTAGTGGTAGAAATTTAGGTGTATTCGGTCTCTTCTTAGCATTGAACTTGTTGAGTCAAGAAATCGTTAGAGTTGGAATTTCAAAAATGATCATTGATCTTTCCTTCAATGAAACTGTTAAAGACAATAATTTAGTTGCTATTAATATATCTTCAAATATTGGCTCGTTTATACCATCAGTTGTGTTCCTTTTTACTGTAAACGATATCTTTAACGTCAATCAATGGAACAGTTTTTTCTTTATTGGTTTCTTATCATCTCTTCCTATAATCTTATCAACAGTTTTTTTGAGAGAAACAGCTAATAAACCAGAAAAAAACTCCGAACAATGTGAGAAGGATGTTATAAGTTTAGGGGGAAATAATACTTTAAATTTGATTCTGTTATTTCTATCGTTCTTATTGATATGGAGTGATAATTTGTATAAATTTCCTTTTATGTCTTGGATTTTAACCAGATTCGGAGAAGAAGAATTTAATATTTACTCTTTATTATATGTTGTGTTAATCTTACTTAACATTGGAGGTTGTATAATGGGGCAACGAATTTCAAACAAAATGAATAATAAAATTAACAAAATTATGGCTAAAGACCCATATAAATTGAACGTTAAGGATGATAATCAAGACGAAGTATTGTATGCTTTTAAGCTATCTAATCGAAAAAAGATCATCGTTATTACAGTTGGATTATATGCTGTTTTAACTTTTCTGATGGCGATTTCAGATTTTTTATTTTTTATGATTATCCAAGG
>JAHLWS010000020.1 GCA_019057795.1 Promethearchaeota archaeon | reverse complement strand
CAAACCTGGAATGGCTCAATAAACGCGTGAAAGCGCCATTTAAAGCAAGTTTGAATCGACAAGGACTCGATCACATTGTAAATCGCTTGCAATTACAGCTTGGATGCGAAGTGCGCAATTTTATTAATTAAGAAAAAATTATTTATATATACACAAGATTTAGGAATTAATCTCAAAAAGAATTAATTATAAAAAGAACCCAAGGATAAAAAAATTTTACTTTTTAGGGATTTCCTCTAAAATTTCTATTTCAATAGTATTCTGAAGAATAATCTTTCTAAATGCACCAAACTTAAAAAGACCTTGAAATTCAAATATTAATTCTAAATTGTCAAAATTTGTTTTGATTTTAATAATATTACCATAAGATTTAAAGTTCTGGGGTAAATTATGAATTATAAGTGAATCACGACCTGTTTTCTTGTTATAACCTAAATTTATCATAATATCATAATTCTGGTCTTTTCCTATTATCTCAGCTTTAATAGGCTTATCTGAATTCTTCTCTATTCTATTGTGAATCGTCTCAAGATTATTGAATAATCTAATTTTTTCATCATAATTCTTAATTCTGATAGCTTTATTTAGTTCTTCTTGACTCATTTTAATTTCCTTGAATTGTATTAATTTCTTCTTATATTCAGTAATTTCATTAAAGAAACCGAAAAATTCCCAAATCTTAAGATATAGTAATTTTAAAAATTTTTGTATTATCGTAATTGGATCTTGTCTTATTTCTCGTTCTATCTTATCTCCATCTAAACCTTCATGGTACATTAAGTCTCTTATTCTCTTCATCTTCTTAATTAACGCAATCTCTTTATCTTTTAATTGAATTCCTTCATTCTTAAACATTTGATCTATTTTATATAAAATCGGTGAAAATCTATAAATACTCTCACTTAGACCTTGATTCAATAAACTTCGATAGTTTATCCGATAATTTGATGGAGAGTTATTAGATACTAACACATCTTTATCCTCGTCTATATTATTATCTAGAAAGATATGGAATTCTTTTTTCAATTTCTTGATAAGGTTATCAAACTTTTTCTTACTGATAATATATAATTTAGATTTATCAATCTCTTCCCAATATTTGGCAGCCATATGTTCTAAGGTATTCCAAGCAAAAGCAGCTTTAATTGCTGGAATTTTTTCTCTTTTACTTATTAAATATTCATTAATAATATAATAAAATGAATTTGAGATAGGTTTTTTTATGAATATCTCATACATTTTATTAATAACTGCTTTTAACATATTTTTTTCTTTTTGATATACTAAACTATAAGATCTATCTAATGGATATTTATGAAATGGACAAATTACTGCTTGCTCAAGAATAATCTTACTTTTATTTTTATAATGAATATGAAAATTTTCAAAGAATCCGAAAAGATCTAACTGATTTGAAACAACAAAAGAAAAAAGTGATATAATCTGACGAATTTCATTATTTAACTCTTTCTCTCCTAACTCTACATCTTTTTCAATAAAGAGATATGAATAAGAATTATCGTCAAATGAAATATCATGATTTATAGTTACATCTGATTGTTCTTCTCCGTCTTTTTCATATCCATAAGGGATCAATGTTATATCATCAGTTAATTTTATCGGAGAAGTAATTCTTAAGTAATTAACTCTAATAATATAAATATGTCGCTTCATATTTATCATCAAAATTTATGAATAATTAAGACACTTCTTCACTTTTAATAAATAAGTAATAATTCATATTTCTAATTATTGGAATGTTAAATAAGGAATCAACTGTAAGCAAAAGTAGATATTTATTGAAATTCTAAAAAAATATATGAAAATAGAGCTATATTTATTTATAACGCATTAATTATTTTCGCATACTTTAAGTATTCTTGTTAATATTTTCATTTGGAAATTATATACTTCTTTATTTGAATAATTAAAAATCCAAAAAAAATAGCGGATTACCTACTATAAGAAATAAATAGTGAAGATAAAAAAATAGGGTATAATTACTTTTAGGTCATGGTGAAAAATAAACTTTTACTCAAAAGCGCTCAAAACAGTTTGAACGGAATTACGCTTGTCTTCAAGGATTTTGTACCCGACCTCTTTCTTTTTTGGTCTTTCATTAGATATTCATACAAGGGACGCCCCGCGAGATTCGTGAAAGGGATATATTCATGCTCCACGATAAAGGCACGTAATGTAAATAATTGATGTCCGTACTGGTCATCTTTCTGCTTTCATCCAGCCCCGCTCCCCTTCACCTGGGAATGTTTGCTTTCTATTAAGTTGGTGGTCGCGTGTTTTCCTTTAAAAATTTTGAATAAAGGGGTGAGCAGTTGAATCATCCACTTTTTGGCGCCCCTCCGCATGGACAACTTATTTGTCTTGAAATTCACGAAGAATTTTATTTTAATCTTAATATCACGTACAAAATATGATCATAAAACCAGGAAAATATTGACAAAAATTGACAAAAATTCATTGCTGATTTACTGACAAAATATTAGTACTACTAACAGAATCTAAAAAAATGGAAAAAAAATTATTATTTGTCTTTTACTTTATCTAAAAATTCTTTCGCTTTTGTTAATTCTAAGAATTTTTTTCCGGTCTCAGATATAGAATATTTTGAATACCCTTTATTCGCTTCTCTCTCTGCAATATATTCGTTTTTTATTAAACCCGCCATTTTTAATTTATTCAAATGATATGATAATAAATTTGATTGCATTTTAAAGTGATTAGCTAAATCTTTAAATACAATTGGTTCATGTAAATATACAAAAGCTAATAAATATCTACGAGCGGAATTATAAACTGCGTCAGAAATTTCTTTTGCTTTAGTTTTATCTAATTCCTCAAAAATATTAACTGGAACTTCCATTTTTCAAACCTCTAATTGCATATTTTTTTTAATCATATAAATAATATTAAAATACTATATTTAAGTTCAATATACGATTGAACTGGTTATTAGTTGAATTTAATGAAACTTAGAATAATTTTAATTTTCTTTTATTTTCTTTATTTCCGAAGGAGTATGTCTTCTAAGTATAACGAGTTGACATATTAATTTATGTCCGTCCTTTTTAAACTTAATCCTTTCGGTGATAGAATGAAGTTTGTAGTCTTTTTTCATCTCTTTATCCCGGAAATCAAAAAGTATTTGCACACCAATATTTGTATGAGAACAATATTGATAAGTTTGAGAAATTTCTTCATCAAGCATCGTTAATCCCGTCTTTTCTTTAGTATTAGGATTTCTCGTATCATTATAGCACTTGGCTTCAACGGGTAAATTGAACACCAAAAAATCCACTTTACCGCGAGTTATTTTAGGGTCCCAAATTACATTTTGTGACTTAAAGTTGTTAATTAATAGGCTATTTAACTCTTTTTGAAACCATCTAGTTTCCATATTAATTGGGGAATCATTCTTGTGCTCATTCCAAAATTTTTCAGCTTCTTTTTGTAGATAATACCCATCCTCATCACTCAGTTCCATTAAATTTACTAGATAACTAATAATTTTACAGAAATTTTCCAGATTCTTTTTGGTATAGATTTCTATTTTTTCAAAATATTCAAGCATCCGATTCTTGAGATAATTTGTAGATTCTGGGAATCCTGTGTCAATAAATCGAGAAATAAATTTTGAATTTTTTCTAAATTTATCATCTTCCTCATGATGAGTAAGTAATTTTAGTACTCTTTTTCTAGCACATGTGTCATCTAAGTTTAAATGAATCTCAATTTTTTTTGCTCCATTAAATAGAGGACTAGAAATTTCGAAGTAATATTTGAACTTTCCTTTACTTTTTTTTGTACCTTTCTCATATATTTTTATATCTTCAGATGTTTTAATTTCAATATCGTAATTATAACTTTCATTTTCTTCTAGAAATTGTAGTTCTAATAAATAATCCATAGAAGATGTTGTCAATTCTAAAGATTCAGAGGTTAGCATACGATTTTGTGAATCCCATTCAAGGATTTTGTCATATTTTTCTGTCACTTTTCCATTTGAATCTAGCTCATAATCAACTTTTTTTAAGACTTTTCCATTTAATAAGGGCTCATTTCGGCAAAAAAGCGTTGGTGGTTCCAATTTTATCTGTTTTAAGACATTTTTTGAAGTTATCAGTATTTGTTCGATTGAGTTTTTCATTCTTGATAATTTTAAAGAATTTGGAGGAAGTACACTTAATATTCTCTTGAATTCACTTTTTAATCTTTTATTAATATCTTTTAATGATGGATTTCCATTTTTAATTGATGATTCGATCAAAATAATTTTATTCTGAAAAATATTGTTAATTTCTTTATATACGGAAAAGATTAATTTAGATTCATCAGTAGTGATAAAACTTTCCATAAGGTTTTTGTAAATTATGGAAGATTTTATGAATATTTCTTTTGCATTATTAAACTTCCAATCTTGTAAAAGAAATATTCCTTTAGCAAATAATAAACGAGCTTTATAATTTTGATATTTAAAATTAAATATACTAATTCTTTCATCATTTTTGTTATATTCAAAAAATCTTGTTTTAATCTCACCCAATTCATCTATAGCATTTGTTATATGATTGTGCTTTAGAAATTCAATGGATGATTCAATGTATTCCAATTTATAGTCAAGGTAAAGAACTATTGAATTCGAGAGTTTATACTCATTCTTGATTAAATTTATATATTCCTCTGAACTATTTTGATGGAAACCAAGGAATGAAAGAATCTGTGCTTTAGAAATATGACTTGAGAGTTCTTTCATTTTATTAAATATTTTTTTATGAAGTAATCCATTTCCTTGCTCATTTCTTATCATTATTTTAAGGATCTCATAAAATACGAATAAATTATACTCGTCAGGAGGTATACACTTTAGAAATTCATCAAAATATTCTTTAGATGAACTAAATTCAAGATTTAATAATGAACCATATTCCTCAAACCAGTGATGTTTAAAAATTGTCCTTACTAAATTTATTTTTAAATCCTCTCTTATATTATTAAAATTATGTATTAAATAGATACTATCTCTAGGTCTAAAGAATTCTACAGCCTTTTCATTATTCATATACTCATCTAATTTTTGATTTAAAAAATCAATGGAATAATTTAATTTAATAGAATTCCTAGTACCAAAAATCTTCCGAATATAATTGGAGATATCATAATCACTGTTATAGGAAGCTTTGTTAAAGTAATCTTCAAGTAACTTGTTAAAAAGAGGGATTCTACTTGGATAATTCTCATAAAAACTGAAATATAACAAATCAAAAGAATATTCTTGTCTAAACATATCTATGAAGATATTTTCTGGATGTTCCAACCGAAATTCTTTATTAAATTTGGTAAATAACTCAAAAATCATATAGGATTCTAAATTTTCTAATAAATTTTCTTTATAATTTTGAATCAGATGAGGAAAGTCTTCAAGAAATTCCTTTACAACTTGGAAATATCCTAAATCTAATAATTCATTGATATAACCCTTAAAAAATTCTTTTTTATTAGCGTGACTAATGCTAATAAGACAACGACCAGTCCAATAAGTTTTAGGTTTTTTCGATTTATATTGAATTTTCAAAGCGATTATGGTTTTAATGATTAATTCTAATTCTTTATTATTATACATATCGACATTTTCAGTAAGAAAATGAGAGTTATCTTGGAGCCAGGTTGATTCAATCTCAAAGTTTTCTAAATCTTCCAAAATATTGTTTATTCTTTTAAGAAATTCATACTTTTCTCTTCCTCTTTTTTTAATAAGATAATCACGGATTTCATCATATTCGGAAAATATTCTTTCTATTGCGTCGCTATAATGACTTTTGAATAACTTTATATTATCTAAAATCAATTTAATTTCTTTAGAAAATTGAGGTATTAGTTCTGGTACTAAATCAATCAACACATATCCATGACTATAATATTTTCTTTGAATAATCTCTTGGAAATATTCTTTTATCAGAGAAGGATTAGTTTCTATTAGAACAGATAACAAATGTTTATCCTTTAATATTTCCAAATTTAATCGTTTTATAATTTCAATACCAACAGCATTACATATTAATTCTAAATCGCTACTTTGAATCGAAGAAATCTGGTTTTGAATTCTATCAATTAACAAATTTTTAAATTCTTGTTTAAAGTAACTCTTCTTATATCTAACAATTTCAAAGTAGAATTTATAAGCATTATTTAATCCTAAATAGCGTCTTGGTTCCTCTTGCGATCTAAAAACTTCAGAAAACCTTTCAAAATCTTTTAAAAATCTATCCTGTACTAGATGAAAGTGTTTTATCAATTGCTTTGGATTTTCATAAAATATTTTTAGAAGTAAGTACCAAGAGCTATCATTATAGTTAGTAATTAAACCTTTGATTCGCTCATCTAGATTAGTAATTAACTCATTAATATTAATTTCTTAACACCAAGTTTGGAAAAAACCATATAATGTAATTTATCCATCTGAATTAAAATAATTATTCTAAACAAGGCTATAGTAAGAAAATAATTCTAATTTCTAATTCCATAAGTAGCTTTTTTTTTAATTTGAGAGTTGCCAAGAAGAAGTATCTTAAGTGAGTTTTTTAGATATTTTTTACAATAATGAAATTGCTGTTTTACCTATCAATTGCATTTAAAAAAGCTTTGTTCTAAAATTTTTTTTAGTATCTCAGATTTCCACATATGAGGCTATTAGAAAGAGAATAATCGAATATAAAAAAAAATAAGACAACTTTTATATTCCATTTTCCAATAAAAAGTTTTTTACATCCATTTTTCACGCATTTTCGCATAAAGAAGAGTTTATAATTTGTTTATTTTCTCTAATAATTGTTCCAATAACGGTTCGACTTCGGATTTATGTTCTACATATTTTTTTCCTAATATCATATAAGCATGTTCAATTCGTTCTATTTTTATGGAAATAGATATCTCTGATTGCTCATAAACGATTCTTATACTTGTCGTCCCTATAAATTTAAAATTAGGCTCATCTTCCCTATAATACAGCTATAGTTGTTCAAAGCAATCACTTCGATACTTTTCCAAGGTTTTTAATGAAATAAATGCTTTAGACCGGTCAATTTCATTTTCATAATTAATATCAGGATGTTTAAGTTGAAAATAAAAATCACAAATATTTTCTAACTCATGGTGGCACTTCAACAAATTTGTTTTAATGTCTTTGCTTCGATCAAGCTTAGTGTTTTTTTTCAATAAATAGTTAGTTGGGTTTATTTCATTACCTGTTTTTATTATATTGGTAGCAATCATAATATTCTTGGCTTCTTTAATGTAATTACGCGCAAACTCGTGGTTGTAATGATAAGTAATAGACCACTCACTATGCTAGTATATATTCCTTTTTTCGTGTAATTTTTCAATATCAGAGTAATCGGGAGCACTTGGATATATCTGTTTTAAAATATCATTGTACAACCAATAAAATCCCTTCGTTTGTTCAGCTCCTCGACTATTAGTGAATTTATAATTGATTCCTTCTTCTTCTCCAATTAACATGCAAATTTTTGATATTATATTGTCTGTTAAATAATGTCCTAGCTCATACAATTGCGGGATGTCCTGATTTGAAAATTCTAAAGCAAATTTATATAATTCTATTAAAATTTTGCGCTCGATTCCTTTACTGCGTGTTGTTTGCTTCATTTTAAATATGCCTTGTTTTAAATTAGAGAATATCGAATTTTTATCACTTCTGATTATATTTTAAATGAAATGATGACTTATATCTTTTATCCTCAAGCTTTAAAGAGAGTTATGATAAATCAAATAAATTTAGGGAAGTTTGAAAGGGTGTTTATGTTTCATTAATACAGAAATTATGGATATAGGTCGATTCATAGTTCTGTGTTCAATATATAGCGAAGATGTCGTCAAGTTTGGTACATTCAAACAAGAAATGGACGAAAAATACAATAAATAACGCTCGAAGATAAATCTACAAGCAAAGAGTTTTACTTTTGAAATTTTACTCCCATAATCCTGCCCTTAATGTAATATAGATTTTCTTGTTAAATAACGTTAATTCACTGTCTTCATAGACCTTTTGGAAAGAAAATTTTAAGATAATATTGTTTGCAAACACTTTTCTTGCGATATTGAGTATTCTTGAGTAATAGTCTTCTTTTTTATTGTCATTTTTTTCATAACTCACAAATGAGGCAAATGCTATTGCATTAACTCTATTAACGTTGGAATTGACTTTAAACCATCCATGTGTATTTTTATCAACCGAATAGATTTGCTTATTAAAACCTTTCATTAATTTTAGAATATTATCTTTTGCATCAAGTGGTAGAAATCTGTGCCAATTTCTAAAATATTTTACTTCAATCAATTCTAATATTTCAATATGTTCGAGATTAAGATCTTGTCCTGTTATGATACAAATATCTATCCTTTTTTCTTCTTTCTTCTTTTTTCCCATATTAACCACAGTAGCATACATTCCTTTTGATTTAGTATAAATGAAATAACAAAACTCCTTAACTAGGAAATCTTCTAGTTTTCCAGGCAATTGAAGGTATGCAATTCTCTCTCTGTTCTCATTGAGATATTTTAAAAAACCCGCGAAATATTCTTGCAAGTCATACATATGCTATCAGTAAGTTTAATTTTATATATAATTATCTTACTATATTTGTTGCCAAGACATATTCTCTTTAGTTTTCGTGATAACTTTCAAATCTATAAAAAAAATTTTCTTTAAATATTCGAAAGTCTATTTTTTACGTAATAGTTAAAAATTGCTTTTAGTAGGAAAATGAGCGATTCAGTAAAAGAGTTGTACCAAAAATTGTTGGATTCTGGCTTCTCAGAGGCCGAATTGGAAAAGCAAGTCCAGAACAAGGCCAAAGAGTTCGGTGGATTTATGTCAGAGCAAGGGATCTTGTTCGTTATTGCCAAGGAAAAAGGCGTTCAACTTCGATCGCCTGACATCGACCCACAATTGTACGAAATATTCGAGGAAGAGTTCGACTACGACGATTTCACCATCGATATATCGGAAGTTAAAGAGTCTATGACCAATATAGTGTTGTTAGGTAAAATACTTGAAGTTTTTCAAGCCCGAGAGTTTACTAGAAAAGACGGTTCTACGGGTGCGGTTTGTTCTTTCTTGTTGGCCGACTCAACCAAGACCGTTAAAATAGTCTTATGGGACGACCACGCGAAGGCAGCAAAAAACGAATACTTTCGGGTAAACGAGCTCGTTCGCTTAATAGGTGGTTACTCGAAAGCTGGGAAAAGCGACGACCTCGAAGTTCACCTCGGAAGAAAAGGGAAATTAAT
Source organism: Promethearchaeota archaeon (assembly GCA_019057795.1). Taxonomy (GTDB): domain Archaea; phylum Asgardarchaeota; class Lokiarchaeia; order Sigyniarchaeales; family SOKP01; genus SOKP01. The sequence goes on along the minus strand of JAHLWS010000020.1, from coordinate 6,075 downwards.
TCTTTCTCCTAAAGACATTAGCCAAAGGACGAGAGACAAGCTCGAGTCGTTAAATATCGACCAAAACCGCGAAGAAAGTTTTAAAACGGTTCCGAAAGAAAGCTTAGAAAAATTTATCCTTCAAAACAAGTTCGTTAGTTCGGTAAAAGGGCAGGTTAAAATAGAAAATTTTAAAGAGTTGGAGTTAAAATCGGGCGAGAAATCATTTTTACTATCTTTGCTTTTAGAAGTCGAGTCTTTCGCGATACGCGTGAAAATATGGGGTATGGAAGCGATCGAGTGCTTAAAGTTGGTAAGCGACGGAGATTGCGTTTCGATAACCAATTTGGCCGTCAAGGAAGACTCCTATACTTCCGAAAAAGAGTTGGTCTTTACTAAAAATTCTACATTAAAGATTTTATAGGTTAATATCCTAAATCCTAAGAAAAAAAAGGTTCAACTTTAGTTTAAACAAATCCTGGTGAAAGCACTAATTTATAGATTTTTTAGATTTCTGAGTGTGGAGGGGGAATTTATCTACTTTTTTTCAAATTTACATCAAAAGAAAACCTTTATATAGTTTAAGAGCAAACTGTATCTGTAATGTGGATGTAGTACTTTAATTAAAAGTATCAATAATAGAGTTAATTAATTATTTTATAATTTCTTTAATTTAGCACCTTGAAAATCGAAATCTTTTTCTATAAATTATAGTGATTGGAGTAAGGATTACTATAGTTTCTATAGAATCTTTAACTCTCAGGGAAAATATCTTTTTTCATTACCTGGTTATCTTGAACTTCCTGTAAGTAAATGGGAAAAGATAACGGATGTTATTACACGAAGCCAGATATTCCATAAATATTAAAAAGCATAACGATCATGAAGGGAATTAGAGGTATAAAACCTTCTTTATTAAACCATTGAAAATGATTTAGTAAAAGTAAGATAGCCATTACAGAAAGGAATACTATTGAGATTATAAAGATAATAACTAACAAAAAGCGAGAAAAATAGAAAATAGGTAATAGAGATACATCTAAAGGAAAAATCATAATAAAATTCCAAATGAAATCATAAACAATAATAATAGAAGAGAATGAACAAATAATCATACAAAATAATGATATTGATAAGATTTTATCACTCCAATCAATTTTAGAATCTTTATCATATTTTACTAAATAATAAATACTTAATATGTAAATTCCAATAAGTAAAATTAATAGAATTATTTGCCCACCAGCATTAAAAGCATCTGGAACACTTGTAAAAAAGTCCAATTTGCTAATATTTAAACTAATATTTGGTAAATCAATAAGAAAAAAGTGAATTGGATAATAAACAGCACTTAATATCAAATTACCATTAAAAAAAATATTAAACGCTTTATGTCTTTTCTGATGTTGCATACATATAAATCTTCTACTTTATAATATAAAAATAAAGCTGTTAATGTTTTAATATGTAATATGAAATAAAATTCTAAAAATGTTTTATAAACGTTTTAATAATCTTAGAACGAGTCAAAAATCAGATAAACATTTTTTTCATCTCTTTAATTTTATATCTTCCCTAATATAATTTTGAAATATAACCAAACAATTATAAAAAATTTATTTTATATTTAAATTCCTATTTGTTTATTCTTATTCTTTATTTGCGTTGTTATAAAGCAAACGATTAAAGGGCTTTATTATCTTGGTCATGTTAGAGTCACCGCGGAGACGCTTGAGGGAATGGAGAGGTCGATGGATTCAGCGTTAAAAATGATAAGGAAAAGGGTTAATAATTTAAACTTCGGCAGAAATGGCGAGAAGAAGGCTAACTTTGAAGTTAAATTAAGTCCAGAAGACGAAAAATTATTCAAAATATTAAAGTCTTTTAGAATTAAACTTTCTGAAGAGGAAGATGTACCTGCTTACATGATATTTCACGATTCTGCATTAAAATACATGGCTAAACAACGACCCAAAACGAAAGAAAAACTCCTACAAATATCTGGTATCGGAAGCAAAAAGTACGACAAATATGGAGAAGAGATTTTAAAAATAGTTAATCAATTTACAGATTGAGACTTTTTAAAATCCGCCTGACTTAATTTTAAATAAACCTAAGGTTTAAATAAGAAATTTAAATATATGATTATTTTTGTTAAATAATGATTGAAAGTGATATTGATCGTGCTCTATTTATAAAATTCTTGCATAAGACCTGTGGATTCAAAGTCTTAAAGGATTTGGTGAATGGTCCAATAATAATTATGGATACATGGGAAGCATATCATTTTGCAAGGTGTTTTAATTTTTCTCAAACTTATACATTTAATTATTCTGAGTTAGAAGAAAATTATTTGATATATAACTTCCCTCATACAAACACTAAGTTAAATTTAGAATATAAAACTCATTTGGATTTTCAAGATATAGAGTTTTTTACAACACCCACTAAATATATTATTCCATATGAAATAAAAAAATCAGTAAATGAAAGCTATTTTGGTAAAAAATATAATACTAATGCAATAAATAAAATTCTTGAATCCAATTTGAAACCTCAAGATTGTCTAATAACAGAAATCTATCTAAAAACCAAAGGAAATTCTCTAGAAAATTTTCTTGAATATATTGCGTGCAAAATCTTTATAGATAAAGGTTATATGGTAGAGAATCAAGTTTTTTTCAGAAATTTAAATTTTGAAATCGATATTAAGATACCTGATTTTGGAGCATATAATTTTCCTGAAATTCAAAACATGTTAATTGACTATGGCTTTATCGACAGGGGAGGTTTTCTTTATGATTTGAGTTTTTTAAGACTGAGAGGAAGAAAAAAAGGCAAACAACTAAATGATGAAAATGATGATTTTATAGTCGGTGAGGCTAAAAGCGCGTCTGCAGGGCATAAATCATACATAGATCAAGTTAAAAATTATTATAAGGGGGGTTTTTTCCATAAATTTTTACAAATAACACCAAAAAACCCAAGAATTCTCTATTGGTTTGATTATCTTGATTTTAATGAGAGTGGTAAAGTTAATCATATAATTCCAGAAGAGCAAAAAGTAATACATGGCAAAAGGCAAATAGATCTTCTTAAAGAAGCAATAATTCAAAAGATAAAATTCTACTTATTGCAGAACTTATACTTTATTGAATTATTAGATCTTATCGAAGAAAAACCAAGAACTCTTTTCCATCTTAACACACTAATTTATAATATAAGATTAGATAAAGTTCTAGACTATCTGGATGATATTATTTAGGAGCTTTATTCATTTTTAATTATGATCTTGAACAGGGGTTATTTTTGAGTAAATAACGCAATAAAAAAGAGTCTTAATATTATTTTATCTGGAGTTAATCTATAAAAAGAAAAATAAAAATTAACCCACTCCGGCATAAATTTCGGTTAGAAAATTCTTTCTTTAATTATCGCCATTTCTAATTTAACAACGATATCCTTGAACTCATCGTATTTATTTCTTTAAGACTTCAATTATTCTCTCTAACTCCTTTAGTTTTACGGTTAAAATTATTATATATCACCTTGTAACGTTAAATAATAGTAAAATAAAAAATAGTGGAAAAAATTTTTGAATTTAGGATTCGCGTTTATTTATTTCTTAAAACTCGCTTTTGAACTACGTAATGAGTTCTTACGGGGACGCCGTGTGGAAATATAGTTTTTATCGCTCGGTCGTTGTTGGCCCAAATTGTAGTTCCCTCGTAGTAGTTAAACCCAAAAGTGGAAGATAGGAACTTCCCGACGTTGTGAAGCGCGGAGAAAACCCCCCTTCCGGCGTATTCTTTTTTTACCATAGCCGTGTCTACGTTCATGTGGGTTAACGGCTCTCCGTTCCATAGCTGATATAAGTTCGGTTGACACATGATAGTTCCTATTAACTCGTCAGTGTTTCGGTCGAAAGCGAAGGCAGCCATGGGGACTATTTTTTTTAGGTCGCAAGACTCCCAGGTTTCTTGGAAGCCAGAGATGTCGGCGTACTCTTGTGGGATTTCCTCGCTGGATACCTTAAGAAATTCGATGGTTTGAGCGTAGGCGCTCATAAATTCGTTAAATCTAGTTCTACCACCTGGTGCGTCTGCAAGCACCGCATGTAGAGATTGAGACGCTAAGCCCATTATTTGGTCGATTAAATCCTTTATCTCGTCGAGAGGCAAAAACCTAACCACTATTTCGTCGTCTAAATCTTTGCCTTTGGCCCACCTTTTTAAGAAAGTGTCGAGACACGAGTACTTCGATTCTTTTTTGTAGCCTAACTCTTCCAAGTACTCCAGAACTTTTGACTCGGGGTCTCCGAACGCGATACCGCTCATCATGGGAGCTTCGAACCCTTTGGTCTGAATACCGATCCCCCCGATGTATTTCGGGTAATTAATTGGACCACGAAGCTTTTTCATCTTGGTTTCGCGAACGAAATTTTCGCACTCATTCATGAGCTTTTTACAAGAAAGAAAATCTTTAGAACGTAGCCAACCAAAAGTCGGGCATGGCATTCCATAACTTTTGTACTCGTCGTTGATTTGGCACGATACAAAGCCCGTAGTTTTTTCGTTTTGTCTTGCTACGAAGAATTTTATTTTGTTTTCAGGATTTAAAAATTTAGTTTCTAAATAACTAACTATTTCTGAAACGATTTTAGGATTCAACCTCTCGTCAGGCACGGGTAACAGTTCTAACAGCGCAGATTTTATTTGAGTCGAGTTCCTTACTTCAATTACTTCAGGACTTAATTTTTCCGGTTTTGTAGATACTAATTCCATATATTAAATTCACCTCTAAACATCAAAATTTTAAGTTTAACGCCTTATAATCAAGAAGATATTTAAAGGAAAAATCTAGAAAATGCAGTCTAAGTTAAGCCTCAATGTTAAATGTGATAAATTTACTAATTATTTAGAAATTGAAAGAAATAGAATATCTACACTTGCGAAATTTATTTATATAATTTTTAGGAAATCGATAATACTCAGAGATTTGAAATGGATAAAAAAAGCCAAAATCTAAAGTAATATTTTGTCCTAAATCGGTTATTTCCCAATTATAGCCCTTTTATTTTAAAGTAAAACATATTTCTATCATGATAGTTTGCACATATCTTAGTTTTATTATCTCTACGACTTGTCGCAGGGAATCATTCAATCTGACAGTTATAACGGAGACATAAACCATGATTCTTTTCTACCGTCTTAATAATCATCCTCTCTTTCTCCACCAATCCACATGAAATAACCATTTTTATTTTTATCTTTAATAGCACAATAACCGCTATCTCTAAGTTCTTCTACAGCATAGTCTACTTCTTCTTCAGTCTCAAAATATTCTTCTCCTCTTTTGTATTCTCTGTCGTTAAAAACTGCTGTTTCTGTTAATTTTCTTCCCATTTTCTTTTATCTCTTTCCAATTTCTTATTTTTATTGGTGCTTGGGAATTCCAGCACACTTACAACAATATAAATATTGCTTTCTTTTAATTATTTATTAATCCGATCTTTTTCTATGATTTTCAAGATTAATTTAAAAAAAAGATTTTCTCCTTAACTCATTATTTAATTGTAAATATAAGAAAATGTTTACTTTTAAAAAGATAATTGTAAATTTCTAATTTTTTAATATGATGTGCTAAAAGTTTCTAGTCTAAATACTTCAAAACAAGTTTATGTATTACTAATCTCTTATCAAGATCTTCCCTGTCAAATTGCTTTAACTCAACCTTTTTTGATGGAAAAGACTTTCCTGCGTTACTATTAATACCACTAAAAGAATTAATAAGTGTCTTAAAGACATTTCTGTTTCTTTCTTTAAATTTTTTAAGTCTTTTGAGAGATGTAATTTTAATGAATATATCAAATTATGCTAAAAATTTATCAGAAAGTAAATTTAGAGATTATATTCATTGGTATCCTAAATCAGTTAAGGAAATTATTAAGGAAATTATTTATGGCGAACTAAATAATTTAGCATAGCTACAACGAGTCATAATTTCTGGTGAAGATGTCTTGTGTTTCACGATGAATTTTATCAGAGCACGCTGGAAGTCCTTAAAAGTAGGAAAGAAGGTGTTATGCGTGACTAT
>JAHLWS010000019.1 GCA_019057795.1 Promethearchaeota archaeon | reverse complement strand
GTAATATCTTTATATCTATTTGGTCCATCCATCGTAATGTCACAGAATAAATAGCTTCAAAAAGAAGATTGAAACCTACTTCGTCAAACTTTATACCTTCAACGATCTTCCTGTCACAGAATAAATAGCTTCAAAAAGAAGATTGAAACATCTGGTAAATCTAATTCTATCCTCATTTATTTTTCCAGAGTCACAGAATAAATAGCTTCAAAAAGAAGATTGAAACACAAACTTTTTTTTCTTTTTTTTTAATTTGCCTATATACTTATGATATAGATATTACAGAGCTTAGGAGAAGGTTATGGGACGAGAAGCCCGCTTTATATCTTTAAGTTATTAATTTTTAGGTCTAAAATTTTTTTCTTTTATATAAAATCGAACAATATTTAGTTATATTTAGCTATATAGGAATTTAACGATTCCATTTAAAAAATAGTTTTGCGCAAAACGGACATGATATGTGAGTACTGCGGCAGCTCGCTTAACAAAGGCAGCAAAAGTTCGGCGGAGCATGTGAACGTTTCGCAAACTACCCGAAGGCATCTTTTCTGCTCCCAAGCGTGTAAAGACAGGTGGAGTTTTCAACTCCAAAAGAGAAGCTCCCGAGTAATAGTAGCGTGGGCGATCGGTTCTTACTTTGACAGGTACTTCTTCGTTAAGAGCCTCCTAAAAGTCAGCAATCCTTCTGTATTAGGGTCCGAAGGGAATAAATCCCGCTTTATCTCCAATTTGAGCGAGATCAAGTCTTTAGTTTTGGTCGAGTTGAACGGTAGAAAGGCGCTAAAGGTGGAAAACTAATTTTATTTGAGTTGAAGAAAGAATTATTTTAATTACCTGTTTCAAGATAATTACAAAAAAAACATTTTTTTACTTAAACAGGTAAGAAATAGACTTAGGTTTGCTACTAAGTTTTAGGCAAACCTTAAAGCGTTACCAAGAAAACCTAGAGGCAACCTAACTTTTTTGCGTAATCGATACCTCTTTTCGAAACTTTAAAAAGGAAAGTTTACAATTCTATTAGGGAATATATTTACAAAGCAAAATTAATTTGAAAGTAAAGGTACCAGCATAACCAATGAACGAGAGAATTGACTTTAGGCCGTTAGAAAGCCTAGCGGACGAGTGGAACGAGGTTAAAGCGAACGATTTGTTTCGAGGCTACCTCAAAAAGCTAGAGAAATACCTCGATATAGCGCCGATCGACAAGCATGTATCGATATCTATGGCGAAAAGAAAGGACTCGAAAGAAATTACAGCTCAGAACGTTTACGGGGCTTGGGTCGAAAGGAACTACTCAGAGAAAGGTTTAGAATTAACGATATTTGAGGGTTGCGGGAGATTGTTGCCTTACGTCCTTCTAAGAGAGCTTTACACTTGTTTTCTCGCAAAGCATGTGAAAAATTTCGAGTCGGTACAACACGGCGTTAACGTGGTACTCGTAGAAGACGCCTCTTTCGGAAAGTATCGCCTACGAAAAGAGCGAACTAACGAGTGGCGGAAGTTTATAGACGAAACGCACCGTCAAAAAGAACAAGAGCTCGAGCGCATAGAGGGGTACTTTATCGACGATACGCTCCACCAACAAGTTCTACGCCATCTATTCTGGTACCTTCGGGAGTACGAGGAGTTAATCAGAGAAAAAACCGAGAACCTTTCTGATGTATTGTTTCAAGTTTATTGGCGCAATACTTTAAAGCTTCTTTTCGAAAAGAACGGTCAAATCGACTTAGTCGAGGCTTTACATTGTATAATCTTTATTTTTTACTCTGTAAAGCAATATAGGGCCTTGTTAGAATACGAAAAATACTTTCAAGAGTTTAAAAAAGACGGAACTCTTAAAACCAATTTAAGCCTAAATCAGTTCAAAAACTCGATGAAACAAATCAAACACACCGTGATCTCTCCGTCGTACAAAATTAACTGGAGGGTACTCGATATTGAGGTAGTTTTGCTAGTAGTTAAATTTAACCCCGCGTTAAGATTTTCCTTAGTGGATAAAATCGTTCAAAACTGGGGGTTTGCCTATATGGTTAAAAGATTTTACTTTTCGGGTAGCTCCGAGATGCTTATCGGGTTTTTTTTGCCTCAAAAATATTACCGCGACTTAAACTGTTATTTCTACCAATTAAAAGAGTTAGGGTACGTACTTAGTTTTTCTATAGGCAAAAATCTGAGTTATACGGCGTTAAGAAATCTTAATCGATTTAGAGATTTTAACGATCGTAGCGGGCTTATCAACCCCAAAAATTCGCAGTTTGACTCTAAATACATTTCCTATAAGAAGAGGGAACTTCAAATAAAAGCAAAGAGGAGAGTCTTCCCTTCTATCGTTGATTTTCTAATAATGGATCGCATACGAATGTTTTCAATAACGGGTTTAGGGTTCGAACGCAGAGCCGAACAGCTACAAGTGTTAAACAACGACTTGAAAAAAGAGATTTCTAACCAACTTGGATTGTTAAAACGGTTTGAGAAAAGTTTTTTAGAAATCGTTAAATCCGAAGATATGAAAAAGAGTTTTGCGGAGTTTATCGAGGCACATCGGTCAGATGGGTTTTTTCACGTTAAAGAAGTTTTATCTATCCTTCTTGTCGGACTAAAGTCCGTTAAAAACATTGATTATCTCCATCCAAACTTTAAATTGGCCTCACAACTTCAAGCTTTACTGAAATCGAATAAGTTATCGATGCGCTTCGAAGAGAATCTAATTTTTACCAATAAAAACCTAAATAAAATAATATCTCGCAAGTTTATACCCCTATATTTTCAGTCGAAGGGAAGATTTAAAGAAACGCTCGAAGAATACCAAGTTTTTTACGACTTGCTTGATGCTTGTAGCGAGTTAAAACTGTTCGATTTAGAGGAAATCCTAAACTTAATTAACGACCATAGATTAACCGAAGAAGTTCTCAAGGTAAAAAAAGAAAGAATAGAAAAATATTACTTAAAGTACGACAATTATTCGTTTACGGAAAAAAGGTTCGACGAGCTCTTAGAAAACCTCCTTAGCGAGAGCACGTCGGTTATCTCTCCAGTTCTTTTTAATACCGTTCCTAGAAATGCTTCTACGACATATATAGGCGTTTTTACTCCTAAAAATTCCCAAGAGTTTGAGGTAAAACTTAGATCGCTTCAACCTTACTTTGAGCGTATCGATCTCATTAAAATTTACGATTCAGAACTAGATAACAAGTTTTTAATAGTATTTATTGATACTCCGTTTATGACTCTTTCCGAGCGCTTGCTCTTTACTTCGATTATATACGATATATTTCGCGAGGAGCTCCGATTCTTTAAGGTCAGCCGTGGTTATCCTTGGATTCCGATCGTTACGCTAAGAGATCATTACAACTTTGAGGAAGACCGTTTTTTTTACACCAAAGATTATTTCAAACACCAACTGTTGTACGCCAAAAAAACGCTTGGAGAACCCCCTCACTATACAAAAGGTGAGGAACTCAACGCCATCCCCCAACATTCGCAAGCTTTCTACAGCAAAGACTCGAGCTTAGATGCTCTAGCTAAGGTAATGCGAAGGCGTATCAAATCCGCTCGGAGCACGGTAGACAAAAGGTTGTTAGAACTAGCGATTAAGTTCAACCTAGACCTTAAGCAAAAGTTGCTGCAACGAGAAGATTTTATCGCCTTGAGGAAAGAGGAGTTTTACAAAACTTACGTAAAGTCGGTAAAGTTCTTGCCTCTTTTTTCTCATTTCGGCTTGTCGCAATATTATTTATATATTTTCCCAACAGACTTGAGCAAAATCGATTTCAAATCGCTGCTTGCCAACTCGTTTCAAAGCGTCAAGTACAACTTAGGGTTCGACTCTTCCCGCCCGCTTTTAATTAAATACCTGTTTCCTTTTCGCAATCCAAACATGGCCTATGTCAATCGCATAGCAAAAACCGACAAAATCGTTAGAGAATACTGCGCGTTCGCGGTAAAAAAAGCGTACCAAATTCTACACGCCGATAACAACCTCCCCTCCGATAATTGGAGCGTCGATCCTAAAAAGTTCGAAATATACGCCCAAAAAGTGCTCTTTAACCCCGACTATTCGGTCCCACCATTGCCTGTAAAAGAGTTCGATCTGTGGAAAACACCAACCGAACGCGTATTGGGACCAGAAGCTTACGAATATCAGCGCCTCTCCGAGATTTACTCGAGAAAATCTTTCGATCCGTATCCGGCTTCCTTCTCGAACAAAAAGCTAATCGGGTGCGCTCGCGAACTACTTGAAAGCGGGTTGCTGTTTCCTTACCTAAAATTGAAAAACTTGGGCTTGTACGAAAAGCTCTACATAATAATACCGGAAGTTAATCCTGAAGCTAACGAGAAGCTTCTAACTTTGGTTTGCTACTTTAATTATTGTTTTACTTACGAGATCGAAGGAGAGACTTTCATCAGCGGGTTAGACGATGTAATTCGATTTGACAACGGGCTATTTATTAAACTTTATCTCCCAAATTGCAACGTTGGAGAAATAGAACAGCTTTTTCGGCAAATTTTTCAAATCTTAGAAATAGACCACTACGTAATTTTAGAAAACATGGTAAAAAACCAAGAGTTTCTTAAATCCGTGTACGGAGATTTAGGCTTCTTGAAAGACTACAACCCCTTGCTTAACCTTAAGTGGAGCCCGAAAGACCAGAAGTGGCTAAACCACAAGTTATACGACCAGGACTTCAATCCAGTCTATCCCGATTTATCGTACGGCAAAAATAATGTGCGCGACGGAATTATAGACGCCTAAAGCGCCTGAATCGAAAGCTTTTACTTTTATTTCTGCGATATAGTTTGAAACCTTAACATTTTAAGGAGCTAAAAATGAGTTTTGAAGAGTTAGTACATTTAGAAAACATTAAATTTTGAAAGATTACCGACTTTCAAAGATTTGATTTGCTTGCTTTAAGTGGAAAGATAAAAATATTTAAAGTCTGAACCTATGTTATCATTAAACTAATTTCCAATCAAATATTTTTTCATTATTCAGCTGAATTTTTAAATGGTGAAATTTACAAATAATCACGAAATTTCCATCAAAATCCTTATTTGGGGCATAGAGAGCTCAGATAAGACCAAGTACGTGGATACCTTATATAGAATGTCAGAGGAACAAAATATAGACATCAAACCTACTGGCAATTTAATTAAGATCACTCTGTCAAACGGATCTGACCTATATTTTGATAGATGGATCTTTCAATCAAAAAAACATAGTAAAGTTCGTTACCATGTTTATACGGTTGCTAGTCATAGGCGGTTTAAGCAGTTAAAAAAAAAGATTTTTAAAGGGACGGACGGTATTATTTTCGTGGTGAATGCCCGAATGCAATTCCTTGAAGATAATATCGAATCATTAAAAGATTTGAAAAAAATTTCAAAAGGGGATTTAATAAAAAAAATCCCGCTCATTGTAATCTTAAATTTATCGAGAAAAACCAACGAAAATATAAGTAGAGAAGATTTTATAGAAATTTTAAAGAAAGAAAAATTATGGTATGAACTTGGTAACAAATTACATATTTGGAATCCGTGTATTTATGAGGCTTATTTTGATAAATATCCAAATGATGAATTTTTTAGCTGTTTTTCTAAATGTGCCCGAAGAATTGGATTGTACCAGATTTATGGGAATGGTGAAGCACCTAAACCTTCAGATTTGAAAATTGAAAACTTTTAGGATTTTGCTTTTAATTTTTTTCTTAATAAATATCAATTTTTAATATCCCGCTGCTCTGCATACAAAATAAATATAATTCGATAAATTATTCTCAATAACTCGGCATAAAATTCGTTTACATCAAGTTCTTAATAATATTAAAACGATATATTTAAGGTAAAGAAATTAAGATTAGTAGTGTAAATATCTGTAATTTTTCAATTACGAAGGCACGACCAGATATGCTAATAGCGTTTACTTGAGCGGAGATTATGCCTATGTGGCGTCTGATAGTTCGGGCTTGGCGATCATCGGTGTTTCCTACCCGACAAACTCGATTAGTAGACATACTATTTAGTAGTATTGAAGTTCACGCATTCAGACATACAGCTTCTTGTCGCACAGAATAATGTTATATAAATTTCACCCTCCATAAATCACACCCTATTTCTAAAACAAAATCACTCCTATCTAAGTATTCCAATTGGATTATGTGATAATAAATAGGTTTATCAACATAAAAAAACCAATTTTTAATTTAATGACTACAAAGATTAGAATCCCTCTTAAAAGAATTATTAAAATTTAGATATTAACCAAAATTATATTGTTTCTATCGAAATATTGTATTCTTATCCTTAAGACTAACTCATTATCCTATGCGAAACTTTATATACGAAAATTTTTACTATAAAAATAGAGAAAAATGCAGAAATATTTCAGAGAACTATATAACCAAAACAATTGGTGGATCACAATAAAGTGGACTACAATGAATTTAAGGGTAAAAAAGCTGCAAGAAGAAATCTTTAGAGCATCTAAAAGTGGAAATTTCAACAAATCAAACGATTTAATGAAAAAGCTAGTAAAGTCTGAATTTAAAATAAAACGTTAAGGTAAGAATTAAAAAGATGCTACGTAATCTGTTTCAATCTATTTCTAGTTAAAATAAAACGAAAACTGAAGAAGTTTTAGCACTTAATAATAATCCGTTTCAATCTATTTCTAGTTAAAATAAAACGATACTTAGAAATGCCAGATTTAAGTATATTGTGTTGTTTCAATCTATTTCTAGTTAAAATAAAACATGACATTATTTATCGAAAGACCCCGCATTTTACGAGTTTCAATCTATTTCTAGTTAATATTAATATTTTTAATTATGTCAATTCTTAATATGAT
>JAHLWS010000018.1 GCA_019057795.1 Promethearchaeota archaeon | reverse complement strand
TTGTTTTATACTATTCCTATCTGAAAGCATCTATCAAAATTCCTTTTTTATAGAATTATTATGGGGTCAGATCTTGCAATATCACTTTTCCTCTTCCCCCTCATTTTTTTAATTAAAATGGAAATACATCCTATTTTTTCTATGGTTTAATTTTCCCTTTTACGAGGTCTTCCATTAAAACGTCTGTCTACAGTAATACCTAAAGCCTCAACCATCTGGATAAGAAACTTCCTCAGTTCCTATAGGTTTTACGCTAAAAGATACCGAATTATTAACTTGATACACCTTTATTTATTTAATTTAAAAGTTAAATATTAATTATCTAGAAAATGGGATGTGTCTCTATTTGTTTACTATTTGTTTAAAAAATTAAATCTTTGTCAAAACAATAACACTTTCTCTAATTTTTTTGGAATCCTGTTGTCCACTAGATTTCAAATATCGGGCAGCCCTGATTTCATCCACCTGAAATTGATTCATTTCAGCGATTTCCGCTATGATTGTATCGGTTTCTATAATTGAGTTGAAGTAAGATGAGTTTCCTACATTGATATAAGCTTTAGAATTAATTTTCATCTTTTTATACAGACTTTTAAGTATTATGTTCATATCAACAAAATATCCTTTTATCATTTCTGGTATTGAATTATTCCAAAATTCTTCTCTATGCTTTTCTATTTCTTTAATCACTTTCTCTAATTGTTTTATTTTAAGAATTTCTTCTTTATGCCAGGCGATTTGCACATGAGATCGCAGTGTGCTTTTTCGCAATTCCCTCTCATCTTTATATGTTTTCAAATATCCAAGAATCCATAACTCAAGTCTATAGATGTCTGTGTAGTCACGAGAATTTAGATATGGTGGAGAAGTTATTATCAGGTCTATAGATCGATCTTCTAATTCATTGACCAACTTTCTAGCGTCACCCTCCTTACAGAAGGCAGAATTATCTATCCCATTGTTATTTGGGGTAATTTGTAATACATCTTTTAAAATAATATCTCTACAAAAACCGATAAATTTCTTATGGACTCCTCGCCGTGATATTCCATTATTTGACCAGTTGCGCTTATATGATAAACACTTCCCATTTCTAAATACATTACTGATGTCTATAAGATTGGAAGCCAGTGCCACTTTAAGAAGGGGTTTATACATTTCTTCAGGTGTATTTGATAACTTGAAAATTTCATTAAGAATATCAAATATTCCCCAGGTAACCTCCTTATTAAATATCCACTTCTTAAGATCTTCTCTTTCAAATAGCGTCTGTGTTTCAATCTTCGGATATTTCCAGCCTCTTTTATAAATTAGCAGATTTTTGTCTATCCTACTGATTATATTTTCCAATTTTTGTCCATCGTATCTCTTGTAAAATTTTACTTTCATAACATCATGTAAAAAAGGATTTACTTCAAAAGAATAACATTTGATGCCAACTTGCTGACATGTTAGTGGGGTCGTTCCACTTCCGGCAAAAGGATCAAGACAAAATGATGGTTTATAATCTAATTCATCAATAATTACCTTAACAAAATTACTGGAGAACCCTTCAACAAATGGATACCATCTATGAAAAGGTACATGTTTATTATTTTGAGAATGGATGAGCCCAGCGTATCTACCCACATGATTTCTGATCGGAAATCTTTTTTTCATTTTATCTTCTTGAACTCCTTTAACATCTTTTGTGCTCGTATCGATGCCCCCTCAGATATCAAATAAAATCTCATGGGATTCTCGTCTGTCTTTTCGTGCCAATTTTCTTTCGGAATCCAGTCAATCTCTTTATTTTCTCTCCTCCCATCATACAATACGAGCACACCTCGTGTGGACTCTTTCTCATCCTCCAAATATTCTTTTAATTGCAATATACCTTGATTCGCCCAGTAATCAGACCTCTCGGGTTTGTCTTTGTTACTCCTTCCAAGGCATTTTATTTCAATTATATACAGTTTTCTTTCCTCAAACGTCAGAATTCTTATGTCTATGCGGTCAGCAGTTCCAGATAGCTGAACTTCACTATCCACTTTGCCGTCTAATACATAATTATTCAAATATGACCATAGAGGTTTATGAAACACGATCTCGGGAGAATCAAATAGAAGCCTCTTACCTTTATTTTTCCAATATTGAAATCCTTTTTGTCCATTCACTTTATCTTCATATTGATTTTTTATTAACTTTCTATATTCACGAGCAGGTAGGCACTTTTCAATAAGTACCCCAATACGTTTTTCATCGATAATATCTGGTGTAAAGTGAACTAATTTAGCGTCTACAAAAAAGTGAACTACCCTGCAATCAATAAAGATTACGGGAAATCCCTCTTTTCCTTGAGATAAACATGATGCATCTGCGGGACTTCCTATATACTCATCTTCAACTTGGATAACATCTCCATTACAGCGAACTATTATAACATTTGCTTCTTTGAAATCGCCGTTTCCGAGTTTTAGTAGAAAGCACTTCTCATCGAATAAATTCCATTGAATGGTTCCTTCATCTTGAGTGACAACTAAACAAATTCTGAGAAGATTCCCAAATTGTCCATATGGAATCTTCTTTTTCAATAAGCATTCCCAATTATTGTAGAACTTCATGAGTTCAATTAGATCAAAATCTTTTAATTCTTCGGCTATACGAAATACTGGAAGACTTGTTCTGCTTTTCAAAGCTCTATTTTTATCCATCTTTCTTTTCTCTTTTCGACAGAAAATCCAAATAAAGATGCTCAAAAAACATTACCAATATTGTCTCAAAATCTCTCTTTGGCTCTTTCTTAAGAAATTTGGATAACTCAGTTTCTTCGATATTTTTTAAAAAATCTGTCAATTCCATAGTCAGATTATCTTTCAGCGTCATTTGAATAAATTTACCTCTACCTTTTTTTTGAACTTCTTTAAACGAGGGTTCCTCATAAACCAAATCGACTATTTTATCCATATCTTCAAATTTTTTTCCTATTCCAAATGCATCTTTATAGGCGTCAATGACTCTCAAAACGAGTTTTATCCAATTGCATTTTTCTTTTTCTTCTGGCTCAATAAGCAAGCTATGCACCACACTTTCACCAGATTCTGAAATCCTATAATCCACAAACGCACTCTTACCACGTTTCTTAAACTTGACAACCTCAATAGCTCCTAAGGAAACAAGATAGTCTAAACTATTTTGTATGTCTGCAGAATATGGTCCTCTTTTGTGATATATGAAATTTAAAAATGAAAGAATTACCTTTTTTAAAGGGGCAAGAACTTCTGATAAATAAATCGACTTTTGAACTCCAATTTTTGATATATGAGGCCATCCTAACTCTTTACCAGAATAAAACACATATAAAATCTCACTTAATCGTTTATAATTTTTATTCTTTCGAATGCATTCTTTTAATGAATAATAATCAATTAATGACATGCCTCACTCACCTTTCAGATGAACTGTTAATTATTTTATCCATTACTTTTTTGTATCTTGATAATTTATCTCTCTGAATTTTACTTAAGCGTCCAATATTAAAAAAGTTGACCATTCTCTGCTTTATGTCTACTTTGCATTTCTTAATCAAGAATTCCAGAAAGTCTTCTCTACCCAGGTTAGATACAATTAACAAATATTGGCTCCGGCCAGAAAAATTTGCAAATACATCAGATAACATTTCAATTACTCCTACATCAAATATTCCCTCTGAAGTTTCTATTATAAGATTTAGACTATTTCCAGTAATTTTATTATAAAGTTCACATAAGGTCATTCTAAAAGCATATTCTAAAAAAATCGCTTCGGATTTTGAAACTTGATCAAAAGATTTTCGAAGAGTATTATCAATCTTTGGCAGAAAAACTGGCAAATGAATTTTACTTTCACGAGGTTTTTCACGTTGAATGTCCAGGTTACACTGGACAAAAAGAGCACCTGCGTACTCTCGGAAGATTTTAACCATGTCTTGCTGCAAATTATTAAGGTCCTTTTCAAATTTCTCATTCAACTTCTTTAATTTTTCTATTGAATCTTTATATTTCACTTTCGCTTTTTCAGCTTCCTTTTGGTAATATTCTATGTGCGTTTGCAAATTTTTTATATCTCTGTCATATGTTGCTATATCTTCTATTTTTCCCTTTTTAATATCAACAAGTCGCAATTTTGAATCGTCAATTTCTGTGATATTTACACTTAAACTATCCGTTACTTTAAAGTAATAATTTTGAAGTTTATTTAATTCTTCCTCCTTTTTTTGGAAATCCTTCGTCACGGTTTCTAATTCTTTCTTTAATCTTAATAATTCTTTTCTCTTTAGTTTTAAATCTGCCACAATTTTTCTCTTTTGCTTATAAATTTCTGGCTTAAATTTTATAGGTAATTGTGATCCACATACTGGACAACTACCCTGTTCCGTTTTATGTATAATCTCTTTTGTAACTTTGGCTGGCGGTTTTTGAGTACAAAACATGCATATTCCATAAACTTCCAGTTTATGACGAGCTAGTAAAATTTTAGGATCCGAATAAATTGATTCAAAAAATTCATTTTCCAAATATAGAATCTTTGATTCCAACTCTTCCATTTTGTTACTTTTAACAGATATTTTTTCAGCAGTGGCTTCCTTTTTCTGCTTTAAAATACCAATTTCTTTCTTAAGTCGTTCCTGTTGTTTAATGATTTCTTCCCTCTCCTTCTCTAAACTCTGAATTCTATTCTCAAGTTTTTCTACGTTCATGGCTTCCAGTTCATCAAGACGAGAAGTCTTTTGATCTCTAATTACTTCTAATCTCTTTTTGAATTGGGCTTGTATATCTTGCTGTCCTCTCATTTTAGTGTCATATTCGGTAACTTTTTTCTCTAACTGCACAAACTGTTTATCAAGACCTTCATAACCAAATAAAAGTCTTAAAATGCGTGCTTGATCGGCTGTCCTCCAAAGCAGATAAGTTCCTTCCTCCTCTCTAATTAATAATCGCTCTAGCAAAAAGCGATAATCTTCTAGAGAAGAAAACCCAGAGAGAGATATTATCTTATTCTCATATATCTGCTTTAAATCATCTTTCTCTTCATAATAATGTTCATCATCTATGGAAAGGCAAATAATACTAGAGTTTCCTAAGTTACGTTCTATTTCTATAATTGTATCATTCAATTCTAATTTTAGACCAACTACTGGTACTTTTTTCAAATTATTACTTTTAATTCGTTTTGTAAAGAAATCTATCTTACCTTCCGGTATTCCAGCGATACCATAGAGCATAATATAAACAGATGTGGTTTTGCCTAAGGTATTTCCTCCTAAAAAGAGATTAATTCCCTTTTTAAATTCATATTTCCAATCCGATTTATACAACTCATACCCTTTTACCTCAACTTCTTTGATAATTGGCAACTTAATGTATTCGTTTTTCATTGGGTTCCCCTTTACTTTATCTAAATTTATACAGTTTAGGTTTCATCTTCTATCCTTAAATTTCTTTATTTTCTTATTCCTTCCTTTCATTCCCAGATATATCCATGTGAGCTATCATCATCCGATCTGTTAATCTCTCAGCCGGAAATATAATTTTGAATCCATTTTTTTCTAAACCAGAACCAGACCGTTTTTCACACATTTCATTGTTCGTTAGGTACAGTTCGACTTAAAGATTAAATGAATTTCCTTTCTCTGCCATCATTTTATCTAACCGTTTAAGGTAATAAGATGCTGTTAATATTACTAAATGAAGACGAAATGTACTGTCTTCTTCATCAGACAATCCTGGATGAGAACCTTGTGGATGTAGCCGTCTCCAAAGTCCCTGCAAAAAACCACCCTTACCACTCGCTACCCACTCATTAAGAGTAGATAACAAAAAGGGTGGATTTAGTTTAGCTAGGAGTTCGCAGCTTTTTTGATATCCCGACAGTGGTAACCCTTTTTTATCATCAGTCAGTCTTTTAGCAATTGAATCAAATAGACTTTCCATAAATGATCTTAATTGTGCATTTGCTGAAGCCCAGTCACTCCTTGTATGTGCACTTATTGCTTGTTCTAAGTGCCCTTTTGCTGTAGCAAATCCAAACTTCTCTAATAACAAATCTAATTCGTTTTCTTTCTCTGTAAGCTGGATATTCTCTGGTAACGCTGTTTTAAGCCTCCCATCTCTAATGAGATAGCCATCACGCTTAAGAGAGTTTACCAATTCAGGAAGCTGTTCCTCTATTGAGGGAGTAGGATAATCAGACAATCTCCGTTCTATCAGTTCTTCGATTAATTCAAAATTAAGATTTCCTCCAAAAGGACCTTTTTTATCGGGATTGTCGATAAGATACTTTATTAAAGCGTTTAATCTAGAAGTTTTTGAGCCCAAATTTTTAGAAGCTACTTCCTCCAATCCAAATTTCAATAGAAGTCTGCCAATTTCAGCATGGGGTAAGTAGTCCAATGAACCAATAGCTTCAATAGTTGTAATTCGAGAAAATTGAGCCACAATTACTCACTCCAAAAAAATACTTCGGGGTCTTCACAAGTTCACAAAAAAGTCATTTTTTTTACAATATAGATTTATATTTATAAAGCGATTCTCAACAATTTTAAATAAAAAAGGCAGAATAAGATAATAATTAAATTACTCTCTTACTCTGTCCTTTTACCTGAGAGATTCTTCCTATGTAATTAGGAAATAGCTCTTTTAGTAAACTCTGTAAGGGTTTTCCTAAAGATTAGGAGTTGCCCCGTCGGTGCTTTTTGGTATAAAGCTCTCCAGAGTTCTGTCCGGTAACGGTTCTTTTGCCTGAAAGTTTCAATACTTTTGGTATCTTGCCTCTTCGGCTCCTTTTCTTTTATGATAGAAAGAAAAAGTTTCTCCTGTTAGCTTCATACAGGTTACAAT
>JAHLWS010000017.1 GCA_019057795.1 Promethearchaeota archaeon | reverse complement strand
TTTTACCAGCTTAATATAACGGCTTAAGGGTTTCTCCGACATAATCCCATCATGGTCAGAAGTAAATAGAACTACCTCACAAATTCCCTGAGCCTTGTCATGTTTAAAAAATTTAGGATCTTTTTCGGTTACTTCTGGTGAATCTTGTTGTAAAGATGGAAATTTATTTTCAAAAACTACTATATCATAATCTTCGGCCGGTACTTCCGTAGACAAGCCTCCCTTTTTTGTAGGGCAGAGAGGGCAATAATCCTTCGGAGGTTTATAGGTCCTGTTCTGCCGATGAGTGGCTATTATTATCCATTGCTTCAGGATGGGATTCCATCTCAACTCTAACATCCCTGCTCTCCTTTTCTTCCTCGGTAAAAGTATAATAAATTAAATAACGACCATCTTCTTTTTTAATTCTTTTCTTATGTATCTGCATAAAAATTTCCTTCCTTATGCCAATTCCATATTATTTTTCACAAATTATTTTTAGTTTAAATATCTTAAAAGTCCAATAAATAACTTTTTTATATCTCTTAATCATTTCTCTTATTTTCCTTCTCAAGAATAATTAATTTACTATCAAAATCACCTTTTAAATCAACTTTCAATCCTATTTCTTTTTAAAGCTTTACCGCTTAATATTATTTTTTTATTTTCATCTTGATACTCGTACAAAGAATCACTAGTAAGCCCTTTTAATTTTATCGGAGGTAATTTTTCCCCCCAATAAAGATGTCGTAAATTTTTATCTTCATCTACCCCTATTACATAAGCTGTATTTTTAGTTTCTAAAAACCACTTCTTTTTATCATTTGATATTTTAATAGACAATTTTCTCGCTCCATCTTCTATGCTATAGACTTTTTATACCTTTACATTAATAACATTTACTAATTCAAGTTTTATTTTTTATGTTCTACAGAAACTTATACTGCTAACTGCATATTTAGCAAGTAGAAATTAATATTAAATTTAAAGTCTTTTTAAAAAATATCCATCATAAACTATTTTTCTATAACTTCTTAACTGGCACAGTTTCTTCTTGCATAGCAATAATGTTAATTGTAATCTCAGCAGGTGGCAATTCATTAACATAAGCCTTTAAACCTATTTTCCCGGGTTCACGACCTGCCTGAATAAATATCGCACCCCTCCCTGCTTCCAGGCTAAAAGGATTTTCACCAATTAACTTACCAGGACCTGCCATTTCAAAAAAAACAGGATGATGAGACAAATGTAATATTTGCCTATTTTTATCTTGTAATTCAATTACAACTCGTACACAATCGGCTCCATCAGCAATTAATTCTGTATAATCGGGTTTCAACACTAATTTATTAGGTCTGCCAAAAGGATAAATTTCATGTTGAGCCACCTCTTTGCCATTTATTTTCCCTATTGCTTTAAGACTGGTAATATTACTTGCCCCCCATTCCCACCAACTACAATTTTTAAAAATAAAGGGAGGATGAGGTAAATTTGAATAATTAATTCGATCAGGTTTAGCAGAATTAATATATCTCTCTCCTACATATAAATCAATTTCATCACAATTACTAAAAACGATAACTTCATCTCCGTAATCTTCGTTAAAAGAAGGAGTCAAATACCTGGCAATAAATACAACTTTTTCTATTTTTGGATCTATTTGACTTTTGTAAAAATAAGCTGCGAATTTGGGTAGACGAAAAATATCACATACACCGTGGTAGCAGATTCTATCTCCAGAGCCAAAATAAGTATGCGTATTATAATCAAAAGCACACCACCCAGATGCTCCTGCTAAATTGTGCATCCCATACTGGCAATTTTGAATCTTTGCATGATATACTGCATGTTTAATTATTCGCTCTACACTATCATATGACTTAGTTGGGTACATATGGCCCATATATTCAGTAATCATATAAGGAATATGATGTGGAGATTTTATTTTCCCCTCTAAATTATGTTCAAAATCATTGTAGATAAATACATCTTCAAGGAATTCACTCTCTCGAAAATTGCGAACACCGTAAGTTTTTCTACTGCTATCCAAAGAATGAGCAATCCGATTTGTGTCTAAGTAAAAACCATGATCATCCTTAGATTCATTAATACGAACTCCCCAAAGGAAAATACTAGCATGATTACGATCACGAATAATCATTTCTTCTACATTCTTTTTAGCTAAAATTTTCCATTCTTCGTCACCTATATATTGCCACCCAGGTATCTCCTCCAATACTAAAAGCCCTATTTCATCACAACGAGTAAGAAAAGAAGGATTGGCTGGATAATGAGAAGAACGGACAAAATTTAATCCCAGATCATATTTAAGTATCTCAGCATCCTTCCGTTGACCCCGATCTGGCATAGCCCCACCCAGATAGGGAAACATTTGATGGCGATTAAGTCCTCTTAACTTAAAAGATTCACCGTTGATATAAAATTTTCCATCATCTTTGAATTCAAATTTTCTAATGCCTATTTTTGTGTTGAAATCATCACAAATTCTATTGCCAATTTTAACTTGTGTATATACATTATAAAGATAAGGATGATTTGGATGCCACAGTTCTGGTTTCGAAAAAGAAATCTGTTCCTGTTTAATTGTGTTTTTACCAGTTTTAATAATTAAAGTTGTTTCTTTGGTTATTACTGTCTTACCATCTTCATCCATAAGTTTTGTAATTATTGTAGCTTTTTTATCTTCGTTATCTAAATTATTTAATTCAAATTTTGGATGAATTGTCGCAGACTTTTTCTTTGCCTCTGTAACTTCTACAAAAGACCAGATAATATGTACGTTTTCCACTATCACTAGACGGACATTTCGGTAAACTCCTCCGAAAAGCATATAATCAACTAATCCACCTTCAGGTGGGATATCACTTCTGCGGGTAGAATCTACTCTAACAGTAATTATATTTTTCCCCTCAAAATTTATATAATCGGTAATATCAAAAGAAAAGGAGGTATATCCACCTTTATGCTCCCCAACAAACTCTTCGTTAATATAAACATCAGCGACACTCATAACACCATCGAATTCTACAATTATTCTTTTTCCTTTATATTTTTCATTTATATAGAAATTGCGGTAATACCAAGAAATAAATTGATAATCCTTTTCCTCAAAATAGTGGTGGGGTAATATTTTGTTAGAATGTGGTAGATTAACTTTTACAAGTTTATTATCACCGGGGTGTATATTTTTTGCATTTTCTATACCTTTATTTAGAAAATACCAATCCGTATTAAAATTCAATATTTTTCTGTATTTCATTATAATAAATACCTCCCTATTTCTATTGTTCTACTATGTTAATCTTTCAATAAATATATCTAGCAAAAGAAGATAAATACAATTATTTCTTATTGTTTAAACCAACAAAGATCTGTCACCAATAATTCCGGATGTAAAATAAATTGTCAAAATAAATGTCTGGTAAACATAAAAATTTACCGATAATTCCTTGTAAAATAGTACGATAATTCTCAAAATAAAATCATTAGAATCTCTTAACAATCATTCTTGGCATATCTTCTTTAGCCTTTAATGCTCCCAGCTGTCAATCCTTCAATAAAGTATTTCTGGAAAAGAAGGAAAAATATTAAAGGTACTATAGCCGCTATTATAGAACCTGCTGCTATCATATTCCATTGTGTTATCCATTCTCCTTGCATCGCGGTTAGACCAAGTGTAACTGGTTTGTACTTATCGCTTTGGATTAATATTAGCGACCAAAGGTAATCATTCCATATCCAGGTGAATTCCAAAACTCCAAGTGCTGCCAGGGCAGGCAGTATTAGTGGTAAAACAATCTTTCGATATATTGTGAAATGTCCTGCTCCATCTACCGTTGCAGCATCAAATATACTCTGTGGTATGGTTTTCATAAAGTTTCTAAGAAAAAATGTGCAAAAACCAGTTTGAAAAGCTATATGAAACAATATTAAACCTATAAAACTATTATATATTCCTATTTTTATAGAAAAACGATACACCGGGATCAATAGCATTTGAAATGGTATTAACATCCCACCAATAAAGATCAATAGTATAGGCTTTGAAAGCCTAAATTCATATCTGGACAAAGCAAAAGCACTTAAGCTTGATATAAACAGGGCGCCTAAAACGGAAGGTATGGTTATGATAAAAGTATTTAGAAAGTATTGTCTCATGTTTCCATCCTCCCAAGCAATAATAAAGTTTTCAAAATGCCATATCTTGGAGGGAAATAACCAATTATGCGTACTCATAAGGGTATCCATAGTCTTGAAAGAGGTAAAAAAAACAGCTATAAATGGAATCAGCCAAATAATAATTAATAAAGTAGCAAACGAGTAAAATACAACCTTTTTCATAGACTTACCTCTGTTTTCATAACATGTCTCATATAAATTATAATAAAACTTAACGTTATCAAGAACTGTATTACAGCTATGGAAGAGCCGTAACCCATACGATAATTATGAAATGCCTGGATGAACATGTAATTTGCCATAACACTCGAAGAATAAAAAGGACCGCCTCGGGTCATCACATAAATTATATCAAATGCTCTTAAGGAATCTATTACGTTAACCGTAATGGCTATAACTGTGGCAGGCCTTAACATTGGAAGAATTACATAGATAAATCTTTGCCACGAATTAGCACCATCTACACAAGAGGCATCAACAAGATTTTTGGGAACTTGTTTCAGACCCGCCAAGAAGATGACCATAGCATATGGTATTTGTCTCCATAAGGCAGCCATTATAAGTGAGTATGTCACAATTTTCGGATCACTTAGCCATCCAATCCCTTGAATTCCCAAAAGATTAAGAAATGTGTTCAATATACCATCCCTTGGCTCGAATATCCAAGACCATATTTGCCCTATAACCACAAAAGAAAGTGTCATTGGAAGAAACATAAATGTTTTGTATATTTTTGATCCTGCGAATCCCTGATCTAAAAACATTGCTACAGCTAAGCCCAGTGGAACAGCCACTATTGCAAAACCGAGCAACCATTTTATATTATTCCAAAAAGAAAGTATTGAATGTGGATCTTTCAATAATTCCCTAAAATTTTTCAAGCCAACAAAATTTATTATCGGAGATACACCATCCCAGTTTGTAAAACTGAGGAACATTGTTTGAAATATGGGGATAATAACCCATATACTATACATAAGCAATGGGATAATTAAGAATGAATAGGGGACCCACCATTTACTCTTCAATGTTTTTCTCCTTATCTAATCAATAAGAGCCTAGAAGAATCTTTTTCAAATAATGGGAGGCAATATCAAGCAGGAATATCGCCTCCCAACAATTACGTTTTATTTTTGGTAAATTCTTTTTCTTTGATTTTCCAGGTTCTGGAGTATAGAATTTAATTTCTCTGGTTGATCCATGAATTCGACGAAACCATTCATCCCGGCAGTTGCCATTTCTGGGTTTGCATCTCTGTCGTAGAATTGCATGACTCCATCTGATTCAAGAATCATATTTAACCCATCCTGTGCATGTGGATCTGGAGCAGGAACAAATTTATTTGCAGCCAACCTGCCAAGCTCTTTTGCATTGTACTCCTGAGCACTTTTTGAAGCCAGAAACTCAAGAAAAACTTTTGCAGCATCCTTATTAGCAGCTTTAGCTGGGATCATGAATCCATCAATAGGAGTATCTTCATAAAGCCCTATTTCACCATTAATCACAGGGAACCTAAAGAAATCCAAATCACCTTTTACATCTTCTGGTGCTACATCTTTAATGAATTGTCCCATAAGATACATTCCTGCTTCACCGGTGAAGAGGTAATTCGCTGCTTCTTGCCAGGAATAAGAGGTATGGTTATCAATAAAATATCCTGCATCTACAAGCTCTCGCCAATATTTAAAAGCCCCTTCTATCCCAGGATCAGTGTATGGAATTTCCCCATTAGTTAGTTTGAGATGATATTCAAGTCCATTAACTCTCATATTAAGATAATCAAACCAACCAGCAGCTGTCCATAAATATTTTGTACCAATTGCAATAGGGATATAATCATTTTCTTTAAGTTTGGCGCAAACATCTTTGAATTGTTTCCAGGTTACTGGTTTAGTAAGGCCAAGATCTTCAAAGATAGATTTTCTGTAATAAACACCCCACCAGTACCAGGAGACGGGAACAAAGTACAGCTGTTGGTCGAATGCACAAGCGCTCTTAAAGGCATCGGGAAAATAAGCTTCAAATCCGTCTTTGAATATGTCATCGATTGGCTCTAATAGTTCCTTGCTTGCGAAATATCTCATTCTTTCTCCACTAAACCATGTCACAACATCTGGAGCTTTAGGAGAATTTAGCCATGTTCTCAATAGTGTTTTGAAATCTTCATGCGCAAATGTATTAACAGTCACTTCATATTCAGGATGTATCGCTCTGAACTGATCTACTAATTCAGCAAATACCTTCTTGGGGGCAGGGTCTGACTGATAGGAATTGATGATTAGCGTTTCTGCCGCCAAAGCAGTTACTGAAAAAACTAACAACAGTAAAATTACCAGTAAAAATCTTTTCATTACAAATTCCTCCTTTTTTTACAAAAATTAAAAAATTCTTGTACTTAGTATTTCGAATCAATTCGTTTTTTATCCCCTCCTCTCCCTCAAATGATTAACTTATTTGCCCGATATTCAAATCTTTCCTGTTCATATGCTGAAGCGTATTTCAATGATTCAAGGAGGAAAAGAGCTATCCACCCTTTCCCCCCTATTTTAAAAAATATATTACCTAATTCCTTGCTCTATTAATGTTTTTAATTCTCCAATATTTTGTGGGGTAGCAATGCCAATTCCTGTATTAATAGCAAGACCGGGGATATTATATTTTTTCATTAGTACCACCTGTAAAACAGGAAAAAATCCTTGCAGATAGAGCATCTGATCAAATGATGCACTTACATAACCTTTTTCAATACCTTCAATAGTTGCCGG
>JAHLWS010000016.1 GCA_019057795.1 Promethearchaeota archaeon | reverse complement strand
TGTAAAAATTTTCACTTCTCTTTAATTTTTTTTATTATCAATTATCTAAACCAAAATGTCACTTTTATCTTTTTCTTCAACAAAAAGATAAAAATTATCTTATTTAATTTTATAGAAATTTTTTAATTATTTTCTTTTTTTTCTAAATGATTTTATTGATATAATTTGAAGTAATCGTAAATCTCTTTTACGCTAAACAGTTTATTTATAAAAAATCGAAGAATTTCTACAAAGCCTTAATCTTTCGCCATAGATATCGATACGTGCTTTTCAACCGGCGCTATTTCAAGGTATTTTTCTAGCTTTTTGAGGTAGTCCCGGAACAAATCGTTCGCTTTAGCCTCGCTCCACTCGTCCGCTAGGCTTTCTAACGGCCTAAAGTCAATTCGATCGTTCATTGGTTATGCTGGTAACTTTACTTTCAAATTAATTTTGTTTTTCGATATTCTTACTTTTAAGAATTGTCGATCGCAAGTTTTTTTAAAGTTTGTGAAGAGAGGTATCGATTACACAAAAAAGTTAGGTTGCCTCTATGTTTTTTTGGCAACGCCTTAGGTTCGCATAAGACCTACGAGTAAACCTAAGTCTATTGCTTACCCATTTACGTAAAAAATACTACGAAAATCGCCTTGAAGGAAACCTTTTGTAAAAACTTTAGGCAAAGGTCCAGACATAATTAAAGAAAAAACTATTTATAAATCATTAATTCATTAATAAATAATTGAACAGTTATGAAAAATGTAATAAAAAATGCGAGAAATATTACAGCTACTATGAGAATTTTTTTCGAGAAATTTATATTGATTAAAGATTCATTTTTATTGCGCAAAAATTTAGGGATAAAGAATCCAGTCTTTTTATAGTACTCCAAATATATTTCTTTATATTTTCTCACTAATCTCCATTCCTCATAATATGAATAAAGGCAAATAATAAAAGTAAAAAACATCCAAGATGCAATTTCACCCATTCGAATTCCAATGTCTCTGAATCCAGGAATATATAGAACAAATGGGAGAAACATAAAGATAATCCCTAGATTTTGTGGATGCCGTATATATTTATATATCCCTGTTTGAATTAATGTGTCCCCTTCTATCTTTTTTTTCACTATCGTAATTAAACCAGTTAAAAATAATCCTAATCCGAAACAAAATATTAACATTTCAATTGAAATTATAATGGGAATTAATAATGGATTTATTAAATAATAAGCCCAAGTCCAATCGGTATAACTATATCCGATTAATTTCCAAGAGATATAAAAATCAATCCCAATTATCAAAGCCATTGGAGCAAGAATACCACCTATTACCGGTAAATATACAAATATTGAAGCAATTCCAATTGTTATTTTTTTTAATACAGTCTTTAATATTTCAATTGTCATATAGAAAAAAAAAAGATTTAGAAATTTAAATTTTAGCACTTATGGAAGTGTAGCGTATTGGTTACCATAAATTAACGACTATTGTAAGTATTTTAAACCTTCTTTTCCGCACTCGTAGGCTTCTTTGCGCCTCCCTAACTCAAATAACAAAGTGCTTTTCACGCTCCAGATACGCCTATCGTAAGGGTTTAGTTTAAACGCTTTAGTAAGGAGCTCTAAAGCTTTTTCGGGGATATGTTTATCTAAATAATCTAACGCTTCAAAAAACAATTTTTCCGCTTTTTTCTCCACCTTCTTCGACACGGAACCCTTTTCTTCGGGAATATCGAGCGCCATTAACTCCCCGTTTTGATCTTTTACTATAACGCGTTTGCACGTTGGACACCTAACACCTTCCAGTTTAAAGTTTCTAATCGTATTCTTGCAGTTAGGACACCACATACCGGCTGTCTTAGACTCTCCAGGGGTAACTTCCGCCGAACCAACTACGCTTTTTCTGTTTACGTCTATGTAGTCGGGAGAGCCTTGTTCCTCGAACTTTTTTAGCAAAGCTTCCGAAGTGTCGGTTATAGCAAAATCCATTTCTTCTTTGTAAAGAGGTAAGAGTTGTAAAAAGATTATGCTTTTCGAATCGTCGATTTTTAACTCGCAGAACTCGGGTGGAAGCGAAAGAACAGGCAAAGTAAAAAGGAACCCGCAAAAATTGGTGTTAGGAGCGTAAGGATGCGGGGGATCTCCATTTCCAAATGTGTGCATGTCAAAAAACCATTGCTGATCTTCGTGAATGTACCGCATTAAATGCATTAGTTCCCCTATAGGCCAAAAGAAATCGTCTATTTTTAACTCTTTAAGCGGTAAGGGCCAATCTTTAGGAAGCCTAATTAACAATTCGGAATACTTTAAAGCTCTCATAGGACCTGGAGGGTGCATAGGTAAAACGCTCAACCCAGTCGTCACTAACGCGCCACCCTTACGGTCGTGAGTTTCGGGAATAATGTGAACGCTCAGAGGGGCTAACTCAAACGCTTGGTTGTGTATCGATTTCTCTATTTTCCCGACATATTTTTCTATGTGTTGAATTAAAACCTCGTTGTCTTTTTTAAGAAGCTCCATAGACCGTGGCTTTGATTGTTTTCTTTCTATTTCTGCCGTTCTTCTCCGCATTTCGCCTTCAAATTCGCGTTTAGTAATCTTTTCGTACTTGTATTGGTTTATCAATTCTATGTTGTCTATTAATCTCTTCGAGATAGCTTTAGCTTTTTCGGGATCAGTTCTTCGCGCGTTAATAATTTCAACGTACGAACTTAACTTTATAGCGCACGAATTACTTAAGTCAAAGTCTTCGGTATGTCTGTCTTCAATCCTGTTGTAAGAAACTGTTTTCGACCAATTTCTATATCTATACTTTACGAACTCGATAAGAGCGTTTTCAACGCATTCAACGCTTAATAACCTCTTGTTTTGAGGGTTGTTTTTCAATTCGGGGTAAAGAAAGTAAGCCCTGATGGGCACTTCGCAATTTCTTTCGCTTTTGCTTTCTTTTACTTCGAAAATATTGAAATCTCTCTCGTCCCCATAGACTCTAAGCGCGTCGAACCTTCCCTTTAAGTTTGGGATTTGGTCTTTTAAATTTTGTTTGTTGTTTAACGTCATTTTATCTCTTGGTAAGATTTTTTTTATGTAATTTTATTGTATATGAGATAATTTAAATCTAGCTATCTATACATTTAAATAAAAATTAAAGAATAAAAAAAAAATCGCAATTAGTATGTATTTAAAATTCTTATTAGTATACTTAATAATACTCTATAATGCGTTGGTTGATAATTTTTTTTTTTCAAAAATTTTATTGCTATCGTTAATCTCGCAATGGGATTTTGCGCAGCACTTTTAATTTATCTAAGTATTGGCAAAAGATGGGAGTAATGCTTCACGAATAAAGAAGTACGCCCCTTAATATGACAAAATGATTCAACTAAATAAGGAATAGGCTTTCAAGGCTTTATTACAGTATTGATAGGATTATAAGAAAGTATAATT
Source organism: Promethearchaeota archaeon (assembly GCA_019057795.1). GTDB lineage: Archaea > Asgardarchaeota > Lokiarchaeia > Sigyniarchaeales > SOKP01 > SOKP01. Next base: position 9,871 of record JAHLWS010000016.1, on the reverse strand, counting down.
TAAAATGGTAAATATGTATTTATATAGCGGATATTTATGTCGGACGACAGCAAGGAAGAATTCATCGAGAGAACGAAATATGAAAGGAGTAATAGTTAGAAAAAAGAACATTATTAAATGTAAATTAGATAATAGATTTTTTTCAAAAAAGAGATTCTATGCACGCTTTATAGTGGTTTTCCGTTTCTTTTAATGCGTGGTGCAGTAAATCTGCGGTTTTATTCATAAGCTGCACGATTTTGCGATCTGGATCCTCTGCCGCCAGTATTTGGTCCATCTCTTCTATATAGCGACTTAATCGTTCGTAGACTTCAACACCACGCAGATGTTCAAACTTTCTTGTCCTGGCTTTTATGAGGGTTCTCAAGGATTGCTCAACTTCTCGAAACACCTCTCAAATGGGCGCTTTCCCAATTCCTTCAAAAAAGATCTTCCTAGTTTTAGAAACCTTTAAAATATGGAGATTATTCACAGCTTTACTTAATTCTTTATGCAAGTTTCCGTCCTTAGCTGCGATGTGATTCCAAAGATTTTGAAGAAAGTGAAAATGGCAATATTGGTGCAGGATCTCGGCATAAAAAATATCCCGCATTTTCACAATCGAACCTTGCTTGTCGGAAACTAGTCCTATTAATTCAACCTCGTAAAAAGTACGGATTTCTTCCACGAGAGCGTGAAGCGTAGCATGGTCTGCAGATTCCAGGATGACGATTTTTAAAACACGATTGCTAATGAGATCAACGAAGAGCCATAAAGCAGCCCCTTTATTGTCGGGTTTCTGCCCGTCTAGTGCTAAAATGATTTTTCCTTGTGCTTTAAGTATTTGGACCGTATGTTTGTCTATTTGGTTTGAAAGAAATGCGTCAATTTCGTTAATATATTTTCGAATCGTGCTTTCTGAGATTTTCACGTGTTCGATCAAAATAGACACTAATTTTTTTAACAAATCTTTTGAAACAAGTAAATTTAAGACCTGGTTTCAAGACAAAGTTTCGGCACTTAAGGATCAAATCTTTTACGCCCTCGATAAAGAAATTTTCGATAATAAAATTAGAATTTCTTTTCCAGAAAAAGGCGTTTTTTGTTCTATTACGGTAAAGATTAATAAATGAGTATATAACTTTTGTGATTTGAATTCTTATGCTGTTATATTAAGATTTAGTTTAAAAAGCCTAAAAATATTTAAAAAGATACGTATCATTTTTAAATATGTTAAAGATATAAGCATTAAAAACAACAAAAAATCTTAAATTTCAATTAAAACTTGGTTGAAATTAGAACTACAATGAAATTAAGAAGCCTTAATCATAGTTTGGAAATTTTTTTAATATTATTTATGCTAATTCTGCCGGTTGTCGAATCAACTTTATCTTATTCAAGTACTTCTAATTTAGCTCTTACCTCCGAGAATCAACCGAATGAACATAAAGAAGATGCAATTCTCTGGAAATATGGTCAAGGCTTAATTGGGACGGGATCAACGATGCAACCAAGATTAGTTAATTTTACCCTGGGGGGAGACCCATATGTTGTTGTTGGTATGGATGGTAGTCTAGCCACGATTTCATTGGACGGGTATATTGAAATGAGCTATATAACTTTTGGAGAAGTTATTGATTTTGATTTAATCGATGATATCTCAGGAGATAATGCTGCTGATATTGTGTTAAATGTTTATGACCAAGAGCATCCTAATGTTATTGCAATTTCTTCCAAAGATAGTGAGGAATTGTGGACTTATAGACCACAAGTAGAAAGCGTTGATCAGACTACTCTCAATACGAAATATTATACTCCATATACGTGGGATGTTCAAACTATTAACGATATCAATAATGATGGAATATCAGATGTGGCAATATCTGCATGGTATAAAGCGATTGTTTTAGATGGTAAGACAGGTCGCGAACTGTGGGTAAATAGTAAAGATCTAACCAATGATATATGGAAAATCAAACTTTTAGATAATATGATTATTGCCGGTTCGGAAAATGGAGAATTATTAGCTCTCAATGAAAAAGATGGACAAAAAATTTGGAGTTATAAAACCCCTCCTATAAGGATGATTACTATATCTCCAGAAGGATATTCGGAAATTGACGTGCCTAATTCTATTGACGATGTTGTTATCATAAATGATATTAATAGCGATAATGTTGATGATCTTTTGGTTGCTTCTGATAATGGGAAAATTATGTTGATTTCGGGAAAATCAGGTATATTGCTTGATAGCTTTAAGTTCTTTTCCCTTACAGATATTAATTTGGATTGGAGAAACCGTTATCTTGAATTTCACTCACAAGATATTTCTTCCCCTTATTCAAGCGTAGAGAGAATATTTCAAATTGCAGGAGCAAAGTTTTTTACTATTCCTGATGTAAATGGCGATGGAAAAGAAGATTTTTTAGTTATGGGTTGTTGGCTTGATTATATATGGTCAAATGATAATAGAATAAATGGTACAATATTTAATATTAATAATGGAAACCTTGAAATCCTTGGACAGTTTAGTTATGACGCGACTTATTTATATTCTAGTTCATATCCTTTAATTGTAAATACGGGTTCTGATATGAGGTTTTTTTTATATGTAGCTCAAGTGCCTGGTAAATCTGCTCAAGATTCAGCAGGAATATATGGAATTAACATCAATAATAAAGATTTCATTATTGACGGATCAAATTTTACGGATCCTGCGTTTGTGTATAGGGATTTTGATATTAATATTATGTATCGTAAACAAAAAACGAACTTTTATCTTTTAAATGTAGGAGATATTAATCGTGACGGGATTGATGATCTGTTTGCGATTAGTAAGTATTGTGGTAAATATTTGTTAATTGATGGCAAAAATAACAATGTAATGTGGGTAAGAACTATTAAACCGGGAGAAGCAAAAATATCCCAAATCCAAGATATTAATGGAGATGGAGTAAAGGATTTACTGTATAAAAAAATTAAAGATTTTAATCCTTCATGGATGGATACACCAGTTGCAAACGGGTTAATTAATGAACTCTTAACTCTGGATGCGAAAACCGGTGAGGTAATATGGGAATTTAATTTGCCATTCCCTCAATATTATGAAGGGTTAAGAGATATTTTAGACGTTGGGGATATTAACGATGATAATATAGATGATTATGCCGCATGGATGATCCCTTCAGAGCTACCTAATAGAACAAAAAATATAATAAAAAACCTTTCAGGCGATTCCTCCCTTAATTTAAACGATAAGGAACGAGAAGAAGCAATTTATCGAGCACTTTTAAGTAATTACACAAAATTAATAATAATTGATGGTTCAAATGGAGTTGTGCTTTGGAACACGCCGTTAATAGATTTTATTTACAACTTTTATCGAGATTATGCCAATTTGGGAACTTATACTAACCCCCTCAACCTCTCGTCTTCTGGGGGAGATTATTATTTAAGAACTAATCACCAACTTCCTGAAAGTTGGATAAATGGCTCTGATGAAATTCTGTGGAATAAAGAGTGGTCTCCTTCCTCATTATTACACGCCAATTCTATAGGCGTTGAATATGGTGACTACATTTCCGGGAGTCTTTTTGATTTATCTGATAAAATGGGAAACTACACCATTAGAGCTCAGAATCAATCATGGAGTAATCTATGGGCTACTTCTGTAAATCTTACATTCCCTCTAGACTTTAGCGGTGAGAAGCAGTTAGGGCTAATGGAATATCCTCTTTCACAACTAGAGCGATTTGCCGCGCTGAAAATGCAAACTAGTTTGTTGGTTAACGACTCAACAAATCCTAATTGGTATAATTGTACATATGAAATTTATAATGAATCTGGCGGGAAATGGATTTTATGCAATTGGAGCAGAAACATATATTGGGATTCCCGATACCCCGATTTGTACGGAAGTTTTAACAATTCTGATAATGGAGGGTATAGAAATGATTATAATAACTTTACTTTTTCCACCGATTTCAGAGAAGACGAAACGTATGTAATGACGAGAGGTACTTATAATCGCGAAAAAGGGTTGTATTTTGATTATGAAAATGAAACGACGCTCTCGGATTTTATCGATTCAAATAAACAGATCACTATTCGGTTAAATATAACGAATGGGAATAAAGCCTTTGAAGCATCAATACAAAATTTTGGAATTGGTGCTTTTTATTGGGGGTTATACGGAAATCAATACGATAGATATTATATTTATGATTATAATCTATCCTCGGAAAACTATTTTACAGATATTAACCTCTTAAATTTAGAGGTTCAAGCCTTTAAAGTAATTAATGGCACCGGTGATAAATATCTGGATGTCTTAGTCGTAATTGGTAACGATATTACCGATAATTCTTTTAATACCAAATTAAGGTTTTTTGATATTAAATACCAAAAGAATTATACAAAATGGAGTCGCACTCATACAAATATCCCTTATTACCCCCTTACTATCTTACCGATGAATTATTCTCTCAATTATTGGATCTTAAGCGGAACGTTTGTTACAGGGACCACTCATTATTTTTCTATTAAGCTAATACAAAACCCTCACTGGGACGTACAATTGTCGTATTTTGACAATTATGATGAATCTAAAACTAAAATTAATTTCCATTGGAGTATCAACTCATCCGGATACGAAATTCTTGGTAAAGTTAACCTTACGAAAGATGGGAAGAAGATTGGACTTATTTTAGGAGATTCTTCGAGTATTGATAAATGTATTAAGATCGTTGATGTAAGTACGACAACAATTACTTGTCGAATTGATACCGACCAATTGCTTTCAAGTGGAGGAATTGCAGAGGATAATATTCCAAATACAGGGTATAAATTATTACTTTCCTATGATGACTTTAATGGTGATAATTACCTTGATCATGTAGGCTATTATCTGAAAACGTATTCAAATCGCTTTGGAGGGTATAAAACAACCGAACTTCGGGTATATAGCGGAAATTCCGGAGAGAATGAATCTATAGTATTGTTTACTTACACTCCGCCGGTGTCTGAATACTGGAAGGAGCGTGGCTATCTATTATCCCTCGAAGGAGGAATCAAATTACCATTTGCTTCTATAGGCGATATAAACAGCGATGGGATTTCAGATGCAATAATTGGGTTACAAATGGGTAAAATGCAGAAATCTGATTCTTTTATTCCGTTTAAGGGTGCGGATATCTCATATTACGATATCTTTTCGGGTTCGGAAAATAATGTTACTGAGATTACCGCTAAAAAATGGACCCTTGAATCCTTTCATTTTATTATGAAGGGTTGGGGTGTCTCTTTGCGTATTGATTTTTTTGATTTTATCAAAAATATCGGGGATTTTAGCGGAGATGGACTAGATGATGTGTTAGTGAGCCGATACGTATATGATAAAATGTTATATTCAATATATATGGATAGATATTCTTATTCCGCTAAAAAGGCGTTAGAAATTTTAGATCCGATTAATCAGAAAACTCTCTTTAGGATTAATTTAGATATAGATTCTTTCTATCCTCTCGATGATGTAAACGAAGATGGGAAGAGAGATGGCATCATAACCTACGGAGAGACGTTTATTTGCGTAAATTCGAAGTTTACCGTTCGTTTTTCAAATCTGGAAGAAGGGCAAAACATGCAAACCAACGATTTTGCTATTAAATGGGAAACTACAGGAGATTACGATTATTTTAAGGTCTTTATTAATGGAAATGAATATGACTCTACTACATCTACTAACCTTTTCGTTTCTTTAGGTGGCAGTATAAAAAAGATTGATATTTATATGTATAGTCGAGATGGGTGTATTATTGCAATAGATACTGTAACGATAAATGTTCCTGCTGACTTTTTGTTTCTTATTCTGACGCTTGCGATATTCGCTGCTTTTGCTGTCATTTTTGTTGGATATCATCGACTTATGAAAAAGAAAAATGAACAACTGTTAATTAATGTTGATTTAAAGAAACAAGGTGAGAAGCTAATTGATTCGAGAACAAAATGTTAAATATTACGAGATATGGAGTCAAGATTTAACAAAGATTTATGAAAAGCGAAAAGCGGCATTTGAAGCAGTATCACAAATTAATCTTCGGGTAAAGCCGGGAATTCATGGATTCATTGGTCCCAATGGAGCAGGAAAAACCACTACAATAAATATGCTGGTTGGGGCACTTTCAATAACAGCAGGCGAGGCAAGATTACGTGGAGAAAAAGCTGGTTCCATAGCAGCATGTCGATTGATCGGATATTTACCTCAAGACCCTATACTATATAAACGCAAAACTGCAGAGCAATATTTAATTTATATGGGACGTCTTGGGGGGTTAAAGAAAAAAGAGGCAAAACGAAAAGCACAAGAATTATTACAATATTTTGACCTTCTCAATGAGCGACATAAAAAACTGGGAAAATTTTCTGGAGGGATGAAACAAAAAGTTGCGCTGGCGGCAGCAATTATTCACGAGCCAAAAATCTTAATTTTAGACGAGCCAACAACCAATTTGGACCCCGTGGGGCGGTCTGCTATTATCGCAAAAATAAAAGAGTTGTCTAAAACTATGAGTGTATTTGTCTCAAGTCATATCTTATCTGAGGTGGAGCAAATATGTGATACCATCACTATTTTAAACCGTGGTAGGATCATATTAAGCGATTCTCTCGTAAAAATTAAAAATGAATTTCTTGGGAATGTATATATCTTACATACAAATAAAAATCTCAAAATCTTGGAAGAATTAAAAAACAAAGATTTTATTCTAAAAGCGTGGATTGACGATCGCACAAATAAAATTCATATTTTATCAAAGGATTCAGAGAAACTTCAAGAGTTGAACAAGAAAATAATCTTAGATCATGAAGTAAAGATTTTTAGCTTTACTCAACCGGAATTGTCCTTACAAGAGATTTTTATGAGATTTATAAATGAAGCAATTTAATTGAGGTGAATCAAAACAAGTGTTTAATTTATCATTAAAATTAAAGGCAGCCATGGAACGGTTTAAACAAGTACGCACAAACAAATCGTTTAATACATTAATTTTAATTGAAGAGACGTTTCATGACATATTTTCGCCACTTAAATTTATAATTTCCATTGGAATTATGTTAATATACCCTCTTATCATTTTTATAACTCCCCTTGAAATAGATTTTAGTTCAATCTCTATCCATCATGCTTCTTCATATATCGCGGTTATTTTAGCCTTTCCTTTATTTTTCTGGACATTCGGCATAATATTAACCAGTATTATTGGAATTGTTGGCTCACCTCTTATCTCTGAAGAAGTTAATACCGGGACGATGTTGATTCTCATAAGCAAGCCGATAAAAAGATATAAAATATTTCTTGGCAAATATATTGCATTATTTTTATACAGTATTTTGTTAAGTTTTAATGCGTTATTATTATTAGGAGTAATTTCTGTTTTGCGATATTCAGGAAATATACATCATTTTATCGGGATTTTACCATTTTTATTTTCAGTTTTTCTCTATGCTGTTGTTTTAACCTTTATTTTTGTAAGTATAACTTTAGCTTTTTCCTCTATCTTCAAAAGTCCAAGAAATTCATCAATCTCTATTATCTTTCTTATATTAATATCATTCATTGGATTTATGGTTCTAAGAGAATTAATTCATGTTGATTATCAAAACCTTCAATTATATCATTTCGATTTAGGCTATCATTTAGCAAATGTTTATGTATTATTTATAGAATTATTTAATGCAATTCCCCCATCACTAGGTTGGCAATCTACTTTTGCTCAACTTTATAGCGTATTTTCATATTTAGGAATTGTTGACCCTGATCAAAATATCAACTTAGGAGGGCTACAAAAGACAAATTATTATTTACCCCTCGTCTCTTTGCTGATATGGGTTAGCATTGCTATATTATTGTTAACCTATGGAGTATTAAGTTTACAGAGAAGAGAGATTTCAAGCTAAAGATTTATAATTCTTTTTTCTTTTTTAATCAAAGTCTATTCCTTTTTATAATAAGATTTAAACATAATTAGACAGATTCGTTAAAAAGCGGTTAAATTATCAAAATTGTTAGTATTTTAGCTCAACTAAATAGTAATAATTATCCAACGAAAGAATTTTTAATAATTAGTTCATTTAGTCGTGCGATAATTGTCGGTTAAATTATAAATAATAATTTTAAAAGAGTGTTTAAAAAAGAAACATCTGGGTTAGAGAAATATCTAAATGGGTTAGATGAGAATATTGATATAGAAGAGAAAGCTATAAGTCTGGTATGGATTGCATACAAAATAAGATGCAGACTTTTTCATGGGGAAAAGAATCCAAATTTAGAAGTGAATAATAAAGTAGTAGAAGCAGCAGATCAAGTGATCACATCAATTATAAATTATTTTCTTAAATTTGCAAAGAGACTTTAATCCATTCTAATTAAATAAAAGATATTGAGAATATTATTTCGCTTCAAATTCAAACTGAAGGAAATGTGAATACTTTTTAGAAGAATTAAATGCTTAATTTTAAAAAAATTAAATCCTACTTTTATTAAATAGGACATTAAATTAAATGCAAGGTTTAACCAAAATATAATCATCAGTAATTTGAGATAAAAATTAAGTAAATAAACCAATTATTTAACTCCCCCTTCAGATATATATTAATAACTATAAATATAATAAATATGAGCTATAAAAAGAAAAATCACTCTCAAGAATTGAAAGATATGGATAATCTCTTCTCAAAAGAGGGTTATGAAAAAGAGAAAAGTTCATTATCATGTAGTTGTTCGAATATTCCAGAAAGTTCTAATCTTTGCAAAATAAGAAGAATCATTGATAGAATCTACAATTCTAGTAATGGAACTAAGATATTTGTAGAGAATGAAAAAGTATTTCCAAAAAGTGAAGTAGAGAAGAACCGAGCGGTTGACCAAGCTAAATGTACTAAGTACAAAGCTGAAATTACAAAAGGTATTCCCATAATTTCCATACCCCAAGAAAACCTAAAAGATTTTCAGAATTTGTATCAAAAAAATGGCATCAAGACAGAGGAAGATAAAAGTTTGCCAGTTCTTCATGGAAAAGTTAATCTTAAAATAAAATAACTTTGTTAATACTTTCCATTAATTGTGTGCGATTAAGGAACTAATAAATTCAGTTGCTAATTGTCATTGGATGGATATTTTCTTTTCAATCTAAAATAAAAGAAAAATCGTTTAGAAAAAGAGAACAATGGTTTCATGAATTTTATGCATTTTTTAAATACTGCCCTGTTTGTGGGAACCCCAATCATCTCGAATATTTGCTGAAGTTTTTCTTTAGCCAAAAACGGGAGCATAACGAATTAAGAGATATATTCGGGATGGACTTTTAGTTGGGATGACAATTGTACTTTCATTCAGGATAATGCACCATTACCTATATTCCTTATTATTAAAAATAAACTTCGGGAAGGATAGTTGAATATAACAATTTTTTCTTATTTTCAATTTTAAAAATGAATTTGCATGTCTTATCAATAAAATCTCTAATCTCTTCTTTAGAAATCCTAAATTTTTCAATTGTTCTTGATAAAGCATGGATGATAGTATGTCTTCGTGCAATTAAACTATCACTTCTTTTCTTATCAAGTATTTCTTGCCATAAAGAACCGACCAATTTGGGAATTTCGATCTTAATCAATTTATATGCGTTTTTAATAATATCCTTATTTTGAAAATCCATTTCAACTTCTAAAACTGCTGATAAATCCTGTGTGGAGATTTTTTTTTTTATTTTTTAACGTTTGAGAGTAAACAATTTAAGATCCACGCCTAACTACAAACAATTAAAAATTTCTGATCGTAATTAAGATATAATTCTCAGTTCCCTTTTAGTAGCGAAGGTCGAGGCACCCATTCCAT
>JAHLWS010000015.1 GCA_019057795.1 Promethearchaeota archaeon | reverse complement strand
TGTAATAGCTGGGGGGGCGAGCACGAAGACTGAAGATTTAATTTACCTCAAAGAGCTTATTGAGGCGGGGAAGATAAAAACTGCGATAGGTAGACGCTATCCGTTGGAACAAATTCCCGAGGCTCATATGTATATTGACAAAGGGCAGAAAACGGGAAATGTAGTAATAACTGTGGTATAATAACAGAACCTAACAAACTGTTGCACCCGATCGTTACCCTTGAAGAGTTATAAAACGCTGTAATTTAGGGTTTTTACTGTTATAAACATGATTCTGCTCGTTTATGAAGTCATTTTGCAATAAAATGAATAATTCTATTGAATTATAAATTGAATTCTAGGTTAAAATTAAATAAAATTTAATTCTTTCGCCTCATTTAATCATCCATAATTCAAAATTATGTTTTTAATTTAAAAATCAGAACTTAATGGAGTGAAATTCTTTGATATTAACAGAAAAGAAATATGAAATCCAAGAAGTCCAAAAGGGATATGTAAATCGAACCTTATATATTAATCTTACTAATAATGATATCCAGATCAAACCGGTCACTGATGAAATGAAAGAAAAGTTTATCGGTGGGAAAGGATTTGATCTTTGGCTTATGTGGAATGGACTTCCTCAAGATAGAATTGTTAAATGGAACGATCCCGAAAACGAAATTTGCATTTCTTCTGGACCTTTAGGAGGGAGCATCTTTTACCCCGGTTCGGGGAAATCAATTGTTACAACAATATCTCCTTTAACGGGTATTATCATGGATTCTAATGTTGGCGGTTATTTCGGTCCGTATTTAAAATTCTCGGGTTTTGATGCAATTGAAATTCAAGGTAAAGCTCAAAAAGAGGTTATAATATACATAGATGGAGTTGAGGGTGTTGTTCAAATCAAAGAAGTTGAAGAATCTGATGGGTTATCTAATTATTCTCACGAATTGACCCAGCAACTTACTGAGTTGTACTCACAAGATAACCGCGAAAAACAACGGATTTCGGTAGTGAGCACGGGTCCTGCTGCAAAACATTCGAATTGGGGTATGCTAAACTTTTCTTGGTATGTTCCTGGCCGTAAATGGGCGTCTAGCAAACAAGCTGGGCGAGGGGGAATTGGGACCGTTTTTTATGATAAAAAAGTTAAAGCATTGGTTTGTCGCGCTCCAAAAGTTACAGTTGGTTCTAATAATCCTGCTAATTTAGAAGATGCTAGAAAAATAGGGATAGCACATACTCAAGAAATAATTAAACTTGACCCATTACAAAACGAAATGCGTAGAGTTGGAACGGGGCATCTTCCCGATATCATGAATGTTACTGACCTTTTACCAACAGAAAATTATCGCTTCGGAAGACACAAAGAAATTAGTGGAAAAGATATTCCGTATAGCAGAGAGATAATGAGAGAGATATATTCGGGAAAAGAAGGCGGGGATGGATGTTGGATTGGATGCACTGTTAGCTGTTCTCATTATTCAGAAGGCTACGAAGTTTTAACAGGACCATTCAAAGGTCAAAAATTGATTGTTGACGGCCCAGAATACGAAACAATAGCCGGATGTGGGTCAAATTGGGGCGTTTGGGACCCAAAATGGGTTTTAGAAGTAAACTTTTACTGCGATACATACGGATTAGATACAATTTCAGTTGGGACAGGAATTGCTTTTGTTATGGAGTGTTATGAAGCGGGCATCTTAAATAAAGAAAGGACTGGAGGGTTGGAATTAAATTTCGGAGATGTTGAAGCTGCGGTTGAGTTAATTCACCACATGGCTAAAGGCGAAGGATTTGGAGTTATAGTTGGAAAAGGTATTAGGTATATGAAACACTACTTTGTCGAAAAATTTGGAGCAGATCCTCAATTTGTACAAGATATCGGCATGGAACACAAAGGTTTAGAGTTTTCTGAGTACGTAACTAAAGAATCCTTGGCACAACAAGGGGGATATGGGTTGACGAATAAAGGTCCGCAACACGATGAAGCTTGGCTTATCTTTGACGATGTAATTAGAAACTCGATTCCAACATTCGAGGACAAAGCTAAAGCTCTGAGATACTTCCCCCTATGGAGGACCTGGTTTAGTTTATGTGGTTTATGCAAGCTACCGTGGAACGATATCCAACCAACGAGTCAAGCAGATTACCCCATCAAAGATCCTAAAACGGGGGAACTAGTTCGAGCAAAAATTCCCGATCACGTTGAAAATTACGTTAAATATTATTCAGCAGTTACGGGACATCAATCAACATCGAAAGATCTCATAAAGATGTCTGAAAGAGTGTATACATTTCAAAGGATTTTTAACATTAGGTTGGGTAAAGGACTTCGAGAACACGATTCAAATCTACCTTATAGAGCAGTTGGACCAGTTACTCCGCTTGAATACGAAAGTCGTGCTGAAAGATATGATACCCAACTTAAAGAGTTAGGGTTTAAAGTTAATGATAAATCAACCGAAGAAAAAATTAAAATACTTCGTAAGCATCGTGAAGAACAGTATACAAAGCTTCAAGACGCGGTTTATATAGAACGAGGTTGGAATAAAAACGGTTGTCCTACTATAGAGATGGTACGAAAATTGGGAATTGATTTTGACGAAGTAATTGATGTTATCTCTCCTTATCAATAAATAATTATTATCAATAATAATAAATATTTAAAATATGATTCTAAATGGAAAACATAACCAAGCATCCCATCCTGGAAATTCCTGAAAGAAAGAAAATTAAATTCAAATTTGACGGGAAATTATTAACCGGATTTGAGGGAATGGTTATATCTTCTGCTTTATTTCTTAATAAAATTAAAATTTTTGGTCATCACATAAAAGACTCTAGTCCTCAGGGAATGTTTTGTGCTAATGGACAATGCTCTCAGTGCAATGTAATCGCCGATGGTATTCCAGTGAAAGCGTGTATGACACTTTTAACAGATGGAATGGAGATAAGAAGTTGTAATGGCTTACCAGAACTACCTCTCGTAGATGGAGCCGTAGAAGTTGGCGATATCGATATTATTAACACAGAAGTTCTTGTTATTGGTGCGGGTCCAGCTGGATTATCGGCTACAAAACTTTTTGGAGAGCGTGAAATAGATGTCGTACTAATTGACGATAAAAATAGACTTGGCGGCAAATTAGTGCTTCAAACGCACAAATTTTTTGGTTCCCAAGAAGATGTATATGCTGGTAAGCGCGGTATTGATATAGCTGAGATTCTTGGTGACATTGTAAATTCGTTGAACTCAGTAAAGATTTTACTCAATAGCACGGCTTTAGCTGTATTTAGCGACAATTTAGTTGGTGTTTTGAAGAACAATGAAGAATACATATTAATTAAGCCGAATTATCTGTTAATTGCAACTGGAGCAAGAGAGAAAATGTTAGTTTTTCCAGGGAACACCCTTCCAGGAGTTTACGGTGCGGGTGCATTTCAAACTTTAGTTAACCGCGATCTCGTTAAAGCTGCCGATAAAGTTTTCATAGTTGGAGGCGGAAATGTTGGATTAATTGCGGGATATCACGCTATCCAAGCAAATATAGAAGTTATTGGTTTGATCGAAGCTCTATCTCTATGTGGCGGTTATAGAGTTCATGAAGATAAACTTAGAAGGTTAGGAGTTCCCATTTATACTAATCATACAATAATTTCTGCAAACGGCCAAAACAAAGTAGAATCGATCACAATTGGTAAATTAGACGATAAATTTAAACTTATTCCCCGAACTGAAAGAACATTTAATTGCGATACTATCTTAATTGCGGTAGGGTTAAATCCCGTTAATGAATTTTATGATAAAGCAAAAGAATTCAATATGAAAGTTAGGGTTGCTGGAGACGCTCAAGAAATTGCTGAAGCGTCAGCTGCGATATTTACTGGAAGAATTGAAGCCCTAAAAATGTTAAATGAAATGGGAATCGAGGTCAAAGAAAATATCGATGAATTGGAAAAATTTGCAAACATTATGAAGGCAAAACCTCCAGCTCCCAGTGAAACAACAATATTTGAAAAAGAAGATGGTATTTTTCCTCTCTTTCATTGCAATCAAGAAATCCCATGTAATCCTTGCACATCTGTGTGCCCTCAAGAACAGATTGAGACCGTGGATAACTTAATCACGCAATTACCATATTTTAAAGACGAAGAGGATTGTATAGGCTGCGGACAGTGCGTAGCTGTATGCCCGGGATTAGCAGTGACGCTAGTTGACTATCGAAAAGACAAGGATTACCCATCAGTTACATTTCCTCTTGAATTAACTTCTGAAAAAATAAGTGTTGGGCAAAAAGTTATCGTTGTAAGCGATGACCGAGAATTAGGAGAATTTGAAGTTAAACGCTCAAGATTTCTTAAAGAGTTTCCAAAAACTCTATTAATTACCGTCAAAATTCCTGCGGAATTAGCAAAAATTGCCGTTGCTATCAAACTTCAAAAAACTGCGTATGATCAACCCCTAGAGATATACCAAAAATCCTATACTGACGACGATGTTATAGTTTGTAGGTGTGAACGCGTATCTGTGGGAGAAATTCGAAAATGGATTCAATATGGAATTAAAGATTTTAACGAATTAAAAGCTTTGACGAAAGTTGGAATGGGTGCCTGCGGCGGGAAGACTTGTACGCCGTTAATTAATCGGATTTTTCGTGAAGAAGGCGTCTTACCAGAAGAAGTTATTCCTGGCACAAGTAGGCCATTATTTATAGAAGTTCCTATGAGTGCTTTTGCTAGAGTAAAAGTAAAGAAAGGAGGTAAATAATCCTGGTAGAATACGATGTCATTATTATCGGTGCAGGAAGTGTTGGAGTTCCAACGGCCTTAGCTACTGCAGAAAATGGACTTAAAACACTCGTTTTAGATTCATTTCCTTCCGTTGCCCAAGGGGATAATAAGCACGCTATTGGAGGGATCCGAGCTACACATTCGCTCAAAAGTAAGATATGGTTATGTCAAAGATCTATAGAAGTCTTTTCTACTTGGAAGGATTTACATGGTGATGACATCTGGTGGGAACAAGGAGGGTACTCCTTTTTAGCTTTTACCGAAGAACACGAAAAAATGCTAAAAGATACAGTTCGACAACAAAAAGAATACGGGTTAGATATAAATTTCTTAGATAAAGAAAAAATAAAAGAACTTATACCTGGGATTAACAGTAAAGATTTATTAGGAGGCACATATAGTCCTAAAGATGGAAATGCTTCTCCGTTATTATCTCTTCATTCATTTTATCGTAAATCTAAAGAATTAGAAGCTGAATATAAGTTTAATGAAAAAGTTATTGACATTATAACTAAAGATAAAGCCGTTTTAGGAGTTAAAACTACTAAAGCTGAATATAAAACACAATATGTAATTAATGCAGCAGGAGGTCACGCTAAAAACATTGGAAATATGATTGATATTGATTTACCCGTCATTCCAGAAAGCCATGAAGCAGGTATTACAGAGCCAGTTAAAAGATTTTTCTCTACAATGGTAATTGATATTAAACCTGCCACAGATGCAAAGTTTGGAAACTCAAAAAATTATTATTTTTATCAAAATAAAGAAGGTAAAATTATCTTTTGTTTAACTCCTGAACCTAATATACCCGGCTTAGATCGCCGCGAAACAAGCTCGTACTTACCTCAAATCTCAAAACGTATGGTTAAATTATTACCAAGATTAATGAATATAAAGATCAGGAGAACATGGCGTGGTTTGTACCCTATGACGCCAGATGGTAATCCAATTATCGGTAAAGTTAACAATATTGAAGGATATATTAATGCTGTGGGTTTATGTGGACAAGGTTTTATGCTGGGACCAGGCCTTGCCGAATTATTAAGTCGCTTACTAACAGATAAGTTAAATGCAAAAGATAAAGAAATTTTAAATGAACTCGTGTACGGACGAGATTTTTATAAAGTAGAAGATTTAAAGTAAAGATTAAAAGAAATAATCCTATAAATCAAGTTAAACTAATAAATTTAATAAATAAACAAATAAAGAAATAGTAAAGTAAAACTGGTATTGAAAATGGTACGGCATTTAACAAAAATTTCTGACCTTTCGAAGGCGGAATGCGAGAAAATTATAAATAAAGCAATAGAAATTAAGAAAAATCCCGATAAATTTGACACTACCTTAAAAGGAGAAACGCTTTTAATGATATTTGAAAAACCATCGCTAAGAACTAGAATATCTTTTGAAGCGGGAATGCAACAATTAGGGGGTCATGCGATTTTCTATTCGATAAAGGATTCTCCTCTTGGCAAGAAAGAAAATATTCACGATACCGCAAAAACAGCCTCAAGATTCGTTAACTTAATAGCAGCAAGAGTGTTTAAGAGACAAGATATTTGGGATTTAGCCAAATATGCTGATGTTCCTATAATCAATATGCTTGATGATTTCGCGCACCCTTGCCAAATGATTGGGGATTTCTTAACCATTAAAGAAAAGAAAGGTAGACTGGGAGATTTAAAAATAGCTTACTTTGGAGACGCCTATAACAATGTTACCTACGATTTAATGCGAATAGCTGCTATGTTTGGTCTAAAATTAGATGTTGCTTGTCCTAAAGGCGCAGAATATACGCCTGAAAAAATAGTTCTTGACGAAGTATCTCAAATTTCAAAGGAGACTGGAGCAGAAGTGAACATCATTCATAACGCTTTTGAGGCAGCGAAAAATTCTGATGTAATTTATACAGATTCTTGGATGTCTTACGGCATTCTGGTTGAAAAAGAGGAGGAACGAAAGAAGATTTTCATGCCATATCAAGTGTCCTTAAAAATAATGAAAGTCGCGAAACCAAACGCTATTTTTATGAATTGTTTACCAGCAATGCGAGGTTACGAACAAACCGCTGAGGTTATTGATGGCTCCCAATCAATTGTATTTGATCAAGCAGAAAACAGATTGCACGGTCAAAAAGCAATTATGCTCTTCCTACGAGGGAAACTTTAAATAACAAGTTAACTATTATTATTTTTTCAATTTTGTTAATAATCTTACTATTAGAGGTTTGCCTTTGAAGACTTTAATTGTTGCTCTCGGGGGCAATGCCCTCATTAAAGCTGGAGAGAGGGGGACCCCCGAACAAATGATTAATAATTTACGGGCTCCTATAAAACAAATTGCAGAATTGTCAAATGAATATAATATTATAATTACCCATGGCAATGGTCCTCAAGTTGGCGCGCTTCTCTTGCAACAAGAAGCGTCTGATGAGATTACAAAAATGCCTTTACAGATATTAGTAGCCGAAACACAAGGGCAAATTGGATTTTTAATTGAATCCACCCTTGATGAAGAACTTATGCATTTAGGGATTGATCTTGATAAATATTTCCTTACCGTATTAACTTATGTTGAAGTTGATCGTAACGATCGAGCGTTTAAACACCCCACCAAACCAATTGGACCAGTTTACAAAAGAAAGCAACCAAGATGTGTGAAAACGGCAAAAGGATGGCGGCGCGTAGTTCCCTCGCCAAAGCCTATAAGAATAGTTCAATCGCGGGAAATTAAAAAGTTAATTCAGGAGAATTTTATTGTGATATCGTGTGGTGGTGGGGGCGTTCCTGTTATTAAAGAAGGAAATCGTTTTCAAGGAGTTGAAGCCGTTATCGATAAAGATCTTGCAAGCGCAAAGTTAGGCGAACAAGTAAACGCAGATATTTTAATAATTGCTACAGATGTAGAAAAAGTGGCGTTAAATTACGGAAGAATTGATTATAAATACCTCGATAGAGTTTCAACCACAGATGCAAAAGAATATATGAAACAAGGCCATTTTCCTCCGGGAAGCATGGGTCCTAAAATACAAGCAGTAATAAATTTCTTAGAATCTGGTGGAGAACAAGCCATTATAACTTCAATCGAAAAAATTACAGAAGCTTTAGAGGGAAAATCCGGTACCCACTTTTTTATTAACGATAATTAAATTATATAAAAAATAAGTAAATTTTAATTTTTTACGCTACCAGCACATCTTCGATAATTTTTAAAGCCCAATCGATTTGGTCTTTAGTTATAATTAGAGGTGGGGCAAAACGTATAATTGTAGAATGAGTATTTTTGGCCAATACGCCCTTATCTTTAAACATTTCGACTATGTGCCTTGCATCTGATTCAAATTCAATAGCTATTAATAGACCTTTACCTCTAACCTCTTTAATTGGAACTATAGTTTTCTTTTTTGCGATATTTCTAAGCCCTTCTAGAAAATAACCTCCAAATTCTTTGGCTCTTTGAGCTAAATGGTCGTCGATATGAATTTCTAACGATTTCATAGCAACCGCACTAGCCAACGGGTTTCCTCCAAATGTGCTTCCATGCGTTCCAGGTTTAATAACATCAGGGCCAATTATATCTTTAGTAGTAACTACAGCTGAAACGGGATAAACACCCCCTCCAAGCGCCTTTCCAAGTAACATCGCATCAGGCTTCACATTTTCGTGGTCGCATCCAAAAAACTCCCCAGTTCTTCCAAAACCAGTCTGAATCTCGTCAGCGATCATCAGAACATTGTACTTTGTACAGATCTCTCTAACCTTTTTTAAGTATCCTTCAGGAGGGATTTTTACTCCAGCTTCTCCTTGAATTGGCTCAAATAGGAACGCCGCTACTTTTTCAGGGCCGATTTCTAAGATTGTATTTTCTAACTCTTCAGCATCTCCATACGGAATAATTACGAAACCGGGAGTGTAAGGTCCGAAGTTTCCATAGTATTTTACAGCTTCAATATCCGTACTAAATCCTACTATTGTTATTGACCTTCCATGAAAATTATCTCTGCAAATAATTATTTTTGCCTCGTTTTTAGGAATTTTCTTTTTAATATAACCCCAAGCTCTCGCAACTTTTAGACCGGAGGAGACTGCTTCAGTTCCCGTGTTCATTGGAAGTGCCATTATTCCAGAATTGTTTGGATCGTTAATATGTGGTCCAACAACTTCGCATAATTTTTTTAAAAAGGGACCCATCATATCGTTATAGAACGCGCGAGATGTTAAAGTGACCTTATCTGCTTGTTCTTTTAAAGCTTTTATAATTTCGGGGTGACAATGCCCCGTATTTTGGGATGAATAGGCAGATAAACAATCAATATATTTATTTCCTTCAGGGTCGTAAACCCATACACCCTCCGCTTTTGATATAACAACGGGAATTGGGTGATAATTATGAGCGCAGTATTTATCATCCATTTCCATATAATCTTTTGAACTTGGCATGTAGTTTCACTAATCTTTTTTTATAGGGTTCTTAATATATATATCTAAATTTACCTATACATAAAAAATTTTTAATTTTGGTACAACAAATCTTTTGGGAAAGCTGTGGGATAAATGAACCAAATATCAAGGTGTTTTTTAAGAAAAACTATTCAAATGATCGTGATTTTATATATCGTAATCGAAAACCTTGATTTAAACAATTTAAAGTAATAAGTATTATGCAGAATAAAATCATTATCAATCTTATCGTAGCAAATTTGCTATGGAGTTTTATTCCTGTTATAGTATTAGGTTTGTTCAACGAAGTTTCTATTTTAATGGTTATTTTTCTAAGATTTTTAGCATCAGGAGTTATTCTGTTTCTTCTTGCGATTTTATTGATATTTGTAAACAATAGATTCACTTCAAATAAAAAAATTCCATTTGAAGTTCTTAAAATTATTTATACTCATAAGAATAGAAGGTTTTTCAGGTTAAGGAACATCTATTATTTCGCTATAATGGGGTTTTTTGGCATCATAATGCAACTTATCTGGTATTTTATGGCTTTAAAAGTTACAGAAACTATTGCTTTAGCAATGATCGGATTTCAAGTTAGTATTATCCTTGTAGCTCTTTACGAACACGGAATCAAATCAGAGAAACTGGATATATTCAAAATACTATATCTCTTGTTGTTAGTTGTTTCAATAGGTATCATAATAAACGTAAAGAGTCAAGAAGCTGCTTTGCATGGAACCGGATTTTCGTTGATGGGGTTGATATACATTACGTTATTCATGTTAAGTCTCGTTTTTTTTCAAATATCTATAAATAGAGATATTTATTCGAAACGTGAGCTAAAAATTGCTAATAAAAATCAATACTATAAGATTATCCGTCTCCTTATAAAAATATCAAGTACATTCTTAATAGGTGTAATATTCATGTTTCCTTTTCTTTTGATTTTTCAACTCATTTTTCCAATTTCTGATTTAACTACTGAAACCGTTAAATTTTATGGTGAATTCCCGAATATGTTTAATATCCTAATGCGAAGGGATGTAATCTTTTTGATAATTTTTTCTACAATCCTTCCATTTCTGCTTGTTTTTCTTACGAGTATATATTGGAAGCCTTATAATTTGACCTATAGCCAATGGAATAGCATTTTAACTCTAATAGAACCAATAGGTGCTTTGATTTTTGGGATAATTTTTGTTGGCGAGTATTTCCCGTTAGAAAATTTATTGGTAGTATTCTTTTTATTAATCGTCTCAATTTTATTCCGGTACGGTCACGAATTGAAAAACATTGTCAACGCGTATATTCTTTTAGACAACGAAATTGGAAGTTTAAAGAAATTACCAATGAAATTATTGAAATTTCAAGGAGTAATTAGCGTAGACACGTTAGCAGGAACGCACGACCTCTTACTAAATGTTAAAAGCAGTTCTATAAAAGATTTTTATTATTTAGTAAATAAACAAATAAAAAAGTTAGACGAAGTTAAAAATGTTAAAATTCTTTTTGTAAATGAAATAAATAAATTAGAAATATAGACTATATGGTTGGAAATTATGACAATAAAGGCAATAACCTTATGTAAATTAGGAATGAGCGTAATAGAAAAGGTAATTGACGAATTAAAAGAGATTCCTCAAATCAAACGCGTAATGTCTTTAACTGGCGATTACGACGTGTTAATTGAAATTGTAGTGGATTCGTCCGAAGAGTTGTACAGCATTTTTGCTAAAAAAATTGACTTAATTGAAGGGATAATTGAATCTAATACGCATGTAATAATGCGCTCTTGGGAAAAATAGAGTGTACATTAGTTTGATTCAATGATCCACTGCTTAGCCGTTGGATTAAATTTATTTGGAAGATATAATAATGTTATATCGGAAAATATAGTAAGTGATAATTATCCTACTTTCAATTGTTGCAATACATCTCATGAGAGAATTTAAGGAATAGAAGAACTGAAAGCCATACCAGAAATTAAGAAAGTCATGTCTTTGACTTGAGACTACGATATATTGACTGAAATTGAAGTAGAAACATCCGAAGAATTATTCGATATTTTTTCTGAGAAAATAAATTTGATAGAAGGAATTTTTGCTTCAAATACTCATGTAATTATGAAAGCGTGGGAGAAATAAAATATAAAAGAAAAACAGTTTCTATAAAATAATTTAATAACCGATCAATTGTTTTCGATCGAGAGGAGAATAGGCTCCATGAACGAAAAGCAATTATGTTCTTTTTATGAAATAAATATAAAACTAACAGATAATTACAGTATACGATTTTTTTTTTATTGAATAAAATTAATATTATTATTGTTAGAAAATTTAATTTTCAAAACTTAATAAGGAAAAGTTAAAGAAATATGAATTCATTAGATCTAATTAAAATAATTGAGGATTAGCGTAAGATGTATGAGATAATATCAATTATTATTTCAGCTGTTTTATTTATAGTGATAATGGCAATCTTTACAAATGAACGAATAGACTATATTTCTTTTACAATACTTTCAGCAGTTATTGCTTGTATTGTTGCAGGTATTACCTTTGGTGTTGGGTTTACAGAATTTATAACCTTTATCGAATTTGAACCATTATTTTTTATAATCTGTATGCAAATTATTATTGCTATTATGGAAGAGCAAAAAATATTTCAGTGGGTCATCTTAAAAACGATTCATTGGACGAGAGCTGATCATAGAAAATTCTTCTTTTTAATTTGTATTATGGCATGTATAACATCAGCATTTGTCTCTGATATTACAGTAGGGATTATTTTTGTACCCCTTGTTATACGAGCATGTAAAATCTTGAAAATTAATCCAGCACCTTATCTTTTTGGCCTAAGTTTTACGATTAATATCGGGTCCATTTATACTCCTTTTAGTTCAGCAGAGAATATTCTTATAGCGAATGCTTTTTCACTTAATTTTGCTTACTTTGTAACTAATTTTTCTCTAATTGTTATTCCAACCTTAATTTATACCCTCTTCCTTATAGATTTTACTATGCTTAGAAAACAGGACCCCCCTCCTGAAGATTATAAGAAAATTCTTCTTGATATCATGGATCCTAACATGATTATTGTTAATAAGAAGAAATTTGTCTTCATTTCAATAAATTTTATATGTATAGTTATTGGATTCATCATTATCCCTGAAGCTTATATAGTTGCTGTTGTTGGTGCGGTTATAATGTGCCTTTTAAATCGAAAAAAGTTTGCAGAAGTTCTTCTAAAAACTGATCTAAAGGTTATTACATTTTTTATAGGAATATTCCTCCTTATGGGTACAATGCAAATAAATGGAACTTTTATATTTATTGGTGATTTAATAGAAACCTTTATTTCGGATAATGATCTTATTGCTGCTATAACCGTTTTACTGATGATAAGCGTATTATCAGGTTTTTTAGCCCAAATTCCAACAGCTCTCGTCTTTATCACATTAATGGAAAATATTTATGGTATAGGGCAAGTTCCTAACCTTATTATTATGGCAATGATCCTTGGAATAAATATTGGCTCTAATTTTTTACCACAAGGAGCTGCATGTGATTTAATAACCTTAAATCTAGCAGAAAAATATGGCGTATCAGATTTTAACTATAAATCATTATTAAAATATGGTTCTGTGATAACTTTAATACATATTGGAGTTAGTATAATCTACTTAACTTTATTTTCGTTACTTATTCCCTAGCTTTTAGTAGTGAGTCAAATACACATGTAATAATGCGATCTTGGGAGAAATAACAAAATTTTATAAAATAAGCTTTTATTTTACCCTATTAGAGATTACGCTAAGAACAAGAGTTTTAAATGCTTTTTCAACATTACCACCATGTTTAGCACTCGTCTCGATAAATTCGATAGCTTTCATTTTTTTTGCTAATTTTTCACCGTCTTGGGTTGAAACTATCTTTTCTTCTGTTAAATCGTTCTTATTGCCAATTAAGAGATAAGCGGCATTGTTATTTCCAAATTCTTTTAAGTCTTTCAGCCATTTGGATTTTACATCCTTAAATGTAACTGGTCGAGTTACATCATACACAAATAAGGCTCCAGCGCAACCTTGAAAAAACGCTTTTCGCGATAAATCATATTTATCTTGGCCTGCTATATCCCAGAGTATCATTTTAACATGAACATTTTTTTCCTCAACATTCATCTCTTTTATAACAATATTAACTCCCAAAGAAGGATGATAATCTTGTTCAAACTTCTGATTAATATATTGATTAATTAATGATGTTTTTCCAACAGCAGAATTACCTAAAACGGCTAATTTAAAAATCATTTCAGTTTTATTTGACATGTAAAATCAAATCTTATATTTTTATAATATCAAAATAATAAATTCTACCTTTTTAAAATAACTCTAATATCAATAAATTTATATCACTATTACGAACAAGTTAAAAATTAGCCTAATCTAATAGCCTACCACTTGTCCATCTTTTCGTGGATCTGATAAGGTCATCAAGAAAGTTGCTGAGTCTTTTTGGACATATTATATGTAATCTTCAAAATAATAATCGAAAATTAGTAAATTTTTATTCTATTTTAGAACATTATTTTAATAGTGAAAAGAAAAATTAATGCGATCGAAATATTCTGCTAAACTTTACGATATTGACATTGATAGCACGATCGCTTATTTGAAAAATAAAAGAATGTTAATTTGGAATGTCCTTTTTGTTGAAAACTATGAGGCTTCCAATTACGAGCGCGGCATTTATTGACGCTAACACAATTATGTCCCGAATAAATAAATCTATATCCGCGTGTACGAGATAATCGATGGGATTGTAATAAAAGAACACCGTAAAATACTTCAAGTTTTCGATCTCTTCCATGTAAATATAAAACCCATCGATAAAAAACATCAAAAAGAGCGCGATTATGCCTATTACCATTGCTTTCTTGGAATTAAGGAAAATTGTCGAGCTGAAAAAGGCAATCATGGATAAAGCACTTAAAAACAGGACAACTATAACATAAGTCCCCCACACGCGGTCCCAATAAAGGCCCTCGTCTATGAACATCTGAGAAGTTGCGATCCCTCCAGAGAGGATAAGAAACGCCAAAGTCATCATAATTGTTATAAGCACATATAGCGAAACAATTTTGCTACCCAAAAACTTGTTTCGAGTTATTGGTTTTGATAAGAACAACTCGATGGTTTTTTCTTCGACATCTTGCGAGAGAAGCGAACTGGCAGAAAAAACCAAATATATCCCCGCGTACAACCAAATAAAGCCTAATACCTCAATGGTAAGGAAACCATAAGGATTAGTCAAGGCAGCCACACCCCCAAAAAAATCTAACATATCTGGTGGGATAAACGCCATAAGAGAGTCCATGGCTTCCAAATCGAACTCGTTTATTATATATATTGTAAAAAGACCAAACAATCCTATAATTCCCCCAAGAAGAATGGTCGCCCACTTTTTGTCTTTTAAATATTCTTTCACTATTGTTAGCAATTGACCCATCTAATCCATCAACCTCTCAGCTTTAATATTATCCTTTTCTAAAGAATCAGTGCTGCTCGAACTTGTTTCGTAATATTTCATAAAAATATCCTCGAGGCTGGGACTTTGAATCTGTAAATCGCTTACCTTTCCGACCTGTCCTAGAACATCTATGATTTCGGTTAGATTTTCGCGAGGAACTGTAAGAGAAACGCTCGTCTCGCTTGTTCTTAAGTTATCAACAATTCCGGTTGGGATTTTAGAGTTAAATTTTTGAAGCTCC
Organism: Promethearchaeota archaeon; assembly: GCA_019057795.1. Lineage (GTDB taxonomy): Archaea > Asgardarchaeota > Lokiarchaeia > Sigyniarchaeales > SOKP01 > SOKP01. The sequence continues at coordinate 30,229 of JAHLWS010000015.1, read as the reverse complement.
AAAGCGGTGGGAAATTCGATCGTAATTTCTTTTAAGGCGATTTTTTTCAAACTTTGAACGGAATCTGATTCCACAATCGTTCCTTCTCGAATAATACCAACTCGATGGGCAACCTTTTCGACTTCCCCGAGTAAATGAGAGCTTAAAAGAACCGTCGTGCCAAAATCTTTTTGCTGTTCGTAAAGAATTTTGTAATATTCGGCCGTAATAAAAGGATCCAAACCGGCGGTGGGCTCATCAACCATTAATAGCTCAGTTTCTGGTGCAAAAGTAAGGACAATTCCGATCTTTTGCTTGTTCCCTTTGCTAAGTTCTTTCACTTTCCTGTCTAAAGTTAAGTCAATGCGCTCTGCCAACTCCTCAATCTTTCTATTGGGTACAGGTTTGTTATACATCTTTAAAAGGAATTGAAGGTTTTTTCGCACCGTTTTGTCTTTATATAATCCCAAGTCACCAGGTAAATATGCTGTTCTCCGTCGAATTTCGGTGCTATGTTGCTTCACATCCAATCCAAATACTTGAGCTTCTCCCGAAGTCCGTCGAATGAAGTCAAGTAAGACCCTAATTGTGGTGGTTTTCCCAGCTCCATTTGGTCCGAGCAACCCAAAGATCTCACCTTTATTTACCTCAAATGTTAAATTCTCAATTCCACGAGATTTACCGTAATATTTAGTTAAATTATTTGTTTGAATAATTATATTAGACATTTATTTTTCACATAAAATTTTATTTTTTTATTTCATAATATTATTATTTATTTATTTATTTAATATTTATATTTTAAGCTTTATTCAGATGGCAAGAATCGTTCTATTTATGATTACCTAGATCTGCATATGGTTCTTTAGAATAGAGAATTTTAGTGCGTCCCCTTCTTAACTCTTCTAATAGCGCTTCTTCTGTAAATTCTTTAAGGTTTAATAATGTCCAGCCATGAACACCCCCACCTAATAATCCATCTGGTTTATGCATATCTGTACCAGTAAGCATACCAATTTCTCCTTTATGTCCCATACAAAAATCATAGGATTCTTGATCAAAGACATTTTCCGGTTGAGAATCATCGTTAACTATCTCGATATAATCAACTCCCCATTCCAATAAGGTTTCTCGGGTTGGATGATTCTTATATTTAGCTTCGTTTATACTCCATGGAATATGGTTACAAACAACTATGCCCCCTTGATCGTGAACCTTGTTGATTGCGTCAATAATTTTTTCATTTTAAAGTTTATAAGATATTCTGGTATCCCACTTTGAGACACCTAAGAAATTTAAATGAATCCTAACAGTTGTCCATTCTATGCCACTCGTAATAAGAATACCCTTTTCAAAATATTCTTCTTTAACCTTCTTAATTTTTTCTAAATGCCGCATGTTGTTATGATCAGTTATAGTTAATGCGTTGAACCCCATAGCAATATGCCATTCAACATTTTGCTTAATTGTAAGTACTCCATCACTGAAGTATGTGTGAGAATGATGATCGTAAATTAAATTATAAGCCTTTTTTTCATATACAGGGGGTATATGAGGTGTAACTTTTTTCCAATCATCATCAGAATAAACGCTTGATCGAGGCATATTGTTTGTATCTCATTTAGATTTTCGATTATAAATTTCTTTGATGAAATAAGTTGCTACAGTTTCAGCAAATGTGCTTGGGCCAAATCCAGCGTCATATCCTAATTCTTTTGCTAATTCATTCGTAATTCGAGGACCCCCACAAATTAAAACAACTTTATCTCTAATCTCTTCAGCTTCTAAGAGGTCCACTAAGTTAGTGAGGTTCTTAACATGAATATCTTTCTGAGTAACAGTTTGAGACACCAGTAACACGTCAGCTTTTAAATCGATTGCTTTTTTAACGAATTCTTCATTTGTTACTTGACTTCCAAAATTATATGCTTCAATCATTTCATATCGCTCTAGGCCATAATGACCTGCAAATCCCTTCATGTTCATAATTGCATCGATTCCTACCGTATGTGCATCTGTTCCAGTCGTAGCGCCAATAACAACCAATTTTCTTTTTATTTGTGTTTTTATATAATCATTAATTTCTTCCATAGTCAGTGCTTCAATGTCTATTGATTCCACTTTTATTTCTGTATAGTTAATAGAATGTTTGAAGCTTCCATATAACACAAAATATGTAAAATCCTTATCTAACGATACGTGATAAACAACTGAAGGATTTTCTAATCCCATCTTCTTAGCTATTTCTAAAGCAGCAAAAGTAGCTTTTTCTCCATCATTTACAGGAAGAGTAAAACTAACTTGAACTTTTCCGTCATTCATTGTATCTCCATAAGGTTTTATTCGAGTTAGATCTAAATTCTTATCGAACTCTTTATTTCCAGTAGAATAATGTCCTCCACCCATTTAGTTTTCGCCTCCCAAGTTTAATTCTATTGACATGTATTCTAAGAACGGATTAAAATATTCTTTATCTTTATGAATTACTCCATCCAATCCCTTCCCCCCATCAATCGATCTTTTTATCCCAGCAAAGATCCCTTTCTCAATGGTCTTAAATAGTCCTTCCTTTTCAATATTAGTCAGAAGATCAAGGGCTTTATTTACTACTTCGTTTGCACGTTGTTGCATTATCCCTCCTTCTTTAAACGTGATTTCATCTCCCAAATCTTTCATATTTTTAAATATGTACCTCGCATTTTCAATAGATAAAGCCCGATCCGATATGAATGGCGTATGGATTGCTTCAGTTAACATCCCGAGTAAATGAATTCTCTGATTTGTAAGAATGGTGATGATATTGAATAAAGCATCTTGAACATGACCTCTAAAGATGTTTCCCGTCATGTATTTAGTGGGAGGCATGTATTTTAACGGAGCGTTAGGAAAGATTTCGCGTGCCATTTGAGCTTGAGCAAGTTCATAAATAAATCCATTTTCCAAGTCAGGATCCATTTCAAATGCGTGACCTAAACCCATTTGTTCTTCTTTTAACCCCGCTAATTTTGCGAACTGTTCATTGATAAATTGTGATGCTAATACTGTATGAGCAGCTTCATAAGCATCATCAGTTGTAAGATAATTATCTTCCCCCGTATTAATGATTACTCCTGCAAATGCATTAATCATCCTTGAAAAATATTGATCGATTATTGTTCTTTGCATGTTTATGTCCCTAAATAAAATACCGTATAACGCATCGTTTAACATCATATCTACTCTTTCAAATGCTCCCATGGCAGCAATTTCGGGCATGCAAAGTCCTGAACAATAGTTAGTAAGTCTAATATATCTACCTTCTTCCTCACTGACTTTATCTAAAGCTGACCTCATGAGACGAAAATTTTCTTGGGTTGCATATGTCCCTCCAAATCCTTCAGTTGTGCTACCATATGGGACGTAATCTAATAGACTTTGTCCCGTAGAGCGAATGACAGCTATAACATCAGCACCTTGTCTTGCAGCCGCTTGAGCTTGGACAATATCTTCAAAAATGTTCCCTGTGGCAACAATAATATATATTAGAGGTCCAACTTTTTCTCCGTATTTCTTAATTAAGTCTTCTCTTTTTTGCTTGTTTCGTCTAATTATATCTATATTCTTCTGTATTATCGATGTTAATGCCTCTTTTACCTCAGATAAGCTCCCCCTTGGAAAGTTTGTGATGATTAATTGACCTTGGCTGACTTTTTCTGCGATATTTTGGGGTGATAAATTTGTGTGTATAACCGCGTTTCCAAGGTACAATGCAGCACCCTTATTTATTAGTCCTGTTTTTATGATATGATCAATTATAATGTTGGGTAAAGGAACTCCAAATTCATCAGTTCCATCAATCCCTAATAATCGACATATAGTTCTTTCAATGGAAGTTGTGGTATGATTGTTTATAAATATTTGAGTATCATTAGCAATTATTCTGGCTATGTTTCTGGCTTTTTCAACTAATTCTAAATTCAAATTTAGCTTGCTTTTTGCTTTCAATGTTATTATAACCTCTAAAAGAAATTAACTTTTATAAAATTTATATTTCATTTAGTAATTCAAACAAATTATACTTTAGTATTTACTCGGTCCAAGATCATAAATCGGAATAGAGACTCCTCTTTTTAATTCGTTTAAGAACTTAGATTTGTCAAATTTATAACCTAAAGGCGAAGTTGGATTGATTGTGACGACAATAATTTTAATTTTATTTAAAACTTTTATGACTCCACCTTTTTTAGAATATTTTTCAAATGTGGTTTTATTTAAAAACAATTTTGTTGCATCAGGGACCAAAATTTTAATATTTCTATAAAGATCTGATTTCTTCATAAACTCCTCAAGGAATTTATCCGTGATTGCTCCGTTAATTACAAGAATTTTAGATTTATTCGTCATAAAATTTAAGATTTCGTCTGCAGAATCCAAAGCTGTTAATAGTTCTAAGATTTTAACTGAATAGTCTTCATTAATGATTCCAACTTTTGCCTTGGATATGATATCTTCTGCTAAATTAATTATTTGAAAATTTTCTTCATTTTCTAAGGATATTAAATTCATTGTATGATGAGTTATATCAATAACTTCTTGCATTTTCTTAGATACAGAGGCTCCAGTAGAAAGGATTGTCGCTTCTGATACGAGAGGTGAAGCATAAGATCTGCGATCAAATGCACCATCAATTAGTATCAGATTACTTCCTAAATTTAATAATTCTTTACATACAAATTTTAATTCTGAGTTAATAGAAGGACCTGCCAATTCAATGTAGCCATTTGATATAACTCTTGCAATAACGATTTCTCCCATTGGAGTGTTGATTCCAGTTGTCTTTATGATCTCAATTTTTACTTCACTGTTTTTAATACTATGAGTAGCTGTAGCTACTAACACCCCTGATTCGACAAATATGCGTGGTTTAGGTAAAGTCGTAATAGCATCATATTTTTCGCCATCTCGCCCAATAGACGTAAGTCCTAAAATATATTTTCCTTTTAAAGCTTGAATAATGTGATTTAATGTAGTAGTTTTACTAACATTCTTAGCAAGTCCTATAATTGAGATTATTTTATATTCCTTTATTTTTTCTTGTATGAAATTAGCAAATTCCATTTTAATGAGAGTATCAAATGTATTTATATGATCTAATAAGAAGGAATAATAAATTAAGATAACTTTAATTATCTACTAAATGATTCATCATTTCTTATTCTAAATACAAGATATTTATTTGGATAGATTTCTTTTTCTAACATTTCTTTCCAAATCTTCAAGTTCTATAGTTATTTTTTCGCCACTCAGTAAAGCAGAAACTCCAATCTGCTGTTCAACATATTCGCAATGACAGCCCAAAATATAACCATCTGGTTCTTCGTATGTTGTAATAACACCCTTTAAATTTCTTAACACAACCAGTGTTGTGTTATCCCAATAAAAATTGAGAGGGCCTAAATTTATAAATAGTTAGAGGAATTTAAGAAAGAAGAGGAATTAAAAATAACCCCTTATGATGAAAATAGAAAATATTAAAAGAGTGAAACACAAAAATTAACGTAATGAATCGCAAGGATCAATATAAAAGAAAATTAGAGTTTATTATAGATAAGATTACTAATTTACCAGAAAAAATTGATGAAAATTATTTTTTTTTAGATGCTCTCTTCTATCGTCTTCAGATATCAATTGATGCTACAATGGATGTTGTTGCGATGTTATGTAAAGATTTAGGTATAACCGTTAAAGACGATTATTCTAATTTGGACGCGTTGGATGAACTTTCTATATTTTCACCAAATCTCATAAAGAATCTCCATCAATGGAACGGTTTGAGGAATGTTCTTGCACATAAATACAATAAGATAGAAGAAGATTTAGTGCTTCAAAATAAAAACGAAGTAGTAAATACATTAATGACTTTTGCAAAAAAAGTGGAAGTGATAATAAATGAGAAAATCGAATTCTCTAATTAAGATTAAAAAAGATTTAGAAATTTGCAAGGATCTTTGGACAGTTCTCTATGGTAGTTTCATTTCTGGTAATTTTATCCCAAGTCGATCCGATTTAGATGTAGCCATAATTACAAAAACTAAAGATAAAAAAGCTAATTTTAAAATTTGGTTGTCCTTGTTAGAGAAAATTCCTCATAATTATGATGTTAAAGTTTTTGAGCTTTTACCACTTTATTTAAAAATTGAAATTGCTGATACATATCACGTATTATTTGGAGATCCACTTGAAATTTCAGAATATTTTTATCAATTTAGGGTAATATGGAAGGATATGGTTAGAAGATGTGAATCCAATCAATTCCAAAGCATTCAAGAAAAAATTACCTTGTTGAAAAACCAAAAAAAATTAGTTTAGACTTTCCATAAAATTTTATTTACTTAATTTCCTTTTCCTCTTATTTCTTTCTAAATCATCTGGCTCAATTGTTATTTTTTGGCCGCTTAATAACGCTGAAACTCCAATCTGCTCTTCAACATCTTTGCAATGACAGCCCGGAATATAATCATCTGGTTCTTCGTATGTTGTAATAACACCCTCAAAATTTCTTAACACAACCCGTCTATTTCCCTGAGAAATTGTATAATCTGGCATAACAGGTATCTTCCCTCCGCCCCCTGGGGCATCTACTACGAACGTGGGAATACATAGGCCAGATGTGTGCCCCCTTAATCCTTCAATGATTTCAATACCTTGAGCAACGCGGGTTCTAAAATGCTCAAGACCAACAGAGAGATCGCATTGATAAATATAGTAAGGTCTTACTCTAATTTTTACAAGGTCTTGGACTAATTTTTTCATGACATGAATACAATCATTTACGCCTTTCAATAATACCGATTGATTTCCAAGCGGGATTCCCGCATCTGCTAACATTTCACACGCTCTTTTAGAATCTTCTGTTATTTCATTAGAATGATTGAAATGGGTATTAAACCAAATAGGATGATATTTCTTAATCATTTCACATAGTTCAGGAGTAATTCTTTGAGGCATAACTACGGGTGTTCGAGAACCTAATCGTACTATTTCTACATGAGGAATCTCCTTTAATCTGACCAGGATATCTTCTAATATTTTATCAGATATTAATAACGCATCGCCTCCAGATAAAAGTACATCTCTTATAGCCGTAGTTTCTTGTATGTATTCGATACATTTATCGATTTGATCTTGGGGAGGTGCTTTATCGTGATGGCCGGCAAATCGCTTGCGCGTACAATGTCGACAATACATCGAACAATTTTCAGTAACTAAAAATAATACGCGATCAGGATATCTATGGGTTAGACCTGGAACTGGTGAATCAACATCTTCGTGAAGAGGGTCTACAAGATCGCTCGACGATACGTGTAATTCGTGGATAGTAGGGATAGCTTGTTTTCTTATAGGATCGTAAGGATCGTGAGGGTCGATTAATGACAAATAATAAGGTGTAATTGCCATTCGCAATTCTTTTAAGATTTTTGGGTCGTCCTCTTCTTTAGTTAGAGGAATATATTGTTTAAGGTCTTCTAAAGTGTTTATTCTATTCTTAAATTGCCAGCGCCAATTATTCCAATCTTCATCGCTTACTTCTTTAAATAATTCTTTTCTTCTATTTACTCTCATAACAATTCACTTTACTTATCTAATTATCTTCATATTCTAAATTATTTTATATATTTTTCTTCAAATATTATTCGTAATTTTTCAGACTCTCGTAACTCATCTAAAGCTATTTGAGCATGTCCTTTGGTATAACCATTCCCAATTATCATCGTGACATCTTTTCCGACACCTTCAGCACCTAATGCGGCTTTGGTAAAACTAGTAGCCATAGAAAAGAAATACACGATCCCCCCATCTTTAACGGGTAAAATACTTGACATTTCAGTGTTTGGTATACTTAGACAATTAATGGAAATGTCAACTTCATTTCCATCGTTAATAGCAAATACTTTTTCTAAGACATCCAGCGGTTTAAGGATGTCAGCAATAATCACTTCATGACAAAAACCTGTTTTCCTAAGGAACTCAGCTCTTTTATCATTTCTAGCTTGCCCTATTACTTTACCGTTTGGTCCAACAATACTTTTTGCTATATAAGAGCACATTAATCCAGATTTTCCAGTTGCTCCAAGTATTAAAACAGAGTTTCCCGGTTTAACAATCTTTTTTGTTTGAGCCGGAGCACCTGCTACATCAAGAGCAGCTAAGGCCAATTTATCGTCCATATCTTTTGGGATTTTAGCATAAATTCCGCTTTCAAAAAGTATGGCTTTACCTTCAATTTCAACTCGATCTATGTCTGGTTTGATATCTAAAATTTTTTCAATCTTAAGTGGTGTCAAAGAAAGAGAAACTAACGTAGCAATTTTGTCTCCTCTTTGTAAATCGATTTTTTCTGTTAAATCTGGTCCAATTTTTTCTACCTTTCCAATCAGCATTCCACCTGAACCAGTAACAGGATTTTGCATTTTTCCTCTCTCTTGAACAATTTCCATTATTTTAGCTTTTATTTTTTCTATATCTCCTCCCGCTTCTTCCATAAGTTGAGTAAAGCTTGCGGAGTCGATATTCAAATAATCGACATCTATTAATATTTCGTTGTCGAATATGGTCGTATCGTTGGATATTTTAAAAGCAGGTTGAGGAAGCGCCCCTTTAGGCTCAATGACTCTATGAGTTCCGTATTTATTACCTTTCGCCATGTAAAGTTCTCCATTTAATCCTTAGAAATTATTTATTATAGTATCTGATCTTAGTAAAGATTCAATATAATTATAATTTTTTCTAATATTTTATGTTTTAACCCCAACATATAATCCTCTTTCTTTCATTAAGCCATCTTTTAGAAACTCTACTTTCAGACCGGCTTTTTTCATGAATTCTAATGTTTTATCTGTATCGAAGAGTCCTAATTCATGTTTATCTACGAAATATTTAACATCCTTATTTTTCTCTACAATCAAATAATGCATTTCCATTACAGATAGATCGTTCTCTATTTTTGTTGTATTTAATCTGGCAATCTTAATATCGTCTCCATCATAAGTTGTCATACTCGGCAAACCTACCCAGTAAGTAGATTTGGTAAACCATAACTCTATTATTACGACTCCACCTTGTTTTAAATGGTTCGCAAAGTTTACAATTGTTTTTTCTAAATTAGCATAAGTTTGTACATACCCAATCGAACTAAACAGAGAGATGATTACATCAAATTTTTTGTTTAGATCGAAATTTATCATGTCAGCTTGTTTGAAAGTCGCTCCTTTGACTTTATTTTTAGCGACATTCAGTATTCCTTCGTTGATATCCACACCAGTGCAAATAAAACTATCTTCTAAATATTTTAGATGCTCTCCAGTACCGCAAGCTACATCTAAAAGTTCGCTACCATCCGTACTTTTGTATTTTTTAATCAACTTCTTAATTTTTTTAACTTCTTTTTTGTAATCCTTAAACGAATAAATTAGATCGTAAATATCAGCAAATACTTTATACATAATCTTTACTTTTTTCTTTATTTGTATTGATTAATTTAAACCTAAAATTTTTCTCGCTTGGTAAGGAGAGGCGATGTCTCTACCTATTTCCTTTGAAATCCTAACTATTTTTTCGACTAATTCACTATTAGACTTAGCTAATACACCTTTAGAAAGATAAATGTTATCTTCAAAACCTACTCTAGCATGGCCACCCATAACCATAGATAAAGTAACCATAGGAAATTCATGTCTTCCAATAGCACACACGGTAAACGTAGAATTTTTCGGAATACTGTTTATCATAAATACCAAATCTCGAGGTGTTGCTGCTATTCCTCCGATGACGCCTAAAACAAAGTTAAAATGCATTGGATCTTTGATATATCCTTTGTTATTAAGTCGTAATGCCATGTCGATCATGCCCTTATCAAAACATTCCAGTTCTGGTTTAATTCCACGCGAGTTCATTTCTTGAGCAAAACTAATGATGGTCTTTTCTGTATTAACGAAAATTTCATCGCCACCAAAATTCATTGTACCACAATCAAGAGTTGCCATTTCGGGTGGAGGTTCCATGAAGATAGGTTGTAGTCTCTCTTCATTACTCATTCCTATAGCACCTCCAGTGGAGGGTTGAACGATAACATCGGGACATCTGTTTTTTATTTCATCGACACACGCTTGGAACCGTTTTATATCTTGAGTGGGGGTGCCATTATCTTCTCTTACATGTAGATGTATAATACTCGCACCTGCTAAGTATGCTTTTTCTGCTTCGATCCCTATTTCTCTAACAGTATAAGGTAAATTTGGATTTTGTTTCTTTGTTACTTCAGCTCCGCATATGGCGGCAGTTATTATCAATTTCTCCATTATTAACATCCCTTAAATAAATTAAAAATTTGGTAATAAGCCTATTTAAAAGGTTGTAGAATTAAAATATTTTAAGTTTTATTATGTTATATCAGATCTTAATCTAATTTGGTTAGTTTCAATTATAATTATTTTCCCCACAGTTTCTTCTAAACTATAACTTTTCAAGAATCTTTCAAATAATTCTTTTACAGCATTCTTACCCTGTTTGTTGGACCTCATTATTATTAAACCATAAAAACTATCTTTGGGGTTTATAAAATCTGAGTTTAATGTAATCAGTATTCGTTTTTCTTCGAAACATTTTTTATTTAAACTCTTATCATCTATACCTGCAATATTCTCATGAAAAACAGAATCCACTTCATGTTGTCCAATACTCTCAATTAAATATTTTAAAATCCAAGGGACATTTTCATCTAATTTGAATTTCACTTTTTTATCCCTGGTCTTCGATAAATGGAAGTATCTCTTCTCTAGCTAACATTGCTCCATATTGAAGTGCTGCTTGAATATGCTCTTTTTTCAGCGAGGGATAATTTTCTAAAATCTCATCATCAGACATTCCCTCCGCCAAACAATCTAAAATGATTGAAACAAATACTCGAGTACCTTTAATACAAGCTTTACCATGACAAATATTAGGATCAAATGTAATATAATCTTTCCATATCATTTTATTCACTATGATTATAGATGTGTTTAAGCTATTTATTTTTAATATTCATTTTCATTAAATTTTACATTAGCTTTTTACATTCTTTTAAAGATTCGGCGATCATATTTGCTGCGTTCTCCAAATCTTCATTTGTATGCCTATAACAAATATATCCGTGATGATATGGTTGTAAGAACACTTTCCGTCGAATTAATTGTCTATAAAACTCTTCTCTCAATTTTCGGTATAAGTGATTTGGATCGGAGTCAAATGTTATGTAAGGCATCCATGGGCTTCCCGAAAAGGTACACGGAACGCCACTTTCTTCTATGATCTCGGTAACATTTTTAGCAAACTTTTCACCTTTCTTACGAATGACATCTAAAACATTTTCCCGCTCCATAATTTCTATAGTTTTAAGTGCTGCTACTTGTGGAAAACTATTTGGAAAGAAGGTTGAACTTAGAAATACTTCTTCGATTAATGTATCCATTACTTGTTCTTTACCTGCAAGGAAACTGATAGGGTAACCATTTGCCATTGCCTTTCCGAATGCGGCAAGATCAGGTATCACACCTAATTCTTTTTGAGCGCCACCAAGATTAACTCTGAAGCCTGTACGTATTTCATCAAATATCAACAGTGCATCATATTTATCTGCTAGTTCACGAACACCCTCTAAAAATCCTGATTCTGGCATTTCTAATTCATGAGCTCCTGGGTGGTTAATAGGGGTCATAATAATTGCAGCAACATCGTTACCATATTTTTGCATCAACTTACTAACATGGTCAAGGTTGTTATACTCGAATTCATACACATCTTCGTAGAGTTTTTCAGGAATTCCACCTTTACCTTCGACGCACCAAGAATGCCAACCATGGTATCCACACCGTAATATTTTTAATCGTTTTGTATAACCCCGAGCAACGCGAACACCAATAGTAGTAGCATCAGAACCTGTTTTTACAAATACCATTTTTTCACAACAGGGTATTAAATCTTTTAATTTTTTTGCCAATCTGTTTTGTATTTGCTGGGTTAAAGACATGCAAAATCCCTTATTTTTAATTTGATCTATTACGGCATTATCGATTTCCTCTTCCCTATGCCCTATAATAATAGGTCCATAAGCACATAACATATCAAGATATTCATTTCCATCAACATCAATAACTTTACCTCCCTTGGCAGTTTCAAAAAAAATAGGATATTCTCCCTCTACAAAGTTATAAGGACGTCGAATTCCTAAAATAGCGCCAGGGATTAATTTCAATGCCTCTTCATATAATCTATTTGAATTATCTAAATTTAATTGATTTACCACTATTCATCTCCATTTATTTCTAATGAGAATAGATAAGAAACATAATTTTTGAATATTTTTAAATAAAATTCAAAGATTACGGCAATTTTAATAATTCACAATCATTCAAGAAAAATTGCTTTTTATTTAAAATGGGGATATGAAATAAATTTATATTAAATAAAACAAGCTTTTTTCTATTTAAAATAATATAACTAAGTTGGAAACTCATAGAAGAGGTGATTTAAATAATATCAAAATTAAGATGCGAGATTTGCGGAAATGAAAAAGATGTGCCTTTATGTTGCGATCAGTCAATGATTATGAAGGACGACTATTTACTATGTTGTTGTGAATCAGAAGAGTGTAGTTATCGACCTATTCCAGAATGTTGTGGACAAAAAATGAATTACAAGGGATAATGAAAAAAATATGTAAAAATTATTTTAAAAAAAATTGGTAAAATTACCAAATTAAATCGCTAATTACGTTTTTATCTCTATCAGCTTCTTTTTTACCTAGTATTTTCCTAATACGTAAATCGTTGATTGATTCTTCGAGCTTATTATCCAGATTTTTCATATCCATCAAATTGCCTGTTTCTCCTCCTTTATCGACTAAATTTATCATCGCGTTGTCTTTATTCATTAAATCCCTTAATTTATTTCTAAAGGAATCTGTTACTTTTGTCCGTTGGATTTTCCCTTTTTTTATCAAAATAGGAAAAACGGGAGCTCTTTCTGTAGTTCTGCGCGTATTTGGATCAACAAAGTAGAAAATAAACATAGGTATGCCTACGATCACATCTTTAGTCATAATTTCAATAGAATAAGTTTTAAAGAAGTTTTGAACATTAGTCATTTCAACATCTTTAATTCTTTCGATGTTATCAAGACAAGATTGCTTTTCTTGTTTGATTCTTGCAACTATGCTCTCGGCTGAAGAAAGGTCGCTGCTAATTTCACTATGTTTCGTTTGAATTTTATTTTCAATCTCAGATTTTTTCCTTTCAAGCTCTCGAATTTTTTGTTGCCTGGTTTTTTCTAAATCATTTATCTCTCGTTGTATATTCTTCCTTATTTGAGCGATTTCGGATTCATATCTGCTAATTGTATTCCCTAGATCCTGATATTTTATGCGTAAATCTTTTAGAGCACCTTCAACTTCAAATAAGTCGTTTTTATTGATTGAATTTTTTAGTCTATCGACGCTATTTTTTATTGCGCTAAGATTGTTGTAAAGATCGCCAGTTTTATCGTTAATTTTATACTTTCCACTTTTTACTAATTCTTGAGGCGTAGCTTCTATTTTTCGGGTTTTCTCAGCTTCTAATTCTCTAGTAACTATTGCCAATTGCTTTTCTTCTTCGCTCGTATCGACTTTTCGACTTCTTAATTTGTCAGTGTCTTGGGCACCGCGCTGAATCCACTTATCACATAGTTTGATAATAGTCTGACCATAATTATCTAGTAGTTTAACATCTTTTTGAGATATGAAATCAAAAACTTCTGGAATTATCTTTGCTTGGTTTATGCTTTTAGGAATAGGTCCTCCTTCTAAGAGGAAATATGGCTCACTAAATGAACTAACATTGTATTGATTTAAGAAGAAGTTTTTAAAATACTCAACTTCACTAGCGCTAAAAAGGGCTTCTTGAATTGCCGTACCTCTTTTATAATTTTTAGATTTCTTTAAATAGTTACTATTATACGACTGCAAAGAATTTAAGAATGATGTTGAATCTGCACCTTGAATTATATTATCTGGGCTGGGTGGCGTTTCTGAAAATTTTCCTACATTTAATTTCTCTTGTTTATTTAACAGATAACTACAAACGCAAGCACGAGTATCGTTTAAAGGAACTAAACGAACGGGCCAAAAACAAGCAGTAATTCTGTTTATCTTGCCTAATTTTTTAATGGTCTTTCCATAAATGTTTATACATTCGTTTAATGCCATCGCCATTTCATCTAGTAATGTAGCTTTTGAGCGGGCAGGGATCACGGAGCCAACATCGATTAGAAAAGGAATTATCTTATCTACCATTTTTTTGAATCACTTAAATTTTCTATTTTCTATATTAAATCTAAAAATGAGTTAAGTAAATAAATATTTGCCTCTAGATTTTCAACATTTATCTTTGAATTAAAAACTTAAAAGAAGGAAGAAACAAATATATATTAAAATAAATTATTAAAAGATGATAAAATATGGTCGAAAAATTTCTAGAAGGAAAGGGAGCTGTAATCACGGGTGGTGCTAGCGGTTTTGGAAGAGGTGTCGCTTTTGCTTTTGCTGAGAGAGGTGCTGATTTAGTTTTAGTAGATATAAATGAAACTTTATTGGAGGAAACTAGTAAAAAGATTGAACAAGAAACAAAACAAAAAGTAGTGCCAATTGTCTGCGATGTTTCAGATTCAAAACAAGTAAAAAGGATGACTGAACAAACATTTAACGAGCTCGATAATGTATATATTTTATTTAATAACGCAGGAACGGCAGCTCAAGCGGGAGTTAACATAATTAAAATTGGTGAAAAAGCATGGGATATAACCATGAATGTAAATCTTAAAGGACAATGGTTAGTTGATAAAAATATTTGTCGTAAGATGAATAGGCAAAAAATGGAACCTTTGAGAGGTAAAGTAATTCACACTACTTCTATAGCAGGAATAGTTGCTGACGATACTCTTTCAGCTTACAGCATTAGTAAAGCAGGTATTATTGCTTTAACTCAACTCGTAGCAAAGTCTCTAGCCCCTTACATTACTTCCAATGCGATAGCTCCGGGTTATCATACTACGGGGATATATGGTAATAGCGAAGATACCGTAATACAATCCTTGAAAATGTCAGATGTTAAAACACCCCTTAATAGAATTGGAACAGTTGAAGATGTCGTAAACTTAATGATTTTTCTTGCATCTCCTAGAAGTGATTTTATAACAGGACATATATTTCCTATCGACGGGGGTATAGCTGAAGTAGGAGTAGCCGCGAATCGTTTTAGAGAGTGGCAATTTTAATTTTTTTTTTATCTTATTTTAATTTTAGACTTGTTAAATATAGACTCCTATTATAGAAAACATTTCATAGAAATAATGAAGTTATGAGAGATTTAACGTATAATTATCAACATATTTTATTGATTTGAAATTTAAAATCTATTATTTTTTATAGTTTCTGACATTAAGAAAGATTAAAAATTTATATACTAAAGAAAATCGATAATAAATTATAATAAAATTAAAAATTTAATTTTAAAAAGTGATAAAAATGATTGAAATTATAATAGCAATCTTACAGATAATTTTAGCGATTGGAATTATTGGATTTTGGATTTATTTCTTTTTGGTAGAAAATAAAAATCCGGATAAGACTGAGTGGTATTTGAAACATGAACGATCTTTTCCTCTCCCTGATTTAGGTTTAATTACAACTTGTTTGATAATTTCCGCAATAGGACTTTTTACAGGGCAGAGATTTGGGCTATTCTTTACTATAGTTGCTAGTGGAGCTTTATTGTTTTTAGGTTTAATAGATTTCGCATTTAATCTTCAGAATGGTCTGTTTAAGACAAGAGACATGGATGCCTACATGAGTATCTTTATTGTTTCAGCTGTGCTAATTTTAGGTATCGTTTGCTTAATTTATGGATATTTAAATTTCTAAATTATACTGAGAAGTGAATCAAATGGTAAAAGAGAAACTAATAAAAAAACAACCTTTTAAAGACAAAATGGCAATAATCAGTGGTGGCTCAAAAGGAATAGGCAAGGCTACAGCAAAATTATTCGTTCAATTAGGTGGTAATGTCTGTATAGTGGCAAGAAATATAGATACATTAAACGCTACTGCTGAAGAGCTTAAAAGCTTGAAAGTAAACGAGAATCAATTTGTGGAAGTGATTTCTTGTGATTTGTCCAGTATGGAACAGGTCAAACGATTATTTAATGAATACATTAAAAAGTTTGGAGTTCCAGACTATTTGTTTAATATTGTAGGGATCTCTCTCCCAGATTATACAGATAAATTGACCATTGAAAATTATAAACTTCATATGGATACCAATTTTTTTGGGCAATTAAATCCAATTTTAACAGTATTGCCTTATTATATGGAACGAAAAGAGGGTCATATTATTAACATGTCTTCTGTTGCAGGATATATTGGTGTAATGGGTTATGCTGCGTATACTCCTACTAAATTTGCTATCGTAGGACTGAGTGAAGTTTTAAGACATGAATATAAACCCTATAATATTACCATATCCATAATTTTTCCACCTGATACGGATACTCCAGGTCTACATGAAGAAGCTGAAACTAGACCAGAAGAATTAAATATTATTGCTGAAAAAGCTGGTCTTCTGCAACCTGAAGAAGTAGTTGAAAAAATAATAAAAGGGGTTCTAAAAAAGAAATTTTACATCTTTGCAGGAACAGCAAAATTGTTTTGGAGATTGATGAGATTATTCCCAAAGTTGGTTCATTGGGTTACAGATGGTGATCTTAAAAAAGCTCGAAAGAAGATGGGCAAAAAGATTTAATTATTTTATTTATTTTTTTTTGAAAATTAAAAAATGTTTTTAATTATTAATTGAAACTGAGTATTTAGAAGAATTATAATTATGAAAAAAAATGATTTAAAAGATAAAATAACAATTATTACAGGAGCAGCAGGAGGTATCGGGAGAGAAATAGCAAAGTTATTTGATATATATGATACAAAATTAATTTTGACAGATATTAATGAAGAAGGCTTAAGAGTAATTGCAAGAGAGCTTTCACAAGAACCATTAATTATTCCTTGTGATATAACAAAAATAGAACAAGTAAAAAACTTAATTTCACAAACAAATTCAAAGTATGGAACAGTAGATATTCTTATTAATACAGTTGGTATTATCATTCCTGCTCTTTTCGAAAATACTAATTATTCGGATATTGAAAAACAAATTAATGTTAATTTATTAGGTATAATTCATTGTACCAAAGAAGTTATTCCAATAATGAAAGATGCGGGAGGGGGAAATATTGTTACTATTTCTTCTCTAGCAGGAATAGTTCCAGAAACTTATAGTTCAATTTATACAGCAACCAAGTTCGCCCTCAGAGGTTTTGATCTAACCTTAAGTCTTGAACTTAAAAAACACAATATAACCGTCTCCACTATTTTTCCTGATTCTGTAGACACACCTATGTTAGAATACGAAGCAAAGCATGGCGGGTCGCCCTTAACATTTTTAAGTGACCCTGTAAAGACTGAAGAAGTCGCTAAAGCAGTATTAAAAGCAATTCTTAAAAATAAAGTAGAGATTTGTGTCCCTCACTTTCAAGGAACTTTATCTAAATTTATTATGTGTTTCCCCAAGAGGGTTCAAAAAATGTGGCCAAAATTAGAAAAGAAAGGAGAGAAGAGGAAACAAGAGTTTTTAAGAAATTTAAATTAACGATTTAATAGAGAAACAAAATTTCAATTAAGAGGAAGAGATTTCAGTATGCGAAAAATAGGGCTTATTATAAATCCTATTGCGGGAATGGGTGGAAGTGTAGGACTTAAAGGAACTGATGGTCATACATTTAAGAAAGCTATTAAAATGGGAGCTAGGCCAATAACTCCTGACAGAATTCGCTCTTTTCTTTCTAATATAAAAACCAAAGGTAAAATTCATTTATTAGTTGCTCCAGGAAATATGGGCGCTAATTTTGTGAAAGAAACTGGTATTAATTTCGAAATAATTGGCGATATTAATCAAGAAACTACTGCTGAAGATACAAAAAAAATAGCTAAAATGATGAAACAACAAAATATTGAATTATTGATTTTTTGTGGCGGAGACGGGACAGCCAGAGATATTCACGATGCCATAGGCTTATCAATACCTGTTGTGGCAATACCTTCTGGCGTTAAAATGTTCAGCTCTGTTTTTGCCATTAATCCTAGAGCTGCTGCCGAAATTGTTAATAAATTCATAAAGGAAACAATAGAACTTCAAGAAAACGAGGTTTTAGATATTAATGAAGAATCATTTCGAGAAGGAATTTTAGATTCAAGACTATATGGGTACTTAAATGTACCTAAAGTTATAAATCTTCTACAGGCTGGAAAAGATAGTTCTAAAATAGGAAGATCCATTGAAGAAAATAAACATGAAATTGCTCAACATGTTATTGAAAATTTAGAAGCTGATACATTATATTTACTTGGGCCTGGTACAACTGTAAAAGCAATCACCGATCAGTTAAAGTTAATAAAAAGCTTACTTGGAGTAGATGCTCTTTATAACGATAAGATTATTGGGATAGATTTAAATGAACATGGAATCCTAGAACTTTTGGATAAACATAAAAAGGCTAAGATTATCGTTTCGCCAATAGGTGGACAAGGATTTATTTTTGGAAGAGGTAATAAGCAGATTACTCCTAAAATTCTAAAAAAAATTGGAAAAAAGAATGTTAAAATAGTTTCAACTGAAGAAAAAATTAAAGGTTTAAGATGTTTAATGGTAGATACTGGCGATATTAAGACCGATGAAATGCTTAAAGGACTTGCAAAAGTGATAATCGGATACAAAGAGGAGCTAATAATAGAGATTGAATGTTAAGCATTTATTTTCTAACATTGTTAATATATTGAAAAATAATAAGAGCGATTTTTATCAAATAAGGTACGAATCATGTTAGTTAGATTAGATAGAAACGAAATGCCTATAAAGCTCCCAAGAGAGATTACCGATCCTATCAAAGAAAGCATAGAATTTTTAAATCGATATACACCTCAAAGTAAAGTAGACGAATTATTATCTTTGTTAAGTATGTATACGAATTCTCCTAAAAATTCAATTATTATTAGTACTGCATCAGATATCTTGCTTAAAGAATTTATTTATCTTTTTTCGAAAAACCGGCAAATTGTTCTCGCTGATCCGTCATTTTTCTTAATTAACGCCACCTGTCGAAAGACCTATTCTTCAATTTTAAAGGTAAGATTAAAAGAACCTGAATTTAAATTTTCAATTGTACCGTTAATTGATGAGTTAAAAAAACCAACATTAATTATTTTAGATAACCCCAATAACCCAACTGGAAATATAATTTTAGATAAAAACGAAGTAAGATTGATATTAGAAAATGAAAACATCATTTTTTTAGTGGACGAAGCTTATTTTGAATTTTCAAATGTATCATATGTTAATTTAATCGCAGATTATCCTAATCTAGCTATTTTAAGAACATTAAGCAAGGGGTTTGGATTATCTGGGTTAGGAGTGGGATATATAATTGGAGGAGAAACTATCCAAAAGAGGTTTTTTGGAATAAATACAATGCTACCCTATCCAAACGTAGTAGCTGGCATAAGTGCCTTGAAAAATCAAAACTATGCAATAGAATATATTAAAGAAGTTGAAAAAGAAAAAATTCGAATTAGAAGTGTTGTTTCAAAATTGGATATCTCAGTTTTTAAAAGTTATTCGAATTTTTTATTAATGAAAACAAAAATACCTAACATTACAAAAAAGCTTACCGAGCAAGGAGTATTGGTATTAGACATATCAAAACAACTAGGTTCAGAATATTTTCGGGTTACAATAGGAACTAGAAAAGAAAACGATTATTTTTTAGGAGCTTTAGAAAAAATCACATATCAAAAGAGAGATTGAAAAGAATAAACATTATTTAAACACTGCTATGTTATATGTAAAAATAAAATTATAATAAAAAAAAAATTAGTTATATATTAAGTTCTTCGAGTTTTTCTTTTGTTGGACAACCAGTTTCCCAATCCCAACCACGAATCTTGTAATATTTCTTTAAGTTTCCATCTAAATCTAGCTTTACACCTTCTGTTTTACCAGACTTTAATACTTTGTTGAGATGACCAGGTAGTTTATCATCTTCTCTTGTTATCCCTAAATTGCATATAATAAGTCTTTTAAGAGTATTTATTCGTTCCCCAACAAGCAATAAAGATTTTTTACTGTAATCAAGACCCGTTGCTGCGTTAATGTGCTTAATTATGTGATCAAGTGAGGGGTTTAGGAAATTGCAATTTACAGCGGAATCATCTATCGCCCTAATGTTTTGTAAGGCAATAACTCCCTTTTCTTTACCTTTTATGGAAGTTCTATCTCCAGATTTTATGCGTAATTGCGGGTACGCGAGATTTCCCAATTCAGCGCTGAACCAATCGCATTTTTCGTGACTCGCGCCCACATAACAAGTAATATAACTTAAAGCTTGTCCCGCAAAAGCTCTTGGATCGTGCATGGGCATTTCTAAACCCTTTACATGCGCAGCTAATTCAGGATCAACATTTAATTCTTTTGCCATGGTGCGTACTCCCTCAGCAAGAATATCACCTATGCCTTCCCTTTTAGCAATTTTATCAATTAATTTTAAAAGTAAATCTCCATTTCCCCACTTTATTTCTCCGATTTCAATATCTTTTAGATGTGACCTAATTTTATCAATCCCCAAATTGTTTTCAACTAAATAAATTAAAAATGCGATTGACACGCCCCCAGAAATAGTATCAAAACCATATACATTGCACATATGATGCGAGAGAATTACTTCTTTGGAATCGTTAACGCCGCATAAAGGTCCAAATGCCGCGACAGACTCGTATTCTGGCCCATCTACTTCGATTTCTTTTCCTTCATGTTCTATAATTGTTGTTTTACCACATCTCATAGTACAGCCCGCACATCCGTAATCTAAAACAGGATATTCTTCACGTAATGTTTTCCCCGTCAATTTTTCAGCGAAAAATTCGTTCTTAGTAAAATAATGTGCTGGCGTGTCACCAAGAGCCATACCTATGTCTAAATAGCAGTTTGTACCATATAAAGTGAATAAATAAGGCGTTATTGATTTAAGGAGGTCTCCTCTCTTTGCATCTTCTGCTTCTTTTAACAGTTCTCTGCCTATTTTATTATCTGCGATTTGAATTCTTTTAGTTCCGTGAATTGCAATTGCTTTTAAGTTTTTTGAACCCATTATAGCACCTAAACCACATCTTCCTATAGCTCTACCTTCGTCGTTAATTATTCCCGCATATTTCACTAAATTTTCACCAGCAATACCGATAGTGGCAACCCGAATTTTTTCGTTGTTTAGCTCTTTTTTCAAAATTGATTGGGTTTCGTACGTGTCTTTACCCCAAACGGCATCTCCACCTTTAAATTCAATGGTTTCATCGTGGACAAATAGATAGATAGGACTTTTTGCTTTCCCAACAATAACTATAGCATCGAAACCACTATTATGTAAAGGAATGCAAAAATAACCCCCCGAACTGCCTTCACCCCATATCCCTGTAAGAGGGGATATTGCTGTTACAGTGTACCTTCCGGAGGATGGCCTTAAAGTTCCTGTTACAGGGCCCGTCGCAAATATCAATGGATTAATTTCTGAAAAAGCATCTTTTTTTAAAGTATCGTAATCGTCTTTTGATAGAAGGTCGTAAGTTATTTTAGCGCTTAACCCTGTACCACCGAGGTATTCCTTTGCTACTTGAGCATCCAAATCTTTAACATCGACCGTTTGGTCGGTTAAATTCACATAAGCAATTTTTCCGTTATAACCAAATAAATTTTCACTCATTTTTTTCCCTCCATATTAAAAATCAATATCCTTTCCATCCCACGCGTATTCAAAAATGGTTCTATATAGCTTCCTATTAATTGTACGAAAAGAAGTTAGAGATACTGCGTCGTCGTCGGCATATTCGGCTAACAAATCTAGTTTCGAGAAATAATCTTCTTTATTAATAACAGGATTTTTCAAATCTTTTACGCATATAGGACCATCAAGTGAGACTATAAAATTTTTGACGGCTTGAAGAAATTCTTTGTACAATTCGTCTCTACCCTTGTTTTCGACTTTAACATTGAAAATTGGGCATAAGGCTCTCCATCTATCAGTGACTTTTGCTTGAAAGTCAATAGAATAAGGCAAGAACAACCCAACGCTAAGCCCGTGATGTACACCAAAAATCTTCCCAAAGCTATGCCCTAACGAATGGTCTATTCCAGCTATTGTGTTTCCAAATCCTATTCCCGCCATTAATGAAGCCATCTGCATGTGATCTCTAGCTTCTATATCTTTTGAACCGTATTTATACGCACGAGGAAGGTATTTTACGACTTCTTTTATCGCAGTCGAATTCATGGCATCAGTAAATGGGCTACCCCAATTTGACACGAAGCACCCCATGGCGTGAGCGAATGCGTCCAAACCTGTCGCCATTGTCAGAAACGGAGGCATATCTTTAACAAAATCCGTAAATAGAATCGTGATATCTGCACATAACTCGTCAGCTAACACTTCAATTTTTTTAGGAGGATCTCTTTCAGTATCAGTAATTACGGCAACGGGGGTTACTTCGGAACCAGTTCCAGATGTTGTTGGTATCGCAATAAAATATTTCATCTTCTTTCGCAATCCTAACGAACCGAAATATGGTAAAATCATTAAAAGATTTGCTTCCGGTTTTTCATATTTAACCATCACCATTTTTGTCGTATCCATAACACTACCGCCCCCTAATGCAAACAGTACTTGTGGTTTAAATTCCTCGCATATTTTAGCACCCTCATAGATAGTTGTGATTGGCACCTCTGGCTCTGCACCAGACCATACCTTGTATTCCATTTCAATTAAATCAAGATAATCTGTTAGCTTTTTGGCAAACTTTTGAGTAAAAGAATCTGTTATAATTAACGCTCGCCTATCTTGTTTATCAATCATAGCTTCTAAGTATCGCGTAACTCGTAGTAGCGCCGCTTTTCCTACAAAAATTTTAGACGATAAATAATTGGCCATTACACCTCTTAACGCTCTGCCACCCATTAAGGCCATCATATCTTTAATTACAGGTGTTTCGTACCAAGCTGTTTTTTCTTGTACCATTTTAATCTTATCTCCTTTTGGAATCCATATTTTTTTTTATTTGTAAATTAAATTTTAAAGAAAGATTTCTTGTAAAAAGTTGATTATTAATTATTGGAGATAAACTTGAATATATAATTATGGAGTAACTGTAATAATTAGACATATTTGTAGAGATTTACTTGTTGAAATTTGCTCGAAGATTTTTTTAAACTATCAACTACTTAAAGAGAGAAATCAAAAGGTAACATGATTAAAAAAAATTAGTGGATCAAAAATGGTTGATGAAATTAAAGTTGTTTCTATTATTGGAATAGGCTTCATGGGAAAGCAAATTGTTGAAAAATCTGCGGACAAGAATTATTCTATTCGAATGTACGACGCAAATCCCGAAGGGTTTGATAAATACACGAGAAAAATTGCGAGAAGAAAAAGGATAAAAAAGGTTTCTGGAGATGTTTCATTCCATGACACAATTGCGGAAGCTGTAAAAGATGCAGATCTAATTATAGAAGCAATACCAGAAAAATTGGACTTGAAGAAAGAAATATTTTCTGAGATCGACAAATTTGCGCCACCACATGCTATAATTGCGACTAATAGTTCCTCGATTCCAGTATCCAAACTTGAAGACTCTGTTAAACGAAAAGATAAAGTGTTAAATATCCACTTTTACCATTTAACAGTATCTCCTATGGCAGATATAATGAGAGGGAGCGGAACGAGCGACGATACTTTTCAAAAAGGAAAGAATTGGGTTGAAAGTATAGATATAACGCCATTAATTGTTAAAAAAGAATGCTTTGGTTTTGTATTTAATCGAATATGGCGCGCAATTAAAAAAGAAAGCTTGAAAATATGGGCGGGTGGACACGCTGATTTTGAAGTAGTTGATCAAGCGTGGAAGATTTACACTGGGATGGGACACGGCCCTTTTACTTTGATGGACCAAGTTGGGTTAGATGTAGTTTGGGATATCGAGATGTCTTACTATAACGAAAGCGGAGACCCAAACGATAAGCCGCCAAAAGCTCTTAAAGAAATGGTAGATAATGGCGAATTAGGAAGGAAATCTGGTAAGGGGTTCTACACCTATTAATAATTCATTTAATACATTCTATATCATTTTATTTTAATCTTAAAAATCTAAAAAAAAGAAGTAATATCCCGTAAAACCTTGCAAGGTTCGTCGTCATGCGTCTATAGTTTTTACACACGAGTCATCCTTACGGGATTCTATATTTTTTCGTCAATTATATCTGTCATCATCTTTATTGAAGGCCTATCAGTCTTATCTTTACCAATATAAGTCCAAATAATCTTTCCGTCCTTGTTTATTAGAAATTTGCTCGGTACCGCTTGTTTGATATTCATAGTCCCTCCTCCACCGGGAGCAAACCAGTAAACATCGTAATCCTTGGCAATCTTTGCTCCGCGATCAGATATCATATCTACTGCAAAATTATTTTCTTCCTTGAATTTTTTTAAAAGTCTTTCGCTATCGCTTGCTATTGACATAAGTTTAATATTCCTTTTCTCAAATTCAGATATATTTTCGGTTAGTAGCGTTAAATGTTTTTTGCAATGACTTCACCAGTTTCCTCTAAAGAAATCAATTAACACTCCGTTATAGACTTCAAGTAGTTTTTTTAAGCTGAGTTCGTTTCCATAAATATCCTTAGTGTCAAATAATGGCGCTTTAGAACCCGTTGGTAATCCACTAGGTCTTGGCGGTTCGTCGTCGTTCATATTAAAAAATTGAGTGATTTCAAATTTAAAGTAATTGGATATAAATTATTAAGTAACTCAAAGATGCTGTTATCTTATACTTTGATGAGAAATTATAACTTGAAAATAAAAAAAGAAAGAAGAATTTTTAGAAGTTAAATTAAGTGAGCCCACGGAATATTTACAGTTGCATTCAAATTAATGAGGATTGCGGCATAGTACGTAGAAAATGAGATTTTAAGCGCTAAAGTTGCATCTGTAGTAGCTAATCCCTCTATATAAGCTGGATCTATAATAATTGTTATGTTATTATTGATATTATTTGTGGAGGAATGAAACGTACTAAAATAGGTATCAAATGATTCTCCTACTTTAACTCCTACAGGGAGAGCTGATTCATTCGCGCTATCCACTGTATGAAATTCTGCGTCGATATAAACATCATAAATAGCGTAAAATCCTTGGTTGTCGAGATCAAAAGTAAACGTGACATTAATATTATCGTCGCTTAGATCAAGAAGTGTACCGCCGTCATCCCATCCTATTGGATATGTGTCGTGAAAATTAAAACCGAGATTCATTCCGCTATAACCAATGCTACCAAGATAACCAAATGTGATAAGACTTAACATCGTACCTAATACTTTAAAAATATGACTAAGTTTAAATTTTACACGATATTCTTTATTTTTTCGTAATTCTATTGCTTCAATTAAGTATTGCAATGCCTTAATCCCATATGAACCTAATAACAACCAAGCTATGATTTGTATACCTAAAAATACTTGAAGCGCAGGTAAATTTATTGAATATGTCCCCAATTGTACTCCGGTCGTAAAACCCCCGAAAATATAAAACACGTAAATCCCAGAGTATATTGTAGAACCAAACGTCATAAGACGATTCGCAGAAGTGTCTTTGGGAAAAGCATACCTTAATATGGCAAAAAAAGTACCAATAATTCCAATAATGATTATGGTAATTTTGAATTCTTGACTAAATGTCATAGGTGCAATCATTGAGATTAATTCAAAGATAATTAACGGTAAAGCAATGTACATTAGCGCATTGAGAATCCCCTGGAAAATCATTTTATTTATTTGAATAGCCATAGGTTTTAACCCTTTTTTTATTCAACAAAATTTTATTTTTTTTAATAGAGTTATGTTTATTAAAAATCTCATATCATTTCTAATACTTAAATCTCTCTTATTAGATTTATTTTAACTCAATTCTTTTATAAGATGATGTTTAATTTAACTTAACAATATTATTTCTGGTTTTTCTCAATTTTAATAAGTAAGTTCCCTATTAAACCGTGGCTGAAAACGAATAGAAAGCCTATTAACCACCAAAATCTTGGCACATAAATCTCTTTCTTATTTTTGCGTGAAGCTTTTAAGACTCGTTTAGCAACATCTTGAGGCTCGACAAATTTAAAAAAAAAGCCTTTCTTTTGATAATTTTTCACCCAGTTCACCATTTCTGGTGTGTTATAAAATTTAGTATTAGCAGGAGCTGATACTGAAGTAATTACATCAATTTTATGGCCATTCATTTTATATTCCAACCGAATCGAATCTGCTAAGGCTATAATTGCGCTTTTGCTCATAGCGTATGCTGCCATGTTAGGGACACCAGTCTTTCCCGCAGCACTCGAAGAAAATATTAATTGTCCTTCCCTTCTATCTGGGTATTTTTTCGTTGGAGAAGGTCGTCCTATGTAAGGGAGAGCTGCCTGAAGTACGAGCCACATGCCGTCTACATTTACTGACATTATTTTTCTGTACTCTTCAAACGTTCCTTTATTTGTTATTGAGCATTTGCTTCCAATTCCGGCATTATTAAATATGATATCAATATACTTCTCTTTCTCACCAATCTTTTTAAAAACTACTTCAATTTGTTCTCGGTTTGTTACATCTAAGATAATTGCTTCAATATAATCCGCTCCAAGTTTTTTCAATTCATCTACAAGCCCCTCTAAAGGCGAATTAGGTAAATCTAATAAGTACATCCTCATTCCTAAAGGAGCAAAAAGACGACACACTTCGCTACCGATATCACCGCTCGCTCCTGTAATTACAAACACTTTACTTTTATACCAATTCTTTTTCATAGTTAAAACATCATTTAGATGATTTTATTATATTTAAAAAAGGATTTAATAAAAATTATTAAAATACTCAAACTATTTCTTTACTTTTTAAACGGGTTTGGAATCCATTTGGGCACATTTTTCTTATATTCTTTATATTCTTCCCCAAATTTAGCTTCAAGGATATTTTCTTCGAAATTAACCATTTTATTATACACAAGAAACACGATGATGAATACAACAATGCTAATCAGTGAAATAGATAAGAATATCAAAGAAATGTAGATTAATAATATCCCAAGATACATAGGATTTCTAACATACCTAAGGATTCCTCCAGATTGTAATTGATTTGGAGGCTTATGTGATTGAAATAATAGTTTATGAGATTTCAAAATAATAACCAAGGCAATGCCAAATATTACAATAAATACAGGTACTCGTATTAACAAATGTATATAATCGTTTAAAAACGTGGTTAATTGAAATACTTGTAAATCCAAAAACCAAATTACCCAGAATATTACTGGCAGTAATGCGTGATATAGATGTGCATGGGGTATTTCTCTATCAGCACCTGCATGTCGTTTTATATTCATTTTATATTCGCCTGTAAGAATTATGTTAGATTTTACTAATAGAGATTTTTTTACAAGATTAAAATCTCTATTTTTTAAATTAGTTCAATGGGTTGTGAATCGTAATTGAATTTATTTTTTCAAACCCTTTATCATTTGTTATAATGTTTCTAACTTTATGACGAGTCATAGAGTAAATAATTGTTGAATCTCTCCCACCAATTGAACTAATATTCCCGTACTTATGTAGAATTCTTAATACACTATCTAAATCTGATATCTGAAGTAAATCATACTTAAATTTAAAAAAGGGATATTTTTCATTTAGTAACAATGATGCTATTCTAAAACCTTCTTTTCCTTTGTTTTTAATTAATAAATGAAATAGTTCTATCATAACAAATTCATTTATAATAAAAGAATTTTGAGCATTTAAGATAAGATTATCCAAGTAATTTTTAATTGGTTGATGATTGATTGAATTCTTAACAAAATACCACCATAAGATATTTGTATCTAAAAAATATACTGTCATTTTAATCCTCTAAATGTTTTTCCCAAATCGATTTTGGATTAATAGCATCAGGATTTGAGACTGACAGTGATCCTGAAAAGATGTGAATGAATTGATTTCTTAAATCTTTTGTATCGGTTTTATCTTTATTATTTATCTTATTAAGTAAAGCATGATAGTCCTGAATTCCTAATTCGAAAATAATTTCTAAAAGGTCTTTTTTTGTAAATTTCTTATTTGTATCTAAGTATATACGGGCTAAAATTTCATCCAATTCATTTTGTCTATCAAATTTTATAGTTGCCATATTAGTTACTTAGTAACTTAGTGACTTAATAAATCTATCTTTATAAAAATAGATTTGGATCAGGGGCTTCGATTCCTTAACGATTTCTGGTACATCCTCAATAGTAGCTAATCTGAAGTTCATAATAAACTAAAGTTAATTTTAATATAAAATTAACTGTAAACACAAATACTTTTCCTTTACTTTAAAGGTTAGCAAAGTTAAAACTTATAAGTTTTTAATTTTAGAGTTGGTAGTATTTTGGTTAAGCTTTTTTCTGTTGTATGAAATGTAATTTTTTTATTTAAGGAAAAAGCAATAGCATAACAATCATTATAGGATAATTCTGCTCGGTGCTGACATTTTAATATACCTGCTTTAAAAATGAGTGATTGATTAAAATTCACAATTTTTATTGGATAGGTTTTAAGAAATGTTGCAATCATTGTTTCTGCATTTGCTTTTCCTTTCAATTTACATATATGATAAAATGCCTCTACAATTATAGGTGAAAGAACATATGCTTCTATTTTTCCCGCCTTAATTGAGTTCATAAAATGTAAAATACTCTTAGGAGGTTCTTTAGAATATAATTGTGTAATAATCCCCGTGTCTATACAAGCTTTATTCTTCATTTATATTTCCCGTTCCAATTCTTCTTTGCGAGATTTATTCATTTCTCCCTTCATTTCTTCAGTATTATAAGAATTTAAGCGCAAAGTTTCGGGATCTTTAATCGGTATGATTTTAAGAGTACCCTCGTCTTCAATTATTAAAACTTTATCCCCATCTTTTAAATTAAAGTTTTTTCTAAACTTAGCTGGAATTGTAATCATACCACGATTAGTAATTGTAACTTCTTTTTCATTAACAACTTTGTCTAATACCATTTTATATCACTAAGTAAAATTAAGAAATACTAAGTATTTATAATTTTTGCTTAGTTTTTTGTTAGAAATACAATTTTCTCAGAAAAAAAAAGTTATTTTGATCGTGAAAGCTGAGTTTCACGAATTAATTTGCATATGATGATATTATTCATGTGTTATGTCGTTTCATGCAATATTTATGCCGCATACTAATACCAAAAATCTTCTAAAATTATTTTAAATCCCTTCATTTATTGAATTTAAATAAAAAAAAGGATTAAATTTAAATTAAGAAAATATGAAAGATCTAATAACAATTTAATTAAAAAATATTTTTAAGAAGGATGAAATCATGAGAAAAAAACAAAAACTAAATTTGTTTCTTCCAATCCTACTGGTAGTTTCTTTGGCGTTAATTTCTATTAATACATCTCATCGATATCTTTTTCTTTCGAGAAATCAAACCTATGAAGATTCAACGATTTCAGTAATAGATACACCTAAATTGTCCTGGGGGATCGAGTGGTCTAATGACGGGAAACCAATATGTACGGAAAGTAGTAACCAAGGTGAACCTCAAATCTGTAGCGATGGAGGCGGAGGTGCGATTATAACGTGGTATGATAATAGAGGTGCAGATACCGATATATACGCTCAATTGATTAGCTCTAGTGGAGTAATACAAGGGATAGTTGATGGGGTGGAAATATGTACGGCAAGTAATACCCAATCTGTACCTCAAATCTGTAGCGATGGAAGTGGAGGTGCGATTATAACGTGGCATGATTATAGAAGTGGTTCGAGTAACGACATTTACGCTCAACGAATTAATTCTAACGGTGTAGTACAATGGGCTGCTAATGGCGTTGAAATTTGTACAGCAAGTAGTGCCCAAATTCATCCTCAAATCTGTAGCGATGGAGGTGGAGGTGCGATTATAACGTGGAAAGATTATAGAAATGGTTCAAATAACGACATTTA
>JAHLWS010000014.1 GCA_019057795.1 Promethearchaeota archaeon | reverse complement strand
GTTAAACGCAGTTTTGAACAATTCTAATAACTTAAAATACTGAAGAAATAATGTCGGAAAGAAAAATAAGAGATATTACAAAAAAATATAAAAAAAGTTGTTAACTTGTAAACTTAAGATTTGATTAAAATTTTCCCGACTATTTTCGCTAAGAATTCCTAAAATATTAAGATCAATATCTTCACCCGAAGGGTGTCCCTTATCCTTATCTTTCATATTAAAAAAAAATATTAAGATTGAATTTTAAGATTTATTATTTTCTAATTAATCGATGTAATCAAAATAATCTTTAAATTTTAATGGAATTTAAAATTCTTTAACCTAATCTTTTTATTAATTCTATATCCTATTTTAAAAAATTTGAAGGAAGCCTTGTAAAATGACTCTAAAAGAGCTTGACATAATCCCGGAACCTGTTAATATCTCGTCAAAAGAGGGAGCGTTTACTCTAAACGAACAAACTCTAATTTTGACAGATCTAAAATTAAAAGCAATTGCCGAGCAATTGAAGCAGATTTTATTAATAACGCTCGGATTAAATATTGTTATAAAGGAAGATTTGCAAACTAAGGAAAGTAATAATATAATTATTCTTAAAACAATTAATAACGAAAAACAGCTAAACCACAAAGGATACACTTTAATAGTTTCACCAAATCACATTGAAATCTCGGCTTCTACGCCAAGTGGAGTTTTTTACGGCATTCAGACGATGCAACAGTTAATTCCAACCGATAAAATTGGGAGTAAAAACATAGATTTAGAAATTTCTATTCCGTGTGTTGTAATAGAGGATTATCCTCGTTTTAAATGGCGAGGTTTCATGTTAGACGAATCGCGCCACTTTTTTGGAAAAGAAGTTGTTAAGAAAATCTTAGATTTAATGGCTCTCTTAAAATTAAATACATTTCACTGGGGTCTCACAAATGATCAAGGTTGGCGAATAGAAATAAAGAAATATCCGCTACTTACAGAAATCGGCTCAAAACGGGAGGGAACAACCTCTCAACGATCTTATAGAAGTAATAAAAAAAATAAAGTTCCTCTAGATGGAATTCCCGTGTCGGGCTATTACACACAACAAGATCTTCGTGAGCTGATTCAATACGCTACTGAGCGGTTTATTACAATTATTCCAGAATCAAATTTTCCCGGGCACACAACGGCAGCTCTCGCGGCTTATCCAGAGTTGAGTTGTACTGGCGGGCCCTTTAAAGTTAGTACTCGGTTTGGGATTCATAAAGATGTGCTTTGTATAGGAAAAGAAAAAGTTTTTGAATTTACCCAAAATGTTTTAAACGAAATTATTGAAATTTTCCCTTCTAACATAATTCATATTGGTGGCGATGAAACTCCTAAAAGGAGGTGGAAACGCTGTCTTGATTGCCAAGCTCGTATTAAAGACGAGAGCCTTGGAAGCGTAGAAAATTTACAAGTATATTTTACGAATCGAATTGCAGTTTATTTAGGGTCTAAAGGAAGACAGGTAATAGGATGGAACGAAATTCTAAACGACAAACTTATCGAAAATGCGATATGTCATTATTGGACGATGAATTTAAAGCAAGTTTTAGAGCACGCAAGATTGGGAAGGAAAATAGTGATGTCTGAATTTTCAGCGGTTTATCTAAATTACCCTTATAACCATATCCCCTTAGAAAGAACTTATAATTACGAACCAATTCCGAACGAATTAGAATCAAAATTTCATAAACGCATTTTAGGAATTGAGGCTTGTTTATGGACGGAATTTGTAAAAAATAAGAAAAACCTAGAATGGCAAACATTTCCAAGGTTAATCGCTGTTGCAGAAACGGCTTGGTCGCCTAAAAACAAGAAGAATTTTGAATCTTTTCAAAAACGATTAGAGAAGTTCAATAAATGGCTTGATCTCTTTAAAGTAAGTTATGCTAAAAAAGAAGAATACTTGTTATAAGAAAATCAATTTTATTGATCAATTAAAACTGTTTCCGCGCAAATATCGTAATACTTATTATTAGTATAATTGTTGGTACAATAGAACCTATAAGTAAAGAGAAAAGAATAGGATCGATAAAATCTAAGAAGAGCGTTGGTAAAATAGTAATTGCAGAAATTTGATTGCCTAAATAGACTGACAATATTGCGGCTACAGGAACAGATGAAACCATTATGCCAAAAAATATTCCGATAGAACAAGAAATTGCCATAGCTGCCAAACTTATTGCTAGTGACTCTATATTTTGATCTATAACATATTCAGGAAGAGTTCCTATAGTAAAGTGATCAATAATAAGACCGATAGCAAGAGAGATGCCTGTAGCAATAATTAAACACAAATACACAGCAAAAAATTTTGCTAAAAGTATATTTGTACGTCTAACTGGTCTAATTAAAAATAAATCGTAAACATGCCGTACTTTTTCACTCGCAATAGATGTACTCAACATAGCAGAAGCAAGCATTCCACCAATGCTAGAGAACATAAGTGCAACTATAGAAGAGATTGGAATACCTTCAGTGTCTGGAACGATAAAATTGAATAGCAGCGATAACAAGGGCATTCCTACCCACAAAATAATCATAACTTTTGATTTATAAAATCCTTTCAATTCGTCTAAGAATAAAATCTTTAAACTCATCTAACATCACCCTCAATATATTTTAAATAGACTTCCTCTAAACTAGGCGTTAGAATTCTAAAATTGCGCATTTTAGATTTGTGTTCTGTTATCGTTTTAAGTATCCTGTTAATTGTATCGTCTATATCAGCATCTACTTTTAAATGAACAAATTGTTTGTTAGAAGCGCCAATTTCGATTCTTTCGATTCCGTCAATATCATCTAAATTTGGACAAGGGTTTCCTCCTTTAATATATACAATTTCGATAATGTTACCTATGTGGAACTCACTTTGTAGTTCTTCAGGGGAGCCAATTTTAATAATTCTGCCTTTATTCACTATACCGATCTTATTTGCGATATCCTGAATGTCAGTTAAGATGTGAGAAGAAAATAATATAGTAATTCCCTTTTGGCTCAGATTTTTTATTAGGTTTTTCACTTGATACCTACTACTCGGATCTAATCCGGACAATGGCTCATCTAACACTAATATCTGAGGGTCATCTAGAAGTGCTTGAGCTAATCTTAATTTCTGAATCATCCCTCCCGATAAATGAATTATCTTCTTATACCTTACATCTTGTAGGTTAACAAATTCTAGTACTTCCTGAATTTTTGATTCGAGACGATTAGATTCTAAACCCGATAAACGCCCAAATGTTCTTAGAGCGTGATTTATAGTGCGCCATCTTTGGAAACCCGCTTCTTGTGGATGATAACCTAGTATTTTATATATCTCTTGGTGAGATTTAGATATATTTTTCCCGGCGATATACACATCTCCAGTATAATCTCTTATTAATCCTACTAGGATTTTAATTGTGGTCGTTTTTCCCGCTCCGTTAGGTCCAATATATCCAAACACATCTCCTTTGTTTATAGTGAAAGAAATTTTATCTAAAGCTAAAGTATTCTTATAGCTTTTTGATACAGTTTGAAATTCTATTAGCGCCTTGTTATTTTCACCGCGATTTTGTCGATTCATTACATTGCCTTCTATTTTCTCAATAATAATTTTTGATCATCCTTATCTTAGTAAATAGATTATAATAATAAATCTTTTACCACATTATAACTTTTTAAAAAAACAACGCAATTAAGTAATTTACAAATAAAAAATCTCTACCGTGTTTGGACTTAAAAGAAAATTTGATTTTTAGCTCCTTATGAATAGTCTAAAAATAAAATCTTACGAATATCTTATTCCTAATTTATTTTATCGAAAGAAGGAGTGCTATAATTGCGAAATAAAACATCATAAATTATTTTTGAGAGAATCTTGTAATTACATAGAATTAGTCTGTAAAAATTGTCTAAATAACGAAACAACCTATTGAGATTTAAAATCAAATAAGTTTAGTAAAAAGAAAAATAAAATTGTTTTTTAAAGTAAAAATTACTTAAATTAAATTTTAGACCCGCAGTTTTCGCAAAATAAGGAACCTTCTCGAAGTTGCTGGCCACAATAAACACAATAACTCTTTCCTTCTGTTGATAAGGGTTCTGCAAGATTTTTAGGTGGAGCTATGTAATTATCAACGGGAGCGTAAACGATGTTCTCTCCAAGGATAATCTCGCCAGTTTCAGAATTAAAACGATAACTAACAACTCCTTTTTGACGCAAATCGATAAGAACCCGAAGCACATCTTTAGGTTTAATCCCGACTTCAAGCGCTATATCTTCTAACTTATGAGCGCCCTGATTACCACGATCTAATATTGCAACTCTTACTGCTTTTTTGAATTGAATGTTAGTATAAATCTGTTGAAACCCACCAATCATAATGAAAAAAGCAGGAATGAACAACCAAAATCCCCAACTTGATAAGCCGATAAGGTCAAAATTAATCGCTCTAAAAACTAACGACATAATCGCAACGAATAAAAATACAAGACCAGTTCCGAAAATGGTAATTGCAGCTTCGTATTTCTTTTTAGAATAATAACGATGTTTATATTTTTCACTTGACAGTTTTTTTCACTCTTTTTATTTTTTTTTTATGATTTATTCTCTTTTAATAAGAGATTCCTAAAATATAAAATGACATAACATTCTTAAAAAATATTGAGTCCAATTTTTAACGATTAAAATTATTTCATAAATGAATCGCAAGTTTAAAGAATATTAAAGAATAGTTCATTAACTTTAATTGAATAACTAGAGATTTAATTTATGGAATGAAATAAAAATGAATATTCAAAATATAGGAATTTTCTATTTTTCTGGGACGGGAAACACTAAATTAGTTGCGAATTTGTTTGCAGACAAGTTCAAAAGGAAAGAGTTCAGTACAAAGCTTATACCTATTGAGGATATTTTAAATAAAAAACTTGCGCTTTCTATAGATGATTACGACCTTCTAGGTTTTGGACACCCTGTACATGCGTTTAGCGCTCCAAAAATATTTTTTGATTTTCTTGACAGGTTGCCAAATGTAGATGATAAAAAAACATTTACTTTCAAAACAGCAGGAGATCCGCTTTGTTCTGGGGGGTCTACAAGCTTGGTTAGAAAACATCTTAACAAAAAAGGGTATAAAGTATTTCATGAAAACTTGATTGTTATGCCTGCTAATGTAATGCTTAAATACGATGATTCTCTAATTAAACAGTTATACGAAGTAGCTGTTAAGAAGGTTAAAAGGGGAACCAAAGAAATACTTTTGGGAAAGGTAAATCTTCAAAAAAATAGTTTATGGCTAAAAATTGGAACTTATATGTTCAATAAAGCAGAGAGTAATGGTGCGTCTTATTTTGGTAAATATTTAATAACAACAGACTCGTGTAATTTATGTGGTAAATGTATAAAAGAATGTCCTACAAGAAACATATCTGTAAGTAATGGGAAAATAATATTTGGAAATAAGTGCACTTTTTGTATGCGTTGTGTTTACATTTGCCCGGAAAAGGCAATATCAAATAAATATATGAATCTTTTTGTAATAAAAGAGGGCTACAATATTCAAAATGTAATTAACGACCCAGAAATTAAAGGAAATTTTATTACTCACAAAACTAAAGGATTCTTTAAGCATTTTTATAAGTATATGTCTGAATATTAAAATCCATTTTATTTTGATCCTTTTTTAAGATAGGGTGTGAAGAAAGACACTCTATTTTTATTATCTTTATTTTATGAAATATTTTAAAAATCAATATTTCCTACATATTAAACAATTCAAAATATAAATGAAAATTAAAATTTAATAAAATTTTAAAAATGGAGCAATCTAATTCTTTAGGATTAATGAATGATAAATTATTAGGATTTTTAGAAAAAGAATTTAAAATTAGCAAGCTTAACCGTCTTCCAGAGAAATATGGGGGTGGAAATATTTTTTCTCATCCATTAGTAGGCGTTGCTCAAGGCAATGATCCCATTTTTCATAAGTTTAAAAAAATTATAGGTCAGAAACATTTAACACCTCTAGAAATGTGGATAGCAAGTGGTCAAGAGCAATTGTCAGCGTCGGACCTTTATGTAGTATCAATAGTGTTTCCTTTTGTTGATAAGATTCGCAAGGAAAGTAATAACCGAATTGAATTACCTAAAATAACGTTGCCAGCTGAAATCTATTCCGTTGCTAGAAATTATGGCAATGAATTCAAAAGGTATGTAATAAAGCAAACAATTAATTTCTTTAAAGAAAAAAGCTATAATGCTATATCTGGGTTGTTTAGTGATGCTTATACAATTGTTTTAAAAGGAGGATATTATTCTACTTGGTCTGAAAGATATATCGCTTTTGCTACGGGATTAGGAACCTTCAGTTTGCACGAAGGACTTATCACTGAAGTAGGATGTAATATTAGATTAGCCTCCGTGGTTACTAATGCCCCAATCCAAATTTCTCGAAGAAAGAGCGATGAACCTTACGCTAACTGTTTATATTATGCTAAAGGAATTTGCAAAGAATGCATTAACAAGTGCCCTGCAAATGCGATTACAGTAAAAGGACATAATAAAGTAAAATGTAATAAATATCGCATGAAGGTTGCCAGAAAAATGGTACCGCGTCTTGGTTCAATTCTGAAGCCTGATTCTCGCCGTATTAACTGGAAATTAAAAGAAGATATTTTCCTTGTAGGTTGTGAATTTTGCCAATTTGGGGTTCCATGTACGGAAAAAAACCCTATGTTAAGCCATGATATGGATTTTTTTTGAATCCATAAACTTCTCTTCCCTTTCAAAAATCAAGAAGATAGATTTTTGTAGTACCACAATTTTAATTTTTTATACATTTTCTAAAATAAATCGCTAGTTAATCAGTAAATTTATAAATTCCATATCACATTTTTATTCAAAAAGTGGAATAATTTCCATTATCAAAACTTAAAAAAATGATTGATGTAAAAAATGATTGAAAAGGAGGATCCGAAGAGAAAAGGGTTATGTGAGACGGTAATCGAGAAGGTTAAAGAGGAAGGTATTAAGTTTATATACCTTCAATTTACCGATATTCAAGGTATTATTAAGTCTTTTGAGATAAATTCGAAAAGGATCGAAGAATTTTTTGATATAGGCGAGAACTTTGATGGGAGTTCCATAACGGGTTATGGAGCCATAGAAGAATCTGATAAAGTTGCACTTCCTGATCCAAGCACATTTAACATTGTTCCTTGGAGGAACGACAATAGAAAGGTTGCTCGCGTTTTTTGCGACATATATAACCCTGATAGTACGAGATTTGAAGGCGATCCGCGCTATATTCTTCAAAAAGCCGTTAAAAAGGCGGAAAAACACGGATTCACGTTTTACTGTGCGCCAGAAATGGAGTTTTTTATGTTAGAACAACAATCGAGAGAGGCAGCGTTTAAGCCGTCAGATATGAGGGGTTATTTTGATTATGATCCATACGATATTAACGAAAAAATGAGATACACGATTGCTGAATATTGCGACGCTTTTGGAATTGAGATCGAATGTTTACACCACGAGGTCGCATTGGGACAGCACGAAATCGATTTTCGCTATGGTAAAGCAGTAGAAACTGCTGACAATACGAATACAATTAAAATGATAGTCAAGATGGTCGCAGCAAAGAATAACATGACGGCAACATTTATGCCCAAACCTTTTGATGGCATAAATGGTTCTGGGATGCATGTTCATCAGAGTCTTTGGAAAAACGGAGTAAACATATTTTACGATGAATCCGATCCGGCTTTTATTTCTTATACTATGAAGAAGTGGATCGCTGGGCAACTTAAACACGCGAAAGCTATGTGTGCTGTTTTAAGTAGTTGGCCAAATTCTTACAAACGACTTGTACCGGGTTTTGAAGCGCCAGTTTATATTGCGTGGGGTTTTAGGAATAGGTCACCATTAATAAGAGTACCCGAATTTCACGGTAAAACCACTGCTGCTAGATGCGAGATAAGATGTCCTGACCCTGCTGGAAATCCATACTTACAATTTGCCGTCCTTTTATCAACTGGATTGGACGGAATTTTATCAGATGATATAGAAATCACTGAACCAACGGATAGAAACGTCTACAATTTAACAACGAAAGAGATGATAAAAGAAGGAATTAACTCCCTACCTGGAAGTTTAAGCGAAGCCCTGAATGAGTTTAGAAATTCAGATTTTTTGAAAGAAGTGTTTGGAGAAGAACCATTTAAAAACTTCTATTACGCGAAGTTAGAAGAAAATGATGCTTATCGAGTTGTTGTAAGCGAGTGGGAACGGAACAGATATATTACTCGCCTATAAATAAACTATTCTTTTTTCTTTTCTTTTATTTATAATACCAATTATTTTTACATTTTCTTAACTTAGAAAACATAATATGGTAATTCAATTTGATATTATCTAATATAATTCATAGTTTTGAGAAAAATAATGGACTTGAATATACATAAAGCAACAATTGACGATGCAAGAGCAATTTCTTCAATATGGAAAGTTATTTGTGCTGAAAAAATTTATACTGCGGTTAATATTCCTTTTACATCTGAACAAGAGAGAACATATATAGCCCAACTTTCCGATCGAGAAGGAATTTTTTTAGCAGAAATTAAAAAACAAATAGTAGGATTCCAATCTTTAGATCTATGGGCAAAATATACAAATTCATTCGATCATGTTGGCGTTATGGGTACTTTTATCCTTCCTAATTGGAGGAGAAATGGAATTGGAGAACAATTGGCACGCTACACAATTAATTTTGCTAAATTGAATCGCTATGAAAAAATTATTATTTATGTTCGAGGGAGCAATAATAAAGCGCAAAATTTCTATAAAAAATTAGGATTTATTAAAAAAGGAGTTTTAGCTAAACAAGTTAAGTTAGATGGGAATTACGATGATGAGATATTTATGGAATTATTCCTGTAAAATTAAAAATTCAATTAAATCTACTAAATTAAAAAAAATAAATTAAAAAATTTTTTCTCAAATTTCTTATATTCAATTTTTTAGAATTAGTGCTTTAATTATCTAGATATTTTCTATGAAATCAATGGCTTTTTTAGTTGATTCGTCCAGCACATTAATGTGTTCAGCACCTACTTTCCTCACGAGCTTTTTATAAAAATTTGGCCATAGCCCTTTTATAAAGAAGAGATATCTCGCTTTTTTACGTTCGCTTATATAGAGTTTTTTTTTAGCGATTTTTT
The DNA here is from genome assembly GCA_019057795.1 of Promethearchaeota archaeon. GTDB lineage: Archaea > Asgardarchaeota > Lokiarchaeia > Sigyniarchaeales > SOKP01 > SOKP01. Next base: position 41,833 of record JAHLWS010000014.1, on the reverse strand, counting down.
TGAGATAAATGTGTATTGCCCTATCTAACTCGCATCCTCCTTTTGTGAATTCATTCCAATATTGTTCCTTTCCAAATTCGAAGCCTTTGGCTAACTGCTCTTGACTATATTTACTAAGCAAATCGGGAGAAAAACTCATTTTAGCTGTTTCAATTAGATTAGTTTTAATAGGGAACGGACAAATTATAGAAACATCTATTCCTTTATCTTTAAATTCTCCGTACAAAGCTTCACAGAATCCAAAATTAGCAAATTTAGAGGTGCTGTACGGAATTAATCCACCAGCTCCAATTATTCCCGCAATAGAGCCGGTTACAATAACGTGCCCAAAACCTTGTTCTACCATTTTAGGAATAAACGCATTAACTAAATTAATCATGCCCCATATGTTTACATTGATGACATTCCTCCATATTTCGTTTGAAAAGCTTTCAAGATGTCCACCTGCCGCTATTCCTGCGTTGCTAAAAAGAAAATGTACATCTTGCATGTTTAAGAGCGTAGTATCTCGCAAGTTTTTAACATCGGATTTTTTCGAGACATCACACTTCTTTGAGACGACTTTAACTTTATAAGCTTCCACTTCTTCTTTTACGTTTTCTAATCGCTCCAAGTTAATATCTGAAATCACAAGGTTAGTTCCCATTTTGGCGAGTTCTAAGGCTAAAGTTCGACCAATCCCGCTTGCTGCTCCAGTGATTACTGCGTTTTTATTTTTAAAATATCTTTCATTCATCTTAATCCCTTTAAGTTGTTAGATATTATTAAATCTTCACATTACCCATTTCTTCAATATACTCTAAAGATTGGTGCCTGAAATATGTATAATATAAAATAAATTAAAACAAATCTATAAATTCTTGAGGAAAAATATATAGAATATATAAAAAATATTTATTTTCTATATAAATATAATATTTATAAAACACACAATTTAGTGGAAAAAGTTATGTCTTTCAATATTGAAACAAGAAAAGTACAAAAAACGGGTGGGTCTACTTATATCATTAGTCTACCAAGAGAATGGATTGATAAGCACGGAATTCAGGTTAAAGATACTATTGGAATCCTGTCACAACCAGATGGTAATTTACTTATTACTCCTTACATAAGTTCAGAAAAACTTATAAGAGAGAAGAAGTTCGACATTGACGAGATTAAAAACTCTGATTTCTTGTTTCGATTATTAGTTGGAGCTTATATTATGGGGTATAACATTATAGAAGTGAAATCTAGTAAAAAGATTGAGTCAAAAATAAGAGATACTGTAATAAATTTCAGAAAAATTACAATAGGGACTGAAATAATAGAGGAAACAGATAACAATATTATAATCAAAGATTTACTCGACCCAAAAGAAATGCCATTTGAAAAAACGATCAGGAGGATGTATATCCTAGCTAATGGTATGCACGAGGACGCACTTAAAGCCTTGGAAACGGAGGATAAAAGGCTAGCGGAAAAAGTGATTGAAAGTGATGATGAAATTGATCGATTGAATTGGCTAGTCGAGCGCCAGGCTCACATTGTATTACGAGATATTATATTGTGCCAAAAATTAGGTATTACATTAGAAGATGCCAGTAATTATAAATTTATAGGCCGATTTCTAGAGAGAATTGCGGACCACGCCGTAAAAATCGCGCGAAATGTTTTACTTATAGATTACCAAAAAATCGATAAAGAATTGTACAAAAACATTATGAATGCAAGTAGGATTTCTTTAGACTTATTAAACATGAGTTTAGACGCCTGGCTTCAAAATAGTTTAACATTAGCAAATGAAACCATCGAATCCACTAAAAAATTAACAAAAGTATGTAATTTTATTAAAATTAATCCTAATTCAGAGTATCTTGTTGAAATAGGGTTTATAATCGAAAGCATCAGGAGAACAGGTGAATACTCGTCAGATATTTCCGAGATTATTATTAATAATTTGATTTGAGTGATAAAATAAGAAAAAAACCTCTATTCTTCAAAATTTCTTTTTGTGCTGATCAGAGTTGTTGTGGCATCGATCCACTCTTTTAAATCTTCATCAGTTCGACAGAAGGACACGATTTTATCCAAATCTTCTAAGTTATTAAAAATGCATTCTACAATTAAATCCCAACCACCATAAGTAGGGGATGTATAAGTAATCTTCCAATCTTGATCTTCTTCTGGTTTCAAACCCTTCAATTTCTCTACAATCTTCCATTGAGTTCCGATAATCTTTAAGCGAACCAAAATGTATCCTCGATAGTAAATCTATTTGACACCCGATATTTTTGTTATTCATTACATTTAAACAGTTATCTAAAGCAAAATTTAATTACTATTTATTTTTTTTCATGATTTTTATTAATGGTAAAATTATATTTTTACCGGTAATTTTTGAAGAAAACCTTTTATACTAGTATGTAAAATATTATAATACCATTGTTTTTAGAATAATTTTAAAAAAAAGTGAAAAATATTGAACGAAGCCAATCAAGATATGAAGAAAATAATTATCTATATTTTAATCATTGCTGGTGTAACATTTGTAGTTGGGTTAATTCTATACCTCGCTGGGTTAAATATCTGGTTTAATGAATTCTTTTATTATAATCCCATCGTGTATACTATTTTTTCGTTAATATCTGAGCTAGGGAGTGTACGGGTTTTTATTTTTCTAATTGTAATAGTTTGGTATACGTATGATAAGAAATTTGCTAGAAATCTAGCCTACTCTTTATTAGGAGCATACTATGTAAGTGAAACTATAAAAGACATTTGTCGAGACCCAAGACCACCTACAAACCTACGCCCACTAGTAACTGGTGAACCTGTTATGGAGGGATTTGGTTTTCCTTCAGGTCACTCTATAAATTCTATTGCCGCTTATGGATATATAGCCTATGAAGCTCATGTAAAGAAAAACAAAATCCTCTTTTGGATTTTTACTGTTTTAGTGTACCTTATAGCAAGTTCGCGAGTAATAATCGGAGTACATGATTTACAAGATGTTTGGGGGGGATTAACAATTGGATTCATATGGTTAATTCTGTTTATTATCTTAGAACCTAAAGTATCTGAAAAAATATCATCATTGTCTCTTACAATTAAACTCATTTTGTCAGTAGTAATTCCTATTTTATTATTTGTAATAGGAATCTACGCATTTCCAAATCCAACAGGCGATTATGGACTGGTAAGTGGTTCGATGATGGGATTAGCCTTAGGATATATTCTTGAGACGGAAAAAATAAAGTATGACCCCAGAGAGTTAAGTAATAAACAAAGAATCTTAAATTTAGTTATTGGAATAGTGATTACATTAGTTCTCTATTTAGTTCTTAGTTTTGCATTTCCAGAGTCCCCAATTATGGATTTATTGCAATACCTAATACTTTCATTTCTACTCGTCACATTAGTACCCTGGATTTTTACAAAAATTAAACGAGATTAAAATAAATTAAAAAATCTAAAATCTTTTTTTTATTTTTATTTTCAAATCTTTGATTGTTATTGGCAAAAGAATGTTAATTTAGAATTCAGAAACAAATTATAACAATATTTATTAACTTACTTTGAATCTTATTAGATTGATCCTTACTCACATATAAATAATGAAAGTTATGTCACGCGAATCTCAAGAATTAACAAGAATAGCAAAAAAAAGTTATGGAGAATCCATTTCCGATGGTTTTCGCTTATTTGGGAAGAACTGGGCAAAAATTATCGTACCGCTCACCCTTTTTTATGTAATTTATTTGCTTTTAAAGATTTTTTTACTTGCAGATCTGAATTGGCAATTAAGTGTTCTTGGAGAAAAAGTAATTAGTACAATCGATCCTTCAAACCCGACGGAAGCTGATATACCTCAACTCATAAATTATTTACTATTTGGTCTTAGCGTTATCTTTATAGATAGTATTATTAACACTTTATTTACAGCCTTAGCTATGAGTTCCGTGAGTATTTACCTCTACAAGAAGTACTTAAACTTAGATACTGATTTCGTTCAAGATATAAAGAAATCATTTAATTCCAAATTATTTGTAGTCCTTGCTATTCTTGGTCTTGGAGTTCCACTTGGGTTCTGGTTTTTATTGATTCCTGGATTTATAATTTTCGGACTTTATATTTGTTCAGTATTCACTTATCAATTTGAAAACATAGAAAAACCTCTCAAACAAGCAAGATTAATTACTAAAGGAGCATTCTGGAAAATCGTTGGAGTTTTGGTTATCAGCTCTTTAATTATCCGCACAATTAGTGTGATTTTCGGTTGGCTCTTAAACCTTGTATGGCATGTGGATGCCCCTACATTAGCCTCGTGGTATAACCCAGCAAGCAGGAGATATGATATGCTATTTTTGAACGAGTTATTGAATAATTTAGTAACAATCATTCTTGGACCACTTTTTATATGTTTATTGACCACTCTTTTCGCATCGTTAAAAGTAAGATTCGATTTAGGATACCGACGAGGTTATTTTCAAGTACCAACTGAGCCATATAGAACAGAACAGGTTCAAGTTCAACCAGAACATGCCGATTCAGACTTATATTGTCCCGTTTGTGGGTATCATATGGGAACCAAATTTAAATTTTGTCCAAATTGTGGAGAATCTCTTGATTTTAAAGCTTGAGAGAGAAAAATTAATCACGCACCTTATAAACAAAAATTATATCTTCATAGAATAAAGAGGGTAAAAATCTAAGAATGAAGCGATTAACTATATGGTTTAAAAAATTAAACCATGGAGTGAATACAAAAAAAGGGTTTTTCATCATGGGAACCTTTTTTGGTTTGTTAACATGGTTAACTAGAAGAATAATTTCAATTAATCAAGGAGAAGCTGTGATAATTGCATTTTTTTACGGTATACCATTTGGTATAATGGCGGCTTCTCCATTATTAGTAGTGGGAATTATTAAATATCCAAAATCGAGAGGAAAAATAGACCCTTAAGTTTCATTTAAATAATATTATAATTATTATAATAATAATAAGGACATAAACAATTCGACATGGAAAAACCGCTATTAAAAGAAATTTGGAGGAACGAGCTTGCTCAATGGAACAAAGGTGGTTGGAAGGGCGATCTCGGTTTTGGGCTTAGTTCTACATTAATGTTCATAGTGTTTTTAATTTTTTATTTTATTAACGAATCTTTAATGCGTGAAGGCGGTCCACTTGTAGCAATTGTGCTGCTTCTCGGTGGGTGTATTATGGGTATACTCACATTCTTTTCCGTCGTTAGATATTTTTTAAGCTACATCATCATTTACGAGAAAGGTATAGCGCTTCGTAAGCCAACGATTTTATTATCTCTGAAAACCAGATTTATCCCTTTTGAAGATATTGCCGATATAGATTACGTAAAAATCAAAGAAGATTACCGTCGAAGGCGGTCATCTTGGATTCTTTTTTTTACTTCTAAAGAACCGAGAAGGCGGAAGACTATTCAACTTCGGATTTTTTTTGGAGATAGGAGACCATATGTTATAAATTCTCGATGGGTCTCTAATTATAGGAAGTGCATAAATCTCGTTTTAAACTACAAAAATCTTTCCGTTTCAAAGCAGGAAATTTACGCATAAATTATTGCACATTAAATGGAGGATTTTAAAACGACTTGTAATTATGAAAAGAAAAAAGATATAATAACCAAGATATGTAAAATCACCAGTAAACTTCTTTTAGCGTTTGAATTATCAAATACCCAAAATCGAAAAGAAAAAAAGACTCTTAAGTTTCATTTTGGTAAACAAATAAATAATTTGGTTTACTAATAAATATTAGAAAACCGATATAATATTAATTAAAAAGCTAGGAAAAAAAATTTAAACTTAAATTTGAAATTTATAGAACGACAAATAGAGGGAACTCATTGATGGAAAGGTCGAAAAAATGGTGGACGATAAAAGCTTATATTTTTAGTGGATTCTTCCTTGGCGTATTTAACTGGCTCTTAATTAATTTGGGTGCACCAATAACTGCTTATATTACTTCTTTATGGATTATTTTGCTTTATACTTTTAGCTGGTGGACTATAGGGCATTTTTGGAAATTTAGGTCAATAAGGTTACGTAGGAAAGAAAAGCATTTTTTAGAGAATCTTTTAAAGAAAAAAGGTTTAGAATTCGAAATTTTAAATCCTATACCTATAGAAAATCAGACATATGTAATAAAAAGAATTTACGAAGATTTAGAGCTCTATTTCGATATCAATCGCTCTAAGTATCCTGTAGAATACAATCCGCAACAAAAAGTATTCAAAATTTCTTATGACGGTAAAATGAAATCAAAAAAAGAAATTTTAACAATTTTAATTAGGAGATTTAAAACAGATTTTACAATAGAATCCTTAATATAACGATTCAAATAATCAGATTTTTTTGTTTACCAATATACTTCTTTTAGCGTTTGGTGGTATTCATTAAGCGATTTTATTTTTACTTTCTTTTCACGCGTATTTTTTATAGCGTCAATAACTGCTTTTGCTAACTGTAAATTGATTATTACAGGAATATTGTAGTCTACTGCCATGCGTCTAATTTTATATTCGTCTTCCATTATGGTTTTAAATTTCTCTTTGACTGTTGTTGGTAATGGGATGTTTATAACCATATCAATGCGTCCTTCTTGTAAACATTGCATAATATTGGGCTCCATTCCGTATTCGTGGACCTTATAAAGTTTTACAGCTTCAATGTTATTTTTATTTAAAGCCTTTTTAGTGTCTTCTGTTGCAAAAATCGTAAAACCTAAGTTTTTTAATTTTTTTGCTAAAGGAATTACTTGATTTTTTAATTCATCACCACCTACAGAGATCAAGATGTTCCCACCATCAATAGGTACATTCATATCAGCCGCTTCTAACGATTTCATCAAGGCATCTGGAAAGTCCTCGCCTATACAAGCTACCTCTCCCGTTGAACTCATTTCAACCCCCAATATAGGGTCTGCCTTATCAAGTCTCATGAAAGAAAACATTGGGGCCTTTATTGATACATAATTTCCCAAAGGAAGATTCATCAATCTTTTAGGAATCTTACCCCCCATTATTACTTCAGCTGCAAGGCGCATTAAATTTATGCCTCGAGATTTCGAAACATAGGGCATACTTCTACTGGACCGCAAATTGCATTCAATTACGTAAACTTCGCTATTTTTAACGAGATATTGAACATTAAAAGGACCGAAAATTTTTAATGCTAAGGCAATTTTATTCGTATAATCTTCAATTTTTGAAATAACCTCGTTGGAAACTGTTTGAGGTGGTATTGCCATAGTAGCATCTCCACTGTGAATGCCTGCGTTCTCGATGTGTTCTACAATAGCACCTATAAATACATTTTCACCATCGCATACTCCATCACACTCTACTTCTCTAGCATCTGTGAAGAATTTAGTAATAACAACGGGGTATTCACTTGATACGGATACGGCGAGATCAAGAGTATCTTTTAGCGTTTTTTCATCGTAAGAAACTCTCATAGCTGCTCCACTTAATACATATGAAGGTCTAACAAGTATTGGATATCCCACTTTCTGCGCAAATTCGATGGCTTCCTCGCTTGTTGTCAATGCATTCCATTCAGGTTGCTTTATATTTAATTGATCTAATAAGGTGCTGAATTTGCTCCTATTTTCCGCCATATCGATTCGCGTTCCATGAGTTCCCAAGATATTTATACCTGTTTTCCGAAAAATTTCAGAATATTTAGAAAATTTTGAAGCTAAGTTTTGAGCTATTTGTCCCCCTGCGGATACTACGATACCGTCTGCTTTCTCCAGTTCGCAGATATCTAACACTCTTTCTCCTGATAATTCCTCAAAATAAAGCTTATCTGAAATGTCGTAATCAGTTGATACTGTTTCAGGGTTATAATTAATCATTATTGCTTGGTCGATTCCCAACTTCTTTAAGCCCCATAAACAATTAACCGAGCCCCAATCAAATTCCACACTCGCGCCAATACGATAAGTTCCTGAGCCTAATACAATAACTTTTTTAAGATTAGATTTATGCTCCTTTTCAAAATTAATATCGTGCTCCGATGCGCTGTATGTTAAATAAAGATAATTAGTCACTGCTGGCCATTCGGCGGCTAAGGTATCAATTCTTTTAACAAAAGGATGAATATTTAGTCTTCTTCTCATTTGCCGGATGAATATTGTATCAACGCCCATTATCTTAGCAATTTGGCCATCTGAAAAGCCAAATCTTTTAGCACGCTCTAACCAATATTTTTTCTCATCATCATCTGATTCAAGCAATTCAATATCTTGTATCTGACGTTTAAGATCTACTATATTTTTTAATTTATACAAAAACCATTTATCAACTCTTGATAAACGATATATTTCATCAATTGAGATTCCTTTTTTAATTGCCTCAGCAATTCTAAAGAGCCTTAAATCCGTAGGGTTTCTTAATGTATATTTCAATTCATTGACATCTTCAATTGGTTCTAAATTATTTGCTACTAATCCTTTCATACCAATATCTAGCATTCTTACTGCTTTTTGGAGAACTTCTTCAAATGTTCTTCCTATTGCCATTACTTCCCCAACTGATTTCATCTGACTTCCTATGCGGCGATCAACTTTATGAAACTTCGTTAAATCCCATCGTGGAATTTTTAGAACTAAATAATCAAGAGCGGGTTCAAAACATGCTGTTGTAATCCCAGTAATTTTATTCTTTAGCTCTGGCAAAGTATATCCAATTGCCAATTTGGCAGCTATGTACGCTAAAGGGTACCCAGTAGCTTTTGAGGCCAACGCAGAGGATCTCGAAAGGCGAGCATTGACTTCAATCACTCGAAATTCTTTTGAAAAAGGATTTAATGCGTATTGAATGTTGCATTCACCGATAATCCCAAGACCCCTTATGACGCGAATTGAAGCAGAACGCAACATATGATATTCTTCGTTAGTGAGCGTTTGACTCGGTGCTACCACTATACTCTCTCCTGTATGAATTCCAACTGGGTCAAAGTTTTCCATATTACAATTTATGAAGCAATTATCCACAGAATCTCTTACAACTTCGTATTCAATTTCTTTCCAACCCCACACGGATTCCTCGATTAAAATTTGATTAATCCTCGATTGGGCTAACCCTTTTTTTGCCATTCTTTCGAAATCTTTCATATTGTCAATGATACCTGATCCTCTACCTCCTAAAGTATAAGCTACTCGGAGCATTAAAGGAAACCCAAATTCTTGAGCTACTTCAATCGCCTTTTTATATGATGTTACTGCTTTACTTTGACATACTTTTGCATCTGCATCATTCATAGCTTTTACGAATAATTCTCGATCTTCAGTGACTTCAATTGCCTCTATAGGGGTTCCAAGGACTCTTATGTTATATTTTTCTAATATTCCTTGCTCTTTTAGTTCGACACCGACATTTAGAGCTGTCTGACCTCCAAATGCCAGTAAAATGCCATCTGGTTTCTCTTTTTTTATTACTTCCTCAACATATTTTACATTAATGGGAAGTAAATATACTCTATCAGATAATGTAGGGTCAGTTTGAATAGTAGCAATATTCGGATTAACTAATATCGTTTCTATACCTTCTTCTTTTAATGCTTTTAAAACTTGACTTCCAGAATAATCAAACTCTCCAGCTTGCCCAATTCGGATGCCCCCAGAGCCTAAAATTAAAGCTTTTTTTATCGATTTATCTAACGGCATAATCATAACTCCATTTGCTCGATAAATTTATCAAATAGATACAACGAATCTAAGGGTCCTGGACAGGCCTCAGGGTGAAATTGAACGGCAAAGATAGGCTTACTATCGTGAATTATCCCCTCATTTGATTCATCATCTATGTTAGTGAGAAATTCGCTAAAGCCTCCCTTTTCAAAATCTTTCACGCAAAACCCATGATTTTGAGATGTTATATAACATTGCTTAGTTATTGGATTAATAACAGTTTTGTTTCCGCCTCTATGACCGTATTTTAACTTATAAGAATATCCACCTGCAGCTATACCAATTATTTGATTCCCCAAGCATATGCCCATTGTTGGAATATTATTTTTGATTAAATTACGAGCGACTTCAATTGCTTTCTTGCACGTGGCGGGATCTCCTGGCCCGTTGGATATAAATACACCATTTGGTTTATAACTCATAATTTCATCGTAAGAATAATTGTATGGAACTAAAATTACTTCCATTTTCCTTTTAACTAAATTTCTAAGAATATTATGTTTAACTCCCAAATCAATTACAATTACCTTACCTTTCGGATTAGTAGGTGTAAATTTCTTGACTTCTTTAATCGAAACTTCGCTTGCTAAATGTCTAAGGTTAGGATCGGCCACATTTTTAGCTTTCTCTTTTAACTCATCAATGTTAGGTTTTTCACCCGGATTAAACACTGCAAGTAATCCAACTTGAACTCCTTCTTCTCTTAAAATTATAGTTATCGCTCTAGTATCTATCCATTCTATTCCGGGAACATCTTCCTCTAAAAGAAATTCGTTTAGGGTCTTTGTGCTTTCGTAATGGCTCGGATTTTTACAACACTCGTTTACAACGAATCCACTTACTTTAATTGAATCTGATTCAAAATATTTGTTAATGCCACATTCGTCTTTTTCCCAGGCTGGAACTCCGTAATTTCCAACAAGTGGGTGTGTCATTACAACGATTTGTCCTTTATAAGAGGGGTCCGTTAAAGTCTCGTTATAGCCCGCCCCCGTTATTGTATTAAATACAATTTCGCCATAAATTGTTTTTGTCGCGCCAAACCCAATTCCTTGAAAATACCGACCATCTTTAAGCATTAAAATTGCGGGTCTTTCTTTCTTATAAAGCATTTGTACAAATATATTCTTCTTATTTTATATCATTAAATTAAAAATAGCTATTAATTTCTTTTAAGAATATTTATTAAGCTGTTAAATAAAAACTGCTTGGTAAATAAATAATAACTTTTTTTAGCTTCTAGGTTAAGACAAAAATGTTCTTTAGAAAAACTGGCTTTTAGAGAATATGTTTATAGAAATTTAATTGATACTACAAGAAAAATTAATTAGATGTTAGGATTATATTTTTCATAAATTCTTTGAAGACTTTTTAAATGACGTGGGTTATCAGAACGAATACGCCATATACATAATTCGCATTCGTAATAAGGTAAGTGCTTTTTTGATATTTGTGTTTTTATGCATGGTTGGCAACTCCTTATGAGGTAACAGTAATCATTTGGTTTCTTTTCTGTCGTAGTGCTTTAAATATTTCCAGCTTTTTTAGCAATACACGCTTTTATAAAATCAAAATATAACTTACTAGGAGCGTATGGTCTTGATTTAAATTCGGGGTGAAATTGGGTTCCAACCATCCAATGGTCGTCTCGATTTAATTCAATGCTATTTATTATTTTCCCGGTTTCATCTCTACTTGATACAATCATTCCTTTTTGTTTGGCTTCTTCTGTAATAAATCTTTCTTGAATATGATATCTATGCCTAAACCTTTCTTTAATTTCTTTTTGGTTATAAGCGTTAAAGAGTTTAGTGTTCTTCTCAATAATTATTTTATGAGCACCTAATCTCATACTTCCACCTTTCTCAGTCACATCTTTCTGGCTTTCTAAAAGATCTACCACAGGATATGGCGTATCGGTAACTATTTCAGAGGAGTTTGCTCCAGTTAATCCTAAATATTTTCTACAGAAGGCAATATAAAACAACTGAGCACCAAAACAAATACCCAAAAAGGGCACTTTCTTTTCCATAGCATATTCAGCCGATTTAATCATTCCCTCAACAGCCCTCTCTCCAAAACCGGGTGTCAATAGTATTCCATCGCAATCTCTTAATACTTCTTCAATATTGGTGTCTTCGGTGATATTAATCATTTTCAATTCAGTCTTATATCCTTGATGAGCCGCTGCGTGTTCTAAAGCATCGTTGATGGAAATATACGAATCAGATATATTAAAATATTTGCCAGGCATCGCAATTCTTACCGTTTTACTTGCGTTTTTGTATAACTCTACCATTTTTACCCATTCGGAATAATTAGTGACTTCGCTATACGAAACTAATTTTGCTTTTAAATCTATAAGTTCACAAAGAAAATCTCCTAATCCTTGTTCCTCAAATAATAAAGGTAATTCGTATACGACATCTAAATCGGGATTTGAAATTACTGCGGCTTCTGGAATGTTTGAGTAAAGGGAGATTTTCGATTTTATATCGTCAGCTAAAGGTTTTTCACTCCGACCTATTATTATGTCTGGTTGTAATCCCACGCTTTGAAGCATTTTAACAGAATGTTGCGTTGGTTTTGATTTTTGCTGACCAACCGCCCGAGAATAAGGAACAAGAGTTACGTGAACTAAAGCCGTACGATGAGGGTATTCCAATTTAATTTGTCGAAAAGCTTCCAAAAAGATACTTGATTCTAAATCGCCTACAGTTCCGCCACATTCTATTAGTAATACATCTAAATTCTCACTTTCTGAAATGGCCATTAATCTTTTCTTTATAATACTAGTCACATGAGGGATCAATTGTACGGTTTTTCCTAAGAATTTACCTTTTCTTTCTCTTAAGATAGTTGATAAATATATCTGGCCAGAAGTTATATTATGTGAAGGATGCATCTCGATACCCAAAAATCTACTGTAAGTCCCGAAGTCCTGGTCTATCTCAGAAATTTTATAACATCTTTCGTCTGACTCTGGCACGGGTGTAAAGTCCCATACATCTTCTGTAATAAAACATTCACCGTGTTCAATTGGATTAAGCGTTCCTGGATCAACATTTAGGTAAGGGTCGATCTTAACCACCGAAATATTGAACCCCCGGAATTGAAGCACCTTTCCTATACTAGCGGTAACAACTCCCTTACCTATACCAGACATTACACCTCCCGTAATGAATATAAATCGTGTGTTACTCTCATTGGCATCTGTCAATTCTATATTTCACATCTCCGATTTTTATAATAATTATTAATTGATCTTTATAAATATATTAAATAGCAACCACATTTTATAAGAATTTCGAGATTATAAAAAATTAAATTATTGATATATAATTAGGTTATAAAAAGACTTCTTGATGAAAAATTTGGATCTGATGTTATGTTAAGTCCTAATCTTCTCAAGCCAGCTTCGTCTCCTGGAGTGGGTATATGAGTTGAATGCATTTCGCAACCATAAAGTTCCTTAAGTTTTTCTATTGCAACTTTAGCAGAAGGATTGAAATCGGCACTTATACTTAAGGCTATAAGAGTCTCTTCGAGATTAAGACTCAATCGATTGTTATTAAAAATCTCCGACTTTAAATAACTTATAGATTTTAAAATATTTGGAGACAAAAGATGAATGTTTTTAGGGATACCGGCTAATTCTTTGATAGTATTTAAGATTAAACTGGAAGCGGCATGCATCAGTGGAGAATTATTACCCGTTATTATATTTCCATTCCTCAATTGTAATGCAGCTCCAGCAAATACACCATCATTTCCTTTACCTTTTTTTTGGGCAGCTATAGACGCTTGACGAGCCTCTTTTACCACTTCTCGATCAAATACTGTGAGATTCAGTTCTTTCATCAACAGTTCCGCTCTCTGCACAGTTTTCTTTTCCGTAACACCCATTGCATATTCACAGCTATACCGAAAATATCTTCGGATCAATTCCTGTTTTGCTGCTTGCTGCACCAGATTATCGTTAATTATAGCAAAACCTGCTTTATTTACACCCATATCAGTAGGAGATTTATATACTAATTTTTTACCCATAATCCTTAGCATAATTTTCTTGACCACCGGAAAAATCTCAACATCTCTGTTATAATTTATTGCGGTAATATTATAAGTTTCAAGATGAAAGGGATCCACTTGATTAAAATCCCCGATGTCAGCAGTCGCCGATTCGTATGCCATATTTACAGGATGTTTTAACGGTAAGTTCCAAATCGGAAAGGTTTCAAATTTAGCATAACCCGCATCTATCCCCCTTATATGCTCGTGATACATTTGAGAAAGACAAGTTGCCAATTTCCCACTACCTGGTCCGGGTGCAGTGACAATGATTATAGGTTTGGATGTTTCAATGTATTCATTTGAACCATACCCCTCTTTACTTATAATTAAATCAATGTTGGTTGGATAACCTCTAATTAGCTGATGTGTAACTACTTTTATATCACGGCGTTCCAGTTTATTCATGAATTGTTTTACTACTTGTTGACCATTATAACGCGTCACTACCACGGCACATATGTTAATCCCCCCATCTCGAAGATCGTCGATTAATTTCAGTGCATTATTGTCATATGTTATGCCAAAATCTGCGCGAATCTTCCTCCTTTCTATATCTCCAGAATATATACAAATAATAACCTCAATTTTATCTTCAAGAGTCTTCAAAAGCTTCATTTTCACATTTGGGTCGAACCCTGGAAGGACTCGCGAAGCGTGATAATCATAGACCAGCTTTCCGCCGAATTCAAGATATAATTTATTTCCAAATTGAGCTGCTCGATCTAAGATGCTCATAGATTGTTCTTTTAGATACTTTTCGTTATCAAAACCAATTTTATCAATAGTCATAGTCATTGATCTAACTTAGTTAAAACAATTTTTATTACTTAAATTACTATTTTCCTTTAAAAGTTGGATCTCGTTTCTGAATTAATGCTTTCAACGATTCTCTAAAGTCGTGGGTTTTTAAAAGAGTTCTGAGACCTTCGTTTTCAAGGTCTAGCGTTCTTGATAAAATGTCTTTAAAATAATCGTGCATAGTTTTTTTCATTAATTTTATCGATAAAGACGGACCTTTAGGAGGAATGAGTCTCAATGCTTGCTCTCTAACAAATGGCATCAATTCTTCTTTTGGTAAAACTTTATTTACAAGGCCAAGCTCGTAGGCTTCTTGAGCAGTTATCTTCTTACCAAAATAAAGTAATTCTTTAGTTTTCTGAAAACCAATGTAAAATGGAAGCAAAAAATGGGCGCTAAATTCCGCTATAACTGCGCGTCTCATAAAATAAAAACCAATCCAAGCATCTTCAGACATATAAATTAAATCAGCTCCTATTAATGGCATAGTAAAACCCGCACCTACTGCTAATCCGTTTATAGCGGCGATTACCGGTTTAGAAAAATTCCAAAATTTCATTGACAATCTTTTAATCGCGATGTCTGTTAGATCAATTTCTTCTAATATTTCTTTAGGGATTGAAGTTATCATATTCATATTGAAATAACCTCCTGACGAAAACGCGTTAGCTTCTTCGCAGCCAGTAATAATCAAAACTTTAGCATTTTTATCAGCTTCCATATCTGCTAACACGGTCTCAATTTCTAAAAAGGTTACAAATGACATTGCATTTTTTCTTTTGGGTTGGTTAATTGTAACAGTACAGATTCCGTTTTCTTCCTTTTCATAGATTATATCTTGAATATCTTCGATTTTCATTTCATTTTCTCAAAATAATTAATTTGAATAATAAGAAATTAAATTATACATTGTTTTATAAGATATATGGATCTCTTAAATAAATTAAAAGAGGGCATTCTAAAAGTAATAGGATATCTTGTTCCTGTTTTTCAATACATACCAAATGCTTCCATATGGCATGGTATAATGAGTTTACCATTAATTGGTTATCTTATTGCATTTTTTCAAAATCCTTCTATTTTATTAATGGATTTTTCTGCTTTCTTTGGTTATCCGGGAATATATATAATTTATTTCGGAAGCTTCTTTTTTATTTATAGTTTGATTTATCAAATTATCCATAGAAAAGAATTAATTAAAAAGGGACCGTATAAGTATATTAGGCATCCTCAATATGTTAGTATAATCATCATGACTTTTGGGTTTACTATTACAAGTTTAGAAACTACTCCCGTTAATATTATTTTTCCTTATGAAATTTTTAAAAGCTCTTGGATTGTATATATATGGATTGCAGAAGTTATTGCTTATATCTTTTTAGCCAAAATAGAAGATTTATCATTAAAAGCCAAATACGGTGAAGAGTTTTTAGATTATGCTTCTAAAATACCATTCATGTTTCCATTTTTCAATCTCAATAAAGAAAAAGATAGAAAGGATAAATAAAATCATTTAATATTCTAAAATGATCAATTTGAATAAACTCAAATATATAGAGTTAGATTTTTTCATTTATAATTGTTTACAACTTGAATTTAGAAGTAATCTAAGTTTAATCTTAACCAAAAGAAAAAAAAAGAGAAAAATAAAAATTTTCACAGAAATTTGTCCATGAGGTATTCTTTTGCCTTTATATTAGTTATGCTAAAATCTAAAGTATCAATGATATGTTGAGCTTGGTCATTAGCGATTTTTCTTGCTTCCTTTTCATCTTTAGCGCTTATTTTAAATTTTCTATATGGAAAAATGTAGAATTTTACCTTAACTTCATATTCTGGCAACTTGATTCCCTCTAATTATTTTAATATTATCGTAAAGGTTTTACTATACTTTAAGAAATCTTATTTTATAAAACCAAATTATCTACCAGATAATTTTTCAAATTGGAGTTGAAAACGTGGAATCTTTAGTTTTTATGACAAATTCAGTTGGGACAGATGTTATTGATGAATTCATAGAGAAAGACATAACAAGCCAAGAAGAAACTGTGTGTTTAGAGGATTTATTTGAGGATGACTTTATTGAAACAGAGCAAGATGGCCTTTTAATTTGGAGCGCTAAATATATCCCAAGCGAACAGTTTTACGAAAAACTTAACTTTTTAGATAACCATAACGAACCGATAGAACTTATTTAAATAATTTAGTTTGATTTTAAGAAAAAAAAAATATATTTAAAGAAATGGGATGCTACAGTAGCCGAAACAATTGTCTTAGAGCATAACTCATAATATACTGTTGTATTTGTCTCGTTCCGCCTCCAATTTCTTGGATTCTACTAATTCCTAATAAATCATGCATTAGGGTATTATCACAAACTCCTGCTCCACCCATAAGGTTGGCACATTCATACACCACCCGCTCAGAAAGTTTTGTACTAAGGAACTTAAGTTGTGACGCAGTAGCACCCAAGGCTAAATTAAACTCTTTAGGAAGCGTCCCGAGCTTCTCCATTTTGTCGTCAATTGTTTGGCAAATATTTAAGATTGCTAAAGTCATATTCGTGGTTTGAGCCCAGAGATCAGACAAAGGAAATCCTACGCCTTGATGTTTCAATATTACCTTATCAAATTGTTTTCTCATATTAGTATATATTACGGCGTGAGTAATCGCGTTCCAAGCTTCAGCAACATTTAAACACACAATTCCTAATCTTTCTAAATTAAGTCCTTCAAATAAGTGCGTTCGTCCATCACCTGGTCTACCTAATACATATTCAGCAGGAATTTTCATATTTGTAAAAGTTTCTTTACCTATATGAATCCTTGGAGTCCAAGGGATGTTAACCCGTTCGGCTTCAAATCCGTCCCACGAAGTGTCAACTAATAATTGGGCCATTGTGTTACCATTATTCTTTTCTGTTACAGCGTAAATAACCGCCCAATCTGCTTTAGTTCCATTAGTTTGATATATCTTTACACCGTTAAGAAGGAAGCTTCCATCCCCTTGTTCGTCACAGGTCGTTAGCATATGAACCGCATCAGAGCCTCTTTCTGGTTCAGTTATACAAATACAGCCTATTTTTTCTCCCGTTACTAATTCTTTTAGCGCTTTTAATCGAACATCGATATTTTCGTGATGGAGCATTAATGGATTTACTGCTAAAACTGTAGCTCCAGCGCCCATAGCTAGCTGTGGATCAAAGAAATCCATGGCTAAAACCCTCATAAATTCTGTCGTCATCCCGTAAGGCTCGAAGTTTAACCCAATATTATCAAATTTGTGCATTCGAGTAATATATCCGTTTCTGCCAATTTCAGGAATCCATTCGTAGAAATCTTCGTTATGGGTTATGTTATTATCCTTTTCAAATTTCACAAAATACTTTTGGGCTTGTTTAAGGAAATTGAAGTGCTTCGGTTTTAAAAAACTCATCAAATTGTAATTTAAAAACTTATTACGGGTTTTTAACGAGAGTTTTTCAAGAATTTCATCATTTATACATTGAACTTTACCTTTTTTATTATTCATTAACATCAACTCTTTGAATTAGAAATAAATTTATATTTATGAATAGTATTTGATAAGTTTCTTAATATAATTTTATAAAAATAGAAAAAAAAAGTTTTAATTAATCATTTTTGGTTTCTTCTTCTCGGAGAGATCTTTTTAATACCTTTCCTACTGCTGTTAAAGGAAGTGATTCTCTGAATTCCCATTGTTTTGGATTTTCATATTTCGAGAGATGTTCAGCAGCATATTTTTTTAAGTTTTCTTGCACTTTTTCAGTTGGCTGAATTCCTTCCTTAAGTTGAACGACTGCTTTAACAATTTCGCTCCCAGGGCGGTCTGGATCTTTCAAACCTATGATTGCTACTAATTCTATATCTGGATGCTTTGTCATTACATCTTCTACATGAACGCTATAAACCTTATACCCACTTACGATTAACATATCTTTTGTTCGATCCACAATCGTTATGAATCCATCCTCATCCATAACACCAACATCACCAGTATGAAGCCATCCATCAATAATAGTTTTTGCGTTTGCTTCTGGCTTGTTAAAGTAACCTCTTGTAACTTGAGGACCTTTACAAATAATTTCTCCTGGTTGTCCAAGTTCTACTTGTTTTCCCGTTTCAATATCTACAAGTCTCAACTCAGTGTCAGGTACGGGTAAACCTACAGTTCCGATTTTCTTCTTACCATAATGGGGATTCATAGTTAGAATTGGACTTGTCTCAGTCATCCCGTAAACTTCTAAAACCTTATTAGTACCAAGCATAGATTCTTCGAAATCCCTAATTGCTTCTGCGGGAAAAGGCGCAGCCCCTGAAACATACATATCTATATTATTGAAGGTAGATTTGGGTACATCCTTTAATTTTGGGTTGTTCATAATTGATAAAAATAAGGTTGGTACATTCACCATTATTTTTGGGTTTTTTTCTATCATTTCTTCAATAATATGGTCTGTATCTCTAGGGTCTGCAATTAAGATTTGTCCTCCTGAAGTATATATAGTTATCATACTCATAGCTAAACCAGCTAAATGAAAGAGCGGAAAAGCAGATAAATTATTTTCGCCTTCCTTTGCTTCCCTTCTATCTAACCATGTTGCTACTTGAACTACGTTAGTAATTAAGTTAGCATGAGTAAGTTCTGTGCCTTTAGGTAACCCTGTGGTTCCGCCGGTATATTGAAGTAGGGCAAGATCATTTTTCACATCTATATCTACATCCTGTAAGTCAATGGATGTTTCCATCACATCCTTGAAATCAATAATTAATTTTCCGGAATAAGGTTCAACTTTTCCTTTTGGTATTTTACCTAGTAGCTTACCAAGAAATACTATAGGTTTTGAAAGCCCCATGTAATC
The DNA here is from genome assembly GCA_019057795.1 of Promethearchaeota archaeon. GTDB lineage: Archaea > Asgardarchaeota > Lokiarchaeia > Sigyniarchaeales > SOKP01 > SOKP01. The sequence goes on along the minus strand of JAHLWS010000014.1, from coordinate 22,364 downwards.
AGAAATATTAGTCGTAATCACGCATTTAAGATTTGGCAACTTCTCTATTACTTTCATTAATACTTTCTCATATACTGCATCCAAAGTAACAAAAAATTTAGCCTCACTATCGTTTATTTGATAAGCAATTTCAGTTGGGCTTAAAAGCGGTGAACAGCCCGATGCTACTCCGCCCGCTAAAATTGTTCCAAAATGTGCAGCCAAATATTGAGGACAGTTAGCTAGATTTATAGCAACGCGATCTCCTTTTTTTAAACCATTTTTCTGTAAAAATGTCGCAAATCGATGTGTATATTCCCTCAGTTCTTTGAAGGGCATATCCCGTTTCATAAAGTAGCAAGCGATTCTTTCGGGATATTTTTTCATAGCATCATCAAAAATTTTACCAAGGCTTTCTTTAGGATATTCTAAAGTGGGTTTAACATGTTCATCATAAGATTTCGTCCATATTTTCGCATCATATGGACTCTTTTTACCTTCCATTTGATTAACCTCTTAATTTTTATTCACAAATTTGGTGAATATCTTATTTATTGTTACATGGATTTATAAATATTTACCAAAATCATCAAATTAAATCTATAAAAAGAGGGTATTAGGTCATAATCCAAAAATGTTATAATGTTAAAAAAAGTAAAAAAATAGTAATAAAATTAAAGAATTATTCTATCGCAACCATAATCTTTATATCATCATGTAATCCTTTTGATAAATCTTCAATTGCGACAGGAACTTCATCAAGTTTTATTCGTTTAGTAATTAAAGATAGAACATCAACCTTTTTCTGCTCAATCAATCTGAGAGCCGTGCTATACGATTCTTGATCTACAAGATACATGCCTATCATCGTAATATTTTTAGTCATAAATTGGAGAAAACCTTTCATCTCAAACGGTTCCGGGTACATCCCAATAATGATGATTGTTCCGCCCATCTTAACCAGTTGCATGGAATTTATTATTGTTTCCGGCAAACCAACACCATCATACACATAATCTGGTCCTATTTTGTTTGTTAGTTTTATGATTTTACCCCATATTTTTGGACCAAAAACTTTATCTGCTCCCAATTTTAACGCTAATTGTTGTTTAGCTTCAATTGGTTCGATCACATATATTTTACTTGCTCCTGCTGCATTAAGTACTTGGATAGTCATTAATCCTATTGAACCAGCCCCAAAAACAGCGGTAGTGTCTCCAACTTTAAACCCAGAATTCCTAACCGCTTGCACTCCGATTGCTAACGGTTCGACCAGTGCCCCTTCCTCAAAAGAAACCGATTCTGGTAATTTATGTATTCTATCAGCTCTAACTTTCACAAATTCAGTTAGTGCACCATCATGAGTGACTCCAATTGTATAGAAAATACACATATTCTCCAAACCGTGTCTGCAATAATAACAATCTAAACAGGGAACATTAGGATTAGCAGTAACACGGTCCCCAATTTTCATTTTTTTGACTTTATCACCAATTTCGGCAATTTCTCCTGAAAATTCATGACCTATTATTATTTGTTGTGATTCCATGGCTCCTGTCAAGTAAGATCCAACATCAGAACCACATATGCCGCAATTCTTTATTCTTATTAAAACCTCATCTGCGGATATTTCAGGTTTAGGTAAATCATCCTTTATTTCTATCTTATGAACTTCTGAAAAATAAGCTCCTCTCATTATTTTAACACCTTTAAAAAATTTTTATTTTGGTTTAAGATTATTAAAAAAAAAATTAAGAAATTATTATTTATAGAATTCCCATGCTTCCTAAAAGTTTTGTCGCATCTGGGATTGTCCAAGTTGTTTTAACATCTATTACAGCTGGTTTTCCGGAATTTTTAGCTCTTTCTAGTGCCGGTTTAATTTCATTCGGATCAGTCACAACCTCTCCGTAGCACCCAAATCCTTCAGCACATTTAGCATAATCAAAATTGGGTAAATCAACATCAAGATAATGCTTATCTACAAATAATTTTTGACCTGATTTAAGCATTCCCCAAGCGCTATTATTTGCTATCACAAAGATGAGATTGCTTAAACCTAATCTTACAGCAGTTTCGAGATCTTGAATATTCATCATAAAACTACCATCACCAGATATTGATATTACTTGTTTATCCGGTTTTGCCAGCTTCGCTCCAATTCCGTACCCTACAGAAGTCCCGAGATGACCCATCCCAACAGCTTGCAAGAAGGAGAGTGGTGGTCTTGGTTTATAATAATCTATTTGCTCTATAGCATAACAGGCTATATCCCCACCATCGTTAATGAATACCGCATCTTCATCCATGAATTCTAAAACATCTTTTACTAATCTTTGAGGTAATATTGGAATCTTATCTTTTGTTGCTTTTTTCATCATTCCAGCCATCTGTGTTTTTCTCAAATCCAATAATTCATCTAACCAAGGTCTATTTTCAACTTTTTGAGTCTTTTTAGCCTTCTCAAGAATTTGTTTTAAAAATTGTTTGCAATCGCTTACCACACCTAAAGTAATTGGTTTTGCTCTTCCAATTATTCCCGGATCAATATCTACCTGTATCATCTTTTGAGAATTGCGCCAGAATGGTTCACTCCCATGTCCCATAATGTAACTGAATTTGCAACCGAGAGCTAGAACCACATCAGCTTCGGGGCCTGCTTTTAAGCCCGGACCGTTTATAGTTGTTCCGATAAAACTTTCTGACTTACTTGAGATGGTTCCAACCCCCATAATACTTGTCATAACGGGAATTTTCAAATATTCAGCAAATTCTTGTAGTTCTTCCCATCCTTCAGACCTCGAAACTCCACCTCCAGAAACAATTAGCGGCTTCTCAGCTTTTAATAACAAATCTAACGATTTTTGTATTAATTCATTGCTTACAGCCGGTTTCTCAATACAACGGTACTGTTCGGGAGACATTATGGGAATTTCGCTCTCTTCTTTCTGACTGAGAAATGCGTCTTCATAAATCTCTAACAACACAGGTCTTGGTCGACCACTTGTAGCTTCTCTAAAACATTTTTGGACGGCGTTAGGAATTTCTTCAATTGTTCTAATACTTTTTTGGTATTTAGTAATCGGTTTGAACATAGTAATTTGGTCGAGGTTCCCTTGTAAAGTGAAGGAATCTGCAAATTTACTATTTACTTGAGGTACAATTACAATCATAGGCATATTATCACTCCATGCCGCACCAACACCAGGAACGAGTTGAGTTGCGCCCGGACCAACCGTTCCAAAACAGATTCCTGGTTTATTAGTTACTCTTGCCCAAGCATCAGCTGCATGGGCAGCACCCTGTTCATGTCTAAACATCACGGTTTCAATGCCCTTTTCTTTACCCCATCTATAAATTGCATCAAACATATTTAAGAATTGTCCACCAATAATTCCAAACAGATATTTAATGTCTTCTTCGAGTAAACATTTTATTAGAACATCGCCACCATTCAATACTTTTTTCTTTTCTTCCAAATTTCACACCATAATTCTAAATTTATTTTTATTTTACTTTCTATTTTATTCCTTAAATAATTATCTTAGAAAAAAGTATAGAAGTATTTAAATTTTAAAATCTTGAAGTGTAAGCAAGAATTCTCTTAAAAAATTTGGAATTTTTCGAAAAGAATTATGGCTAATTCTCAGAACATCCAACGAGTTTAAGTTTTTAATTTCCACAGGTATATCAGAAATTTTATTATGACTTATGTCTAAATACTTAAGATAAGAAAGTGATAAAATTGATTTCGGAAATTCCTTAATATTATTTCTGCTTAAATTCAGTTTTTTTAGATTTGTGAGGAGCGCTAGTGAGTCGGGTACTTTGAGAATTATATTGCTTTTAAGAGCAAGTTTTCCTAAATAATTTAAATAAACCAGGGGATCTTGCAATTCAGAAATTGAGTCAAACATACTAGGGATTTCTTTCAAATATTTCCAATTATAATAATTGAAACTCAAGGATTCTATGCGTTTATTCCTTACTGTAAGCCAAGATTCTCCAAGTTTATTATCTTTTAATTTTTTGTAGAATTGATAAGTTTTTAACTCGAGCTCATAATCAGTATCGTTTTGAGCAAATAAAGCCTCCAAATCTAATATAAATTTTGCTTCATTTTGAACTATACCAACGGATAGGGCTATTTCTGCCAAATACATATTTATTTCTTTACTTAACGACTTAAATCGGGCTTTATTAAGTCTGCTATTCAAATCAGAAATAGCAGCTAAAACTATTGGAGATTTATCGTGCTGTACAACCCATATTAGCGTGTTTAAACCTTTTTTTAAAAAAATTTGTCCAATGAATTTCGCAGCTGATTTCCTAACTAATGGGCTCTCGTCGGATAATAGAGAATTTTGTAAGATTTTAAAGATTTTTTGATCGTGAATTTTCAATTTCTCAGAAATTTTAATTGATTCAGCACGAGTTGTTGGGTTATCGCTTCCTTCGATTAATGAGATCAACAGCTCAGCAGCTATAGCTTTACTAAATTTCCCATTTTCCACGTTAGAATAAATTTTATCCGGCGATAAGAAGTTTTTCATTTCTACTTGAAATTGAAAAAATCAATAGTTAACACTAAATTATCTTAGAAATTTAAAAAATTTTCCTTATTAATTCAAAACAACGAATTTAGAGTTTAATTTATAAAATTATTATCTAAATAAATTAAATTTATATAATTGGTAAAATATCTTCATACTCAGCATTTAATCTTTGTTAAATGTAAAAGGTTTGATAAAAAATGAGCGAAAAAAAAAAGAGAGATTCGAACGAACTTTTAAATATTATAATGATTGTACTGGGTTTACTTTTCTTGTTTAAAGGCATCATGGACTTTTTAGCATGGGGAGGTATCATAGTTCCTTCATGGTTGAGTGATTTCGAATCTAATCCCGATTTAGCTGCAGCACTCACATTTTTTGGAAGTCAAGGTTTAATTTCAATAGTCTTGGGCTTCTGGTGTCTTGTAGCTGGAATTGGTATGTTTAAGGAAGAAGAATACGCAATGGGAATTGGTTTGGTTGTGCTTTCTATCATGGCTGTACAAGGAGTAACGGCAGTAATAGGATGGATAACTAATCCAGCATCATTTGATTTAACCTACTGGCCATACTATATCGTTATTGTCGCTTTTATTGTTGGAGTACTGGGATTTTTCTGGTTACTTTTCACATATAGAAGATACGATTAAATAATTAAAAGTAAGTAAAAACAACTTTAACTATATTTCTTTTTTTTTTGTCTTTTTATAACAAACATAAACCAAACAATTGGCTCTCAGAAAAAGAATCAATCGTAATGTCTTTATGTTCTTTTAAAAATTGAACCAAGTGAATACCTTTTTCGTACAATTCATTAAATTTATCGTAAAAAATTTGGTAAATATTCGCATTTCGAGAGATAAAAGATCCAAACAATTTATTAGTTGGATCAAAACTGGGTTGGATTAATTCATTATCAGTTAAACTAAAATTACTAAAAACTTCGTCAGTGACACGTACATCAATACTTTTAAATTCTAAACCATATAAATCAATGTATTTTGAAATAAGGTTAAATTCTTCGCTTGATAATAATTCCTTAATCAATTCAGTACTAAATATAACTTGAATATTGATATTTATTAGATTTTCTTTAATTTTAATCATTCCAGCTCTCATGGATTTATTTAAATCCTCTGGAATATTCAAAATTCCATATTTTTTTATAACTGAAGTTAAATCATTTTCATATCTTATTCCTAAGGCGATTTTACATTCTTTTTCTGCCAGAAACGAATGATATGTTTCATCGAAGTTGGTTAGGTCGTAATTAATAAACTCTACGAATTCTTGAGTTATTTGTTCGACAAAATCGTAATTTTTTATGAATTCTTTTAACGCGCTTTCCGCGTTCTCTTTTTTTTCTTGAAAAAGCTGTGATAACTCCTCAATACGCTCGTTTATAATTCTTTGCCAAATCGCTACAGGTGGAGTAGATAAATGTATTTTCATTGGTCTATCGTAAATTTGAACTAAGCCTAAGTCGTTTAAAACGGCACAAATTTTATAGCCTCTTTTCAATGTAAGATTAAATTGCGTACTGACTTCCTTTAAATTATCAATTTTCCCGTGTTGTAATAAAAAGTGATAAACTCTTTCAATACCTTTTTCGATAAGTCCTATTGAATCAAATAAAGAGTTAAGAGACAAAAATTCACGTTCGACCATTTTATTTAATCACCTCACCTATTCTCAATTTTTTCTAATGTAAGCTCTGTGAGAACTTCAAAGGTTTTGTCTACATTTTGATCCAATTTACTCGATATTTCGGCAAAAGAAGCCATGTTATTTTTTTCAGCTACTTGAATTCCGTACTCTCGAAGAACTTCACGTTGAGCGTCTTCTAAGTCGATTTTCGCGCCTACGAGCATAATTGGAATAGGACCCCCCTTTTGGCGAACTATATTGGTCCATTCATTAATATTGTCTAAGGTCTGTGATCGGGTAACATCATAAAGCAAAAATGCCGCATTAGCACCTAGACAATAAGTGGGTAATAAGAATCTGAAGCGCTCTTCCCCTCCAACATCCCAGATTTGCAATTTTATCTTTTTACCATGTAAATCTATTGTCTTAACATGAAAGTCTACCCCAATTGTTAGCCTTTCTGAGGGATTGAAGAGATTGTAGCAAAATCGTTTAGTAAACGATGTTTTTCCGACTGATGCGTCCCCGAGCAATAGAATTTTAAAAGTATAATCATATGATGGAATTACATAACACCTTTTTTAGAAATTTATTTAATACCTCAAGTTTGATAAATAAAACATTATACAACTAAGATTATATCGAAATTTTAAATTTTGGGTCTTAATATTATAAATGATATATAAAAAATGCTTTTTTTAATTGTTTGCTTTTTTATTAAATGAGATAAGTCTTGAATTAACAAAATTCAGCAGTGAATTTCTAAATAAAAAAGTTAAAGAGCACCAAGATATTTAAAAATAGATGTAAATCTAAGTTGTATTTCTTATGTTCTCTTATTTTTTATTCTCTAATTTTGTGCTCTCATTCAAATATTTGCTTCAAATTACTATGAATTATAGGATTTAATTCCTTATTCATGTGATTTTTTAATTCATTAAAGATTATTGGATTATTTTTATGCTTAGCCAAGAATTTTATCACGCTCCATCTTACGGAATCGTCAGGGTCGTCTAATAACGGGAGTAGGAACTTTAGATATCTTGTATCGTTATTTTCTTTTATTTTCATTATAGCTCGAGCCCTAACGATGAAATCTGGGCTATATATTTGAGGTAATAAGTGAAATTCTACTGTGCCATTTTTTACAAAGCTTAAAATGAAATGAAATAAATCTTTTTTGAAATTATGAGTTTGGTCTAATTCTTTGATAATATTTTGAATTGTAGCTTCTGGAACTTTATTTCCTAATTTTAAAAGGCTTTCAAAGGAAATAAAGAAGTTTTCTGATATATCATATTTCAGATAATTTAAAAGCTTTTTAATAATTTTGTCGTTAACCTTTGAAACTTCTATGATGTCCCAATTATTGTTCTCTTCGTAGTAATTATCATCCCCTAAATTTTTCACTGTATCAACTCGAATAAATTTTTACAAGATTATAATAAAAAATTACACAACTACGTTTATATATTCTATTATTAAAACAGAAATAATCGACTTAATCTATAATAATTTTCTCGACAATTAATTTAAAGTCAAAATTAATTAACTAGTTAATATTGATAAAATGTTAGTGAAAGATTTGAAAGATAATCTAAAAAAGTTTAAAACCTTTGAAAAATAATGGTTTAATTTCTAATTATGCTGTCAATGTTGTTGAAAAAAACATCTCGTTTTTGATCATCAGTAATGGGTAAGCATAATATTTTATCAATTTCAAGTTTTATTGGATTAGTGACTGGCGAATCTGTTCCAAATAATATGCGTTTATGCCCTACTATTTTTATCAGACTTAATATGCCATAAGGTATAGAGCACGAAGTTTCAAAAAACACATTTTTATATTGTTTTAAGCTCAATCCAAGATCTATCGCAAATTCCATCGCCAACGCAGCATGCCCAATAATGATACGCAAATTTGGATAATTTTTTGCTAATTTTGCTATATCTTTGCTGCTTATCCCTCCAAAAGCAGAAAACTTTGGTGTAAAGTGAATGAATAACGGAAATTTTTTGTTATAATCTTGCATAAAAGTAACTAATTTTATGATGTCTTCTGGAATTTTTATTAAATGAATGCCAGAATGAATCTTAACCCCACAAAAACCTAAGTCAAAATGATTTTCTAAGATGGTGTAATCGCTATCCTCATCTTCAGGCTTGATTTTTGGGTTGAACCAGAAGAATTTATAAAATCTTTCTGGATCTTTGTTTGATATGTTAATAACATCTTGATGGTCCAATTGACCTTTTGTTAACTTCCTTAAGTTTTCAAACGCTCTCTTTACGATATTATTGTTAGAAGAGTTATTTTCAACAGTGCTATCTTTGTTAACATAGATTTTGGAGCTTGCTGCTCTATTGACTGTAGTAATAATTGCTTTTTCGATGTTGTATTTATCCAGATAACTAATTAAATCTTCATTTTTAGGTAGAAATGTGCCATAGGTATGTAGATGAGCGTCAAAAATTTTAAAATTCTTACTTTTTATATCTTTTCACCTGTAAATTAAAAAATTACGCTAATATTTTATTATTAAAATAGATTGTAAAAAAACTCTTTTATTAATAACTTCCAAACTCATTAGCGGCATCAAACATAGCTACAATATTCTGAGGGGGAACTTCGGCGGTTATATTATGGATGTTAGACGCAACAAAACCTCCACTGGGTTTCAAACATTCGAAATTTCTTCGTACTTCGTCCCTAATTTGTTTAAGCGTGCCAAAGGGTAATGTACTTTGAGTGTTACATAAACCACCCCAAAACGACATTATATCTCCAAATCGCTTCTTTAGGGAACAAGGCTCCATATCATAGGCACTTATTTGTACTGGATTAATAACATCATACCCAATCTCAGCAAAATGGGGTATAAATAGCGAAACCGAACCGCAAGAATGATAGTTTATTTTCGTTTCTACTAATTCGTGAATTGTTTTTGATAATTTCCTTTCTATCGGTTTTATCATATTTTCGTAAAGCTTAACGCTCATTATAGGTCCTGCTTGTTCCGCAAGATCACCGTTAATGCATACAATGTCTAAATAACTTCCAACTTCGTCTAAAAAGGCCGTAACATAATCAGTCCAATACTTTAATAGACCTTCCATTGCTGCAATTAGTAATTCTGGCTTAGTCCTTAAATATCTTAAAGTTTTTGTGAAACCAAATAAAAACGTGCAATATTCATAAATGCATCCAACTGGAGGCGTCGATAATGCAAAATCAGTCGTATCTCGCAAATTTTTAGCGTATTCCTTCAATCCGTTAAAGGGTGTTTTATCTCTCCCATTGGGCCAGTCAAAATCTCTTATATCGCTAACAGATTTAAAATCAGCAAAAGGATGAATAACAGGATCGTAATATAATATCTCGTCTAAATCTTTTTTAGCGTCGTTCCCCCAAAACACACCAAACTGGTCATACAAGCCCACATATTTAGCCTCGTATTGAGGTTCCATGTCTTGAACTCTAACCATACCCCCTAAGGGTTGAACATATCTTACATCAATGCTAAATCTTTCTAAGACTTTATCACATGGACGTACGATTTGTTGAACGAAATCAGCGTATTGAACGTTCTCATCTTCAATTTCAAGGTAATCCAATAATTTTTTGTACGCTTTAATATGAATGCTTGATTGATTTCCTCCTAAATCAATCGGAACTTTATCGGGTTCTTTATGATTTAAAGTTATATTTACTCTTTCCCTTGAATTCATAGCTCATATCCTTTTGAATAATATTCCGTATATTTTATAACGGAAAATAATTTTTCGAAAATTAAAAGTGTTGGGATATTTATATTAGATTTTGAATATTTTAAAATAAACTTGAATTCTTAATTATTAAACTTTTAAATCTTAAATGATAATATTTTAAACATGGCTAAAGAGAAACTGCTTCCTAATATTATTTTTTTTGTAGCAGATGAAATGCGTGGAGATTGCGTTTCTTTTGATGGTCGAAGAAATCCCGTTATTAAAACGCCAAATATTGATAAACTTGCCAAGGATGGCGCTGCTTTTACTAATTGTTTCACTGTCAATCCCGTTTGCGGACCTTCGAGGTGTTGTACTTTTACAGGTCAATATGTACACTCGAATGGGCACAGAAGCCTTTACCAATTATTACAACCGCACGAAGAAAATTTATTCAAATTCTTAAAAGTTAAGGGATATGAAGTCGTTTGGGTAGGAAGAAACGATCTTTTTGGAAAAGACGCTATTAAACAAAGCGTAACGAAAAGGTTAAGAACGAAAATTGGTGCTTGGAAAACTAATCCCTATCCCTTAGATCATCCTATGAGAAAATCTTTTTATTATGGTGAGAGAACATTGGAGGAATCAAAAGATAGTGATTATCACATTATTCAAAAGGCAATTAGCTATTTAAATTCTGATCATAAGAATCCTTTTTGCTTATACATAGCCTTGAGCTTCCCTCATCCTCCTTACACGGTTGAGGAGCCTTACTTTTCTATGTACGATCGAGAATTAGTACCAGCACCAGTACCGCCTAAATTGGACGATAAGCCAGAATTTATGCGTTTAATTCAAGAAAAGTACGGGTTGGACAATTTAAATAAAGATGATTTTAAAGAAATTATCGCCACATATTACGGAATGGTTTCTCGAGTAGATTACCAATTTGGGCAAATAATCGATAAGTTAAAAGATATCGGGGCTTATGAAAACAGCGCAATATTCTTCTTTGCTGATCACGGAGATTATACAGGAGACTATGGATTAACAGAAAAATGGCCTAACGCGTTCCAAGATTGTCTTATCAATGTTCCCTTAATTACAAAAATACCTGGTATCGAATCAAAAGGAAATCTATACGAGCAATTTGTTCAAACTATTGATCTTTTTCCTACAGTATTGAATATTGCTCAAATAGAAACTCAATATACCCACTTTGGCAAGAATTTAATTCCTTTTCTACAAGGTCGCTCAGAAAAAATAAGAACTGCTGTTTTTGCTGAGGGAGGATATGACTCTCGCGAACCTCAATGTTTTGAACCGGTTGTTAAAAGCCCTGATATGCTGGGCATTGGTATCTATTACGATAAGACTAATATTCCTCAAGAAAATCCATCAACCGTAGCTCGATCTGCTATGATAAGAACCAAAACATGGAAACTTGTTATTCGAGATAGTGGGAAGGAAGAGCTTTACGATTTAATGTACGATCCAAATGAAGCTAGTAATTTAATTGATATATACGCTTACGACAAAATTAAAGCCGATCTTAAAGAGAAACTTTTAAGGTGGTATCTAAGGACGAGCGATAATGCTGATTGGGTACGTGAAAGAAACATTTAATTTATTGGTTTAAAAAGGTTTTTACAAAAATTTTATTTTTAGAGTTCCAGATGTAAATCCATATTTCTCGATTCAGCTTGAAAGATCGATTTTATTGGCACATAATAGGGAAACAGACGACCATCTATATGTTAAAATAACTTTAGATAATGGACATCAAGCATGGTCGAGTCCAATATATTTCATTAATTAAAAAACTTACTTATATCAATCTTGAGCAAATTCATTTTTAATAAGATCACTCCAAGACCAAATAGAAACATTTTTGGTTTCCGGAATAATTTTTAAAATTTTACTCAATTCAATATCCTCTGTCAAGAATATCCCTTTTAATGCCACAGCACTGGCAGCAATTAAGCAATCCATAAGATCAGGGTGGCCGGCATATTTTATGTTAATCGCAATCCTAATTGCTTCAGGATTTAGTAGCGGGTTGAAGATTTGTATCGAGCTGAAGGAAAGGATTGAAGGTATTGCTATGGCGTAACGTTTAAGTACATCAACATCATTACTCTTTCGATATTCCCCGGTTAATTTAAACAAAGCCTCCATTAAGCATGTTGAGGGTAAGTATAGATTAAATCCTTTTAATCCATTTGACCAGAGTTTTTTAGAGAATTTTTTAAAATTGGTTAGTTCTATTATTTTAATACCGAATAATGGTAAAATATAGGTTGTATCCATTATTAAAGGTTTAATGTTCTTCATTTGTCAATTTCTCTTGTATTTTCATTTCTTCTTCAATATCCTTTTCTACGCTTTCAGCTGTTCCTTGCGAAATGATTGGCATTTCTAGAAGTTCTTTGACAGTAAAAATTTTATTTATTATCAATCGACCAGGTTGAGCCTCAATTAATACATTATCTCCTGGTCGGATACCGGAAATTTCTCTCAAGGGTTTTTTTGGAAGGATCTCCCCTTTTTTACCGACTTTTACTTTCTCATCAATTATCATATAAATAAAATGGTTGTCAGAATATTTAAGTTTTTTCGGAAAAATTTTATTTTTAAAATTTTTAATGTTTTTAAAGTTCAAAACCTAATAGATAAGTAATACAATTTTTTGATTGGTAGTGAATTTTAAAATGAATAACAAAGATGTAAAAATAGAAGTTGTGTTTATAGGAAAACCACAATGGGAAGCTGGATGGCCTTATTTGGGATTTGATAATAACAAAACGATAGATTCCATTAGAAAACATCTAAACGAGAGATTTAATAAAATAGAGTTTAATTATAGTAAGATTATTACAACCTACGATAACGAATTAGTTAACCAGATTAAGAAAGATATCGAAGAGGTTGACGGGGTTATAGTTTTTACGATAGGGCATTATGGAGATCCAGGGATTGTTCAAGCGGGCATTGAATTTATTGAGAGCAAAAAACCGGTAATTTTAGCCAATTATATTTATGCTGGAGACCATACATTTACAAAAATATTCTCAACTGTTAAAGACAAGAATTATCAGTTATCTATTTTGTCTTCAAAAAATTTAGAAGATTTTGACAAAACATTTGAGAATATGTTTAATCTTATGCGTTTAAGAGGAAAAAGGGTCTTGATTTACGCTAAAGACATCATTCAAATGAACTGGGATGTCATATTAGGGTTATTTAATCCCGAACGAATGCGAATAGCTAAAAATCATCCAGAGTTTTTCGATCAAATAGGTAAAATGACTAGCGATGAGGAATTTGAATTTTATACCGATACAGTTGGTTTAGATCAAGCACACCAGTGGAGAAAGGATGAAACCCTCTATAAAGAAATCTTAAAGAATGTATTCGATATAGAAATGATTAGAGGAGATCCAGATGAGATTCTCAAATATTATAATGTAGTTGACACGGACCAAGCAAAAGAGATCGCTCAAAAATGGGTTAAAAACGCTACGATAGTTGAACCCACGGATAAAACCATTTTAAATTCTGCAAAACTATATCTAGCTTTTAAAAATATCTTGAAAGATAAAGACATTGACGTTTTTACTCCCGATTGTGGCACATTCTTATTGTGCGGCGCGTTTCCCGCTTATCCTTGCATGGCTTTTTTCGAATTAAGTAAAGAAGGAAAATACGGCATATGTGAGTCCGACATGGATTCGACCATAAGCTTTCTTTTTGGACTGTACTTAACTGGTAGACCTGGATATGTGTCCAACCACACTTTTGATATCAAAAAAAACCAAATCACATACATGCATTGTGTAGCTCCATGTAATTTGCAAGGACCAGAGGGGCCACAAGCGCCTTATGATATCGTATACCATGGTGAAACTCATTTTTTAGGTGCCTCGCCTCGCGTTAAATTTCCAATAGGGGAACCAGTAACGACTATTAAAATCAGCGTTTTTGAAAAAAAAATCTCAATCCGTACGGGAAAAATAATAGATAATATAGTGGATGAAAGAGGCTGCGTTTCTAAAATGTTAGTAGAAAGCGATGTTGAAGAAATTATGGAAAACTATGATTGGGAAGCATTTGGATGGCATAGGGTAACTTTCATAGGCGATTGGAAGGAAGTTTTCATAAACGGAGCAAAAATTTTAGGTTTAAAAGTTATCGAAGATGATAAATAAATATCAAAAACATTAAAATAGATTCTCAACAAAATTGTATATAGATAATTAATATTAACTGAAAAGTGATAAAATATGAGAGAAAAAGATAGAATTCATTCATTTTCAGGTCATTTTCTTTATTCGTTAGCAGCAATTCCAAGCTCATTGCATTACAATATGATCCAATCATTTTTAATATTTTTTTATACTATTGTAGCTGGGTTATAGCTTGGATCAGCCAGTTTACTTTTGCTATTATATGGTATTTGGAACGCCGTTAACGACCCACTAATGGGATATTACATGGATAAATGGAAATTCAAAAGATGGGGTCGACGCATCCCTTATATTGTAATTGGAATAGTTCCATTTACTATTGGTTTTATGTTTTTATGGTGGGTTCCGTGGACAGACCAAATGGGAATTTTCTTACATGGTTTGATTATGCTGTTTTTATTCGATTTTGGTTTCACACTGGCAATGACCGCATGGTCGGCGTTATATACAGAAATGTATGAAGATTAAAAGGAGCGTGCGTCGGTTGTTGCTATTAAAGACTTAATTGCTTTTCTGTCCGCGATGATTGGAATAATAATACCTCCTTTATTAGCCTCTGCAATGGGATGGCCCATAGTAGGTATATTATTTGGTGCTTTAATACCGGTTACTATGTTATTGTCTCTTTTAGGTACAAGGGAAAGGAAGGAGTATCAAATCGATGAACCACTCCCTATTTTCACGGCATTTAAAGAAACTTTATCGAATAAGCCATTTCTAAACATTACATTGACCTACACACTAATAGATTTCTTTACTGGATTAACACTAACCATTCTCCCTTTATATGCCCGATTTATTCTTAAAATGGAAGAAGGTTTAGTGGGATTTGCGGCAATAGGAATTGCCATAGGGATTCTTACGAGCGTCTTATTCTGGAAATGAATTTATGCCAAAAAAGGTCCAAAGTATGGATTATTGCTCTCTATTGGAATTTTTACGATTGGAATTTGGCCTTTATTCCTTATTGATAATTTTCCTCTCCTAGTTATTCTTACAATAATTCCAGGATTTGGAGCAGGGGGAATGTTAATGACTAAACCAGCTATGAGCGCCGCAATAGATTCAGACGAGTTAAAGACGGGTAAAAGGCGAGAAGCAACATTTATGGGGATCTTAACTTTTGTAGCAAGACTAGCAATGGTTTTTTCAGGTTTAACATTGATAATCGTACAAGTTTTAACGGAATTTGATGTAGAAGCCATCACACAATCCCCCCAGGCGGAAATAGGATTAAAAGCATTAGTATCATTCGTTCCAGTTATAGGTGGTTTACTTGCTTTGTTAGTGTTTAAGTTTTTCCCACTTAACTACGAAAAATTCATGGAGCAACAAAAAAAGTTGAGCGAACTTCACGAAGAACGTTTGACTAAATTAAAGAATTTATAGAAAGTTTAAAAAAGTTTTTTATTTTTATTTTTAAGGTTCGATCTCTTTAGGTTCTTCTCTAGGTAATCTATCGTTAACTAACGGAAATGATTTGAATTTCTGATGTGGCTCTGTTTGATACCAGTAAGCTGTTGAAGACCAATCGTCTGATCTTTGATTCGCGTGACCGTGCTCTATCTTTACTTTAATATTTTTGTGAAAATATATCGGATCTTCAATGTGATACCTATAATAGGATATTTTGCCACTCCAATTTTTACCTCCAGGTAATGGAATTCCAAAGTAGGGTGAACAATAGTATTGAGTTGGGCACCACGATGTACAAAAATAATCTTCAGTACCAGTTCCATAAAGAATAATTTCACCGTCATCGATCTCTATGTAATCGTCTCCTTCACCGGGCCAATTGTGCTTCTCAGTTTCATATAAATTATGGATATCTAAATGAAATCCAACGAAATGACCTTCACCTTCGGCGTTCATAACAAAATAATCTTTTTCGTGCGTTGGGTTCTTTCTAAAAAAGAATTCCACTTTTTTCTTTTTAATATAATCGCTTCCTTCACATGGATTTACGCGATTCCAAAAAGCGTGAAATCTACCATAAGTAGAGTCTAACGCGCTATATTCTTCATAATCAACATAAAAATAGACTACCAGGGCTGTGTCACTGTCATTTTCAATTTCTATTCGAGCTCGTTTTGAAAACGGCATTGGGAAAAAACAATTAAATCCTTTTCCGTCCTCTGGCCCCATAGAAAGCGGTAGACTCCAAAAATTTGCGGTTTTTGCGTGCCCTACCCCAAAAAAGTCTCCTATTGGGCACTCTACTGAAGGGTGTTCTTCGTTATCCCACCACATTCTAATAACTGTTTTTCTCAAGTAATAAGGTTCTCCCGAGGCAATTGTCATCCAGATGTGTTTTATCATTCCAGCGCCTTCAATGTTACAAATTTCCCTTATTTCGTTGCCCTTGAAGTTAAGGAAATCAGCATTTGCTCCTGTTTTATCGTAACTAGAGATTCTTTTTCTCTTCACATCTTTCCTAATCTGGGCTAAATTTGATAAAGAATTAAATCCAATCTCCATTATTATCCCTTTTTTCCAAATTAATAACTAAGATTATGTAAATATGAGTATTAAAAGTTTAAAATATTGCGAAAAATAACTTTAAATTTTTTTCTTAATTTCTAAAATAAATGGGGATTAAAACTGAGGATAATTTAAAGAGTTCAAAGAGCAATTTTGGAAAGCACATAAAAATTTTGCTTTTTGTTATCTTAATGGGAGTATTTTTTAGAAATTTAGGAATAAGCGTGGTTAATATTGGGTTACCTTCTTTTATTATAAGCCTATCTGGAACTCTTACCGCTTATGGAATCGTAATAGGGATCTTTTCTGTAACGCAAGCACTGTTTCAATTTCCATTCGCAGCTGCCTCTGATAAGTATGGTAGAAGATTAGTTGTACTTATCGGATTGATTATATACATAATTGGAACTTTTTTATGTTTTATCGCTCAGGACATTGTTCAACTTATAATCTTTAGAGCAATTCAAGGGGCAGGAGCTTATACGTCTATTTTACAAGCAGTTATTGGTGATATTTACGAGAAAGAAGAGCATGGAAAAGGAATGGGTTTATACGCGTTATCGATGTCCTTAGGATACTTTGGAGGTATCGTTATTGGGGGATATATCTCTTCATATTTAGGGTTTAGGAATATATTTTCTATTTCGGGGATTTTTACAATAATATCGGGGGTAGTTATGATTATTTTCTTGAAAGAAAAGGGAAACGAAAAAGTGAAAGCGGATTTAGAAAGTCCCAAAAATGAGAATAAAATGTCGCTAAATTTAGAAAATATAAAAATCTTATTACAAGAAAAGCAGTTTATAATTACGATTTTTTTAAATAGCGTAAGGTGGTTTATATTTGGAGGAATTATGGCATATTTAATTTGGGTCTTACAAGTCCAATTTATTTTAGACGAAATTCAAACGAGCTATGTTTTAATTCTTATTGTAGCGGCTTACATTATTTTTGTGTTTATCTCTGGTAGATTAACAGATCGTCATAGCCCAAGAAAAATGATGTTAATAGGACAAATAATTGTTATCTTTTTTGCTCTTCCGTTCTTGACTAGTATTGTTTTTAATCTGATTGTATTTTTAATAATTACGATATTTGTTGGGATAGGGTTAGCGTTGTACGAACCAGCGGGAAACACATTACTATTAAACATTATCGAAAAAATTGACCCGGATTTAAAAGGTACGGGCATCGGATTTAACAACGCTATAGGATTTTTGTGTAGCGCAATTGGACCAATTGTTATTAGTTCTTTAGGGGAAATCTATATATTTTTACCCTTTTACTTAATTAATGGTTTAGTAGTTATCACATTCTTTATAACGTTGAAATTAGTAAAGAAATGACGTATAATTTATTGATATTATTTTAATTAATTTCTCCTTGAATTTGGACAAAGACTTTCCTGTTTCGCGGACCGTCAAATTCTGCAAATATCACACCTTGCCATGTTCCAAGCATTAACCTACCATCATGAATTAATAATTCTAATGAGTGTCCTGTTAAAGAGCATTTAACGTGTGCGTCTGAATTACCCTCCATATGTCTAAACGAATATCCTAAACTTCCGCCTTTTGGTATCAATTTGCTCAAATAATTAGAAATATCTTTCATAACAGAGGGATCTGCATTTTCATTAATTGTTATTCCCGCAGTAGTGTGGGGTACAAATACGCGACAGACACCTTCATTTATACCCGAATTGCTTACAATCTTTCTAATTTCATTTGTAATTTCTAGTAAAACTTCTCTTTCTGGGGTTTTTACTCTAAATTCTTCAAACACAATCATCTAATCACCATATTACAAATTATTTTATATCCTCTTAAAATTACCGTGTTTACCTTTACCTTTACTAAAAGCTTGACTTCCCTCTATGTATTCTCCGCTTTCTAAGGTTTTTAAACCGTATTTAAATTCATTTACCATCGCATCTTTAATATCTAATCCAAATTGTTCATAAGCGGAGAAGCGATCGTTTCTCATGCAAGTTTTTGGAAAAGCCGCAATTTCTCTTGCTAATTTTTCTGCTTCAATTCTCGATCGACCTATATCAACTACTCGATTAGC
Source organism: Promethearchaeota archaeon (assembly GCA_019057795.1). Taxonomy (GTDB): domain Archaea; phylum Asgardarchaeota; class Lokiarchaeia; order Sigyniarchaeales; family SOKP01; genus SOKP01. The sequence continues at coordinate 3,679 of JAHLWS010000014.1, read as the reverse complement.
AAGCCCCCACACGAGTGCTTCTTCAGCATTCACAGAGCGTCCAGTAAGAATCATATCCATAGCTCGACTTAATCCAATAAGTCTTGGTAATCTCACAGTACCACCATCTATAAGAGGCACCCCAAATCTGCGACAAAATACTCCAAAAATCGCATCTTTCTCAACAACACGCATATCACACCATAAGGCAAGTTCTAATCCTCCTGCAACAGCATAACCTGCTATAGCTGCAATAACTGGCTTTGATAAAAACATCCGCGTTGGACCCATCGGACCATCTCCATCTTTTTCTATTTTATTACCTTTTCCTTCAGCAATAGCTTTCAGATTTGCACCTGAACAAAACGTTCCATTAGAGCCCCATAATACAGCAACTAAAGCCTTTTTATCGTTTTCGAATTCCCTAAATGCTCCACTCAATTCTTGAGCTGTAGGTCCATCTACTGCGTTCTTAACTTCGGGATTATTAATAACAATGGTAAATACAGGATAATTTTTTTCAATTAATATTGCCATGTAATTTATTAGAATTAGAAAATAGATAAATTTATTTTCGGATTATTTCTTTTCTTTTTATCTTATCTTATACAACATCTAAAATTAAAACATCCTAGAAATTATGAACGCAAGAGAAAGAATGTTAAGAGCGTTAAACCACGAAGAAGTCGATCGGATACCTCTTTTCTGTCAAGAAATCATGCCTGGTTTTAGAAAAGAACTATTAAAATATTGGGGTGCTGATTTCAAAAGGGTTAGAAAATACTTTTATTATTATGTAGATTTGAATTTTCACAAAAAATTAGGGTTTGATTCTTCTTGGGGTTTTCAGGGTTTTCCAGTTCATCTACCTCAAAGTTATTTGAACGAACATCCAGTTCCTAAGCCAGAAGACCCTAAAAAATACATTGATATCGATGGCAGACTTTTTTTGAAAAAGCCCCCGGCTGACTCAGACATCTCTTGGTATTTAAAAAATTACATCAATTCTGAGGAAATGGCAGATTACTTTTACGATACTTACTACGATGTTGAATGGGAAGAGGGAGCCGATTTTGCTTCTAAAATCAATAAAAGGCTTAAAAGGTTCCCAATGGACGAAATTGTTCCTTGTGCTCAATTAGACTATATATTAGAGCCAATTTGGGAAGGAATTGGTTTAGGATTGCTAATAAAATTAATAAGAAAAAACAAAAGCAAGATAAAAAGATATATTGAATTGAGGACTAATAAAGCGGTGCAAGCAGCAAAGATGTTAGCTGAAACAGATTTTGATATCTTCTTTCTATGCGATGACTCTGCTTTAAAGAATACTACTATGATAAATCCTAAATACCATCGTGAGCTGATCGTACCCGCATATAAGAAAATCGTTCATGAAGTAAAAAAAGCAGGAAAATATGCGATCTTTCACTCGGATGGATTTACTGAACCATATTTTGATGGGCTAATCGAAGCAGGTTTTGACGGCGTACAGTCTCTGGAGCCGATGGCAGGTATGGATTTGAAGTACCTGAAGGAAAAATATGGAGATAAACTATGTTTGGTCGGAAATATTGATGTTTCTCAACTTTTACCCTATGGCACAAAAAACGACGTCGTAAACGCTGTGAAAAAGTGCATTCGGGACGCTGGCGAAGGTGGGGGTTATATTTTGAGCCCTTGCACAGACATAACGAATTCTTGTAAACTCGAGAATGTTTTAACGATGATCTCTGCGACAAAGAAATTCGGGGAATATCCTTTAAAGTTATAACTATGAAATAGGATTTTCAATAAAAAAGTATAAGAAAAAAAAAAAATTAATTAAAAGCCAATTTCTTGCAGCTTAGCTTTGTTTTCAAGAACTTTTTCTTGAGTAAGTGGATATACTTTCCAAAAGATCAATGTTCCTATTAATACCAACACCGCAGGAATAATTCCTAAAAGAATCCGGATTCCCAATAAAACTGCTCCTACATCTATACCCGGAGTAGCAGCTAAAGTAGCGTAATCAGGGATTCCTGCATCAAAACCAGTAATCGCGAATACCAGAGTTATTATCGCTTCATCGATTAAAGCTGTAACCAGTCCTATCATTGCCCAAGTACCAACAAGAATACCTTTCTGGTTCTTCCCAGTACGCACAACAAAGTCGTCTTGAACGTTCGAATATAATACGGGCATTCCAATTGTCCACACACATCCATTTCCGAAACCAAACAAAAACATCATAATCATTAATTCAATATCTGTTTGGAAAAAGGTGAGTGGCACAATAACGGCGCATAAAAAAAGACTTCCGATAATATAGGTTTTCTTATTGTTATTCATTTTTTTAAGAATTTTGAGCCAAACTGGAATAGAAATCAGTCCTCCCAAGATAAACATTGCGAAAAAGGGAATCATCGCATCCGGATTAGGATCTTGTAAAATAAATGTTACTATATATGCTACCATTCCAACCATTATCGAACCTGTAGCCGTGAGCCATAGAGTGTAAGAAGCGTAGAGAGCCATAAAACTTTTCTGTTTAAGGACTAACCTTAGACCTTTAAACATATGTAGTCGTTCATAATCTTTTGCGTAATATCGATCAATAATAATCTTATCCTCCCGAGCACCCTTCGCGACGAATATGATGCCAAAGATAATCGCTATCAAAGCTATCATTGCTGCCATAACTGTGAAAGACAATAGAGTATATCCCCAAAATAAAAGAAGCGGTGGAAGCATCATTCCAAGGACTTGTCCTAACATGTCAAAGACACCCCAAGATCCCGCACCTTTCCTTCTTTCTGTTTCCGTTCGAAATTTATCTGCACGAAGTATAGCTGTATGGACTTCTACAAGCGTAATAAACAAATCAAACACGACCAGGGAAAGCAGAAGCCAAAGCATCACTGGTAAAGGATTTACTGAAGCATCTATATCAGGAGGAGCAAATATCATGATTAAAGATAAAGACTGTGGAATAAATCCGATTGCTATCCACGGAAAACGTCGACCCCATTTTCTTGTCCACTTAAAATTTTTATCGGTTAGCCACCCAATTAATGGGTCGTTGAGAGAGGCCCACACAGTATTTATACCAACAACAGTCAAGATCCAAATGGGATCGAGACCGACTTGAGTATGATAAAAGAAAAACATATAGAGACTCATTGTTGCCGTTGGAATCGTCCAGAGAATATTGTATGTCCCAAAAGATAGGTATGTCGAAAAAGAATGTCTTGAAGAAATTTCTTCATTTTCAGCCATAAAAAACACTAATATTAGTTTTTTGTATTTTTTTTATTTGTAAATTTTTTATAATAAATTTTGATTAATACTAATCAACTTTTCTTATTTTAAAGATTTCTCTTTTTATACTCAGTATCTAAGGAAGTAATTTTTTTCTATTAATTTTTATTCTTTTCCGAGCCGACATTATTTTCACCTTTTTGATATACAGTTGTTAATTTTATTTACGCTTCGAGAAATAAATCAACTAAAGCGTCTTGGTTGTCTTGTAAGGTCCACTTTTGGCGTTTCTTCCCTTTTTTACGGCATTTTTTGAGCCATGCCTTGTTAATCTTCCACGAATTATAAAGGAGCATTCGAACCAGCATGTCTAAATATCTCGTATTATCGTGTTTCGACTTCCAGCGCCTACCCATCCGATTTAAGTCGGAAAACCCCGTCTCTATAAACCATCGTTTTT
>JAHLWS010000013.1 GCA_019057795.1 Promethearchaeota archaeon | reverse complement strand
TTCTTAAGTTTACAAGTTAAGTATCAAAAAAAAAGTTTTTCTTAATGTAACTAACGACATTAATGAATTTAAAGACGTTGAAGAAAAAAGTAGGGGGGGATGAATTCTTAATTTGGCAGTAGACGCCTTAAATTTAGCGTCTTGAAAAGCTTTGAAGCGCTTTTAGGAATTTTTTCAAGTTTCCAAAGAGGTTTTGCTTTTGGGCTGGTTAAAATTTTAAGAGCGTGTATTGCTCTTAGTTCGCTGAGAAGTTCGTTGTAACTCGTAGGTACCGATTTTCTCGCCAATTTCAACCTGAGTAGCGATAATAAAAGCAAGGAAATCACGCACAAGAACACATGAGCCCGGACAGAGGAGTCTGCGTGGTGATACATCGGTCGAATGGCAATAGAAGTTGGACTTTTCATGTCCCGAAAGGCGTGTTCTACAATGTATTGTTCTCTATATCCCCAAATAACGGCCTCAGGGGTCCACTCTTCGCGATTAGTGAATAATATTGTCCGTCCCAGCGTTGCCTCGTGTGCTTTTCTGGCTTTCTCATCAATTGAAACTTTTAGAGTCATGTTTCCGTCCGTACCCAGAACTTCGGTAATAATTACATCTGTAAGGGGTCTTCTGCCGATTATGGATTTCAGCTTCTTCTCGACCGCTTCTTTTTTAGACCACATTTTTACGTTCAAACGGTCTTTAAAGTACTCCTTAATTTCAAGAACCTTTTTTTCAAGGTTTTCGTTAAATTTAATAGCGTGTTTCTTCTGTTTCAACGGATCGAGGACAACGTAAAGAATCCGATTTTTCCCGTATATCTTCTTAGTCGTCTTAAAGTACTCGACCGCCTTTTTTGTTAGCGGTAATACCGTCTTGATGAATTTATCCCGAGGCGTGTGGAGAAGTTCCTTGTGAGTCGAATTTTTTCTGGAGGCAATAAAACCTAACCCCATTTGATCGATGGCAGCAAACGCTTCTTTTGAATGGTTTCCTTTATCAAACACCAACGTAATTCGCTCGGGATCCCTTCCGAGTGCACGAAGGCGGTTTGCTATTCGTTGCGGCACCTCTTTAAATTCCCGTGCGTCTTGAACGTTTCCTGCGTATGTTTCGTGCATCAAAGGGATTCCCGATTCTCGAGCACATAGTAGCGAATAATTTACAAGGCGACATCCGTTTCGATTTTCTTTAGAGTGCCCGAATTGAAGCAATTCGCTTCCTTCACCTCCTTTAGAAAACGTAAAAAAATTAGTAGGGTCGTAGAATAAGCTGTCAAGGTCGAGGTCGTACTTATCAACCACAAACTGCCCGAATGCGAGTTCAATTTGCGCAAGAACCTCTTTATTTAGGTATTGAAAGTGGTTCCAATAGGTCTGGGCATTCAATACTTTGGGCTCAACGTCGTATCTCGTGGAAAGCCAGTCCTTCTCGTACCATTGTTTTAATTTAGATTTTGAACAAGGGGCAACACAGCGATTTATGGCTGCAATGGTAATGTACTCACCCAAAGATAAGTTTTGATTCCTCTCTTTTCCAGTATGAGCATCAATAATCTTGGCTAATTCAATCTCCTCTGCCATTTGCCATAGAGCTGCGGAAATCCCGAACTCGATGATTTTTACCTCCACTCTGTTATCAAGTCTTGTTAACAGACTATTAAACTTAATATCTTTAAGTTTATCTTCTGGACCCAGATATTTTTGCCAAACTCGACGAGTACGACCGTTGATCCAAGCCTTTTCTTCCAAATACAGGTAATATTTCCCTTTCTTTTTTTTTCGAGTTAAATAAACCATAATTAATAATAGGGGGGAAGGTTTATAAATTTATTGCCTATAAAAACTAGATTCATCTTATCGAATTAGCGAATATTTTTCAAGAGTAGGGGGGATGGAATCAAAATAGAGCAAAATCTCTTTTAAATGAAGAAATCACTCAATTAATCTGTTAAACGCAGTTTTGAACAATTCTAATAACTTAAAATACTGAAGAAATAATGTCGGAAAGAAAAATAAGAGATATTACAAAAAAATATAAAAAAAGTTGTTAACTTGTAAACTTAAGAATTGATATTAAAAAACTTTCTTGTAACGAAATATCGGTTATTTCACGATCTTTCTTATAGATCTTCTTTGCTTCAATAATTTTCTTAAAAAAACTGAATTCTTTTTCATCCAATTTTTTTACTGGTATAAGAGATTCTGAGGATATAGAATCTACTTTCAATTAATTGAGGTAATCTATATCCTGATTGAAGTGCTATTATAAGATTTATTCCTCTTTCTCTAATTAATTCGCTTAATAATTGGATAAAACTCAAAGATTGCTATCTGTTATTTGACTTTAAAGCAAATTCAAATTCATCAATTAGAAATAATAATCTTTTATTAGGATTATTTTCTTTAATAATTTCAACGATGGATCCAATATCATTTTTCAGATCTCTCCCAAAATTGGAGATATTATTTAGATTTATATTGAAACGCTCGATGAGTGGCGTTAATTTGTCATAAAATAAATCTCTAATGTTTTCACCTTCAGATGCAGAAAACCATATAAGTTCATAATTTTCGGGTTCAATATTGTTTAAAATCTGAAAAAGTTCTTCATTTTGAATCTGGAGATCATCTAAAGTAATTAAACTCATTAAAAAATTATAAATCTTTGTTATAATACTCGTTTTACCAGAACCATAAGGACCAATTATCAATATTGGATTTTGATTTAATATATTATCAATTTCTACCATAAAATTACACATTAGTTCCTCTTTTTTAAAAAAATATAATTGAAATCATGGATTTATAATATGATCCATTAAAACATTAAATTGTATGTTTGATAAACTTTTTCCTACCGTTAGAAGATGTGATGGAGGTCGACCAAAATGTATATTAAATTTATTTATTAAATCTTTATTTAAGTCTAAATCGCACAATCCTAAATTCTCAAGTGCTTCATAAAAAATGATATGAGAAACGCTAGTTGTCCATTTACTTGCTGCTTTAAAAATTTCTTTTTTGCTATTATATCCTAATTTAACAATTCCAAACCTTTTTATTACATTATCAAATGTATCATATCCAATTTCCGATATTTTAGAATATCCCAAAACTTTATTTGGCCCCTTTATCCTATGAAATAAAATTGTGCTACCATCAACAATTTTCGCAGGTTGCTTACCGCTAATTTGAAAGTGAACTATTCAACCATTATTTTTTGCTTCATATTTAAACCTTTTAAACCAATTTGAATCAAAGTTAATAATATAACCACTGCTTATTACAATCAACCCTTTTTAAGCATTTACCAAATTAATTTGAACTCTCTTATATAAATTTATCTAGAAAACTTTACTACAACCTTAAAAATCTTAAAACTTTAATGAGATTGGAGAGACAATATAATCATAACGGATATAGTTTTAGATTAATCCAAGGCTGGTATTCAAATAAAAAAAATTAAAATACAGATATTTAACACTATTACTTGAAATTTACTTATATAAAATGTTATATATAAAATATTAGATAATATATTAAATAAGAACAAGAATCGAATAAAATGGAAATAGATTTATGACAAAAACATTTCAATATATGCTTAAACAAATAAGACCTATTTTGATAGACATTGTGAAAAATTTAGATTTTGAAAAAAGAAATGTCGCTAGAGAAGATATCACTAAAATCGTTGAAAAATATCAAGATAAAGAAACCACAATAAAAGGAATAATTTCACAGATTATAAATTCATATTTCATATCAAAAAAAAAAGAAATATATATTCACCCCTTACTTGAATTTTTTAGTGAGTCAAAAAAACATCAAAATGAAGTACTTCACTATGGTTTATATAGATATGTTGAACCCTACTTTGATGTTATTGAGCACCTCTTTAATGATTTTAATAAATCAGGCGGAATTTATAAAAAAAGAAGAGCAATATTAGAGTTAAAGTTAATAAACACAATTGAAAGTTCATTAAAGCAAGCGAGCAAATTAAATAATGTTAGTAGAGCTCTTTTAAATCTGGAGGATTGTAAGTTAATAGAAAATAGAAAAGATGGAAGAGGAAATTTTGAAGTATTAATCAAAGAATATCACCCAGATTCCAAAATATTTTTCTTTACTTTATTGGATGAATTGAACACAAGAAAAAATCCAGGAATTAACCAAGGAGATATATTAAGACTCAATGTTACAAAAATTTGGTTTTTAAAAAATAGAAACTTGTCTAATATCTTAAATCAATTGAAAAATATGGGTTATATTTCATTTGGGCATCTAACTGGAGGAACAATAAATATTAATAAAGAAAAGATAGAAAAATGGAGGTTTATTTACGATTTTTAATCATATAAATCTTTTTCCAGAACAGATAAAAATTTTCGAAAAAATATTTGAAATTTTTAAAAGTTACAAGCGTAGAAAGTTAATTTGTTTAGTAAGTGATAACGGATATGGAAAATCTATAATAGCTAATCGTTTAGAAAAAAATATTCAAAATGTTATTTTATTTAACGGTGAAGACATTTTGGAAGATTTGGATTTAGACGATAAATTTGAAAATAGAAGATTAATAAAAACAAAATTTCATAACTTAATTAAAGATATTCCTGAAAAGAAATATAAAGATTTTCTTATTATATTTGATCATATTGATAGATTATTTTCTTTTGAACAATCTAATGATATTAATTATTTATTATTTAGAAAGAGTAAATTTTTTAGCTTAGGAGGGACAATACTCCTAATTTTTGATAAAAATAAGACTATTTCTTTTAACTTTAGTTGTATAAAAACTTTCGAGTTAGAGAAACCCTCTGAATCTTCATTTATAAACTTTGTAAAGTTAAATTATGGAGAACTACATATTGATAATTTATCTAGATTCGACAATTTTAATGATCTTAAACAACATATTAAATTTATCAAGTCCAAAAATGAGTGAGAAAAAATGAAAAAAATAGAAGATATTATAAAAAGAGTAAAAAAACCAACAGATGTAATAGATATTAATTGGATAAGAGATATTCAATACAAGCAATTTGATGCATTTAGTTTTAAAGAACTAATTACTGAAATCATTCAAGAGTATATTATAACACGAGATATTTCTTATCACATGATAGAGTTTTTACAATCATTTTTAGAAAGGATTAAAGCCCAAGGAGAAAAAAAAGTCAAAAAAAAAATTTGTTTTTTTCTCAGAGGTGAATATGGAACAGGTAAAACACATTTCTTAACATTTTTATCTTTACTCTTACTTAATGATGAAAAAATTCAGGATTTATTTAATCTAAATCTAGATTATAAAAAAAATACGCAAATCATACATTATTCAACAGAGTTGAGAAAAAGATTTAATAATGATTTATTAATTTGCCCAATCAAATTAACCGATTTTACTAATGATACCAGATTAATTGAGATTATAAGATATAGTTTACAAGACATTGCTATTAATAAGTATGATGATAACGAAATCAGATTGTTTTCAATCTATAACACTATTGACTGGTTCAAAAATGAATTAGATCCAGATATAAGGAAACTAATTTTAAATGATCTTGATAGAATAACAAGAAATCGTATTTCTGATGATATCAGTAATTTAAATAACCTTGAGTTTGAAGAATTAATTGAAATCCAACAGAATTTAATTAGAACTTATGAGGATAAAATGAGTACTAAATTTACTCTTGATATGGAGAATAAAAAATTATCTGAAGTAATTAAAAATTCTGCACTTACAAAAAAGTACAATGTAAAACATGTTTTAATAATTCTTGATGAATTGAGTCAATGGTGGGGAAGTAAACCTGAAGTGGATTTAATAAACCAATTACATGGTTTAGTTGAAGATTTTCGAAATGAACTCGATTTAAATATTTCATTAATTGTAAGTTATCAAAAAAATTTAAGAAGTAATGAATTTATCACATTAAAAGAAAGATTGAAAAAAGTGTGGGTTGTCGAATCCAGCGAATTCAAAGATATAGTGCCGAGAAGATGCTTGGATCAAACTTCGTTAGATCATATTGAAATTGAAAAGATTGCATTATTTTTTTCCACCCATATACAAAATACATTAAAACCATCTGAATCACTTCTAAAAAAATATATTTTTTTTGATGATAAAATTGTTTATAGGAATACCAAAGAAGGTATTTATAAATATTTTCAATTGTTTTATCCATTTCATCCAACAATATTTATTCCTGCAATATGGGGGGAGATAGGAAAATATTCTACTGAAATGAGGGGTGGGATGAATATTATTGTTAAATTATTAGAAAAAAACCTAAATAATAATTATGATGAATTAATTGACCCTAACGAAGTTATAAATGAATTTCTGAATGATATTTTTGAAGAAAATCAATTTTTATCTTTATTCTACCGAAAGATCCGAAACAATTTAAAATTGGATGAAGATTCAATAGAATTGAAAATTATTAAATTATTATTCGTTTTTCGAGAGGGAATGACAGTTGACGCGTTTAACTTAATTTTTCTAAAAGATATCTCAAAAGAGATAAAAGATTTTCATAATAAATTGATAACTAATGGAATTATTGAATTAACTTATGAAAGCGCAACCAGAAAATATTTATTGTCCTTTGAAGCCGTAATAAATATTGATACTTATATTAATAAACTTGAAAACCTAATTGATTATGAAAATATTTTGAATTACTTACAATATAAACTTAACATTGGTGATTCTAGTAAAGATTTTACTGATGATTATGGAGATCTTGTTCCAAAGTTTGATTATGTTTTTATAAAAAATTCTTTTTTAAATATGGATGATTTCGATGAAATTGAAAATAATATAAATGATGATCTTGAGGAAAACGAGCTAAATTTAACTAATCATTTAGATAGTTTCATCAATATTAATAAATTTATTGAAACTGCAATACCTGATGGGTTTGCATATTATTATAAACCTAAATTAAGAGATATCACCAATTTTATTGAAAATAAATTTAAGGAAAATAAAAAAATTATTTTCGCTTATACTGATAAAGAATTGAAAGATATTGAATATTTCAATTATAATTTAAACAAAATCTTACAGTCAAATTTAATACTTAACGTTCTTAAAACTATTTTAGAGGAATCTGGAGATCTTATGCAAACTTCAACTAATTTATTTGAAGATGTATTCAATTTCTTTCAAGAAAAATATCAAAATGAAATTAATTTGAATTTAATTGATATAAATCTATTCTGGGAACCTTTACGTGAATTTCATAATATATGTATTAAAAATTCAACTATAATTTCGGCTGAACTAGCAGATAGATTGAGAAAAGTCCCTGAAATCGATGAACAATTCTTTCTTAAATTTAAATCTTTATATCGTTATTATTATGATGGTGCTGAATATGATAATTATGAAAGTGCTAGAGAAAGATTTAAAAGAGAAAATTTTTCAGCAGGATTAGAGCCAATAGATCAATTTTTTACACCCCCAAAAATAAATCATCTACTTCTTTGTTTAAAAACACTTGATGAGTATAAGACAAATGTTAAAACGCAGAAGGAGACTTTAAATTTTTATTCAGATCTCGGGTTTTTAAAAAAAATTTCAGCAGGAAAATTCAAAGTAAGCTTGGATTTTAAAAAAGTCTATATTAAACCAATTGAAGATTTAATACTTAGTATATTAAATGATGATCCAATAGCCATTAAAGACATTTTAATAGATTTAAGACATTCGATGTATAACATGAATTTTGAATACACATTACTCTCCATAGTAGCATTATTCGCTGAAGGCTATATTAAAATAATGAAAAGTAGTAGAGGTACATTAGAACCTTATCCACAAACTCAAAATGAGAGAGATAATTTCTGCAAAACTATAAATCAATTAAATAATCTTTCAAAACCATCATTCTATATCAAAAAGGGAGATTTGATAAGCATAAATGATTGGAATCATTTAATACAATTCCTACAGTTTTTAAGGGATAGTCATTTATTTCCTGAACTGAACAAGTTAAAATTAGAAAATTATAAAGATATGCATAATGTAAATATAGAAAGAACAGTTTTTCAACAAGTTCAAGGGTTAAGATTATCAAAAGTTTCATTAATTCAAGGTAATATTGAAAATTTTATTGAAGGTATCGATTTTGATGATGAAATTATTGCTAATTTTGAATTTCAAGAAAAAATTGAAGGAATTATTAATTTTACAGAAGAATTGATTGAATGTGAAAATATAGACGAAGTTGTAGAAAAATTAAAAAAGTTTGATGTTCATGAATATAGTAATATTCCAACATGGTTAGAATTTTTTGTTAATAAAGAGAAATTTAGAAAAGTTATAACAATATCAAAAATGATAAAAAAGATTTTAGGTAAATAAAATGATGGTTGATGATGTTAGAGGCAAATTAGAATCCATTTTAAAAACAATAAAGAATTATGAGAAAGATTACATATATAATTCAAGTTCGTTTGAGCAAATCTTAGATGATTATAACAATAGCGAAATAGATTATAAAACATTATATAAACTAAGTCATAATGAGTATTATATAGATTTAAATAACCGTATAACTCAATTTAAAAATTCAGATCATTACATCTTGATTGAACGACTTAAAAAAAATCCCACACTTAAAAAAAAAATTAATAAAGAAATAAAATTGGAGAATCAATTAAAAAAGATAAAAATATGTAATAAAACGAGTGAAAAATCTTTATTCACAAAGAAAAGGCTTATATGTCAGTGTAAATATTCAATGTTTTCTAATATACCTCAAAGCTTTTCAGATTTTAATGTTTCTATAGAAACACTTCTTGATCCTGTATTTGCAACCTTAATAAATGAATCAAAAGATGAATTTAATTTCTTAGAGCAAGAGAATAAAATTTCAGAGTTTCTTAAATATTTAGATGCTAATTTGGAAAAAATAGATGATATTTTACAAAAAATAGCATTAATAATTGAAGATAAATCTATGGAAACAATAAATTTAAACGAGATATTAAACAATCTTAAGGCAAAGTACAAAAAATCTGAAGATTTTATAAAAAAAATTAAAGCAGAGTTGAAAAAGAAAGAAGAAGAAATAAAGAAGAAAAATAAAGAAACTGATATAATTTTTGAGTATGAGCTTTAGTTTATTGATCTCCGAATTGGAAGGTTTGATTATAAATGAGCATAATCAACACAAAAAGAAATTTGATACTATTTTAATCAATTTTGAGACTGATAATGAAAATCTAATTAATTTCTTAAAAAAGTTAGATAATTCAAAAATTGACAATTATAAAATATCTTTCATTAAAATTCAAAATATTAAGGATAAGTTATCTAACTCTAATCAAATTCTTATAACAAATGATAAGGAGAATATTGAAAGAGTATTAAGTTTATTGCGCCCGAATTGTCATATAATTGATATTAAATATTCTGATTGCATAAATATTTTAACTAAGGCTTTAAAAATTGATGATAAGATTTCTAGATTCTTAATCAACATACAAAATAAAGATATCTTTGAAAAAATTGTTGATGATATTTTTTATTCGGAACAAAACCTCTATTTTAATATTGATCAATTAATTTTTTCATTATCAGAATTATTTTTTCAAAATTTTCAATTAAAAATAATTAAAGATTTTGTTAAAGCAAGTTTTTTTTCAAGAGAACATCCTTTTTTTACTTCATTTTTTCTATTATACTTTGCTCATAATAAAGATGAGAATTTTTATAACTTTTTACTAACATTACCGATTGCTAATAAGTTATCGGCAAATTCAATAAAGTTGTATGAATATATTATTAATAAAAGAAAATTTAAGTTTTTCTTAGCTTTCACTTTTTACCTCTTTCTCTATAATCATATTGAAAATATCACGGAAAAAAATTACAAATCAATAATTTCACATATTAATACTGAAATTTCTAATATCTTAGACTCAGGAGAGTTTGATAATAAGTTTTTGATTGATTTGGATTATTCTGAATTGTTAATATTAATAAAATTAAATAGCTTGATTTTTTTTGATGTAAGAAATATTTGTAATAACCTACCTCTGCTAAAAGAAATTAAAATAAAGATTTTAAGATCGCTAAATAGTTCACTTTTTTTTAAAGACAAATTGATGAGTCCAAAATTGGATAAATTTAAGTTGGATTTTTTAACAGAATTAAAAAAACTCGTAGATAATGGAGAAAATTATTTAAAAAGTTCAAATACAGAATGGAACTTAAATCAAGTAAGTTCTTTTCACTTTTTTGATTTATTAAAGGATAAAACTTATTTAGAAATACTAGAATTATTTAAATTGATAATAGCATTTCAAAAATTAGATGGGTTAAGTCAATTAGAAGAGAAGTATGAACTCTTTTTTTTCCTTTATAATAAATATAAACGAATTCATAAAATATTAAAATTTGATAACGAATTTAACATTTTTCACTCTTTATCTTTACATGAAACTGAAGAATTTGAAAAAATATTAAAAACTTTTGATAATGCCTTTAAGTTGTTTCTATCTAATACTTTAATGGAATTTTCAAAAAATTATGATGACTTTTCAGATAAATCTAATTTATTTTTAAGATTGAAGTCTGACTTTAAAAAAGATCATCCTATCATATATATAATATTTGATTGTCTAAGGTATGATCTATTTTTATATTTTGAAGAAACTTTAAAAGGAACGAATTTTATCTCATTAAAAGATTCAAGTATTTATTTAATAGAAGTTCCAACAAATACAAAGAGTTTCAAAGAAAAATTAGGCATTCCATTAGATAACTATTTTACAATTAACGATTGTGAAGATTTTAATATTGATAAATTTCTCGAGAATTTTGAACTTCAAAAAAATAATATTTTGTTTCTTTATTATAGAGAATTTGATAGGGATATTCATGCTGTTAAAAAAAAAATCACGATAAAATCAACTGAATATTTAGATAAATTTAAAGAGAAATTTCGGTATTTTATGTATCAATTACATAGATTATCAACGAAAATTGAAAATACAAAGAAAAAGACTCCAATAATTATAATAACATCAGATCATGGATTTATTGAAGTAAATAAACCAATTACAGTAGAACCTAAAAATTCTATCGAAAATTTCCAATTTAAATATAGGTATTTAAATTTAGATGAATTTGATGCTCAAAATGAAGATTTGAAAAATTGCTATCAAAAAGAAAATTATATTTATATAAAAAATAGACACTATTTTCGTTTATTGAATAATAATAAAAAAAACTCATTTCTCTCTCATGGTGGTTTATCTCCCTTTGAGAATTTAATCCCTTATATAAAGTTTCAATTTAAAGTACCACCTTCGAATCTTACGAAAATTAAATACAAGTATTATGATCCAAAAACACTTAATGCAAATAGTTCAAATCAAGTTATAATAAGATTTAAAAATCCAAATGTTAACCAAGTGCTAAAGAATTTTAAAATTACAGTGATACATGATGATTTTATTCTCTATGAGGATAGAAAAGAATTCATTGATTATTCAATGGAATTTGAATTTAAATTTTTAATTTTTCCTTTAAATTTCGAAGATAAATTATCATTAAAACTGATTTACTCTTATGAAGATATACAAGGAAAAAAATATCCCGAGTCGCTTAATCCTGAAATAATTAATTTTAATGTGAAAAAAAATGAATAATATCGAATTTGAAAGCTATTTAATTAAATATGTTGAGGATTCTTTTCAAGAAACTCGAAGAAAAAGTAGTAAAGTAATTATAAATTGGTTATGGAATGATTATATATTTGATGTAAGTAAAAGATTTATGATTATAAAAAATTTCAAGGATTTTCTTGAATTTGAAAAAGTTCCAGAAAAAAAAATTACTTTAATAGGGATCATTGGCAAAAGGCTTTATGAAAAACTTCAACTTCAGATGGGAAAGCATTTTATTATAGACTTCAATATAACAAAATTTTTAAATATTTTGAGATTAAGTGTAAAAGTTCCAGAGAAAATTGTTACTTTTTTTTCTGATTATTCATTTTTCTCTTCTTTTATATTGAACTTAACTATCAAGGGTGCAAAAATTAATAATTATTATGAATTTTTTTTAAAATTAAATTATGAAGAATTATTCTACTCAAATTATGAGGTTTCAAAAAATTTTAAAAATATTTCAAAAAATTTTTTTCTATTGGTAGATTTACGACCTTCTATTAACGACCAGTTGAAAAGTTTTTTAAAAGAATATATTAAAAAAAATCTTTATGATAATAATTTGAAAAATTTTGATGAAATTTTTATTGAAGTTATTAATAATGAACTAATTGATGAATTTTTCATTGTTCTTATGTTTTTCATTAATTTGATGGAGATTTATGAAGACAGAAATAAAATATTTGAATTATTCGAAGAAAAAATTGAATGTGAAGAATTTAATCAATTAATATTTTTTCAAGGGAAGTCTAATGAATTATTAAAAATAGCTGAAAATTTCAACCTATTTATATCCAATACAAAAAATCTCAAAATAATGAATTTAGTAGAAAGGATTTTTGACATACTTAAAAATAGTAAAAATATCGAATTAGACGAAACTTTTCAAAATAAATTTTCTATAGAGAGATATGGACATTTTATTAGAAATTTAATGGAGTTAAATGGTAATCGAATTGATGAGATATCTAAAAAAATTGTAATTAGTAATTATCATCTCCAATATGAATATCTCTATACTTTTTTACTAATTTCAAATGAACTTTATAAGGAAATCAGTAGTAATAATAACTTTTCTGAAAATGATATTCTTAAACTTTTTTGTAATATAAACGATTTTGAAGAAAACTACTCAAAATTAATTTCAATAAATCTCAGTAAGATCATCGAATCTAATTCAGATATACTAGGATTTTATAATTCCATAGAAGGAAAAATCAACGAATTTTTTGAAAAAATTAAACAGAATAAATATTTTAATAAAGATCTTTTTTTCCATAAATTTGAAAACATAAAAACTAAAAATATAACTATTTGTATATTAGAATTTAATGATTTTAGTTATAGATATTTTAATCTGATAAGAAACTATTTGAAATATAAGTATCCATTTGTAGAAGAAAAAATAGGTATATTTTCTGAATCTCTTGGATTAAATATACCTGATTTTATACAAATCAAAATAAATAAAGATAATTATTTATTTAAATTTCTAGAATTTAATAATTTCTCAAATCAAAATTTCATTCTTTCTTTTAACAGAAAGCTCTCTTTTGAGTTATTCAAATATAATTTATTAGAGCCTCTCTTTAATAAATTACTTGAATCATTTTCAACATTAAATATACTTATCTATAATAAAGAATCTCACGATTGTTATTATTATTTGATTTATAGTTTTGAAAAAAAAAGGGAATTCAAAATATACAATTTAAGAATAAAAGATCATACTCCAAAAAAAATCTATATTAATAAATTAGAATATCTTAATATAGTAATTAAAAACCCTAATAAGTGGCCAATTTCTATTTCAGAAATTAAGATTTTATTTAAAAATCAAGAATTTGACATTTTAAAAGATATTTATTTATCTTCCTTTGAAGATTTTAATATTAATACTAAAGTCTCATATATAGATCCTGGTTCATATTCAATAAAATTACACTTAAAATATAATATCATGGAAGGAAACAAAATAATTTATGAAAAAATTCAAAAATTATCAATACCATTAGTAGTTGAAGAAACACCTTTACAAGTTCAAAAAAAAAGAAAGCAAGATGATTTCTTTAATAAATATGTGTGATCAAAATGGACGATGAATTAATCAAAAAAGTAAAAGAGCATTTTGAAGATTTAGTAATTTATAAAATTAATTCTCGTAAGCAAGAATTTAATAGAATTCCTCGTTTCATTGCCGAATATTTTATAATGAAATTCAACCCAGAAGGAATTTTAACCCTTGAAAATAAGGAGAAAATCTCTACAATTATTAATGAGTTATATCCTGAACCTTCATATAAACATAAACTACTCAGTGATTTAATGATAAGAAAATCTATTGAATTACTCGGAGAGTTTAAAGTAAGAACTCATTTAGCAACCTCAAGTTATCATTTTCAAATTCCTGTTTTAAGTGTCGTAAGTGCTAAAGTGGTAGAAGAAATTGTTCTAGAAAATGAAAATCTTTTAATTAATGGAATGTGGGGGATTGCTGAACTACAATTTATTGAAGGGAAAGAGAAGGCAGGTATTTTAGTGACTAAATTTATTCCATTCCAAATACCATATTTTTCTTTAGATTTTATTATCAATAGAAGGGAATTTTTCACTTTAGATGAATGGATTGACATTTTAATAAACACCATTGGAATGAAAGATGAAATTTTTACTAGGAGAGAAAAATTATTACATTTATGTAGATTGATATCTCTAGTTGAATCAAATTGCTGTATTTTAGAATTAGGTCCCAAAAATACAGGAAAAACATATTTTTATAGAGAAATGTCATACTATACTCAAATTATCTCTGGAGGAGTAATATCACCTGCCGTTCTTTTTTATCATGGTGTTTATAAGGAAGCAGGGTTATTAGCAACTAAAGATGTTGTCGTTTTTGATGAAATCAGTAAAATTGAACTGTCAAAAAAAGATGAAACTATAGGAAAATTAAAAGATTTTCTTGAAAGTGGAAATTTTGATAGATTAGGCAAAAAAATAAGAAGTACTACTTCTTTTGTTATGTTGGGTAATATTCTTTTGAAAAAAAATTCTGCTCCATTGGAACAAAAATATTTAAATGCTCTACCTGTAAGTATGCAAGACACAGCTTTTATTATGAGAATAAACGCTATTATCCCCGGATGGGAATTTAAAGAAATTAAAAAAAGAGAAGAAAGTTTATCTGACGGATATGGTTTTGTTGGTGATTATTTCGCTGAATATTTACACTTTTTAAGGAAAGAAAACTTCCAGACAATTATTGAAGAGTATGTAAGTTTTTCGTCAAATTTTAATATTAGGGACCAAAAATCGGTCCTTAGGGTCGCTTCAGGATTATTGAAGATATTAAGACCAGATAAAGATGTGGATGAAGAAATTTTAGAAGTTGTTATGGATTTAGCAATTGAATTAAGGCAATATGTAATTGATCAACTTCACTTATTTGATCCTAACGAATTTGCTCATAAAACTCTTGATTATGAAATAAATTTCGATTAATAAAATTCTGTCTTCGTGTTGCTCCTTGGAAAAGAAAATATTGTTTTGGATGGATACAAAAATAGAGGAAGTTAAAGATTTTATAATAAATTGGAGTATATCAATAAATCATATAGATGGAAAGGAGGTTTTTAAAAATTATTATGAAGAGATACTTTTTAAACGATTTAAAAGAAGCAAAGATTCAATTATACTTAATTATAAATTATTTTTTAAAAAAATAGGATTAATTGATAAGAACTTAAATCCTACAGATATATTAAAATGGATTATAAATTTAATGGAAAATAACGAAGTAAAGCTTTCAGAAATTATTCATTATTTAATTTTAATAAAAGGGGAATATTTACAATTACTAAAGGATATAGATGAAATTCAACAAAAACAAAGGTTTTTTGAGAAAGGAAATAAATCTGAATTACTAAAAGAAATCAAACAAATCAGAAGTTCTTTAGGTTTAAAAGTTAAGGATTGGAGATTAGATAAAGAAAAAGTATTATCTGAGTTTGAAAGGAGTGGAGAAGAATGGTTTAGGTTTGTAATTTGTGAGTTATTTAAAAAAGGATACTATAAATCTTTGAGTTCGCTTCTTGAAGCAATATCAAGGAGATTTGCAAATTATTATTTTCACAAAAATCTTCAAACCAATTTTATATTGAAGAAAGATTTCCAAATTCCTATTGGATATAAAATAAATTGGGATTATATCAATAAATTAGTAAAGAAATATGATAAATTTATAAGTGCTAAAAAACAATTCTCAGACTTTTATTGTTAAAAATTTTATATTTTAATACTTAAAAAGTTTAAATATAACTGATGAAAAATTTCATTAGTTAATATAATAAAAATTGCAATTCCTTCTTAAAAATGTAATAGAAATCCACACTCATCGTATTTATAGAAAATTTGATAAATTGGTTTGATCGGAATCCATTTTTTTAACGATTTCTTGAAATAAACCTTTATATATTGAGTTTTGGAGCCTTTTTCCTATAAAATCAATAGACGTCTTATCCTTTATTGCTTGTTTTATAAGTTTAAGTTCAGTTTGATATAACCATAAGTTATGAACAACTCTTTTCATTCTTGATTCTACAGTGTATTGATCAAAATCATCTCGTTTCCTTACCCAGTCGTGTTGACTCCAAATTCCATCAGTACAATACTCTTCACAGATTGGACATTTGCATTTCATAAAAAGATCTATTTCATTAATTGTTTTTTTGGTCCCCCTTATCTTTCGATTAGTTAAAAGATAAGGACGATTATGAGATTTTTTTCGTAAAAACCTATCAGAGGTACCCGGTAACTGAATTACACCTCTACTTGCTTTTAATATCCAACCATTTGAATCAATGCTGTCAACACCACACAGATATGCAAAATAAGCCATAGTCCCCCCGATACCAAAAGCATGGATAAAGGTTTTAGGTAATTTATTTCTTAAATACATGAGGATATTAACAAAATTTTTTTTCCCTCCAGTAGAGCTCGAGTTTTTCACTGCTTTAACCATTGGTACAAGGCTACCTATTCCTAATGCCTTGGGTAATTCTCCAATTATATTTTCGAGTCCATTGATTGCATAGTCCAGTTTCTTAATATCATGACCATGAATAACAGGTAAGATTGTGAAAGAATCCTCTTCGTTATCGTAAATTTTTAAATATGATTCTAAATTTTGTAGTGTTTTATCAATTTTGTTTATGACTTTATCTTCTCTACTTTCAGTTCCGATAGGAACATCCAAAACTACTCCTATATCGCACGGAACTGATTTTTGAATCTCATATACAATTTCGGGATTTAAATCAAATTTCTTTTTCCCTGTAATTTGTTGCTTCATTAGTTGGAATCCCCCGCTATCAATTTTATGGTTTAATCCTTCATCAACAAGGCGGTTAATTAAATCATCTCTAATCCCTTTTTTATCTTGATATTTTAAATCATATACATTACTTAGAAAACTAGTTACTCCTGCTTTTTTGAATGCATTAAATTGAAAATCTGAAGATTCGGCAACACTAAGACCAACCCAATTTATGGGTGTTTCGATCTTTTTCCCATTTTTCAACTTGATATAACCAACTCTACTAAGTTGATCTGAATGTGTAATATGATAATCAATCTGTGTGAATGTCAATTTTATATCAATTTTTTATATTTATACTTATAAGATTTTATCAACTTAGCAGTAATGGGATTACATTTTTGTTCAAATAATAACTTATACAATTGTTTTTGATTTAATTGCAATAAATCATTCATTAAAGACAGATAACCTCCCAATCCTCTCTTATCGAAGAAGTGAAGAAATTTTTCATTTACAGCAGACTCAGATTCAATAATTTTTTTGTAGTCTTTACCCATTAATAATAGGATCTTATCGTAATTATCAATTAGGTCATTTAGTTTTGGAATGACATTAGGTTTTAAATTTTCAATATCATCATTATTTTTTATTTTCGCATCATAGTAATTAATTTCTTTATCTGATGTTATTAGTCCGTATTTTGCACTAATGATATTTAAATCAAATTGATTTAAAAGTGCAAATTTTTTTACTTTTTTAAAGAAATCTCCTTGATATAAATCAATTGCCCTTACAGGTTTAGAAAACCTTTTCTTTTTAGCAGAACAACTTGTAATAATAAGTATTTTCTTGTTGTTTAAACTCATATTATTTTTTCATTACTTTGTATATAAAATACTATGATTATAGAGTAATTAATTTTGTTCCTTACTGAAAATGTAAAAAAATAAATTGGGATTATATCAATAAATTAATAAAGAAATATGATAAAACAAATTTAATGTTAAAAAAAATATCTAGTATGTATTAAAAAGTGAAAATAATGATTGGAAATATTCAAGACTTTTATGATCTTAATGAGAAATCATTAAGCGAAATATCTGAATATTTGGAAAATTTCGATCTTAATATTAAATTCATCAATTTATTTAAGAAAATTTTTCAAGCTATTAAGGCAAAGATTCATGATCCAAGTAAAGAAGGAATAATTGATATCCTAATACCATATTTTCCATATCATTTAAATCCTTTGCTCTTCTTATCAATTATATTAAATAAAGAGAAATATTTACCCGAAATTCAAGAGGTTATCGAGAAGAAATTAAATAATTTTGAAGATATGGAATTCTTCAGTGAATATCGTAATACAATTAATCTATTAAAAGGAAAATCCGATCTCCAAACGCTATCTGGTACCATAATAATTCCAATCTCATTAGTAACATTCCGTTCTAAAAATTTAGATACAGCAATTCGATATACTGTAAGTAATTATATCTTAAATCCTGCTGAAAGCATAAATCCGGATGTAAAAATTATTAGAATTTGTTTTGAAACTGGTCTAAAAAACTTAATTCAATCTCACTTGTCCTCAGAAGATTTCATTGAACTTCAAAGAGTATATGAAATTATAGAAACAAATGCTGAATTTGATCAAGAAGTAATTGAGAAAATAGCAAGAAAAATTGAAAAATTGTTAGAAGATTTAAAATTATCTTTTTTCTCTTCAAATGTTCTGGAAGATATTTGTAAACATCCCTCAGTAGGAAGGAAATATAAAAATATAATCCTCTGTTTTGATGAACTTGTTCACTGGTGGTGTGGAACAAATCATGAGTTCTTACAATATTTACATGGTTTTTATGAAAAAATTACTTATGTCTCCCATGAACTTATGGACGATATTGGAAAACAAATCGAAAAAAACAATGTTTTTACTATTTTTACACATCAGAAAGATATTTTTATTGGAGATCATGGTATTACTCTTAGAAATAAGCTGAAAAATGTTTTTATTTACTAATTCTCCACTCTACGACCTTTTTATCGTTACTTTTAAGACAACTCTCTACTTTCCGTTTGTTGTTAAAACTCATAATATCTTTTCATTACTTTATATAAAAAATACTTTGTTTCTAAGGTAATTAATTTTGTTCCTTTCTGAAAATTAAACAGTATTGATGACAACGATTTGCAACCCATGCATTATTAATCCCTAATGGGAGTAATGCTTTATCATTTTGGCACCAAATTTTTTCATCCTTTAGAACCCATTTTTCAGATAGAGAAACTGCAGTATCATGAGCAAGAGGAAAAAGTCTCCCATTATAAAAAACATTATTCGTAATGATTACTAAATAACCCTTGTTTTTGATAACTTTGTAGACTTCTTCGAAAATTTTTTCTTGAGCTTTGATAAATTCTCTGTAATCATCAATATTTCCAATATCTTTTGGATTTTTGCTATAAATTGTGTCTAAACCCATTTCTTTTCTTTTTTGTTGCCTCATGAAATTTCTCTTTAGTTGATTCCAATAAGGAGGGCTTGTTATACAAAAATCAACTAACGGAAGTTTATTTTTTTGCCATATTTCATCTAATTTACTAGAATCGTTATTAATAATTTTATACATTAAATTTTCTTCGTCAGAATAAACCCATTTATCAATTTTTTTTTGATTTATTCTGGATTTAGCTATTTCTGCGTAATCTTTGTTAATTTCTACTCCAATACAACTTCTTATTGTATTTTTTGCTGCAACACTTGTACTTCCTGTCCCTAAAAATGGATCCAATACAATTTGGTTTTCCTTCGTAAAAAACTTAATAAAATCCTCTATTAAAGTTTCAGGAAATTTAGCGGGGTGTAGAATTTCTATTTTATTTCTAGGAGGTGGATTATGAGTAAACCAACTTTTAGTAAACTTGATCCATTCTTTTCCAGTTAAATCATTTAATTTATTCTTTTCGCTATAAATTCCAATAGGGAGCCCTTTTCTTAATTCTCTTTTTAAAGAAATCTTTAAATCAACACTAGATATCCTTTTAAATTCCATTTTTAAAGATATTCTCTTAAAATCTACATAACTTGATTTAAATAGGACATCATCGATAGAATTTAATGAAGGATCTAAAAATAAAATATAGAAATTTCCGTAATTAATTTTATCGTCAGATAAAGCTTTTTGGAAATATTTAATATTTTTATAATCAAGCAAATAATTCTTTGTATCTTTTTCATTGATTATTATTATGAAATATTTAGGATCTATCGTAGATGTTTTTATTACCAGGTAGGAATCCTCAACTTCGTCTAAAATTTTAAAATTTACCTTATTTTTATTTAAATATTCTAAAAATAAATTTAACCTAGGATTTTTATCCAATAGTGTTTTAACGTCCTCTTCAATGAATTTATTATTATTTGAATTTAAAAATTTATTATCTTCAAACTCGAACTGCTTCATTTTTTTTTTATAGAATTATGATTATATAAATGAAAATTTTAAAATTGTTTAAAAAAAGATGAGGCTTTATTGATTTAATAATTAATTATTAAGTGCTTGTTACTAATTTAATGATTAACCTTTTTTTGTAATCGATTAAAAGCGTGTAATTTAAATGAGATCATTTCGATATTATAATAAATAATTAAATTTTGATGAAAGAAACTTATATGGTAGTTAAAAACGGAAAAATTACATTAAAAATTAAACAATCTAACGCACAGAAATATATTGATTTAGGTGATAGAGGGCGTTTTTGTATAAATAACAAATTAAATGATTTAACAGGAAAGGAATGGATAAAAGAAACAAAGTCTTGGTTCATTTTAAGGCCAAAAAGAAGAACAGGAGATGTACTTCTTCATCCAGCAAAATTTCCTGAATCTTTGGTTGAAAAGTATATTAGTTTTTTTACGAAAAAAGGTCAAATGGTTTTAGACCCTATGGCAGGTACAGGTACAGTAAATTTTATATGCGAAAAATTAGAACGTATTGGATTTTCAATAGAATTAGAGCAGAAATATTATGAAATCGGAAGGAACAGGTCTAATCAACACTTTTATCTTGGAGATTGTAAGAATATAGAGCATTTCAAAATTCCCGAAGTTGATTATATTATCACATCTCCACCATATTGGGATTCCTTAAAAAGGAATTCACTTCGTCAGAAAAAAAGGAAAGAAGATGGTTTGGATACTGAATATTCAACGGATGAGAAAAATTTTGAAAATATTGAGAATTATGAGGATTTCTTAAGTCAATTAGTCGATTTCTATAAAAATCTTAAAAGATGGCTTAAAAAGAAGGGTTATATGACAATAATCGTCAATAATATATATAAAAATGGAAAACTTTACCCTTTAGCATTTGATCTTGCTTCTGAATTAGGTAAATACTATATTTTAAAAGATGAACGAATTTGGTGTCAAGATGATAAACCCTTAATTGCTTTAGGAGTTAATTCTGCTTATGTTGCCAATAGACATCATATTTATTGCTTAATATTTAGGAATGAATAATTTTTGATTTAATAATGGTTTTATATTTTCGGATATAATATTTACTTATGGGTTTATTGCACGACCAAATAGCAGAAAAAGTTACTTTAAATTTTATTCAGGAAAAAACATTTGGGAATAGATATCTTGCTTCAAAATTGCCAATTTTCCCTAGACCTGACATTGTATTATTAGGGCTTTCAAAGGAACCCATGGCACAAATTGCGTTTGAAGTTAAACCCCCTCATGCTGTAAAAAGAGAGTATCTTACTGGATTAGGGCAATCAATATCATATTTAATGACATTTCCATTAGTTTATATTGTATTACCTGATGAAGTAATTGACGGATTACATATACCTTCATTCATTAATGATATTGTAAAGAAAGTCGATTTAAATATCGGTGTGATTAGTTACAACATACTTAAATTCACTCCAAAAATTATAAAAAGAGCTAAACTTCAGACTCAAGTTGATATTGAACGCTTAGAAAAAAGATTAACTAAATCGAACCCTAGATCTTGGTTATTTTGGATGGACACTAATATTAAAGAAGTAGCTAAGATGCTAATAAAAATTTCTGATGTGGAGAACAGAAATTTACAAGGAAAGATTCAAAAAATTGTATTAAATGAAATATGGGACGAAGTATTAATTTTAAGATACCCAAATACTCAAAGACCATCATCTTTTAAATTAAATTATAAATTGTTTTTAGATACTTTAAATCTTTGGACAGGAGAAGGAAAACTTACTGTATTAGGAAATCGATTGTATGAAATATGTAAGAAATATGGAGTCGAGTCAAGAGAATTTAAAGATGCTTTACATTATGTTATATTGACAGAGGGGGGTTATTTAAGAATGCTTGTTCATATTGATAGAATTCAATCTATAAATAGCTATGAAAAAAAGGGTATGGCTACGAGATTGAACAGCATTATTCGAAATATTAGGGAGGATTTACAAGAATTTAATGAAAAGGATGATGTCTTACCAATTTATCAAAGGAAAGCTGAAAATTGTTGGTTGAAAATATTAGGGGTAGAATTATTAAAAATGGGTTATGGTAGATCTTTAACTCAATTAAACGAAGAACTTACAAGAAGATTTGGGAATTATTTTCAAAAACAATTACAAACCGATTTTTATTTGAGTAAGTTTATACGAGGGAAAGGATATGCTTTTAATTGGGAAAAGATAATAGATTTAATAGAGAAGGGAGATAAAAATTTAGATATATTCTAATCATATATATTAATATCTTTTTTATACATGTCTAAAAAAGATTCAGAAGGCTACCTCTCGGAAGTTTTCTCATCGATTCAAGGAGAAGGTGGTATAGTACGAGGAAGTTGTTTTGGGAAGCGTCAAATTTTCGTTCGGTTTTCTGGTTGTAATTTAGCAGAAGGCGATTCTGGTTATATAGGGTGTATCTGGTGTGATTCACCTTGCGCTCAAAAATTAGAGTCATTAAAGTTCAAATATGAAGAAAATCCGGGCTCGCAAAAATTAATAAATTCAAACAATCATGTAGGAATTGAAGAAATAATTCGAATTATTAAGAATTTAATTACTCCTGACCTTCATTCTATAAGCTTTACTGGTGGGGAACCCTTATACCAACCGGATTTTGTTTTGAATTTATCAAAAGCTTTAAAAGGCACACGCATAAAGTATCCGTTGTATTTAGAAACAAATGGAACAATAATTCTTGATAATAGTCAAATGAAACAACTCGCAACATATTTTAAATATTGTTGTTGCGACATTAAAGATTTGAGTTCCAAAGTTGCGCCCCTAGATCCTTGGAAAAACTTAGTTATTACTGAATTAGACTTTATAAGGAATATGGTAAAATATGGCACGGAAACATTTGCTAAACTGGTTGTAACTTCGCAAACACAACTTCATAACATTCGCTGGATAAGTAAAGAACTCTCTAAGATCACATACTCCGATGGTCAAGTGGTAGGATTGGCGATTCAACCAGTCTATCTCGAAAGTAAAGAATTAAAGGATAAATATTCCATTTCTACAGCACATTTGAATAATATATTTTACACAGCTGCGGAATTTCTGCCATCAGAAAGCTTAACTTTATCTATTCAAGCACATAAATATCTCAAGCTGCTTTGAGTTGTTCAGTATTAAAAGGATTATTAAATCTTCAATAATCGTGTTAAAATAGTCCCATGGCTTAATTGTTTTAAAGTAAAGAGAAGAAAAAAAAAGAATGACATTAAATAATTTATTATAGATAAAATTTGTAATAGTAATAAGCATAAATCGAGGGATTGTCAATATATGGGATTTAAAGTTATTGTAAACGAATCTAAAGTAAAGTTTAGCGCGTGTCATTTTCTAAAGGAGCACTTTAAATGTTCAAGGCTCCACGGACATAATTATTACGTTTCAGTTGAGGTTAGTGACAATTTAGATGATAATTACTTTGTTGTAGATTTTATGGAGCTTAATAAAAAATTAAAAATAATTATTGAACCAATGGACCACTACATCTTAATTCCTACAGAATCAAAAGATATAAAAATTAGAGAGGAACAGGGTTCAGTAGAAGTTATCACACCAACTAAAAGATATATTTTTCCTCGCTCTGATGTGTGCTTTCTCCCCTTGCCAGCTACAACCAGTGAGCTTTTAGCAAAATATATTTACGAAAAATTAAAGGAGATTTATAAGGATAAAAAGATTGTCGTAAAGGTTGGTGAAAGTAAGAGTTCTATGGCTTCTTACGAGGAATAATACGATTTATTTAGCGATGTTTATACTCCAAAGGATCAATCAATCCCACTTCTTTATAGCCTTTCAAGCGTAATTCACAAGCAGGACATTCTCCACAAGCAGGGCGTTCTCCTTTATAGCAAGTGTGAGTATATTTATATAACTCGAGCCCGCCTAATTTTTGCATCATTTTAATTGTTTCAGCTTTATTTTTCCACATTAATGGCGTATGAATAATTATATCGTATTCTAATCCTAATTTTAAAGTCGCTTGTAGCGATTTGATTGTCGCATCTCGGCAATCGGGATATCCAGAATAGTCTGTCTGGCAAACTCCTGTAATAATATGCCTTATCTTCTTTTGATACGCATAAGCCGCAGCAATCGTCAAGAATAAAATATTTCTTCCGGGCACAAATGTGGTTGGAAGGTTTGTCTCGTCGTCGTACTCTATGTTTAAATCTTGAATCATAGCAGTTTGTAATATATTAGATAGGAAGGACATATCCACAATTATATGATTGATTTGGGCGTTATCCTTGAGCCAAGCAATTTGGATATTCTTTTTTGAACTTAACAAATCAATGATATTTTTAGCGCAGTCAATCTCAATTTTATGCCTTTGCTTATAATTAAAAGTAATAGCAGAAACACTTTCAAACTTTTTTAAAGCCCAAACAAGACATGTTGTCGAATCTTGGCCGCCGCTAAAAACAACAAGAGCAGATTCTTTAATTTTTTGCATCTTTACTCCCTCAACTTCTCTCCTTCGTAAATGAATATTTAAATCTAATTCTTTCAAAGATTTAAATTTAGTTATATAGTCATTTTTGATAGATTGTATATCATCTAAATAACTTTGAGCTCAAAAATATCAAATATATCTTCTATTTCCATATCTATGAATGAAACCACTTTATACTAATTTCTTATTTATGAAAAAGTATAAATATCAGGATTTTTATATGAAGGTGGAAATAAAAATCAACTAATAATCACACATTTGTTAATGTTCGGGTAAATAAAATGGCTAAATGTCAAGAATGTGGAAATTTTGTGTCTTCATTGGCAAAAAGTTGTCCCCATTGCGGTAGACCTTATCCTGCTGGTGGAGCAGGCCGTTGGGTCAATATTCTGGTGGATAGAAACAAAAAGAAACGACGAAATTTGTTTGACTAAAAAAATCAGAACAGTTAGAACGATAAGACATGCGACTCGAAGTTCTGGTTCATTTAGACGTTCCAAATCATCAAAACCGAGAAAAAGAATTTTAGAAGTAGTTAAATCTCTTAAAAATATAATATTGAATTCATTATGGAAGTAATAGAAATATCAAAACCTTCGGATATTATCTATCCTCTAAAATGTGAGATTTTTGAAGATATAAATGTCGTCTATCATGGTACAAGTAGTAATTACTCTGAAAAAATTGAAGAATTGGGTTGGAAATTAAACAATCCAATTTACGATATGCAAGACATCAAACTTGTGAGAGAAAAATTTGATTCTTTATGTTATGAAAATAGTCAAGGTTATGTTGCGCTAAGATCTTGGACATTGGGAGACATAAATCAAAATCTTAAAAGAAAAAGACCCAGTTTTGCTAGTGATTATTGGGCTGCGAGGAATTACTCAAGGAATATTGGTGGTGAGACTCTTAGTTTCTTATTTATTGCTTTTAATGAATTTAATAATTTTATTAATGAAAAAGAATTAGTTGATAAACATTGGAACAAAATTAAAAAGGAATTAGAAAAAATTAAAGATTTAGAGTTAAAATATTATCAGAATCCAAATTTAAAATCGCAGCGGAATAAAGATTTTGAGGACTATATAAGAGAGAACAAGAAGCGATATTCTCTGGCGCTAAAAAATATTGTAAATAAAGATTACTTTAAAGAAATATGTGATGAATTTCGAGTTATTAAGAGGAAATATATTAGATATGTCAAATCTCATCACGGTGTTGTATATGCTATTAGAATAGAACCAGATTGGTTTGAAAATTGGATAGAACCTTATCGGTCTACACATGAAATAGATGGCATTCAATATTCGAGAATGCATAAAAGTGTTGATTTATTTGCTATAAAACCCATTCCACCTGAGAATATCATAGCAAAAATAATCTTCCCAAATGGTGCTGATCGTCATAATTTTGATTCATTTCAACCTTTACCCTTACCTTGGATGATCGAACTATTTAAGAAATATAATTCAAAAAGGAAGTTGTATTAAATCTACTTTCTAATCGAAGGCATACCTCTAAGCCGTAATCTTACCAGGAACGCCCCTAATGTATAAAAAAACAGTTGAATAATACCTAAAAATGAAAAAACTATTATATGAGTTAAGGTTTCTTTTT
The DNA here is from genome assembly GCA_019057795.1 of Promethearchaeota archaeon. GTDB lineage: Archaea > Asgardarchaeota > Lokiarchaeia > Sigyniarchaeales > SOKP01 > SOKP01. Next base: position 21,125 of record JAHLWS010000013.1, on the reverse strand, counting down.
CCCGCAAATATATACGCAGATTGTAGGTCACTTGTTTAGTAATATTCCTTATGGAGAACCTTCGGGCAACGATATTTTGCTCCCATAATTCAGAGAGCTCATACTGTTGGATTTCATTGACTAAATATGACTTAGTCATGTGAATCCCTCCTTAGATTATGAATTGCTAAATGAGTTCCTTTTCCATATCTTAACCATGTTTGGCAAAAATCAATAAAATTCAGTGAAAAATCATGATATACTATAGCGTCTTGAATTTTATCGAATAAAAAGCCCTTTTTTTTTTAATCGAAGGCAGAGATCAGTGTCCTCGCCTTCAGCAAATAGAAAATTATCGTCGAATCCACCAACTTCCATAAGATGTTCTTTCTTAAAACAACAATTTACTGTTGGTAGATAATTCAGTTGGATTGGTGCTTCCAAAATATTATGGATTACATAATATTGACTAATAATATGGTTTTTAAACGCTTTAACAATTCCACCGACACCAACAAGACTTTTATGGGCATTAGATAAGGCTGATGTTATTTTTTCAACCCAGTCGCTTTTAATTACAACATCATCATCTACAAAAGCCACTAATTTATTTGACGCTAACTCAATTCCTATATTTCGGGATGTGCTGACCCTTTATTTTGGTCCTTTAACACAATTTTCTTGCAAATCCTATTGTTAAAATCTTTCCATCGCTTGAGTAATTCCGGCGTTTGGTCCGTAGAACGATCATCTATTATAATAACCTCATCTGGCAATGGAGTTAATTGAATTAAGCTTTTTAAAAAGCGAAATAGCTTCATTAATTGATAATATGTCGGAATTATTAAAGTGACTTGGATATGTTTTTTCATTAGGAATACAAAAAAATTAAAAATAAATGATGATTTAAATTTCTATTGACAAAAAATTCTATTTAAATACATATGATGTTATTTAATGGGGAGATTTCTTATGAGAAGATACTGTTTAGTAGGGATTAAAGGAATAGGGAAAACTACTATAATAAAAAAGATTCTCAAGGAAATCCCTAATATTGATTATTTAATCGGTTCTCAAATTCTAAGACAATTAGTAGGGCCAAGATTCGATAATTTTGATTATTTTCCTAAGGAAGAAAAACAAAAATATAGAGAGAAAGCAATAGAATACATGATTAAAAGGCAGAATGAAACTCAAAAAGATATTCTAGTTGATGGACATACTACACTCTATAATCCGATTAGTAATGAAACAGAAAATGTTTTTACTGAATTGGATTGCAAGTTTTTTACTGATCTGATTTTATATGAAGTAAATGCTTTAACCGTGTTAGAAAGAAGAAAAAGTGATTCTATTAAAAAAAGAAGTTTAGATTTATCTATTATTAAAAAAGAGCTTTCTTTTGAAAGAGAGAATTCTGATAATATTGCAAAAAAATACGGAATGCAGCTACATTATTTAAATGAAGATTTTCATAATAATCTAAATATAGAATTAATTAAAATATTGAAAGGTGAAAAGATGTGATTCCACCTGATGAAAGTAGCAATTTGAAACTAATGATTAGAGATATTGAGAATAAAACATCTGATTTCATTAAAAAATGTGTTGTTTTATTAGATGCTGATAGAACTCTTTGTGCCCTTGACACGAGTAGAATATTTAATGAAATGGCCAACATCAGTTTTACAGAAATAAAGGATGGATTTGTTAAACATGGATACACTTATCCAGGATTTAAGAATATGGCTGAAATTTACAGTAGATTAAACATTCCAGATTATAAAAGATGCTCAAAAGAGACTGCAAAAAATATCGAATTATATCCAGGTGTATTGGAATTTATAAAAAGTACTCAAGAGTTTGCAGATATTTGTATTGTTACGAGTGGTGTGAAAAAGATATGGGAATATATTTTGATTAATCATGATTTAGAAAATGTTCTATTAATTGGTGGAACCCATAATAATATTGACGATTATATTATCGGGCGGTATGAAAAAGGTCAGATTGCCGAATTTTTTGCCAGCAATGGACAAATTTTAATTGCTTTTGGAGATAGCGATGTAGATTCATTAATGCTTAAAAAAGCGAATCATGCTGTAATAGTTGTTAACCATAGGAATAATGCAGATTTACTTCCACATTTAAAAACCCATTCATCTTTATATCAGATTAGCTTTAAAGACTATCATCATGCAAGCATTAAAATTACTGATTTTAAAAAAATTTCAAAAATAATAATGGATTTAATAACTTGAAGGTAGAAAAATGTTAAAACATTTTACAGATAAAAAAGCTGTCCAATTGATTGCTACAGATTCAAGAAGAACCGATATTACTCCTTATCAATTATCTCAAGTTCATATTGAGATGGGGAAATACCTTGCATATGAAATACTTGAAGAACTAGATTTAGAAGATTGTGAAATTCAGCATCCACAAGGAATAAAAATTGGAAGAAGGCTAAAAAATGAGAAGGATATCTTAATTTTGGATTTCATGAGAGCAGGTGTATATTTAGGTGATGGCTTAAGATTTATTTTTCAGACCTCTCCTTATTTTCATATTACACCCAAAAGAGGTGAGGGGCTTTCTGAGATTGATTTAAGCTCATTAAAATCATTAGAGGGCAAAGTTATAATTTTAGTCGATTCTGTTATAAATACCGGAAATACAATGATGCCAGTTATTGAGCAGATTTCAAAATTTAATCCAGAGAAAATTTTTGTAACATGCCAAGTAATGCCTTATGATACTGCAAAGATTTTGGAAAAAAAATATCCCGATGTTTTATTTTTTATTTTTAGATTATCATATAATAAATATGTAGGAAAAGGAAAAACTGATACGGGAAATCGTTTATTTGGAACACTTTAAATTTTACAAGTGGATTGGTAGAAATTCATGATTAAAGGTCTCATCTATGATAATGAAAAGGAAAAATATTATATACGAGATCTTGAGGTTTCTATCACTAATTTATGTAATCTAGTATGTGACCAATGTGGATTTTTTGTACCTAATCAAATAATCCCATATAGCGAAGATCCAATAAAAGAAATCACAGAAGGAATCGGGATTTTAAAAGATTTAGGCATTTATATACATCGTTTTCCTGTTCTTGGAGGGGAGCCAACAATCGATAAAAAATTACTTGAAAGGGCCGTAAAATCTTTTCGAACTGTAAATAACTTTGATATTTTAGAAATTGTAACCAATGGACTAATCCCTCAAGGACTAACTTTAAATAGTCTGAAACTTATTGATGAATTAACTATAAGCTTATACTTCGAATCAGATGAACTAATATCCTTATGGAAAGAATGGCTCAAAAAAAAAGCGCCTAATGTAAAATTCAACATACGTATTCATAATTGGGATTATCAACATGGAGATTACATAGTTTCTGACTTAAAAGCACAGGAAATGTATGAAAATTGCTGGTATCGAAAACATTGTACTACCATTGAGCGAAAAAGAATTTTTATTTGCTCCAGAATTGCTAAATGCGGAGATGATAAAGAGGGTTTGTATTTAAATAATACTCTTACTCTTGAAGATATACAAGATTTTTTAAATTCAGAAATATATTTTCCATCATGTAAAAGATGTATACCTTTAATGGGGTTTGGTAAAATTAGACCAGGAATGCAGCCTAATAATGGATTATTCCTATTAATTGATAAAGCAATTAAATATTTAAAAGAAAACCTAAATAAAGATGGTGCTTGAAATTAAAGAACAAATAGAGAAGGTTTGCATTTCTCCAAATTCAGTCTGTAATTTTGCTTGTAGATATTGTTATTTCTATAATCCCGAAAATCCAATTTTTCCACAAAAAAGCCTAACAGAGACTGATATCAGAACTATTTTAGATAAAATCTATGATTATAGTGTTAAATTCAAGTTAAAAAAGAAAATTAAAATAATTTTCGTTGGAAGTGGTGAACCACTCTTATCATGGAAAGAGATCTCATTAGCAATGGAAGAATTTAGAAATGAGGGAAAGCATAAGGAGATTAAATTTTACATGGTAACAAATGGCTCATTATTATCAGACGAAATAGTAAGAAAGATGAAGGAATTAGCAATAATACCCAGTGTTTCTTTAGATGGTCCTGCTTTGATTCATAACAAAAATCGTTTTTACGCAGATGGTAATCCTACTTTTGATGTTGTTATGAAAGGAATCAAAGTTTTAAGAAGACATAATCTTAGGATTATCATAAATCCAACAATCACAAGAGAACTTATTGATAATATAGATTTATTTTTCAAATTTATTAGAAAAGAGAGGTTCGACAAGGTGATATTTGGAAGAATGATAGATGTTCCATCCTTTTATCCTCCAATTTCATATGATAACTATTATAGGATTTTAAAGGTGATTTATAATCTACAAATAAAATATAATCTCAAAAATATTGAGATAGGGAATATAGAAGCATTTCGAAAAGCAGTAAAAGGAGAACCCGAAAGAACATGTACATTAATAGGAAGCTGTTGTGGAGCGGGAACATCAAATTTAATTTATCTTCAAAGAGAAGTCTATCCATGTGGGAGAATGTTTAATGATAAAAACTGGTTATTAGGTGAATTTGATCAAAACATTGAATTTTTTCAAGAAAAAATGATGAAAAAACTTGAGAAATATGAAAATGAATGCAATGATTGTGATTTAAGAAAAGTGTGTGTAAGAGATTGTATTTTAGACACATTTTCTTATTTATATAATTGTCAAGCTAGAAAAGAGTTTTTAAAGTTAATGATTAATGAGTTAGATAAATAATTTAATGGAATATTACAAATAAGTATAAATTTAAATTACATAATAAATATAGATAGATTATGAGTAGAGGACACGGGGAAAGAGGTCGAAGCCAAGGAAGGCGAGGTCGAAGCCAAGGAAGGCGAGGTCGAAGCTCAAGGACATCTACGAGGATAACCAGTGAAAGAGCTCGAGCTATTCAATCTCATGCAGATAAAACTGGTCGAAATCAAGATTTTAAATCCAGAGCAATGTCTGCGGCAGATAGAAATGAAAAATCCTAACACTTCTGCTCTATTTCATGAGTAAAATGAGCGTATGGCAATTAACTTCCAATCAGCTTTCTTTCGAATTACAAATTCCTGAAAAAAGTTTGGATTTATTTAGGGATTATTTATTTCATAGATTTAGAGAATTATTTTCTCAAGCAGATAATTTTATTTTACCTGATGATTGGTCATTCATCAATAATATTCTTGTTCTAAAATTTAGAGACACACAAGGATTAAAAATGGTTAAGATAGATGCGATTGAAAAAGATTTACAAGATTTAGATTCCAATATCGAGGATTTTATAAAAGTTTTAAGGACATTGGCAAATCAGCATGAACTAAACATAATGGGGTTTTCTCAATTTCTTCCTATAAAGGGAAAATGGGTTGCACCAATATCCTTCTTTATAAGATCCCTTCAAAAACAAAAACTAGAAGAAGCTTTACACCGAGACATTAGATTTATGGATACATGGATCTCTTTAATCCTAAATAGATTAAATAGAAAAAACGATAAAGAGACCATTGGTTTATTTAAACTTATAAGGGAAGCACTAGATGAACACAATTACTCAGAGATTCTAAAATTAATTAAGAGTTTCAAGACAAAGGAAAATCCATCCTTCCTCGATTTATTAACCGAATCTGAATTCTTCTATAAAATTCGTCAAATCTACAAGTTTAAGAAAATGTCCTTAAATGAGGCTCCTTTTAAAAATATTCGAAAAAATGAAAATGTATTAGAAATTGATTTATATTTTAATGATAATCACTTTGGAAAAATTAAAAGACCATCTGTTCAAGAACTTTGGGATGAGTTAATGGAAAATAGTCATATTACAAGACTATTGGTTTATTCTGATTTGAAAACCCCCCCTAATCCCTTAAAAATCTTGAGAAATAATGAGAAAATTGTTGAATGGATAGATTTGCATCGTGATCAACAAATAATCGTTATAAAAAATCGTGGAAAACCGTTACCTAAAAGAGGATTTCTATATGTGTATGAATTTGGTGATATTGATCAAATTCAAAAAAAGCGTAAATTTATTAATTTCGTAAAAAATCATCCAATTTTAGAAAAGTATCTAAATAAAATTCCAATTGAAGAAGAGGACGGTTTTACTAATAGATATCAAAGAAAAGACCTTGCAGAAATTATTTTTAAGAATTGTGGATTATTCGCAGTTCAAGGCCCACCAGGAACAGGCAAGACTTATTTGGCTGCTGAAGTTGTAGCCAAATTTTTGAAGAACAATCCATATGCAAAAATTCTAGTATGTTCCAAGGAGCATTTGGCTTTAAATTATATACTTAAAAAAGTTGTGGAGAGACTAAATTATGAGAAGACGGAATTCCGTGCCTTTCGCTCTCTTTCATATATAAAGCAAACGACTTCTACAATTGAGTCTTATATTAAGGAATTTCTCAGCTCAAATATAATGAAAGAAATTGGCTCCTATAAATGGAAGAACGGTTCAGAAATCTGGTATCATGCACAAGAAAGCTTAGTACAAGAGTATGACCTTCGGAATCTTTCATTAGCTATTAGCTCAGCTTCAATTATTTTTTGTACTACTATGGATAGAACTTTTTATCAGTTAATTAATAAAAAATCATTCGATTTAGTAGTAATTGAAGAGGCTGGGAAGAGTTATCCAAGTGAATTATTACATACTATTTGCCTTGGGCACAGAGTATTGTTAATTGGAGATCAAAATCAGTTGCCACCATATCAAATAAGAGAAACTGAAGAAGCTTTAAGGATATGGGAAGATATTTTAAAAAGAGTTAAGTCAAATTCTCGTCTTAATGAAGATTTACAGAAAAGATTCGGATATGATTATTTAAAATTAAAGAATTTTTATAATATATATTCTTCATTTGATATGCAGCAATTATGCTGGTTAAAACCTTTTGAAACTCTCTTTAATTTGCTTCCTGCGGAAAAGAAATATGTACTTGACCAACAATACCGAATGGAGCGCCCTTTATCAAACGTTATAGGTAGAGTTTTTTATAATCGAGAATTTAAACATAAGAAAAAACCTGAGAAACCTCTTATAGGCATTATCCCGGAAGAATATGACGTTCCAATGCTTTGGATAGATACGCCTCATATGACTGAATATATGGATGCTACTGATGACCCTGAAAAAATTGGAATGCGAGTCAATTTTTACGAATTGAGCATACTCATCACATATTTAAAATTACTAAAACCAATCAAGAGTATAGATCTTATCATTTTAACTCCCTATAATGATCAAAAAGATTTATTTTTAGAATCCGAAGAACTTAAAAATGTATGTTCAGAGCTGACTAATAAACCGTTTAAAGAATTAATAAGGACCACTGACGAATATCAAGGACATGAGGCAGATCTCACTATACTTAGTTTAGTAAGAAACAATACGCTGTATGCAGCATCATCTTGGGGGTTTATAATAGAGCCCGAACGACTTAATGTTATGTTCTCACGCACAAAATCGCGTCAAGTTATTATTGGTTGTACTCAACATATAATAAGAAATAGTCACGAGGAAAGAATAAAGATCTTTCATAATTTATATTTGGAGTATAAGAAAGAGGGTATATTCGTATCTTCAGAAAATTTCTTAGAGAATCAAGAAAAAAATAAGGAGCGTGAGAATAGCGAATAGAAATATGGTAAGAATCCCAGGTTATTTCATTGAAGCAAATATCGATTTTCCAGAATATAATCCTCATACTATTTGGTGGTTAGCTTATGTATCAGAACTCTTAGATGGACGAACAATAAAGCAGATTGAAAAGAATCCTCCCTGGCCAATCCCTAATAATAAATTAATTACTAGACAAATCTTTAAGGAATTAATTGATCAAGGCTGGCTTATTCCTAATTGGACTAAGTCTGAATTTAGGGTTATTCCTAAAATAACTGAAATATATAAAAAAGGAGGAGAAATTGCACTTGCGCAAGAGTTTCTAAAATATTCCACAGAAAGAGGTCAATGGTGGGTAGATGCGTTATCAGGTACGCCACTCTCAGTTCAAAGGGCGATACAATATGACTATGATTTTAATAGACCTAATCCAAAAAATTTAATAAAACTAAAACCACAATTAACCATAGAAAATCTAATTGAAAATCTTAATATTGATATAAAAATCCTAATAAATTTATTTAAGCCGGAGGAAATTGATGATTTTTTCAAATATAGTCGTGCTTTTCTTAGTAGCCCGTTTATTTTAGGCGGAAAAAAAGATATTGAATTTGAAATGTTTGGTAGTTTTAAGGGTGAACATCAGAGAATAATTCCTCAAGATCTTGCAATCCTAGAACCGATGCTCTGGGAGTTTGCACCAGAAATCTTCGGAAAAAAACCAAAAAGGAGAAAAAAGCTGTTTTTCTGGACTAGATCCATAGTGGAAAAATTTGCTTTGCTTTTGGAGAAATTTCCTAATTATATATCATTAATCACTTCTAAGCATTATTTTCAATATATTATTGAAAGATTACAAGATCTAATAAAAAGGAAAGAAGAGTGGATAAATTGGTACTATACGAGTATTGACCTTTTACCATTGACCGATGTAAGCGAGCTTTTTTTCGATGTTCTCTCAGAAATCTGTGAGGGTAGGCTTAGTATTAACAAAAAAAAGCCCAAATCTCCTCCACAAAAGATTATCCTTTATACATCATTTCTTAATGTTAATCATCTACATGCTGATTTCGGATTACTTTACTCATTAAGAAACACCCCTCTTGAAGCTGAAATCTTACTGATTTATGGTCATGCCAATGATGATCCTCCAGAACAACAGAAAGAAGATATTACGGAATATTATAATAAGGTAGTTCAATTATCACCAAAACTTAAAGATCGCCTCAAAATTGTCTCTTCTGTGAAACGCTCACATGAAAAAATTATTCTGAGTTCAAATGGTGATTGGTTGATAAGTAGTTGGAATCCAGGAAGTAGTAATCCAGATTCTCAATTATTCGAAGCAGGAATTTTAGGGAGATCTGCTCGATTCTCGCTGGAGGTCTTGAAAAAAGTCGAAGAAAATCTTGAAGGTCAAGAGATCATTGAATATCTAAAAAGTTTTAACGAGCTTCTTAATTCAAAGACTGAAATTGATTCAGATCTCCAAGAGTTAGCTGAGTTTTATTATAGTAGATTAGAACAATCCTTATTATCGTTTATTTCTCTATTACAAGGGAGTATAGAATTCAAAGAAATTCAACAGAAATATAAAGAATCGTTATATAACATCAGGATATGCCTGCTCCCGTTTCTAAAGCGCAGCAAAGTGAAATTGATTAATGAACATCAATCACGGGATGTTTTAATAACACAAATTAAGTCCACAGAAGATGAGATCTTTCTCGCCTCTGATAGATTGACTAAAACTGCCTTGGATCGAACTTTATTGAATGATATCGAGGGAAAAGGAAATGAAAGCAAGAGATTTCTAAGAATCTTATGGGGGAGAGAATGGGAAAATAAAAGTAAACTAAGCCCAAAAGTAAGAAATCAATTAAGGGATGCAAGAAATACAATTAAAATGGCCCAATCAATATTAGGCAATCGATTAAAAACTAGTTTAGAACCTATGGAAAACCACGCAAAATTTGCGTTATTTGATGGTTGTAGAGGATTAATTACTTCGGAAAATCTTTTGAGCTATGGAGGTGAGAAAGGAATTTATGAATCTCGTGAATTGGGTATATTTATTGAGTCACTTCCAGCAGTTAGACATCTCCAGGGATGGGCAACATTTCACAGATTGAATCACTTACATCCAGACCGAGCAGTCTCAGAAATGGGATATCGCCCTTATGAATGGATTGTGTTCGGATCTGATTGTTATTTTTCTTTTGAAATGATTAAGGATGAATTAAACTTTGATTTTTCTAATTTAAATTATATTCAAGGGGCAATAGAAGATTATTTAATAAATCCTAACCCGGGCGAATTCGATTATTTCGATAAGAAATTAATACAAGAACGTCTTGCATGTTATCTAGAGAGGAATGAATTAATACAAAATTCATTTATCGAATACTTGTGGAAAGAAGGTATGCGATATTATTTACTTAAACCTACCTTGGATAAAAATTGGATCCCTTATATCGAACCTATAATGAAAGATGAAATTCAAGAGATAACCATTATAGAAAATGAAAATTTAGGAAAAGCAACTAGTAGTTCTAATCAAAAAAAGCTAAAAAAGGAAATGGAGAAAAAGGATCATAGAGACATCGTACAAAAAGAAGACCCTATTATCGAAGAAATTATGAATGATATGGTTCTAATTAAAAGCGGCTCGTTTATGATGGGAGATAATGAGGTATTTTACGATAGACCCGTTCATAATGCCGAAATAACTCAAAATTTCTATATGAGTAAATATATGGTCACTCAAAGTCTATGGGAAAATATTATGGGGAAATTGCCTGTAATCCCTCCTAAACAAAGATCTCCAAACTTTCCAGTTATTTATATTAATTACTATGATGTTCAAGAATTTCTAAAAAAACTAAATTCCCTTCCAGGAAGTGGAGATTTTGATCTTCCTACAGATGCTCAATGGGAATATGCGAGCCGGGCTGGTTCGAAAGGAAAATATTGTTTTGGAAATAACCAAAAATTACTTGATCAATACGCATGGAGCCAACTTAATTCTGATAGAAGAATTCACGATGTAGGGTTGTTAAAACCAAACGACTGGGGTTTGTATGATATGCATGGTCTAATGTATGAGCTTGTTAAGGATGATATTAGAAAATATACTAAAATATCTGTTAAAGACCCTGTTGGACCTCTAACAACTGATAATGGTATAGCAAGAGGCGGATCATGGGGGAAATATCCATTCCCAAAAAACATTAAAAACCAGTTTTTTAGATGTGGTCGGCGTAGTTCAAATGCAAAAGTAGAAAAATCTCATCGCCTTTCATTTAGATTAATAAGAAAAGCCCGAAAAGAATGACAGAAGTAAAAATATTGATCCTTGTCACGACAAAAATTTATATTAAATGAATCAAATCCTCTATTTCAATCACTTCTAAAAGAATTTCAAACATTTCTAGTACGATCAAAAAGCTAAAGGAAGAAGGGGAAGAAAAATTATTATAAATAACTAAGTTATTTCCTTTCCGTTGATTTATATAATAGCTTCATAAAATTTTCAGCCAGGTTATTTTTTAATAATAAATGACCTCGACCATATTTAATAAATTCACCTGGCTTTCTTGGATTCGAACTAAATCCAAAAGGAGAATCTAATGTTGGACCTCCGTTGTTAGTCAATCTATTCTTTTTTTAGATTCTTTAAATCCCTCCTCTATTAATTCTAAGAATTCAAAATTAAAAGAGATTGGACATTCGGCATCTTTACTACTGAAAAATATATTCTCTGTTGAGAAGCAACAATCCCTCTCAAAAACAATTTTTAATTTATCATCTCTATAAATTTCATTATTTTTGTTTTTAAAATATCTCATTAGATTGTCATTAGTTTTTCTATTATATCCTTCAATTAAATTTGCCGTCTTAAGAATGATCTTTATTTCCCCGCCGTTTTGATTTCCTGAAAGAAGATCATAAACCCAACTTTTTTCATGTTCGTTTGTTCTATGTCTATATCCACCTTCAATTGGCTCTAAATGAAGAGGACTATAAATTTTACCATTTTCACCTTTAATCCCCTCAATCATTTTTCTCACATTATTCTCATTCTTCGCTCGACTCCAATAACATTCCCAAGCATGTTTAAATGTAAATAATCTTAAGATTTTCCCTGCAAATAAAAATTTTCTTACTCCATTTCGTTTAGATGGGTTAATACCAACGATATATATCTGATAAGGACTTGATTCGAGATCAACTTCAAGTGAATTACTCAAAAACCTCTTTTTTAAATCTTGCCTTACTAGCTTTTTACATGGTCCAAAAAAAAGTTCTCTTTCACTTATTTTATAAGGCACAGGGGTGCATACATAGTCCCATTCGTTTGATGTTCCTAAAATGTAAATATAAAGTAGAGTCTTATTAAAATTGGTCAATGATTATTAATACCGTGTTTTTATAATTTTGCTTTAATTCAATAATAAATATATAGAATTTTTTATATAATTAATTTAAAACTAAAAATATTAAACACTCAGAATTAAGGTAGATCTTGATGAAACCTAAAGCATTATTATTACGCATTGGAGCAGACACAGGAGAAGGATCAGGAGGTTTTGTAGGCACAATTTCCGAGGATAATTCATTCAAATGGACACCTATGCCTGGGCATGATGATCCTTTATGGAAGGAGTTAACATATGGAGATAATGTGTCAAGAAAAGAAAATAACAGACCTGCACCAAAAATTTCACAATTACAGAAGTTAAATAAAGGAGATCTTATTGTATTTTATGCTGCTCTTAGAAAAAAAGGTGTAAATGCAATATACATTATAGGATATTATGTAATTAAAAAGATATATGATCTAATTGAACCAAACTTACCACATGAAAAATTAAATGAAGTAATTAAAGAAATAAATCAAAAATATAAAAATCCACATGTGAAATTCATAAATAAACTAAGGAAAGGAAATCTTATTATTATAGGAGAAGCGGGAGGACTCCTTAAAAAAGGTATTAAAATAGGTAGCAAAATAGGTTCTAAATACCGTATGGACCCAGAATTCTATTTTTTAAATTATTATGGTGATTTGACTAGAGCAGGTTCTGGGCACATTATTAGTTTTAAAAATGTATGGAATCTATTAAAAGGCAAGGAACTCCAAAAGTTTAAAAAAATAGATTCTTCAGAGTTCGAATGGGTAAGAATATGGAAAAGCCTTCCAAAAGAAGATATTTTAGAAATCATAGATAATATTAAAAAAAAAAACCTAGAAGTAATAGATTTTATCGAATTTCTAACTAGAAATATCTGTTTTGACGATAAAAACATTAAAATTGAATTAGAATTGATTAAGAGTAAAATTGGTTGATAATTAGGAATTTAAGAATATATTTCTACAAAAATGAATTTTACTTGTATTTTTAAAAAATTAACTTTTTTGTAAATCTTTTTCAATCACTTTTATTAAGATTTGGATATTTTAGCTCGGGAAAATGAATTAAAAGAAGAAGAAATTATCAGTTTTCTCAAAAGCGAAAGACAAAAGCTCCTTGAGATAATTCCAGGACGTATTTTCAACACCATAGCAAATAATAATAAATAAAGTTTTAATCCTTAAATTAATACATCCTTTCCCAGAATCCAAAAATCATTTTCCACATCTAATTCTTCAGTTTTTTTATAAAAAGTCGTATTCTCTTGGCTTAAGACCCCTAAATGAACCAGATGTCGCTTAAATGCGAAAAAGAAGTTGTATTGACCGAAGTCCGAGATGGTGCTCTTGTAGTCTTCCATCAATGATTCTTTATTTCCAAATAAGAATATGGAGACAACTTTATCTTTTGCCGTTGGTTTCACAAAAAAATTCAGGAAGAGGTTTGGATAGTCTATTACCAATTTATCTATTATATTTCTTGAACTAATTTCTCTCTTACCACAACTTTGCAGGATTGATATAAATTGTTTGAAGTCCGGATTTTGAAAATAAATCAACTGTAAAAATTTGGCGAGCGATGGGAATTCGGAATATACACATTTATTTCTTTTTGTTTTATTTAGGATTTCCTGTAATTTAGAGATGGAATCTATGCCAATTGTTAAAAAATGTTCCAAGCAAAATTGACCAATTTTAGACAAATTATAATCGTTTCCGTTTAAATCTAATATGCCGATTGTATTTGCTCCACTTATAAGTTCACTATAAGCTCTATTCGCCCAGCCAACTTTTTCGAAATTTTGAATTAATTCTTGTTTTGTTTTAATATCCTCATCCTGGAATAAAAAAATTGGAGCGAAATAATTAATGATGTGAGTCCGGCCAAACGACGAGAAACTTCTATTTTTTTTTTTCTGATTTTGGAGCACGGTTAGTTCGTTCTTAATATCTTCTAAAAATATTGGAGATACATTATAGAGGGGATTAGTGATTTCTACTTTTAAATCTGTTTCATTCACAGAAATCAAACCTAATCCTGAAGGAATAGCAATATTAGAAATTTTATTTAAAAGTGAGCTTATTCCCCCAATATACGAGATGTTCACACCAGATTTATAAGTCAAAGCTTGACCCAGTGCTTTTTTATAATCTTTTAATCCTTTTACTTCAACAGCAAAAATTTGTTTAACATCGTTTAATCCAAAAATATCAGGTCGAGCACCCCCGATTAGCAAACAATGTTTTTGAAAGTTCAACTCTTTGTGGATAGGGTGATCGTCAATCCAAAATTGCCATTTTTCGTTTTGTAAATGTTCACAAATTACCGAAACAACTTCTGCCTCATTCACATGTTTCTATAGCGTTGACTTTTATTTAACTCTTTTTTATGAGAAAGATCAATTTCATAAGCACTTTAGGTAGGAATCTATTAGTAAATGATTAGGTTTTTTTTTTAGATTTAATTTTAGAAGAGATTAAAGTTTTGATATGTGATGTACTAAAATTCACAAAAAAAAATTCTCAATTAAAATAACAGGATCTCTGAAGGGTGGAATTTCAGTGACTGAAACAGTTAAAAGTTTTAATTTTTAAATAATTTTTGAAAGTTTTATAACATTTACTAAAGTTTATCTTAAAAGGTTCAATTTAATAAAATTAAATTTTTAGATATAGGTCTCGACCTTAATAAAGGGAATTGTGCGATTATTGTGAAAATTTTTCAGATTTTTCTATAAGAGGAGTGTTCAGTTTTTATATTTAATCTTTATATATTGTATGAAAATTTTTCACGCAAACATTTATATATGGCCTGGGTGTTACATATTGTGCTACAAAGAAAGTTCTATAAATAAAATAATTAAATTATGGGAGGTTGATAACTAATGGGTTTGTTAACAAGTAGTTCTAACTATTTAAGTCTAAATTTTTATTGGGTTGGTTGGAAATGGGGTTATGCTATCATGAAAATTATCGATTTGAATAATGCAGTAAAAAATCGTCTTTTAAAATGCAAGATGCAAGATAATTTTTCAGAAACAACTATGTATGAATGGAAAGAGGTTGATCCTTTAAATATAGATTATCTTACAAAACCTAATCGTATAAATTTTAAATCTGTTGAGGAGATGGAAACTTGTTTTTCAGTGGTAAGAGAAGAATTTAATGAATTGAATTCAATAAAAAAGAAACTGATATTTTAAGAGGTATTGAGATGAATAGAATCTCTTATGGAAAAAATATGGCTGAGAAATTTTTAAATTACCCTGAGACAGTAAGCTTGACTCTGCATAAGAAAACAATTAAGAGCAAAAAAAAGCAATTCATATGTTGGTCATTAAATCGGTACCCGGCTCAAAATGAGTTTAACTTATTAGCGAAGTTCTTTTTGGAAAAAGGTTTTATACCAATAAATACTGAACCTCATCGATTACAGTTTAGAAAGTTTTTAAAAGATGGAACATCGATACATTTCTCTCTTTGGAAAAAGCATTATGGATTCACCATAGACGCTCATATTGATTTAAGCCCTCATGGGGATGTAATTTTCACGTCAATGACTCTTAGACTTCTCTCTGCACTGTACATTTATTTAAAAAAGAAATATGGGGTAGTTTTTCTCCTTCCTCGGCAAAAAAATGAATATCAAGGGTATGTATCAAAATATTTACCCTTGGAAAGAGTGAATCGCAAGAAGAATAGACCAAAAAGAAATTTAAGATAGATAAATAGATTTATTAATGTAAAGGCGTAGCCAATAATATTTGAAAATCACGATATTAAGATGATTCAAAAAATTGGATTTCTTTTGTTCTTTCTATAATTTCATTATCGAAAGTGGCTAATGGGAAATTTAATTCAAATGCTAATTGAATTATGATTGCATCCATTCCCTTTAATTTAAAATTGAGTCCATGATTTTGTGCTTTAAGCATTCTCTTTTCATTCAGTTCGTAAATATTAATTTTTTTTTCTTTAACCCAATTTTGGATTATTTCTTCACTTTCCTTAGCTTCTTTTTTTCCTACTCTCCTTGCAATGGCACAACATATTTCAATAGGGGTTATCATAGATACATGAAAATTTAATTCACCATTTTCCATTCTTTCAATAATACTAAGGCTCTTCTGGTGAAATTTATCATTTTTTATTAAAGATGCAATAAAAACATTAGAATCTACGATTATATCTTTCATTTTGTTCTATCCTCTTGAATCGCTTGTACAGAAGAAATTTCTGAAGGCCATTTCTTACTTACTTTCTCTTTAAGGCTCTTCCATTTTTTAAACGAAGCTTCTATAGGTTTTATTAATATACCATCTTCAACTTCGATTTCCTCGATAAGTGAACCTGGTTCTATGCCAAATTTCTCTCTTATTTTTTTTATTAAGGTAACTTGTCCTTTAGGTCCAACTTTTAATTTGGTCATACTATAAAAATAGTAATACCTCTATTTAAGTCTTACCTCTTTTACGATTTTTTTTACTTTAATGTAATGACAAGGATTGATAAAATTTTAAATTATGTTAGAATAATTTCAAAAGAAGAAAAGCTTATTACTGGTTTTCTAAATGTTTTTTTAGAAAGTTCCAAAAATCAGGGTTAAGAGCCTTTTCTAAATTATTAATCTTCAACAGATGTATAATATTAAGAATCTTTAGGTATAACTTAATTGTTATTAATATATTTAGTATATTATTATACAGAATGAAGGATGAAAAATCATATCAAACACTTTTAGCTCAATAATTAAAAGCTAATGAAACGAGTGTAATTCTCGAAGCACCATACAAACATAAAAGAGTAGATATTGTAACATTTCAGGGAAAAAATATTAGCTGTATTGAAATTAAAATTAGTAATTTCTCAAAGTTACTTCTTCAAGCAGCTCAGAATTTAATTTTTTCTGATTTTTCTTATATTGCAATTCCGGAGAAGAATTACAATAAAAGAATCTATAAACAAGCTAAAGATTTATCATTAGGAATTATCTTAATCTCTGATAAAGACTATGAAATCGTTTTAATTCCAAAGCAAAATCCATATAAAATACTAAGTTTTTATAAATTTTTTAAGAAAAGTTTTTTGAGATGTAATTGAATGAAATATAGTTTTTACATTAATTCCAAATTTAGCTAGGAATTTTGAGTTTATAAAGCGAATATAACAAGAAAAATTTACTATTACTATGAATTACTATGAATACACATTTTAAAGGATTATTTAAAACATTTTAATTCCTAATTCTTTAAGACTGCTTCTAAGATTGCGATATCGTTTATATTTTTTACAAAATCCTGCAAACCATAGATCTCCTTCTGGTTGATTTTTGAAATGTTCAAAGAAAAATAACATTAATTGGACTCCTTGAGAAATACTATAATCAGGTCTATTTTTTGTGCACAACTTCATGGAATCATTCGTATACTTGTTAACAATCTTCTTCAATAATAGAAAATCTTGTTTATTTATCATTTTTAATGCGCGGCTAGATTTTTTACTTATTATTTCTGCATAACTCTTTTTTATTATGTTCCATGCCCTGTCAGTATTAAAATGAGAAGATACTAATGAAATAGCCTTGGAATAATTGAGTTGATCAAGATAAATTTTAATGGCAACATCATATTGACGTTGTTTAGTTATTTTCGGTAGGAATTCCTTGTTTAAAAAGGGATTAAATTGTTTTTCAAATTCTGAATTATTTTTAGAATAATTTCTAATCATAGTATAATGATTATATTGGAAACTTTCTGGACTACTCGATAATACATTAATACAAAGTTCAAGCACTTTTTTAATATCCCCTTTAGGTAAATAGTATTTAAGGAATTTTTCGAAGCAATAGGAGAGAAGAAATGTTTTACTTTTATTATACTTATTTTCATCGTTCTTCTCATTATTAATACCTCCCTTGAGTATGAGAGAATAGAGCCATTCCATATTTTCAGTGGATTGTTTACCAAAATGAGTAAAAATAGCTTCAATAAAGTCCGAAGGATATTTAACGTGCTTTTCAAGGTTAAAAAGCGTATTTTTAATTAGATTATATAATTTTGCGTTACTTTTGGAAAATTTACTCGATAATTCATATAAAAATAGGAAATTATCTACGGTCATTTCAATTTGATAATTTTCTATAAGCTGAAGCCAAATTTCTTTAAGTTTTTTGTTAAAATCTTTTATATTTGAAAGTTTGGTTAATTCAGTAACAATAGTCTTTTTTAAATCTTCTGATTTAAATTTTAAGTACATAATCAGTAAGTAATCAATTCGCGCTTGACCTTGTAATTTTGTTGCTTGAATTGATTCTATTTGTTCTGAAAATTGCTGTTGAATTTTATATAATTCATTTAATCCGTAATCCCTATATTCTTTTAGATTTAATCCAATTAGCCATTTAAAACCAAAATCCGCTAAATTATCTGCCAAATTTGGAAGTTTTTCATGTAATAAAAATCCGAAAAAGCGCCCCATCTCTTCAAAAGCTATTTTATATTGCAAAAAATAATCATCTGCTAAGGATTCCGGGTCTACATCGTATTCCTCTTCATAATCCCATCTATCTCTATAATATTCCTCCTCAACTACCCCACCAAAATAAAACTCCACATCAAAATCGATTAAAGTCTTAGATATGCCAATACTATTCAACTCTTCTTTTATATAACTTCCTAAATCAATATAAGATTGTGTCCAATTATATAAGATTGGTATTAATAGATCAGAATCATTTAGAAAATTTAATAGCTCAAGTGGCTTAAACCAGCTTAGAGAGTAACTTTTATAAGGTTCTTCTTTCGTAGAACTTTGGAACCCTTCTATTTCTTCGAACTTTGATGTCCAAAATTTAAAGGGATAATCTGGTTCGAATAAATCCCTGAATATATTGGGTGAAAAATGATTCCAGAGTTCGATAAATTTTTGTTTTAGTGATTCTAATGATAAAGAAGAGATCCAGTCATTTAATGAAGTTGGCTTTAAAATATATTGTTCAGGAATTTCTATTTGGTTCCTAATTTCCTCTTGTCTCGTTTCAGGAATAGAAGATTCGGAGAATTGTATTAATTTGAAGGTTTTTGGTTTGTATAAATATTGTAAACAGGCTGCAACGCTATGTTTGCAACCAAATCCCACGGGACATGTACAGGATCCTCTCAATTTCATGGTATCAGACAGTGTGATCTGGACAAGATAATATGGTTTATAATTTCCCGCTACTTTTGCTTTTATCCCATTGTCTATAATCCATCCTTGCCTAACCATCCCCCAACTTTGATACTCTTCACCTCTCTGGAAATAAATTGAATTTGTCATTTCTAAAATCATTTCATAAGTAATCATAGGGCCATCAGTCTCTTTCATAATTCTATTATAGAATCTTTATTGAATAATGATAATTATTAGGAGCCTAATAATACAGCTGAACTCAATGTTTTTTAGCAGTTTTTTATTGTTCTTTGTTATTAGAGTACAGAAGGAGTTAAAACCAATCTTCATATTGTTTTTTTCGGATCTGATACCCTTCCTCCCAGCTTGAATGAAAAGTATAATCATGATATCCTTCTCGTAAATCTTGCTTAAATTCTTCAATCTTTTCCTTTTTAAATAATCCGATATTGTTTTTTTCACAAAATAGAGAGAAGTGATAAATGACTTTTGGAAGGGCTTTGAAAAAATTTTTAGAGAACATGCATTTGCGTTGGATATTATAAGCCTGTCCAATAAATTGGTCAATAGTCCAATCTTCTGGTTCTATAAGTTCGTAATTATAAAGAAATTCTCCAAGTTCTTCTACAACATATTTAGCTTCTTTCTGACAATATTTAAACATCTTAGAAAAGTATGGTGATTGTTGAAATTGAACAAAAATTTTAGTGGTTTCATTTCGAACCTGTTTTGCAGTTTTATCAGAATATTCTATCGTCATATTTCCAATATAAAGGGGTTTAATTTGTCACTAATAGGATTATAAATATATTATAAATTCTTATTAACTAAAAAATAATTATAGGTTAGAATAAAGTCATTGATTTTTAAAAGCACTAACATATAAGAAAATTTTTTGTTACCTCTCTGTTAATCAAAATTATGTTTATTTCTATGAAAATATTATGTTCTTGCATTAAGAGATAGTCGAATTATAAGGACTTTATCATGAACGCTTGAGAAAACACCTTCATTTATGGGGGTGATGAATTAAGCACGATTTTTTTGAAAAAAAAAATCATAAAACCACTCCACTATAATCCATTTAAAGAACGATTCTTTCTTTTTAGGTATAAATGATTCGAGCTTTCAACGTTCGGATATATCCGAACAAGACCCAACGGACTCAGATTCACAAAACAATAGGGTGTAGTCGCTTCATTTACAATCGGATGCTTAGGGAGAGGATGGAAATCTATGAACGATTTAGAGACGATAAAGATGCGCTTAAAAAGCACACCTATAAAACCGAAAAGCAATATAAGGCCGCGTTTCCGTTTTTAAAAGAAGCTGATTCCATTGCCTTACAAGCCTCAAGAGAGCATTTGCTTAAGGCGTATCAAAACTATTTTAACGGTTTAAAAAAAGGTCGTAAGGTCGGCTTTCCAAGATTCAAGTCAAAGAGAGGAAAGGAAACCTATACGACCAAACAAACGAAGGAAAACATCAAAATTGATTTTGAAAGAAAGAAATTAAAGTTACCGAAAATAGGTTGGCTTAGGTTTAACGATAAGAGGGTGTTTTCCGAAGAGATCAAACGCGCTACTATTAAAAAAACGAAATCGAACAAGTATTTCGTTTCCCTGACCTTAGAGGCGCAGGAGGACGTAAAAGAACTACAAGAGATACATGAGAAGAATATAACTGCTTTTGATATGTCAGCAAATAATTTTTTGGTGAATGATCTTGTTAAGATGGAGAATCCACGATTCTACCGTTTAGAGCAGAAAAAGACCAAGAAGCTAAGCAAGGAACTTTCGCGAAAGAAGAAAGGTTCCAAGAATCGAGAAAAAGCGCGTTTAAAATTAGCACGACACTACGATACAATATACAAC
>JAHLWS010000012.1 GCA_019057795.1 Promethearchaeota archaeon | reverse complement strand
TCAAAATCCTTAAATTCTCTGCTGGCCAATTTATAAGGTTTCATGATACGGATAATCTCTTCTACTCCCTTAAAGGCATAAAAGGGTACAGAAGCTAAATTTTCTACATCTCCGATTACTCCTAAAACAATTCGTCTTTCACCTCTAATGATATGTACCTCGTGTCCCATTTCATTCAATTTCTTTACTATTTTTTCTACATCAGCATCATCAGTCTTGCCGTTCATCACAATAATCACTTGAATTCACCCTCCTTTTGGTTTGAAGTTTCTTTAAATAAATCTTTTCTTAATATTTTTGATCCCCTTAAATACGTGTTAAGGGACGGTTCTTTGACACCATTTTCTCTTATAAAATAAAAAAAGCCATAGGAATTTAAAAAACCTATGACTTTTATTTATACATAAATATATTATATAAAGATATCATAGGCATAAAACCGATGTCTATGCCTATAATATCTTGTTTTAAACCTCTAAGATGTTAAGGCATAAACATCGGTGGTAAAATAGAAGGAAAAATAATTAAAGGAATTTATTAATTTAGTAAATTCTCTTTTTGAAACCACCTTATCTACTCCTTAACATTTTTCAAAATATTAGCATATCCTTCTGTTTCTGTCAAATTTTACTTGTATTATGTCTGTGCGCCCCTCCCATCAGTAGACCCAGTTCCTCAACACTAACTTCATTTCGCTTTACCACTCCCATAATCTCACCCTCGTAAATAACTGCAATTCGATCAGCGAGTGATAAAATTTCATCTAGGTCATCAGAAAGATTAGGGGGTCAGTTCTTGCAATATCACTTTTCATCTTCCCCCTCAATTTTTTTAATATCAAGAAAGATCGTTTGTACAGTATTTCTTCTGGAAGTGATGTAATAAATTGCTCCTGAAAATTATATCCGTAATGCCCCGGTCATGCTGCAAAGATAATATAGCTTTTATTATATTTCAAGACCTGACCCCACATACTCCTTTTATTTCATTAAATACTCTTTCTATAATATCAAGGGCTTCGCATGCTTCTTTTTCAGACAAAATAAGCGGTGGATGTAGCACAATAACGCTGCTTTCCAATCTGGGAGAACTCTCTAATTCAGTTATAATCCCGGCTTCACGCAATTTAGAATACAGTTTATCTGCCATTTGATAATCTGCCTGGCGGGAATCACGATCTTGAACGATCTCAATAGCAATAAGAAGTCCCACACCACGTATATCTCCAATAAAGGAATACTTTCCCATCATTTTTTGTAGTCTTTTAATAATTATATTGCCTACTCTCTTGGCATTATCAGGAAGTCTCTCGTTTTCTATGATATCCAGGTTTGTTAGCGCCGAAGCACACATTAGAGGGTATGCAGAATGAGTATGCCCATGCAACGTAAGCTTATCCATTGCTTCTCCAACCTCAGAGGTCATCAGAACTGCTGAACCGGGTATATATCCACCCGTTAAAGCCTTTCCAACTACCATTATATCCGGATACACATCCCAATGCTGAGATGCAAAGAATGAACCTGTTCTACCAAAACCAGTAACCACTTCATCAAAGATTAGAAGGGCATCCAGTTCTCTGCATAGTTTTTTAAGAGCCTTTAAATACCCAGGTGGTGGAACAATTACACCACCTGCGGCCTGAATCGGTTCAGTAATTATTGCCGCAATATTATCGTATCCATCATTAATAATCCTCTTTTTAATAAAATCAATACAGAATAAATCGCATGAGGGATACTCCTTTTTGTAGTCACAACGGTAACAGTATGGTGGAGATACATGTACAAACCCACTTGGCAATAAGGACGTGATGCTTGGATCAATCTGGATCGTTTCTGCTTTTCCAGTAGCTGCGGCAGAACCAGCTGTCGCTCCATGATACCCCCGCCAAAAAGAGACAATCACACCCCCCTTTTTACAGTATTTTGCTGCTTTCAGTGCAAATTCAATCGCATCAGAACCAGTAACCCCAAATAGAACCTTTTTGTAATTCTCACCGCTCAATAATAGCAAACGCTTAGCCAAAGCAACACGTTCTCTAGTAGCAAACTGTACTGATACTGATACCAAGGTTGATAATTGTTTAATTATTCCCTTAATTAATTCTGGATGATTGTGTCCAAGGCTAGACGATGAATAATGGGCTGAAAAATCATAGTATTTCTTTCCATCGATATCATATAGGAACACTCCTTCCCCACCTGAAATAACTAAAGGATCACGTGCATACACTTGAGACACAATCTGATTATCCAGGATCAGATAATCTTGCATTTTCATTACCTTCCTCCTAAAATTCCTTTAGCACATCCTCAAACCTGGAAAGGGCTTCATCTAAAGTGCCCTGGTCATGTGCCGCTGAGACCGTAAAATCAGTATGAAAGTACAGTCCATGCCGAATACATGATGTAAAAAAATCTTTAGCAAGGGGTTTGTTTGTTCGTTTAAGATCGCTATAAGTCTCAAGAGGTTTGTCTGTACCAATATAGATATAAAAACCTGCCCCTAGTCCCTGAACTACAGCAGGAAATCCATAAGAATTGAAGAGTTTTTTCAATTCTTCATAGAATTTTTCAACTCGAGGTAAGTATTCCCTATAGAATCCCGGCCTGCATAGAATATCCATAACAGCATTACCCGCAGCTATACCAAGCTGATTTCCAGAAAAAGTGCCTCCAGCAATAACAGGATTCACGGGGTCCATGATCTTGCTCATGATCTCCTTTTTTCCAACAACAATTCCCATAGGCACATCATTAGTAAGCGCTTTTCCCAAGGTACAGATATCTGGTACAACTCCATAATATCCATGGCCACAGGAAACTCCTGTTTTGAAACCAGATAGTATCTCATCAAATATTAGTACTACGTTATACTTATCAGCCAACATGCGTACCTGCTGCAGATATTTTGATGTCGTCAGGAAACATCCGTTATTGTAATCAATAACATTCATGATAATTCCACCAATTTCATCATCCTGCTCTTTTAGTATTCTTTCCATGATTTCAATATTATTCCAGGGGATAGGAATAACAACCTGATCTATAATATATGGTATACCAGCAGTTCTGCCGATTGTCCTTGATGCCCGGTTACCATCATTCTCATAATCCACTTTACTAACTAAGTTATTAGCGAGCAAATAATCGTGTACACCATGAAAATGACCATCGATTCTAATGATCTTATCCTTTCCTGTATATCCACGGGCAAGCCTCAGAGCTAGTAGAGTACCCTCGCTGCCTGAATTTACAAATCGAATCTCCTCGGCTGCAGGAACTGCCCGACATAACTTTTCCGCAAAAGTAACTGTTTCCGGAGAATCCATCCCAGCAAAAAACCCTTTCTCAATGGAAAGAATGAGAGCGCGTTTTACCTCAGGACAATTATGTCCTAACAGTACCGCGCCATGGCACATGAAAAAATCAATATACTCCTTACCGGCCAGGTCGATAAACCTAGCCCCATCCGCTTTCTCCGCGTACATGGGGACACCAGTAAACTGATTTGCTCTAAAGCTGGAAGACATTCCTCCTGTTATATACACAGATGCTTCACGCTGCCATTCATTTAAAGTTTTTTTAGTCATTTTGCATTCCTCCTAATAGATTATTTTATTCTAATACATTATTTTATTGCTCCCGCACTCATGCCCTGAACCATATATTTCTGGACAATGAACGCAAAAATTAGTACAGGAATGGTAATCACCGAACCAACTGCGGCAATCTGGCCCCAGAATGTTCCTTGCGGCGTCATCAATCCCGGAAGCGCTACTGGCAATGTTGCGGTTTTATACCCTGTAAGAATAAATGCCATGAGAAACTCATTCCATGAATTGATAGCACAAAATATTGATGTTGCTGCAATCCCGTGAGCAGTCAAAGGAATTGCTATTCGGAAGAAACTTCCAAACCAGGAACATCCATCCACTCTTGCTGATTCGTCTATCTCCTTTGGAATAGTGTCGAAAAAACCTTTCATCATCCAAACAACAAAAGCAATATTGAAAGCTGAATGTGCTAAAATGATTCCTATGAAACTATTCAGTAACCTGAGATCGGCCATGATGAAATAGAGTGGCAGTGACAGAACAATTACCGGCGTAAATCGTGTTCCGAGTAAATAAAAAAATAATATCTTGTCTCCTTTCATACGAAATCTAGAGAATGCATAGGCTGATGGTAAGCCGACAATTAGGGAGATAGATGTAACAAAAAAAGCAACAATCATACTATTCAGTAGGTTTTTACCGAAATTTTTCTCTATAAATACCATTCTATAGTTTTTAATTGTCGCTTTGAAAATAAGTTTTGGTGGAATGGAAAATGCCTCGACTCGTGTTTTAAATGATGTTGATATAAGCCAGAAGTAAGGAATTAGATACATAAGTATAAATAGTATAAAAATAATCAAAACTGTTCTTCTTATTGCTAAAGTTTTTTTAGTCATTGCTCTGCTTCCCTATAACAAAATTCCAGTACAAAATCCCAAAAATCAGCATAATAATAAAAAGCACGACACAAAGCGCAGCAGCATAGCTAAAATTATATTTTACGAAAGCTTCTCTATAAGTAAACAGATCAATCACTTCGGTACTGTTGCCCGGACCACCTCCAGTCAGGATAAAAGCCTTATCGAATACCTTACACGCTTCTACACCCCGCAGAATGATGGAAACAGCAATAACTGGTCTGATGAGCGGAATTGTAATTCTGAAAAAAATTTGGGAGCTATTAGCTCCGTCGATAAGAGCAGCTTCATAGGGTTCAATCGGTGCAGCTTTTAATGCAGCAAGAGTCATTAGTGCCATAAATGGGGTCCATTCCCAAACATCAGTTAAAATAAGAACAAAAAGAGCCGATCCTCCTGCACTTAATGGTGTTTTGGAAAGATTTAGATGAAATAAATCAACAAGAAACGAGTACAAACCAAACTGCGGATTAAGAATGAAACTATACATAAGCCCGACAACCAAAGGAGCAACCATCATGGGTATCATTACCAGTGATGTAAGCAATCGATTCAGGGAACCACTATAGTAGTTCAGCATAAGAGCAATAATTACTCCCAACACAAGTTGTATAAATGTTGAAGCAATGACAAACTTTGCTGTGACCCACATAGAATTCCAAAATTCATGATCAGATAAAATCATTTTATAGTTTTCCAGACCAACAAATATATCCCTACTTCCTGCTCTAGTTAAACTAAAATCATAAAAACTAATTCTTAAGTTGTAGATCAGCGGAACCATAGTTATTAGTGTCAATAGAACAATTGCCGGTATATGGAACATAAATGCTGTTCTCTGTTTGGAATCTACTTTTAAACTCACAATATTCTCCTAGTTGTAATCAACTGGCTGACCAATCTGGTCAGCCAGTTGATTAATAACATTTCAAATTATACTATTGATAAGTAACAGGCAGCTTCCCTTTCAATATATCATTGTATTTCTTCTGTAAATTTGCAAGAGCTTGTGCTGAGGTCTGTTCTCCACTTATAACCATGGAGAGTTCCAGCATCATTTCGTTGTTCATGATATTCCATTCTGGGATACGTGGGCGTGTTGTACTTATCTCATAGGCATCTAGACTTGCTTTCCAATACGGCAATTTCTCACTAAGTTCTGGATCATTATACACAGATGTAAGACATGGAAATCCTCCCTCGAGAGCAATTGCTTTCTGAACTTTATAGGTATTGACCCATTGAAGAAACAACCAAGCTGCCTCGGGATTAGGTGCATCAACGGGAATAAAATAGGTCCATGCACCAAAGTGGGCAACGGGTACCTCGCCCTTAGGTATTAAGGCATATCCGACTTTCCCTACTACCTTTGAAGTTTCAGGATCTTCTATAGAAGGAGCACAATCATTCCATTGAATCTGCATTGCAACAATGCCTTGCTGCATTTGGGTAGTTAACTCATCCCATGTATTATTACTTACTCCTGGAGGAGAAAATTTCGCAAGACCTTTGAAATAATCAAGAGCTTCAACATTTTTTGGATTATCGATGATTAGATTACCCTTTTCATCAAATATACCGCCACCGAAAGACCATGCATAATTAAGCCATTCACAGGTCATAGCGTCATGTCGTTTTCCTGCAATACTTGTACCATAAAAACTTTGCTTAAGGGTTTCTCCCATTAGATTATCACCCGATTTCCTGGTAAAAAATTCAGCCAAATCGCGATACTGAATCCAGTTTACCGGTAACTTTAGCTCATACCCGTACTTTGCTTTAAAAGCGGCCTTTTCTTCAGGGTTTTCAAGGATATCCTTTCTATAAAACATGATCATTATGCACGAATTTGATGTAATACCGTAACTCACACCTTTCCACTCCCCTGAAGCGGACACCATTCCCGAAATCAAATCACTTTTGTCAAAATCTTCAAGTTTAAGATCTTCCCGATTTAAAAAAGGATCCAACGGCTGCAGATATCCATTCTCCTCTAACTGCCCCAGGAATTGATAAGGTATTGAAATGAGATCATACGCACCAGTGCCGCTTTCTAAGGCCAGGATTTCCTTACCAACCACATTGTCCATAGGTCCAATTTCAAGCTCAACTTTTATTCCTGTTATTTCCTCAAACTTTGGTATTTGTTTTTGCATCGCCAAGGTGGGATTCTGTTGCTCAGCGATAACCCGTATAGTAACTCCTGCATATTTTTGTTCTGCTGCTACCAGCAGCGTTGCTGTCATAAGCAGACAGAACACCGCTATCACTAATAATACTTTTCTCATGATAAATTCCTCCTTTAAAATTATAATAATTTTCCCTTAATAGTATTAAATATATCTTCCGATATATCTTTTTCATAGAGTATCGTATAAGCAAGACCTCCTTTCTTACAAACTCATTCAGTGCAAATAAAGTTTGCTTTATTTCTTTCCAGGTAACACCAAGACTCTTCGGTCGAATGTCTATCCTCGCCTGTTGTATTATCGATAGCACTTTTTCGTAGAGTATCGTATAAGCAAGACCTCCTTTCTTACAAACTCATTCAGTGTTAGCGAAACTCCCCCAGCAGGATCTTGAAGTATCTTAAACCTATGACAATGTTAATTGCAGTTGCCCTTTATCTTCTTTTTCTTGATGCTCTACGTAGGGGAGGATTTCCTTTTCATTCAAGTCTATACACGATACACAGTATCCTATAGACCAGATGCCGCCTTCCCTTGCATAGCTTTTTTGCATAAAAGGAAATTTCGCTTTCAGCTTTTTTGCCAACTGTGTTTTAATAAACCGAATTGCATCGGCAACTCCAATTCTTGGAGGTATCACGACTACCATATGAATATAATCCTCTTGTACATTAGGCTTTACTACCTCGATATCGGAATAAAATTCTGGGATGTGCGAAAGTATTTTCTCCGTATATTCCTTTACTCCTTTTGTAAAGATTTTTCTCCGATATCTCGGTAAAAAATATTCTTTTCTATTAACACAGCACTATATGTTTTTACAATTTCTTAAGTTCCCTGTCCTAATTATTGTCAACTTATAAATTTAGAAGCCGCTTCCTGGTCGGCAATTATGGTTACATCATTATGAAGTTGAAGAACGCTTGCCGGTACTTTAGTAGTAATAGGACTATTTATTGTTCTTTCAATAACCCTGGCTTTTCTTTTACCGTTAGCTAATAAAATAATTTTTCTTGCCCGCATGATAGTCCCTATTCCCATAGTAATAGCTTGTTTAGGAATTTCTTGAACATTATTAAAAAAACGAGAATTTGCCTTAATCGTCTTAGTAGTTAGGTTTACTAAATGAGTTTGGGTATTTAAACTAATATCCGGTTCATTAAAACCTATATGACCATTGTCACCAATTCCTAAAACTTGTAAATCTATCCTATCACTTTTTTTTATTAAATCTTCATATTGTTTACATTCCTTATTTACATTTTCCGTAATTCCATTTAATAAGTGTATATTTTCTTTTTTAATGTTAACATGCTTAAAAAATTTATTCCACATAAAAAAACAATAACTCTGCGGATTTTCTGGAGATAAGCCATAGTATTCATCCAGGTTAAAGGTAATTACTTCTGAAAAATCCACTTTATCCTCCTGATTTAAATTAATTAATTCTTTGTACATTCCCTCAGGTGTACTACCTGTAGCTAACCCTAAAACCGAATTTCTTTTTTTTGTAATTTGTTCAGCAATTAGCTGGGCAGCCTGGTAACTCATCTCATTATAATCTTTCACTACTATAATATTCATTTCCTTATTCCTCCTTTAAACTACCTTTCCAGCTACCACAGTTAGTTCGGTTTCCAAGTTTTTGTTTAAAATAACTATATCGGCATCTTTACCAGACTCCAAACTACCTTTTTTATCATCTATTCCTACAGATTTCGCCGGGTTAAAGCTTGTCATTTGAATCTCTTTTGGTAAGGAAATACCTACTTTGTTTACCATGTTTTTAACTGCTTTATGCATAGTTGATACACTACCGGCTAAAGTTTCGTCTTTTAAACTCACTTGTCCTTTAGTCACAATAACTTCTTGTCCACCCAAATCATAAGTTCCCTCTTTAAGGTCTACTGCCCTCATGGTATCAGTGATTAAGACTAATTTTTCATATTCTTTAATTTGGATTAATATTTTTGGTTATTAATATTCTATAGAAAAGACCACACGCATGATCGATTTATTTTAAGCTAAGTGTAAACACTTCTCGAAATTAGTACACTTTGAAATTAACAAACTAACTTATCCAAAGATCAATTGGTTTGGCAGCATATGATTTAAATGGTAACTTTACTTTTTTACCCTCTTTAGCTGACTTATAAGCAGCAAATACCATTTCTAATATTGCCTTCCCATCTTCGCCTGTTATAATAGGTATTTTATTATTTTTTACACAATCAATAAAATGTGAAAACATTTGGGGGAAACCACTCTGCCATTCCTCCTCAAATATGGGATAAGACCATCCAAGAGATATTGGAGCCTTTTCAGAAACATATTCAAAACCAATTTCGCTATATGTTCTAAGAGAAGAACTCATATCAGCAAAACTAATTCCTTTTAACCCATATACTTCGGCTCTATCATCATAACCACCTTTCTTTGCCCAGCTAACTTCTGAGACCCCTGTTACACCACCCTTAAATTTTATTATAGTTATTGCGGTATCCTCTCCCCTTGTTTTATCCTTATGCATATAAGTCCCCATTTCGGAATAAATATCCTCAACTTCTGCATTATCTGTTAACCACCTTAAAAAGCCAAAAGTGTGACATCCCATATCCATAACCACTCCCCCTCCTACTTTTTCAACATCCCAAAACCATGTAGAATGAGGGCCATCATGTTTTTGTGAGTGTTTTATAAAATAAATTTTCCCTAGCGATCCAGATTGGTAAAGTTCCTTTAATTTTATATACTTAGGAGCAAAACAACATTGTTCAACATACATTAATTTTACCCCAGCTTCTTTGCAGGTATTAATCATTGAATCTGCATCCCTCAAATTATTACACAATGGCTTTTCACATATAATATGTTTTCCTGCAGTTGCGCAATCCAATGTCATTTGAAGATGTAAATTATTTGGAACCCCTAAACATACTACATCTATTTCATCCATTTCTAACATTTTTCTATAATCTATAAAAGAATAAGGTATTTCGTATTTCTTTGTAAATTTTTTAAGACCCTCTTCATCAATAGAGGAACAAGCCATTACCTCAGCATCAGATACCGATTTTAAACTACGAACATGTATACCTGATATAAAACCTGAACCGACAATTCCAACTTTTATTTTTTTATTTAAAGTTTTCATTTAAAATGTTCCCTTTTTATTAATATTCATTATATCTATACTCAAAGCAGTTCATCTACATTTTCTTTTATTTTAACTATGGCCTTCAGGATATCATTCATGTCTTCCTTTTTTGCTAATAGAACTGAGTGGTGGAATGTTATACTTTCGTTTTTAAAAGCATTCTCACATACTGGCAGTAAAAATCTTAAAGGGTTGATTTTCTTAAAATACTCTGGATTTATGTTATATCTTTTTTTAGTAAGCGGTCTATAAAATTGACAGTTATTTAATGGTTCGTAACAAGGTTGGATATCTAGACCAAGCTCTGCCGATAATGCTTTTCTAAATTTACTTACATGAAGATTCTTAAAATATTTTTTTTCATATCTAAATGCGAAATTGAAATATGCTTGTATCTGAGTTTCTTTCTCCCTCCGCATAGGGATAATGCCATCAATTTCCTTAAGTTTTTTATTCAAATAAGTAGCATTTTCATCTTTTTTCTTTAATTGCCCATCTAATCTTTGTAACTGACACAAAAGTATAGCTGCCTGAAATTCAGTAATTCTATAATTGCCAGAATGTATAAAATTCCCTTCTTCCTTATAATAACCCTTTCCTTTCTCTTCTTCCTTTACATTACTATTTAATGAAACAACTCTTCTTCCACAATTTCTGAGGGCATCAAGCTTTTCAGCTAAATCTTTTTTATTAGTAGTCAAAGCCCCTCCTTCACCTGATGTTAGTCCTTTTGACTGCTGAAATGAAAAAGAACCTATATCTCCAAACGAACCTGGCTTTTTACCATTAATAACAGTACCATACTGATGGGCAGCATCTTCAATAAGGCAAAGGTTATTCTCTTTAGCTATTTTAATTATTTCATCAATTTTTGGATTAGAACCATAAAGATGAACAATTATTAGAGCTTTTGTTTTTGGAGTAATAGCCTCTTCTATTTTTACAGGATCAATGCACCAGCTATCCTCCTCAACATCGACCAAAACAGGCATTGCATTTACATCAACACAGCAAGATGCGGTAGCTTGCCAAGTAAGACCAGGAACAATAACTTCATCTCCGTAACCGATATCCAAAGCTTCAAGAGCTATTTGAAGAGTAACCGTTCCGTTGGCAGCACATACTGCATATTTAGTTCCTATGTAATCTCTAAATTTTCTTATAAACTCTTTCTCTTTTGGACCATTATAAGACCACACACCTGAACTTATAACTTCACTCATAAGTTCCAATTCTTCTTTTCCTACAATAGGCCACCCTGGCCAGGATTTTTTTCTTATACTTTTTCCTCCATTAATAGCAAGTTTGTTCATAATATTGTCCTCTTTCTTTAAATTTGATATTTTAAAACAATCATTTGTTAATGTGGCATACAACAATATTTAAATCTTCCGTTATTGTTTTGTATAGTAACACCACCCATACCATCCTATACTCTCACTAAAACCCTTAATGCTTTTATACTAATCTCATATCCGCTTCCTTCATCTTGCAATATATAGTCCCAAGTATTAACCTTTACTTGCATGTCTTCTTCATTTATACCAAAAAGGTTAGAGCCTGCACTACAAATAATTTTTATACCATTTTTACTTCTACTCCTTACAGCAAAGTTAATTTTTCTATTAATTCAGAATTTTTTTAAAAGATAACTTTTCCCAGTCGTCTTTCTTTAGCTCATGAGCAACACCATACAATAATCCATGTTCAGTACAATATTTAGGTAACTGTTTCAAAATTTCCTCAATGAAATCATTTAAAATCGCATTTAATGGAATATTGCAGTACCGCATTGCACGTTTCAATGGTACAATATCCTGCCCCTGGATAGTAGCTATAATCAGAATACCAGGGCAAACTAGATTCGCATGAGGTTTTCCCGATCCAACTAAGTTTTCCGCCAAATATGCAAAGTAATGCTCACTACCTTCTTCGGGTCGGGCATGTCCTATTTGATTCAACATTTGGGTTTCCAAAATGATACAATCCAATAACTGCTTAAGTCCTTCTTGATCACCCCTACCAGCTGCTTCAGCACAATCAATTGCTCCTTCTAGAATAGATGCGGCCATATGATCAATATAGGGAATAAATTTTGTTTCTGGGGTATTTTTTCCTTTTTCTTCGGCAAACTTCCAATCCCAACGTCCTGTTGCAATAGAAAGAAGATCACATATAGCTGCTGCGCGAATAAAGGAAGGAGCCTGGGCAATTACTTCAAAATCAATCAAAAGTTCATCTACAATCTTTGTAGGGATATATTCCACACAACCATCTACACGAATAGCTGAAGACCACGCTGTAATTGCATCAACTGAAAGTGCAGTTGGAAGGCAGACTATTTCCAAACCTTGTTTCATAGCTATGTACTTAGCTGCATCTACTACTAACCCACCACCAACAGCATAGATTACTTCTCCCTTAAAATTTTCCATCAAACTGTCCCAGTAATCAGCCATTGCCATTTTGACATTAGTTCGCCAAACAATTGGAAGATTCAATTTACATTTTACGGCTTCCCATGCTGGTCCACTAGTCACTAATGCCACAGGCCGTTTTTCCTCAATTGCCTCATAGGGCATAATTTTTTGCACTGGTACGGGCCATATCTTTCGACCATGCATATCTTTTAACCCTCCTTATTTTATCTATTATCCTGTAAATTCATCTCTAATCTCCTATTACTAAATAACGATTATTTATTTTTTATAAAATTTAATTCACTATAGCTGGGGAGTTCTTCAACTAATGGTTTGATATATTTTATATATTCGTCAGTTACAAAATTCCCTTGAGTATTTATATATTTATCATCCATCGTTTTTGTATGTAAGGCAACTTCATCAAGAGAAACGGTTTTTAATTTAACTTTGTAGGGAGAGGAACTAACCCGATGGATTGAAACCATAATCCCCGAAGCACCTTCTTCGGCTAATTTTATTGCCTTGACTCCACAATCATAAGCCTCTTCAAGATCAACTTTACTGGCTCTATCTATCGCACACATGGAAAGAGATTCGGTTATTTGAAACTCTCCCCTATATTTAGTTTCTTGATTAATTAACCTATGTAAATTTAATGCTGCACTAACACCACCCATTGCTCCGAATTCAATATTTAAAAACTCATCCTGTGCTTGAGTAGATGCTATAAGTGTTCCATCTTCCCAGCGGATACCCTCACCACATACTATTGAAACCCATCCATTTTTTTCAATACACTTTTTGATATCTGATATATATTTTTCTTTTGATAAAGGCCTTTCAGGCATATAAATAAGATGAGGAGCGTCAGATTCCCCTTTTTTTGCCAATACCGCTGATGCTGCCAGCCATCCGGTATCTCTGCCGACAGTTTGCAAAATAACATATTTATCGACTCTCTGCATATCTCGAGCAAGTCGACCAGCTTGTTGGACCGAAAGACAAACATATCTTGCAGCAGAGGCAAATCCTGGAGTATGATCAGTACCACAAAGATCATTATCTACTGTTTTAGGGACTCCAATTGCTCTTAATTCATAATTATCCTCTCTGCAATATTTTTCTATACGATTAATTGTATCCATTGTGTCATTGCCTCCAATAAGAAAAAAATAACGTATATTATACTTTTTAAGTTGTTTCATTATAAGTGGGGAATCTTCATCTTTTAATATATATCTGCATGAGCCCAAAGCAGAGGAAGGGGTTTGACGTAACCCTTCAATTACTTGAGGATTTTCTTTACCCAAGTCAAAAATCTCATCTTCCATAAATCCTTGGATCCCAAATCTCATACCAAGGACCTTTTCAATTTTTTTTGATTTAAGACCTTCTTTGACCAAACCACAAAGACTCGAATTAATAACCGAGGTAGGACCCCCAGATTGCCCTATAATTGCATTCCCTTTCATAAACTACTCCATTAGGTTTTTAGATAAAATTAACTTATGCTTGGACTTAATATTATAATATTTCATATTAGTTTAATTTCTCTTAATAAAAATGAATTTTAAAATACAAAATATTGGGAATGTCCCATGTTTTAGTATCTCTACCATCAATACAAACAAAGTAATCCAAAATAATTACCCTTACATATATTCCCTAACCACACTTTTTAATTTATTGATAGCGGCTTCTTCGAATTCTTTTATTTTCTTATTATTTTTCTGTAAATTATTAAGTTTATCCTTATAGTTGCTTAAACTTCGTCTTAAGGCTTGAGGCCCCGGACCACCTAACTGCTCCCTAACAGATATAAAATACTCAGGGTCAACAAATTTCTTTAATTTGGTTTCACTAATATCAGGTTCTCTCTTTATGGTTTCAGTAAAAATAGACCTAAATAACTCGTATTTAATATCCCCCAGCGGCTTCTTTTCCTTAATTAATGTTTTAACTATCTGAGAAGCAATTTCATGGGCCTGACGAAAAGATATCCCTTCTTCCCTTACCAGTGAATCAGCTAACTCTGTTATAGATACATATGTTTCTCCAATATGCTCTTTTATTTTTTCTTTATTAACATTTAAGTTTAACATAAAATCTGTCAACAACTTCAAAACCCTTTCACCAGTGAAAAAAGCTTTAAATCCTATCACCTGGATTGAGTCCTCTGCATCATTCATATCAGTAAATGGAGTATTATGCATAGAATTAACCACGGTATCACAATGCCCGATCATAATTGAAGATAATATCCTCATATGTTCAATGGGAACCGGATTTCTTTTTTGGGGCATAATTGAACTGATTTGAACAAACTCATCAGGAACATAAAGATGAGAAAGCTCAAAACTGGTCCATTGCCCAAGGTCTTGGATAAAACGACCCAGGTTAATAAATAAAATCTTTAAATTAGAATAAACCTCTGTTAAGTAATCAACCGCAGCAATACAACCATAAGAATTTTCCTGAACTTCAGAAAAACCTAAAAGTTCAGCCATCCTTTCCCTGTTTAAATTAAATCCGGAGGTAGCAATTGCCGCTGCTCCCATACTACTCTTATCAACAACCCGATAGGCTTGGAACAAGCGATCCAGATCACGTTCTAATATTTCAATTAAAGCCCCAAGATAATGACCAAATGTTGTCGGCTGAGCGGGTTGACCATGGGTATATGCAATGACAATCGCTGCTTTATTTTCCTCCGCTACTTTTATTAGTGAATCAATTAACTTTACTAAATGGTTTATTAGAGAAGATAAATAAAGCTTAATCTTCATCTTATATATGGTTACATCCATATCATTACGACTTCTGCCTGTATGCATCTTACCTGCTATTTCTATACCAATCTTCTTGATTAATTTCTGTTCTACATAAAAATATACATCCTCAAATTCTCCGGTATATTTAAGAGAGGTAAGATCTATCTCCTTATCTATTTCATACAAGCCCTGAATAATCTCTTTAGCTTCCCCGACAGTAATAATATTTTGTTCTGCAAGCATAACTGTATGGGCATAGTTTATAGCCATCAATTGTTGGTAAAAATGCTCTTTAAAGCTTTCAAAAAGGGGTTCCAAAACCATATCCTTATAGCTAGTAGCCGGAAATTTATAATTATCCCTTTCCACGATTTCACCTCCACGAAAAATACTCTAAAGTTCTATATTTAATAATTTAGCTATGTTACCCCCGAAAATCATTTGTACCTCATTCTCAGGAATATTTAAGAACCGCACAATCCTATTCTGCTCTTTTAAATAATCTATAGCATAACCTCTGGGGAAATATGATGAATCTGTACCAAAGAGAATCCTCTCCGGGCCAAAAGTCTTATAAAATTTTTCAAAACTCGACTCCAAATTAACTGGATATGGCATCCAGCGCATCCATTGATTAGACCCAGAAGTATCTACATAAATATTCTCACAGACCCAACCTAAAAACAAAAGTTCTTTAAGGTATCCACAACCAAAATGAGGTATAATAAAATTGAGCTCCGGAAAATCTTTAGCAACACTCTCCATAATAGCTGGATTTATATTTTCATTGTAAGCAATACCACCACCGGCTCCCATAATACCAAAGTGAATTAATACAGGCAGATTATATTTAACACAAACCTCCCAGACAGGATAAGCTGATTTATCGATTATTAATTTATCTAAAATAGGGGCTAACATTTTATAACCCTTTAAACCTAGTTTAACAATAGCGTTCTCCAATTCTAAGGCTGCATCTTTCGCAAATAAATTATGATGGGCATAACCGATAAAACGATCAGGAGCCATTTTAATAATCCTGGCAAGGCGATCATTACCTCCACCAGTTACCCAGACTATTTTATCAATCCCTCTTCTATCCATTTCCTCTACCCATTTTTGAACCAATTCTTCATCAGTTAATACAATCTCATCTGGTTTTGCAAATCCCCATGCCTTTCTCCATTTTTCCTGAGTTTTTGAGATTTGTTGTTTATCAGCTATTCGTTTAAATTCATTAAATCTTCCTTCACTCATCATTGTTTTAATAATTGGCTCATTTACTGGAAAATGAGAATGTGAATCAATTATTTTTAATCCTGAATACACCTTTACCACTATCCTTTCAAGCCTGATAAGGCAATACCTTTAATTATTTGTTTCTGGAAAATTAAAAAAACTATTAAGACAGGAATAGTTGCCACAGAAGCACCAGTCATAACCATCTCCCATTCGGTCTGGAACTCACCCGAGAAAAAAGCAAGACCTACGGGCAATGTGTATAACTCAGTCTTGCTGATAACAATTAATGGCCATAAAAAAGCATTCCAATTCCCGAGAAAAGTAAAGATAGAGAGGGCAGAAATAGCAGGCTTAACTAAAGGCATCGCGATCTTCCACCAGATCTGAAATTCATTTAATCCATCAATCCTAGCTGCATCTAACAGTTCATCAGGTACACCCTGGAAAAACTGTCTCATTAAAAAAGTACCAAAACCTGTCATAATTCCCGGGAACATTATACCCCAATAAGAATCAACCCAGCCCCATTTATTCGACATTATATACCAGGGAATAACTAACATTTCAGTTGGAATCATCATTGTAGAAAGAATTAAAATAAAAATTATTTTTTTCCCTTTAAAATTAAACTTACACAAAGTATAGCCAGCCAATGAATCAAAAAACAAAACAGAGAAAGTAACTAATAAACCAACCACAAAAGAATTTAAAAACCATCTGGGAAAATTGCTTCTCTCAAATAACCTTATATAATTATTAAAAGTTGCCTCTGGTGGAATAATGGACAGATTATAAACATCCCAAGGTTGTTTAAATGATGTCGCAATCATCCAGACAAAGGGAAAGATCATAATAATTCCACCAAGTGCCAATAAAACATAGACAGTTGGATTTGTTCTTTTTAATTTTCCTTTATTATTTTTTTCTTTATTCATTTTTCCTCCAACACTTTTAACTGAATTAGAGTTATACATAAAATTAATACAAATAAAACAACTGTCATAGCAGAGGCATAACCCATATCAAAACTTCTAAAAGCATTATTATAAATATAAAGAACAAGGGGTTTGGTAGAATTTAAAGGACCGCCCTCACCCTGATAAGTCATAGTATAAACCTGGGTAAAAATACGCAAATATTTAATTGTACCCATTACAACTAAAAAAATAATCGTTGGTCTTAAAAGTGGAATCGTAATCTTAAATAATTTTTGCCTATTATCTGCCCCATCAATATCTGCCGCCTCATATAATAATTCAGGAATTCCTTTTAACCCAGCTAAAAATATAATAACTTGGAAACCTATCTCAGCCCATATGGTCGGTGCTAAAATTGAGGGTAAGGCCTGACTGGTTGATTGTAAAAAAGGCTGTTGTGCCAAACCGAAAAAGCTTAAAAGATTATTAAAAAAGCCAAGTGGTAATGGTTGATATAACCATCTCCAGACCCAGGAAACTGCAACCAATGATGTCATATAAGGTATGAAGTACAATGTTCTATATAATCCCAATCCACGTTTTATTTTATTTAAATTATAAGCTATTATAAAACTTAAAACCAAGTTAACAGGTAGGCCAAAGATAACGTACCTAAAGGTGTTAACTAAAGTTTTCAAAAATACTGGGTCATTAACCATTTTTTGATAATTTTCTAATCCTATAAACTGCTTTTCAGAAGAAACTATATCCCAGTCAGTAAAAGAAATATAAAAGGAACTAAAGGTCGGGTAGATTCTTATTACTAGATAAAATGTTAAGGGTACAAATAAAAAAATATAGGCCCAGACTGCCTTTTTTTGTTCAATAGATAGTTTATTAAATCTTATTTTCAAAAATAAACCTCTCTTTAACTAAAGGAGGGAGGGTTTCCTCCCTCCTTTACTGAATATAAATACTATTTGTCAGAATAAAATTTATCTAATACATTCTGTTCGGTTTCAGCGGCTATATCGACTGCTTCTTTGACTGTCTTACCCTCCAATGTTATCATATCATAGGCATCTGTCCAGACCTGTCTCTGAGGCATTTCATCAACAAAGTATGTTGCATGGGCATATTCTAATCCTTTAATAAAGGGTCCGTATTTAGGATTATTTATATTCTCTTCTTTGAAAGCTACAGATGGTTTGGCAGGTAACTCTCCAATATTCTTAAGCCAGAGTTCCATAGTCTTATCAGATGTTAAAAATTTTAGAAATTTTATTGAAGCTTCCAATTTTTTACCTTCAGTGAAGCTGGTAATACCATTAGCCCAGAAAGAAGCAAAATTAGATTTAACACCATTATGAGAAGGTACCTCAGCCACACCATAATTAAGGTTTTTCACCTTATCAAGTGTGCCAATTCTGAAAGACCCATCAATAGTCATTGCCGCTTTCCCTGCTTTAAAGGCAGTAACATCATCAGTTAAAAAACCTACTTGACCGACTTTATATTTTTCTGTTAAATCTGTAAAGAATGTAAAAGCATCGTAACCGCTCTGATCATTATAGGTTACCTTACGATTATCATCAGAATAAGGTTTACCACCAAATTGACGAATTAATACCTCTCTTACCCAATGATGCAATTGACCCCTTAACTCAGTTGTTAAACCTGCCTGTATGATATTGCCGGCCTTATCATATTTGGTTAATTTTTGTGCATATTCTACTAATTCATCCAGAGTTTTGGGAGGAATTTCTGGATCTAAACCAGCCTCTTTAAATAGATCCTTATTCCAGATCAAAGCAAGAGACCTTACTGCTGTTGGTAAGGCATAATATTTACCATCAACTTTTGCTGCGGAAACCAATGGGAAAAAATCTTTTTCAATCATCTCAGGATTAAAAACATCTTCAGGCAATGCTTGTAAGTAACCCGCACCAATATATAGTGGTAACCAACCATAATAAAGATTAATTACATTAGGCCCTACCCTCGCAGGTACCGAAGCTGCAACCTTGACATTATAATTTTCATAAGGGAAAGTTATATGCTCAACTATAATATCAGGATTTTCTTTTTCGAAGAGGTCGATGAGTACATCAATTGTCTCTTGTTTGGTCTGATAAAAATACTGCCAGTAAGTAATCTCAACTTTCTCAGCACTCGCCATTACAACAAAAGCTAATACAAAAACAAATACTAACATTAGTGGTAAGATTTTTTTGATTAATGGTAATGGTAGTAACATTTTCATAACTAAAATCCTCCTAATAAAAATAATTTTAATTTTCTTCCTTGAACGAATCTCAATGATCTTATTAACGTATTCCTTTATAGACATTCTAGTTAACAAATACAAGATTATCGCTAAATTTATAAAAATCACCTCCTTTTTTCGCTTAGACTTCTCAAGTGCGTTAAAATATACCTCAGTCTTTAAGCTTTTTCTATAAAAAAACTCTTACTACTTAATAAGCGCTAGTCCTCTTCTCTTCAAAGGCTCGAGCACCTTTACTGCTGCACCAATTAAAACTCCGTCCTCTTCTAACTTAGAAAATTCTATCTTAGGAACAAAAGGAGTTATTTCCCTGATATTCTTCTTTATTTCCTCTAAAAATCTTGGTGGTAAAATTGAAATTCCCCCTCCGATTATTACTAATTCCGGATCAAGTACACAGTATATATTTCCAATACCATAAGCAAGAAACTTTAATGCTTCTTTTACAATTCTCAGGGCAACATTATCTCCCTCGGCAGCCATTTTAAATACATCTATAACTTTAATGTTCTTACCTGTCTTTTTTTTCGTTTTCTCTATAATAATTTTATAACTGGCTAATTTTTCTAAACAACCATAATCTCTACTGTTTTTAGGGGCATACTTGGGATCAATCAATAGATATCCTACCTCACCGGCAGCATTGTTCGCTCCCTTATAAAGCTTGCCATTAATTATAATACCCACACCTATTCCGGTTCTTTCTCCCACAAAAACAAAGTTGTTAATTTTTTGGGCTTTCCCTTTAGTTTTCTCTCCCAAAGCCATTAGGTTAACATCGTTTTCAAGAACGATTGGTATTCTAATTCCTTTAAATTTCAAATCCTCCAAAGATATTTCCCAATTTAAATAAGGAGCTACAGTCACTTTTTCTAATTTAAAGTCTATAATCCCTGGTACACCAATACATATACTCAATATTTTTTCTTTTGAAATATTTATCTCTTTTATAAAATCTTTTAATATAACACTAAGTGAATTTTTTAATTTTTGACTATTTAAAGACCCTATCTTTGGTCCAAGCTTCTGGTTAACAATATTGTAAGATAAATCCATCAAGGCTACTCTTATTCCATTTTCTCCTCCTAAGTCCACTGCAATCATATAAGCTATTTTTGAATTTATTTTTAATAATATTGGCTTTTTTCCACCCGAAGAATCTCCTTTTCCAATTTCCTGAACTATATCTCTTTCAATTAAATCCTTAACAATAGCAGAGACGGTGGGAGGGGCTAATCCTACTATCTTACCAACATCTGCTCTTGAAATTGAACCATTTTTCTCAATAGTTCTTAAAACTAAACCTTTATTTATATTTCTTATTTCCATTAAATAATTATTTTCCTTTTATTTTCTTTAGATAGAAAGCAGGTTCTCTTTATAATGCTTTTTATCATACTTTTATATTAATTTTGTTCTTAAATATTCTTTCTTTATTAACTTTACTAACTAAGTGTATAATAAAATATTTCTCGTCCGGTGTCAAATTTATTTATAAAATAGATTCCTCTCCTGTTTCCGCGGAAATAGCATACAACATTTATTAAATCTAAGAACTGACATCCCCTGGCGCGTTTCCTGCCGTATATGTCCTCTGAAGGAGCAATAATTAATTCGACTGATTAATGGGAGATTTTAAAGGAAAGATAAAAAAACAGGAATGACAAACAAAATTTGGATCTACTGTAACATGTTCAACTATACTAATATTGGAAACGTCTTTTCCAACTTGAGTAACCTCACCTGAAAATTCATGTCCAATTATTACCGGATAATTTGCAGGATAGTTACCTTTAAATAGAGAAATGTCGATACCACATACACCACAATTCTTTACTTTTATTAAGACTTCATTTTCTTTTGGTTTTACATTTGGAACTTCTTTTACTTCTATATTACCAGGTCCATATAAAATAACAGCATTCATTGTACTAGACCCTTTAAAAAATAAGATTTTTAAATATTATTATTTAGAATAACGCATATAGAGTTCTATTTATCAGAAATAACTTTCTCCTGGCTTGTACGGTTTTACATGCATCTCTAAATAATCGTCCATGTCAATCCCTCGCTGTGTACTTTGGTATAGGAAGAAAAACTGACTTACCTGATGGAGAATAAACGGCGCTAAAACTGGATTGGTGTTTACATAATCCTTCACATCAAACGTTACAATATTTGCACCGTTTTTTTCACAGTAATTCTTTGTAACTATAGCCCACGGCCTTGATGCATCATTTCCAATAAACATTATAATTGCCGGTTTTTTGGATAATACTTCCAGAGGTCCATGGCGCCATTCACAATTTCTTAAACAAGCAGCATGTACGCGTGAATACTCCATGAGATTTGTATAACCAAATTGGTAAGCAAGTGCCCATAAGGCACCATCGCCTAAAACATAAAAGAAATTGTCTTCCTTTACTTTATCCAAAGCAACCAATGCTTTCTCTTCACTAAGCGCTTGAATGTGACGCATGTCATCTGGAACTTTTAATAATGCATTCTGCAAGTTAATCGCATTATCTGGCTCACCATTTAGTATCATATAGTGTGAGAGCAGCATTAAAAGGTTTGCCATAGCCGATGTATACAAACATTTATCGTGGTAAGCTAAAACAAAATCAGCAGATTGAGCAAGTGGATTATCTTCACTTTTTGTTAACGCTAATATGGGAATATTTTTTTTCTTTAAAAAGCTACTTGCTAAAAGCGTGTCTTCTGTTTTGCCTGAATAAGATGAAAGTATTGCTAAAGTACGTAACTTCTCTAAAAATAAAGGATTATCAGATATAATTTCAGGACCAAAAGAATGCACTGTCCATATGGATGAATTTGTTCTTAAAAAATAGTAGCCTGTATATAAAGTACAATATGAAGCGCCGCTTCCCACAAATAGAATTTGTTCAGGGTTATATTTATACATTTCTATTGCCAATTTTTTGATCAAGTCTTTATTT
This sequence comes from Promethearchaeota archaeon, assembly GCA_019057795.1. Lineage (GTDB taxonomy): Archaea > Asgardarchaeota > Lokiarchaeia > Sigyniarchaeales > SOKP01 > SOKP01. The sequence continues at coordinate 1,919 of JAHLWS010000012.1, read as the reverse complement.
TTCTCAAGCGATCTTTCGATTCCGTCTGCAGCAGAATAAATAGAACAAATTTCGCTTTGTTTGTTCTTTTCCAGTAATTTTGCGTTAAAATCAATCTTTCCCATTAAAATATCTCCTGAGTTTTTACAAATTGTATTTTAGTCTAGAAATGTATTAAGGGATCTATAATTAAATCTTCGAAAAGAATTAGAAAATAGGGACCTATTTTTTCTATGATTTAGTTCCCCTTACACGAGGTTTTGCTTTAAGACATCTATCTATAATAATACCTAAAGCCTTATCATCCGGTTAAGAAACTCCCCATATCCTATAGGTTTTCCGCAAAAAGTGACCGAATTATTGACTTGGCACACCTTCCCCATTCCCTGTCATGCTACTTTGATATGATATTGTCATTAGACCGTCCCTTTGACATCTACGACAATCCCCCGTCCCCTGTCACTTTAGTCTTCTCTCTTGCTTTTTGATAAGCGGACTGATTTCACTGTTTCAACCTCTACGAACTTTTTTATCTCATCTAAAATAGCCGAATCCCATTTTTCCTCTTTAATTGCCTTTTTCAACTCAGCGACATCAAAGACTGATACTTCTTCCAATCTATTTAATTGGCTTAACAACTCTATCAAAGATTCTCTCTCCTTGGTCCCTTTGCCCGGCACATTGATTTTTTCACTTGAGGTAATCTTTAACTTATGGTCACTCCCTATCACCACTTCTACCCCTATATTTCCGGCATATTGAATAACAGCTTCTTTTATCTCTTCCAGCTCTTCATCGATCTCTTTAATCTTTACTTTATAACTCTTCTTTTTATCATCCAATTTGGCAAATTCATTAACCAATTTAACCCCACTATCTTTTAGATATTTATTTACCGGCAGATTCCCAACCATATATTCATGTTTATGCAAAGGACAGATATCTTTATAATAACACCATCCGCATAAAATGCTCTCATTAGGTAAAAATTCCCGGGTAGCTTCAATCTTCTTTATCAAATCAATGGTATCTTTTTTTAATTCATCTAACTCTTCTTCCGTCCTTTTTGACCTTATCTCTTTATCAAAGGCTACATAATGCCACACCAGCTCTACATTACAAACATCGTTCCACATACTCTGAACCCCTATCTGATAGAGAGCCAGCTGGCGGTCTTCATCCATCCTGCTCTGCTCCGGGAGAGATTTGGAGGTCTTATAATCATGTATTTCATAAGTTCCATCTTTTGTCTGGTTTAAACGGTCTATAATTCCCCTTAATTTATATTCTCCCTTATCATCTAAATTTATAATTACCCAACGTTCAGTACCTAAAACTTTCCCCTGGTTAAAAGGATAATACCGCTGATAATAATCTTCTATAAACTTCTTCCCTATTTCTTTATAATCCTTAGCTTTTCTTTCATTGTCGGCAATAATTATCTTATCATGATAATTCTTATTCCAATCATCCTTATAAAAATCCAGCAGTTCATCCAAACTGTGTTTCCTAAAGGGGAGGTTTTTATAAATTTTTTCCATTACCTCATGAAAGCGAGAACCTAAAAAAGCCTCGATGCCCTCTTCTTCTCTTTCAATCTTATCGATATAGTTAAACTTGTATTTTAAAGGACAGCTCTTAAAGGTTTCCAGGCGAGAATGAGAATAGATCGTCATAATTTCCTCCTATTACAACCCCTCACTTCTTTCAGGGTCAGGCTTTATAGTTTTATATTTCAAATTACAAAATCTACTCGTAGAGATTATGAAAATTTAGAAAAGTTAGCGAATTATTTAACATTAACATGTGTCCCATTTATTAAACGAACATATTCCAACAACTCTTTTATATTTTTTTTCTTATTAAGGAACCTACTCTGTCATGTTCGGATGGGCAGTAAAGGTGCTTTTTCACAACACATCGTTATATCGGCGCCTGAG
>JAHLWS010000011.1 GCA_019057795.1 Promethearchaeota archaeon | reverse complement strand
GGGGCGCTTAACTGCCCAAAGAATGATAGTTCATAAAACAAGAATGTATCAGATCCAAAGGTTTATATGACATCCATCTAAATTTTTACAAAACAAGTAAATGAAAAAAAATTGGGTTATCACCTAAAAGGCATTAACCTCAATTTTTTTAATAATCAATTTTAGGAATATAATCTTCATTTTCTCTGCGTGGAGGCTTGTATTTAAAGAATCTTCGAGATTCACTATCCTCAAGCACATAGTTACTGCCCCCGCCATGGATCATACAATAGGGGTCAAAGAGACCGATTTCATTGGCGTATTGTCTAGTAAAACCCCGACCACCCATAGTTCTAAAGCAATGAATGGCGCTTTCGAACCCTAGTTCCGTTGTACTTATTTTTAAACCCATTGCGTTGGCTGCCATTAATTTAGAACCCGCTAATTCGGGATGTTCGTCTAATTGCCTTACATATTGTATCATAGCAGAAATTAGTAAATTCAACTCGCGAATTTTTCGAGATATTGGAAATCGTATAACTTGATATTGATGTAATCTATGTTCAAATTGTTTACGCTGGAGTGCGTAGGCATGAGAATAAATCAATTTTTTCATGGTGTCCCCTAAAGCCTCGGCACTTATAACTAAACGCTCTTCTGTTAATTGATGAAACATAATATCTAATCCATGTCCTTTAAGCAGATTTTCTTTTGGAATTTCAGTTCTGTCAAATATCAATCGGCTGACAAACGCATCGGTCATGCCATATGTTCTAACCCGAGTACTTAGAAAGTTTTTTAACTTCTGATTCTCCGTATCGACAATAACAGCGGCTAATTGTCCTTTATTTAATCTTCCATATAAAATTATGTAATCAGCGATCATTCCATTAGTTATAAACAGTTTTTTACCTTTTGTTATTATTTTATCGTCTCTTTCTAGGAAAGCCAATTCCATACTAAAAATATCAGACCCCGCGTTAAATTCAGTCATAGCAGAAGCGCCAATTTGACCATCTTTTGCGACAGGAGTTAAAAATTTTTCTTTTTGAGCTTCATTGGAAGCGTAATTCACAGGATTGCAATAAAGCGTGCCTCCTGCAAGTCGTCCCATCTCTACGCTATAATTTCCAGCAATATATCTCTCGCTATATTCGCTCCACCGGCCACCACATAAGGCATAGGCAATTAAAGCGTTCCTAGTAATCCGCCCTACTTCATAATCTTCTACATTAAGAATTGTGGAATAATATCCTTTATTGGATAACTTTTTCATTATTCCAATAACTATTTCTTTCTTTTTGTCTTGAGTAGGTTCCTCAACAAGATAGTTTAATTCTTCTAACTTCCTTAGTTTTGGATCAAGCTCTTTCTCCATAAATTCATAAAGTTCTGCTAAAAATTCTTTTTCTTGAGCGTTAAGCACGGGATTATTCAGTAAATCTAATTCTGGTACATATTTTTGAATTTTGATCTTTTCAAACTCTCTGATTCTTGTATCCATAATATCTCGATCATTTTTTTAATTTTTAAACTTTATTTTAGTTCTAATTAATTCTTTTGCGTATAAAATTTAAATTAATCATAATTAGAAATCTTTTAATCATAGTGAAATTAAAATATCATATCAATTAGATATATAAAATCAAATTATAAAAAAAGAGTTTAATTAAAAGAAGTGAATAAAAAAATGATTAAATTTAGTGATAAACAACTGAAAATCCCCAAAATGTCTAAACCTGTGTACTTAGCTACTGTAGGCATGTCAAAATTCGACCGTGCTTTCCCTGAAACTCGAACGGAGGAATTATGTGTCCAAGCGTTGATAGCAGCAGCTGATTTTGTTAAGATGACACCTTCTGAATTGAAAAGTTTCATTCATACTGCTTATTACGGTCATTTTGCGGATCATTTTGGAGATCAATTATTAGGAGAAGCTGTCATTCACGATAGGCTTGGTCTGGATCCACTAGGAACCATCGGTGTCAAAACGGGTGGAGCTACGGGGGGGTCAACTATGTGGGAGGCAATAAAAGCCGTTGCATCGGGGTATAGCGATTGTACCCTTGCCTTAGGTTGGGAGAGAATGGATGAAGTTCCAACTGACGAAGGAAACAACCTTATATCTTGTGCTGCGGACAAAGACTGGGAAACACCATTAGGTCATATTTATACTGGTTATTACGCTGTGATGGCTCAAAGATATTGGCAAATATTTGGTAAGGCAGAGGATTCTTTTAGAAAAACTATGGCAGAAATTGCTGTTAAAAACCGTGGTTATGCGAGAATGAATCCTTACGCACATGGGCCAATGAAAATCACCATTGAAGATGTAATCAATTCTCCTGTCATTGCTTATCCCTTACGTGCCTTGGATTGCTGTTTAATGAGCGTAGGGTCTGCTTGTGGCGTTGTTTGCGATGAAAAGACTGCATATGAGATAACTGATAATCCTCTTCGAATATGGATCGGTGCAGGAAGTCATACACTAAGAGTAGCTGATCGTCGTAATATGGAAATACCGCTTTTACCAAACGAAAAACCAGGACAATACGATAATTTAGGTAAAAGATTTCCTGGAGCCGATAGGTATCCTGGATTTAGCAGTTTTTTAGCTGCACGTGTGGCGGCTTATTATGCCTATAACATGACAGGGATTGTTGATCCAATTGATGATCTTGATGTTGTAGAACTCCACGATGCCTTCACAATTAGCGATATTCAAACTTATGAGGACATAGGCATTACACCTTATGGCGACGGGCGTAGTTATATTGAGTCTGGTGAAGCATACCATACAAACCCAAACACTAAAAAACCAGGCAAATTACCTAGTAATTTATGTGGTGGATTAATCGGTTGTATGCATGCTGTTGGAGCAACCGGGCTTATGCAAATTGCGGAAATTGGATATCATATATGGAATCGATGGGACGAAATTCATGAACCCCAAGAAAAATGGAACGCTTTTGGTAGAGAAAAACCGAAAGATTGGACAAGCCTTCAAGTAAAAGGAGCAAAAAGAGGTTTAGCAATAAGTCATGCTGGTGTGGGCTCTCATGTAACATGTGCGATTTTAATGCATCCAAATCACTTAATTAAGGAGGAATAAAAAAAATGCCTAAAACTGAAGAAGAAAAAGGTTCTGTTTCCATAATTAATGGAAGATACAAACCAAAAGGAAAATTTCATATCATTGAGGCAAATCGACCAATATTTAACGAAGACACAGGAAAATTGGCTGGTGTTACAAATCCTAGAGACATGACTTATATCCACTCTTATGGTGGTGAAGCTATTTTTTTCGAATCTCTTAGTAAGGGGAAATTGATGGCTACAAGATGCGATAATGATAAATGTGAATTCAAAGGATCAATCTACATGCCTTTCAGGATTTATTGTCCAGATTGCTTACGAAAAATGACTGCAATTGATTTTACTGAGAAAGCAAAGAATAGCGCCAAAATATATTCCTTCATTATAACCCATCGATCGGGAGCGTTTAATACGCTCAAATTACCAATCAAATTCATTAACATAGAATTTGATGGTGTAGTTACAATTTTAATGAGTTATCTATCGGTAGGAGAACCTGAACTAGAAAAACGCGTGGTACCCATTTTTCAAACAAAAAATCCCACTTATACTATAATGGATCTTTCATTTGTTCCCGAAGGAACCTCAGAATCGGAATTGCCTGATGGATTTACTTTTTAAGTTTTAAAATTTTCTTATTTTTTTAATTCTTTACAAAAATATTATGATAAAAAAAAAATTGTAATGGTTTAGAATTGAACTTGAGTTTAAACTCAACCTAATCCTTATAATGACACATGTTCTTGCTTTAGATGAAATATTTTTCTTGCTTCTTCACCTTGTGCTATTTCTCGTCCCGCAGCCTCAGAAACCTTTTTAGCCCAAGCTACTTGCTCGTAACTACCTTTAGCTAATTCACCTGAAATAACACGAGTATTGTCCTCTAATCCAACACGAATATGTCCGCCCCATGCGGCAGCACACATTCCAGCTTGAAATTGTTGCTTAGAAACACCACAAACGCTCCAAGTAGCATCTAGAGGCTTTAGATCGAGCATCAAAGCGAAATTCTTTGGTGTGAATGGAATTCCTCCAAGCACGCCCCATACAAACTGGAAATGAAGTGGTTTAGTAAATGCGCTTTCTTGTCTATTTAGGAAAAGCATATTATACAAACCTCCTAGGTCGTAAATTTCCATTTCCGGTTTAGTTCCAGCTTTTTTCATCTCTTTCGCAAATTTCGAAATGGTTTTAAATGTATTTGCGAAGATATTTCCTGCTCCCATACCAACTTTTCCTGTTCTGTAATCACCAACTGCGAAATTCATGGACGCAGTATTTAACGAAGCTAAAGGTGGTTTGAAGGTTTGAACCGGCGCTATTCTTTGCTTATCAGTAGCAACTGTACTAATTGCTGAACTTAAATTGATTATTATATCAGGTGCTTTTGATTTTATATTATCTAACACTGCTTTTATTAGATCTAAATCATGCGTTGGATTACCTTTTTCGGGATGTCGAGCATGGATATGGACAATCGCAGCACCCGCATCATAACATTTTTTCGCTTCATCTCCAAATTCTTCTGCGGTATATGGAACATTTGGATTATTTTGCTTGGTTGTAACTGCACCAGCTAATGCTGCTGAAATAACTAACTTATTTTCTGGGTTCGATTCTGACATTTTTTATACCTATTTTTAAAAGTATGGATTGTAATAAAGATCAAAAATATATAGTTGAATAGAAATTAAGTATCTTTCTATTTAAATTTTAAAAATATTGTAATTCTCAAAAAATACTATTGAAAATTTTTTATACCTAATTCAATAATTATGATTATAGCTTTTTGATAAATATTTTAAATAAAATACAAAGGAAAAAAACAGATATGGATAAAGTAGGAATAGTTGGATGTACACAAACTAAATACGAAGCAGATAAAATCGATCAAACTTACTCCGAACTTGTTTTTGAAGTTGTGAAAAAGCTTTACAACGAATTAGGAATTACTAACGATGATATAGGTTGTGTTATTACTAGCTCCAACGATTTTAATGATGGAAGAACGATCGCAAACATGGCTATACAAGATGCTGTAGGGTCTGTTAGAAAAGCAGAATCTAGAGTCTCTGGAGATGGTGCTTTCGCCTATATTTACGGAGCTATGAGAATTTTGTCAGAGTCATTCGATACAGTACTAGTAGTTTCACATTGTAAGTGCTCTGAAGTCAACCAATACCTCGTAAACAATTCGATCTTTGATCCTTATTATCAAAGGCACTTAGGTCTTGATCAAATTTCATCTGCTGGTTTAATGGCAAACATGTATATGAATAAATACGGTGTGACTGAAGAACAAGCTGCTAGAGTTGTGGTTAAAAATCGAAAAAATGCTCTCAACAACCCTTACGCACATTTACAGAAAGAAGTTACAATTGGCGATGTTCTTAATTCAAAGATGATGGCACATCCTTTAAAAGAATTAGATTTTCCTCCTTTCTCAGATGGTGCAGTGGCTATGCTATTAGCAAAAGAAGATGTTGCTAAGAAGATGACAGATACACCTGTTTGGCTTAAAGGTTATGGAAGTTGTACTGATGCGTATTATTTAGGACATAGGAACATGACGGATTTGGTAGGTTTAGAATTAGCAGCTAAACAAGCTTATAAAATGGCGAGTATTACTGATCCTATTAAAGAAATAGATGTTTGTGAAGTAAGCGAAAACTTCAGTACTCACGAATTAATGATTTACGAAGCACTAGGGTTATGCGCTCCTGGAGAAGGTGGTAAATTTATAGAGGGAGGGGAAACAAAGATGAATGGTTCTATTCCAGTAAATCCCTCTGGAGGAGTGTTATCAAGTAATCCCATAATGGCAAATGGTTTAATTAGAGTAGCTGAAATTGCGTTACAATTAAAGGGTAAGGCAGATAAAAGACAAGTTCCTAACGCAAAAACTGGTTTAGCTTATGGCATGAACGGGATATGTTCTCAGGGAAACTGTGTATTAATATTCGGAGGTGAATGAAAATGTCAAAACATGATGTGGCCGTTGTCGGTATAGGTCAAACTAAATTCAGAAGTAAGAGAAGAGATGTTAATATCCCTGAGATGGTATACGAAGCCGTTAAAATGGCTCTTGATGATGCTCAACTTGAACCAAAAGAAATAGATGCCATAATAATAGGGAATATGGACCATTTTGAAGGAATCAATTTCTCTGAATTATTCTGTGGAATTGAAGGAGCTCCTGGATATTTAAAACCTGTAGTTAAGGTTGCGACAGGTGGCACAACTGGTAGTTCCTTAGCTATATGTGGTTATCACAATGTTGCCTCAGGAATTTATAACAAGGTTTTAGTTGTTGGCTGGGAAAAATTAAAAGAAGGTGGAGCTACTACCGGTATAATAACAGCATTTGATCCGGTATGGGAAAGACCATCTTTAGCTGGTGCTCTCGGTCCACTAGCCCTTATGGCAGGTATGTATTCTGCCAAATATGGAATAACATCAGAACAAGCAGCAAAAGTTACGGTAAAAAATAGAAGTAATGCGGCAAATAATCCATTTGCACATTTACAGATGCCAAATATTACCATTGATTACGTTATGAGTTCTCAAATGATATCGTACCCTTTAAGATTACACGATGTTTGCCCTCAAAGCGAAGGCGCTTGTGCTCTCATTTACGCTAACGAGGAAGAAACTAAAAAGATAACCGATAACCCCGCTTGGTTCCACGCGGTAGAAACTACCCACTATTACACTTTTGGTACTGATGAAGCAATGTTCGATCTCCCTACTGCTGCACTTGCGTCTAAGAAAGCTTATAAAAAAGCAGGCATTAAAAATCCTGTAAAAGATTTAGATGTAGCAGAAATCTATGAACCGACATCTTGGAGCGAACTTTCATGGACTGAAGCGTTAGGGTTTTGCAAACCTGGTGAAGGCGGAAAATTATTAGACGAAGGAATAACATTAATGAGTGGAGAGTTTCCTGTCAACCCCTCAGGGGGCGTCTTAAGCACAAATCCTATTGGAGCTACAGCATTAGTGCGAGTAGCTGAAGCTGCAATTCAAGTTATGGGGCGAGGTGAAAAAAGACAAGTACCCGATGTAGAAAAAGCTCTCGCAATGGGATTTGGCGGAAGCCTTTGGACTGAAATTCTAATATTAGGAAAAGAACCTTTGAGGTGATAATATGAGTAAAAAAAAAGGTCAAGAAAAAGTGTTTGAAATTAAATGGAAGACTAACTTACCGTATAGATATTCAATTGGCAAACTTGCAGTTAAATTTTTCGAGGAACTCAAGGAAAATAAAAAGATAATGGGAAGTAAATGCTCAAAATGTGGCAAGGTCAATTTTCCACCAAGAGCAGTCTGTGCCGATTGCATGGTTGAAATGACTATCGACGATATGGTTGAATTATCCCCTAAAGGTACTTTAGCGGGTTTCACGGTAGTTAATTATCCTTTCACAGATCCTAACACTGGGGGGATGCGCCCCTTTCCATATGGTTATGCACTATTTAAATTGGATGGCGCTGATACTTATACAATGCACTTTATTAACGAAACAGATTACACCAAGATGAAAGTTGGACAACGTGTTGAGGCCGTTTTCAAAGAAGAAAGAGAAGGTAACATAGGAGACATTATGTATTATAAAGTTATTAAAGAGGAGAAATAAAATTGGAGGGATAAAAAATGAGCCAAGAAATTGAGAAAAAAGTATTTAGAGGTAGAATCAAAGTTCCTTATAAACACACTGCAGGAGCTTATGTTGAAAAATTTATTACCGAAATTGGAAAAAACAATAAGATTTTCGGTGTAAAATGCCCAAAGTGTAAAAAAGTTTACGTTCCTCCCAAAATGATTTGTTTCGAATGTTTCGAAAAAATGGAAGAATGGATCGAAGTCGGAAACCAAGGGACCGTTAAAGGATTTACTGTTATCACACACTCAACACCAGTGTTACCCTTAGAGCCACCCTTTGCCTATGGAATTATCACGCTCGATGGTGCAGATACAGATTTTGTGCACATAATAAATGAAAGCGATCCAAAAAAACTGAAAATAGGTATGAGAGTTGAGGCTGTGTTTAAAGAGGCGCCGCGAAAAAGAATATTGGATATTGAATATTTCAATCCAATATAAGATAATTTATTTATAACTTTTTTTTATTTCTATTATTATTATAATATTAATTAGTTAATGAATTAAATTTTAAAAGTGATAGAAAGTGGATAATAATATTGTTTTAGTAGAAGAAAACGAAGATAAAACGATAACTACGATTACTCTTAACCGATTAGCTAAAAGAAATGCTATGAATTATGAGATGATAGTAGCATTTGAAAAAGCACTGGATCAAATTGAACGCACTAACACTAGAGTTGTTATAATAACGGGTGGTGAGGAAATTTTTAGTGCTGGTATTGATTTAAATTTTTTAACTGGACAAGAGAAAGATCCTGAAGGAGTCATTCCAGATTTAAAAATCCCTCGAAACTTTAGGTATTTTATGAATACTAGACTACATACTGTCTTTACAAAAATTGAAAAAATGGAGAAACCCGTAATAGCTAAAATTAACGGCTACTGCCTTGGAATGGGGTTTGAGTTAGTTTTAGCTTGTGACTTTCGGTTTTGTCGAGATTCTGCGATCTTTAGCTTGTTAGAAACGAAGATGTCAATAAACCCAGATGTAGGAGGTACAATAAGGTTAACTAGATTAGCTGGCATTCAAAATGCGAAAGATATCATTTTAACTGGGAGAGAATTTGATGGAAATGAAGCTTACCGTTTAAGAGTGGTGAACAGAGTAGCAAAAACACCAGATGAATTAGACTCGATAATTAAAAAGTATACTGATGAGCTTATTGAAAGTGGTCCATTAGGTATTGGTTTAGCTAAAAAATTAATTGATGATTGTTATGGTAAGGATGTAGCTTTTGGATTAGAATTAGAAACTCTTATTAGTTCTCAATTACTCCAAACAAAAGATACTGTGGGCGGAGCTTTAGCTAGACTCCAAAAAACAAAACCCAAATGGCGTTGGAAGTAAAATTCATAAATTTTTATTTATTTTTTAATGATTTTTTTTTTTAATTGTTATTTTTTATTATTTAAAGTTTATATAATAAAAAAATTAAGTTAAAGTTAGGTCTAAATGGATATCTGTAATTGGGTAAGATATACATGGATGTATATAGCTTAAATCCTTATCAACCTCCCGTATAGTCACCTCTGGTGGAACAAAAACTTTGCCCGCAATCATTCTTGTTCGACAGAAAGCACATTCGCCTGAGCGACATCCACTAGCAATTTCGACTCTCAATTCTTTTGATCGTTCTAGACTATTTAAAAGCGGTTCTATACATGAGACTTCAATTACTATTTTTTCTTTCGAAGCATGGCGTCTAAATTCTACTGTAATTTGAATTTTCTTAGAGGCATCAATTTCTCGAGGCCACCCCATAACTCGAGTGATGTCGTCAGGAACTCCAAATGCCTCGTAATATATTCGATGCTTAGGAACTCCAAGAGCTTTTAATTCTTCATCTACGAATTGGTACATAGCACGATTGCCAACAATGTAAAAGTACTTGTTTCCAATTGATACAATTTCGCTTAATATCTTATCCTTTGAGATAAATCCACATTCTCCTTTCCATTCTGGAGTTGGTTCAGAGAGGATATATTTGATTTTGATATTTGACCTTCTTTTTTGGATATCTTCTAATTCACCTCGAAACAAGATATCTCTCTCAGTTAAACTTCCGAATATTAACCAAATGTTTAAGGGAAGTCTTTTCTCGGAGATTTCTCTTAACATTGACATAAAAGGTGTAATACCACACCCACCAGCAATAAATACTAAATCTTTGCCGTGAAAAATGGGATTGTAGTAGAGATTTCCTAAGGGTTCAGTTACTTCAAAAATATCGCCAATTTTTACATTTTCAAAAAGAAAAGGGCTAACAAAACCGCCTTCTTTCTTTCTAACGCCTAATTCGTAGTAGGAGAGTTGATTTGGCGATGAGACAAGAGAAAACGGACGCGAGGTTCGAACGCCATTAATTTCTACAGTAAGGCCTACATATTGTCCCGCACGAAAGGGCGCTAAAGGTTTGTCAGGTTTCGCAGAAATAAATCTAAACAATTTAGTATCATGTGAAAGAAGCTCAATATCAGTTACTAGTAAAGATTGTTTTTCGGGATGAATCCTATTGGATAAATTTTCCAAACCATCGTAATACCACGGTAGAGGTTCGACTTCATCGCGCCGTTTTTTTAATTTTTCAGCCTTCTGATACTTTTTTACATCTTCCATTATTTCCTTTTCCATTTTTTAGATCCTCCCTTTAATTTTATCGCCTAAATATAAACCTGCTCCTATCCTTCCACTTAAGATAGTAGTCGAAAATCCACCACCAAAATTAGTCCATGCACCTACTTGATATAAACCTGGAATTGCACCTCTACTTTTTAATCGTAGTAAAGGTCCATTTGTAACATCTTGAGTGGTTCCATAGATGGCACCCTCTAGGTTTTTAGAATAACGGTAATATGTCAAAGGCGTTGCAGCTACAGCTACTTCGATATAATCGCGAATTTCAGGACAAATAGTATTTTCGATCAATGATACCATTCCATCAGCGATCTTATCCTTTAAGCGGAAATATTGATCAGGTGCGATGTTTTGCCAAAGTTTACCCATCTGTAAAGTAGTTAAAACTAATTGAGTTGTTCCTGGAGGCGAAATATCTTCGTAAATGTGATTATAACATGCAGCGACCATGTATTTTGGCGATTCCAATTTTCTGAAATTCTCGAACGCTTTATTTGTATCGTATAAATCGTTAATAAATGTTTCGTGAGCCGTAAATCCTAAATCTTTATAAGAGGCATTTAATCCAATGTAAACAGAAAAACCAGAGGGACCAATTTCTGGAGCGTAAATCATTTTCTTATAACTATCTGGTACTACATCTTGAGGAAGCATTTTCATCGTTGTACATATTGGATTAACGTTAGAGATAACTGCCTTACAAAGATAGACACTCCTATTAAGGAGTTTTACTCCGCTAACTTTTCCATCTTCCACGAGAATACGGTCAACCAACGCATTATATCTAATTTCACCACCTAGTTCTTCAAATGCTTTTACCATTGAAGTTGTTAAAGAATGTGATCTTCCTATTGGAAAAGCAGCGCCCCAATTTAAATAAAATATGAGCATCGCAATATATGTATAAGCATTTAATCTGTTTGGTGGTAATCCAATGTACCCCCATAGTTGAGAGATAACAGCCATCAATTTCTCATCTTTAAAAAATTTCTTGTATAATTCTGATAATGTAAGGCCCGAAATCCGCGGAATCCAGGGGTGTTCTTTAAGTACTTCTTGTGGTGTAAATCTTCCACCTTTAGAAGCAATAAATAGAATACCAGCCAAAACAGCTTTACACATTTCTATAAATTCTTCGATCCCTCGTTTTTCAGAAGGAAATAATTCAATTAATTTGTTAGTATACTCTTCCATTCCAAGTGGAATTGTTACATCGTAACCATCACTAAACACGCTTCGATAAAACTCGGGAACTTGAATAAATTCTAGTTTATCTGGAACTATACCTAATTTTTCCAAGAATCGATAAAGACTGCCTCTATTATTTTTCGTTCCAATATCACTTAACTCGTGCAATGCACCCTCAAATTCAAACCGCCCTCTAACAAAAGAAGTAGCAAATCCTCCAGGGACATTGTGTTTCTCAAGTAACAATACTTTTTCTCCTCTGAGAACAAGTTGACATGCAGCACCAAGTCCGCCAAGTCCAGCTCCAATTACTATAACGGGGTATTTAGAAATTACTCTGCTTTCATCATAATTATTGTTATTCATAAAAAAATATTCATTTGAATAATTTTTAAAGATATGTTTTTATAATAAAAAGAAAATCCTTGAATCATCGCCCAATAAAAACGGGATCTCTTTTTTCCTTTAATGAAATCATCGATTCGTTAAAATCTTTTGTTCTAAATACTTTCTTTAATCCCTTATTTTCTAGATCCAATGTTTTATCTAAGATATCAATAAAGTAAGCGTGCATGGTTTTTTTCATTAACTTAATTGACAAATATGGCCCCTTAGGCGGTATCAATTTAAGTGCTTGTTCTCTAGCATATGGTATTAATTCTTCATTAGGTAAGACTTTATTTACAAGACCAAGTTCATAAGCCTTTTGAGCGGGAATTTTGTCGCCAAAATAACAAATCTCATTTGCTTTTTGAAAACCAACTAAAAATGGTAACATAAAAGTGGAACCAAACTCGGGGATTATTGCTCTTTTGGAAAAATAAAACCCTAACCACGCGTCTTCGGCCATATAAATTAGATCAGCCCCCGATAAAGGCATTGTAATAGCGCCACCTATAGCCAATCCATTTACCGCGGCAATAACAGGTTTAGAAAACTTCCAGAGTGCCATACATAATTTTTTTTGAGCAATATCCATCAGATCTATTTCCATTCTAATCTCCTTTTGAATCTTCTCAAAATAGTTCGGTTCAAAGTACCCCCCCGATGAAAAGGCATTTCCTTCGGGATTTCCTGTTATTATTAGCACTTTTGCGTTCTTATCTTTTTCCATATCTTCTAAAACAGTATAAATTTCTAAAAAAGACACATAAGTAACGGCATTTCTTCTTTCAGGTCGATCTATCGTGATTGTATATATGCCATTTTCTTCCTTCTCATACAGAATGTCTTCAAAATCTTCTATTTTCATTTTTAGGTCTAGAATCTTTTTGTTATAGATTTATAATAAATTTTCGTCTATTTATATTTTAAACTAGTTAGTAATTAAAAAAAAAAAAGATTATTTTAGCTTTTTCTGCTAAATAGTATTATTCAGATTTTCCTTCTTCTCGAAGCGCTTTTTTCAATATTTTTCCTACCATTGTCAATGGAAGTTCTTCGCGGAACTCCCAAATCTTTGGAATCTCGTATTTAGAAAGATTTTTCTCTGCGAACTGCTTTATGCTTTCTTTAACCTCTTCAGTTTCAGCAATACCTTCTTTTAATTGAATAACTGCCTTAACAATTTCAGCTCCAGGCCTATCTGGGTTTGGAACACCAATAATTGCTAGTAATGCAATATCAGGATGTTTAGTCATTATTTCTTCGACGTGAACACTATACACTTTAAAACCACTAACAATTAACATATCTTTAGTACGATCAACGATTTTTAAGTATCCATCTTCGTCAAAAACGCCTACATCACCAGTATGTACGTACCCATCTTTATCAAATGTTTTTGCTGTTGCTTCAGGTTTATTATGATATCGCTTAACTACTTGTGGACCTTTGATTAATATCTCACCAGGTTCCCCAATTCCTACTTCTTTGCCAGTTTCTACATCAATAAGTTTAATATCTGTATCAGGTAAGGGTAATCCTACGGTTCCAATCTTTTTTTCTCCAAACATGGGATTTATGGTAACAAGAACTGCTGTTTCGGTCATTCCATATACTTCAACAAACTTATTCTCCGTATGGAATTGTTTTTCAAATTCTCTTATTGCTTCTGGAGGAAAAGGGGCAGCACCACTTACATACAACGTAATGTTATCTAATACTTCTGCTGGAATTTCATGCGATTTTGGATTGTTTTGAATCATTAAAAACAGAGTTGGGACGTTTCCAAAGCTAGTGGGTTTCTTGTCGATCATTTCATCAATTATATGATCGGTATCTCTTGGATTTGCAATTAAAATTTGCGCGCCTCCGATATAATTTAAAAATAATCCTATTAAAAATCCAGCTATGTGAAAGAATGGGAATCCTGAAATAAGAATTTCTTTTCCCCTCTCTCTATTGAGCCATGTATCGAATTGATGTAAGTTTGATACTAAGTTTGAGTGAACAATTTCAGTCCCTTTAGGAAGTCCCGTAGTTCCTCCAGTATATTGTAATAATGCTAAATCCTTTTTTGGATCGATATCCACTTTTTTTATATCAATATCAGTGTCTACAGCGTCTAAAAAAGGGACTACTGTTTTGTTTGGCCATGGTTTCATTTTTCCTTTTGGTATCTTGCCAATTAATTTACCCAAAAGCACCTTAATTCCAGGGAATCCCATAAATTCAGAAATATTCGTAGGAACAATAACCTTAAGCTTCGGTAAATTATCTAGAAATTGCGAAAAGACTTTTTCGTAAACAATATCCATGGTAATTACAAATTTTGCACCACAATCTTCCAATTGATATGATAATTCGTTAGGACTTAAGAGGGGAGAGCAACCAGAAACGGTACCTCCCGCTATATATGTTCCATAAGCAGAAAAAAGGTATTGAGGACAATTTGGAAGACAAATTGCTACTATATCACCTTTTTCCAAACCATTCTTTTGTAAAAATGTTGCGAATTTCTGAGAATATTCTAATATCTCCTTAAAAAGGAATGTGCGCTCCATGAAATAAAAACCTACATTTTCTGAATATTTCTCCATCGCAGCAGTTAATATAGTTCCAAGATCTTCTGTTGGATAGGTTAGGGTTGGTGAAACATGAGAATCATAAGATTTTACCCAAAATTTTTCTTTACTCATTTAAATTCACTTCTTTTTTATTTTAATTTTTTTTAAATTGAATTTGTTAATTAATTACTTTGCTTCATTTATTTTTAAAAGTTGATATTTTTTTATTGAAAAATTAATCAATTTCTTTATTTTGAAGATAGAATAATATCAATTTTAAACGAAAAATATAGGTTTAGAAACGAATTTGATAAAATCTTGAATTTTATAATTCCATCAAGATTATAGATATTTTTTTAATACGAGCCCGATCTGTTCGGTACTGTAGTTAATATCGTCTTCGGTGATTCCATAATGAGTAACAAACCTAATCTTTTCTTTATTGATATTAAAAGCTAAAATCCCAGCCTTATTGAGTGTTGTAATAATCTTAATAATTCTAACTTTTTCCAACATTTTAATTATTACAATATTAGTATCAGTCGGATGTACCTTTATTGGTAAGTTGAAGCTCTTTAATCCTTGAGCAAGTTTTTTAGCATTTTTATGATCCTCATCAAGTCTTTTTATCCATTTAGGTTCTAACGCAAGAAGGCCAAAAGCAGCTATAATTCCAGCTTGACGCATGCCTCCCCCAACCATCTTTCGAAACTTTCTAGCTTTTGAAATGAATTCTTTAGAACCCGCTACAATTGACCCTACGGGGCAAGAGAGTCCTTTAGACAGACAGAACATTACGCTATCAACATGTTTAGTAAATTCTGTTACTGGAACATTCAGTCCAACTGCCGCGTTAAAAATTCTCGCACCATCTAAATGAAATTTTAACTCGTTTTTATCGATAAAATCCCTCATACTCTTTAAAACATCAACCCCAACTATTGCGCCTCCATGGTAATTATGCGTATTCTCCGTGCATAGAAGTGTGGTTGGTGGTTCATGTATATCTTCTCTATCCCGAATTAAAGCTTGAAGTTGTTCGAAAGAAGGAACGCCCCTATCTGAGGGAAATGTCCTTATCATCAAACCTCCTATTCGCGCAGCACTCCCTACTTCGTTTCCATAAATATGACTTAATTCTTCTAATAGAATTTCGTCTCCTGGCTTAGATTGAGAAAGAAGGGAAACTAAGTTGCCTTGAGTTCCTGAAGTTACAAACAATGCGGCTTCTTTGCCAATAACTCTTGCAGCTTTTTCTTCTAACTCATTCACAGTAGAATCTTCTCCCATAACATCATCTCCAAGCTGAGAATTATCCATTGACTTTATAAATTCCCACATTTCAGGAGAAGGCTTGGTAACTGTATCAGATCGTAAATCAACGATTTTCATAAATATCAATTTAATATAATTTAAAATGTGATAATGAATCATACTAAATAAAAAATATTTAGAAGAATCTCATGGAGAAGTTTGGACCCAAATATCTAGAGTTTGAAATAAAACTAAAATTTTATTAATACTTTTTGTTATTCTTTTATCGTAATCTGGATTTATAAGAATTAAATTATTTTAGATTTTGGATATAATTAATGTTGCTTCAATTGAGTGAAATTAGAGAAATTCAATTTTTACTTTGTTTGACAAATATTATATTAGGGGCTCAGTTAGCAATTTTTTTTTTTACCGATATCGTAAAATCAATGCCGAAAGACTTCAATTAAATAAAATTTTATTGTCCTATGGTTCTATTTGTCTATTATCTATTATTAGTGCTTTCATTTTAATAATAAATAGATTTTTTATATCTTCCCCCTATTTAAAAGAGATATTGGGCAAATTAGGTTATATTCTAATATTTTTTTCAATAATTATTTTTTTATACTTTATAACATCAGAAGAATTTTCGAAAATTATAAAATTAAACATTGTAAAGGTTTTGATAATCCTAGTTTTTATTCCGATTATTTTAGTTATTTTGATTCCTTCAAATGCTTTAATCTTTTATATTATAAAGATTATTGTTATAGTTTTATATTTAGTATTAGTTGGTATTTTCCAAATTAGACTTGTTATTAAGGCTAAAGGTAAGATAAAAAAACATCTTATCCAAATATTAATAGGCGGAATAATCTATTTCGGTTCGCTTTTTTTTCTTATAGAGATTTTTATCCATTTATTGTATCCTTTAGGAAATTCAACAATTCCATTGTTTTTGTGCACATTATCATTTATCGCTGGGTTTATCATAATATTATCAGGAATTTTTGGCTTTCCAGCTTTCTTTGAACTAAATTGGGAAGAAAATCTTATTAACTTATTTATAATCAATCAAAATAATAATAATTGTTTATTTAAATACAATTTCTCTGGAATTTATCAAGAAGGGAGAATTTTGAAAGAGAAAAATGAAGACTTTCAAAAAAGTTTTGAAGATATATTTTTAGGTGGAATAACCGGTATTGATAGGATAATTGCAGAAATAACAAATACTGAAAATGAAAAGATAAATAAAATTAAACGAGAAGATTCGCTAGTTTTTTTAGAATATGGATCGAATTTCTTTTCGAATATAACTTATGCTTTAATTACAAAAAAGGATTTGAATAGTAACCTTTATTTTTTAAAATCTCTTAAAAAGAAGTTTGAATATATATTTAAAGAAGTATTGATTGATGTTGAAGACTTCGAAGAAAAAGTACAGTTGTTCAAGAATTTTGATGTTATTATTGATGATCTTCTATTATAAAAGGTGTTAAAATGATATTTTTAGAATTCCCTATATTAGGGGATATGAGGTTTCCATTACTGATAATAGAATGGATATCTGTAATTATTGAGTTTGAAATAAGTCTTGTCTTTCTAATTAGATATATAAAACAAAAAAAAAACCTTAAAAAATCTACAAGATCTTGGATATTTCGCAGTATTTTCTGGTTTTTCATTAATGTATTTATTTTATATTTTGGGGGACTACTATTCTTCTGATTCTATAATTTCTCCCTTTCTTATATGGAATTATGGAAGTGAACGGATATTTTTTTTAAATTTAGGTTATTTTACATCGCTTATTGCATGTTTTATCTTAATTTTTTGTATTGAAAAATATAATGTTTTTTTTTACAAAAAATACTTTTATTCAATTATAATATCAATTTTTATTTTACTTTTTTCGATTATATTTTTTATTGATATTAGATTAACTCAACAATTAATTTATGGATTTTGGTATACATTTCTGATTTTCTTTATAAATTTTCAAATAAAATTTTTTAAAAAATTAATGTATAGGGGGCTGTTTTTTTTCGTCGCAATTGCACTATTGGTTATTGGATATGGTCTTACTACAGATTTATTTAATATTCTCTTCGGACTTGAAAGTCTAATGATAGGCAATATTTTGCAATTGATTTCTTTATTAATGCTATCTTATTTCTTTTTCACATTAACTGATTTTTCTGAATTTGGTTGGAAAGAAAAAATTGAGGCATTATTTTTGATTAATAAGGCTGGAATCTGTTTTATCATAAAATTTTAAAGAAGAAAAAAGAATTAATTAGCGAAAATTTAATTTCAGCAGCAATTTCTATTGTTAATGAAATGCTTAAAGAATTAATCGGAACGGTAAATAATAAAGATGTTTCAATTATAAAGAAACCAAATCAAATAGTAATGATATATTCTGGTGAAATTCTGTCTGGAGTATTGTATATAAAAGAAGATTTAAATTATCCAAAAGTAATACTAAAAGAATTTGTTGATAAATTTGAACTCTTATTTAAGAATATTATTCAAGACCAAACAATAAAGTTTCCGAGAGAGAAGTTATTTAAATATACAGAAACTATTACTGAAGACTTATTTTTTTAATAAACATTTTCACGGTCTATTTTATATATTTCACCTTATTCAAACCATAACTATTGATCATATAATTCATTAGATTAATAGTCAGTTATAATTAAATTAAAATTATAAAAGAATAAGAAAAAAAAAATTATTTAGTTTTCAAAACAAGGGTTATTGCTCGTGTTAGGAGTATTACATCAATGATTTTTCCTTTTGTTACTTTTATTTCTTCTCTACTAATCGCATGAGGAAATCACCTTTCCTATTATAATTTTTAATTAAAAAAAAGTTTATATTCAAATTCTCTGTTTAATAATACAGAAATTATTGGATAGATTACAACCCCGGAATCCCTGTCCGTTTATGTATAATATCTAGTACTTTGGAGATAATTGTGATCATAACTAGAAAGATCAAAGCAATAATGATGTATGTAGCAAGTGAGATAAATTCCTGGGCAACGATATAATGTGCTTTGGCAAATAATTCCTCCACTCCAATGAAATAGACAATGACGGTATACTTCGGAAGATAAGCTGCTTCATTGGACCATGCAGGGATAACACGACGTAAAGCTTGCGGTAATAAAATATGGCGTATTCCCGAAAGGCGAGACATACCAAGCGATTGTGCGGCCATTAATTGCCCAGTACCAATTGACATGATGGCTCCACGGAAATATTCAGCTTGATAAGCTGAGCTATTAAGACCTAATGCAAGGATGCCTACTAAAGTTCGGTAATCTATGAGGATGATTGTTATATCCTTATCTAGAATTATGAAGTTGGTTGAGAAACTCCACCTCCCAATGGGGATATTTAGGCTATAAGGAAGAAAGTATAAAAGTAATAATTGTACGAGCAAAGGTGTACCACGTACAAGTTCGATATATCCAGTAGCAATACGTGAGAAAATTGACCCTCCATATTGGCGGAGAATAGCTAAAGAAAGGCCAAAGAAAAAACCCATTGTAATAGCTAATCCATACAACCACATGGTTAATAAGAAACCTGATAAGATATGATCCCAGTATTCCAGAATGGTAAGAATTTCCTCAATTTGCGTAGGAAGAACTTGGAACATCACTCGCTTTTCTCCTTATTTGAAAGTTCTAAAAGTTTTTCATGCCCACCGTATAAAATATTGAGTTGGCTGAGAAAGCGCTTTACCCGTTCGGATTTAGGAGAAGTAAAGAAATGTTCTGGTGTACCACGTTCAATGATGACTCCTTCATCAAGGTAGATCATTTCTGATGAGACGGCTCTAGCAAATCCGAGTTCGTGAGTGACAACTACCATCGTTGTACCTGCTTTGGCAAGTTCCAGCATTACTTGAAGCACCTCCCCAATCAGTTCAGGATCTAAAGCAGAAGTGGGTTCGTCAAATAGTATTAAATCTGGTTCCATGACCAAAGCACGTGCAATACCCACACGTTGTTGTTGGCCACCAGAGAGTTGAGCAGGGTAATGATCAGCCCATTCCGATAATTTCACACTTTGTAAAGCCTTAAATGCCTTTTCTCGAGCCTCTTCCTTCGGTAACCCTTTCACCCGGCGAAGACCTATACTTACATTATCTATCGCTTTAAGGTGAGAAAATAGGTTAAAATGTTGAAATACCATGCCGATTCTCGTTCTCATTGCATTAATATTGACTCCTGGTTCCATTAGATTTTGTCCAGAGAGATACACCTCACCCTTATCGGGGGGATCTAACATATTGATACAACGAAGCAGTGTACTTTTACCAGAGCCACTAGGTCCAAAAACGACCTTGACCTCTCGTTGTGCTAACTCGAATGAAACACCCTTAAGAACATGCAAATCTTCATATGACTTCCACAAATCAACTACGCGTAATACATTTTCACCCATATTTAGCCACCTCCCATTCCCAATTTTTTAAGTTTCTTTGATTGCCGTTCACCAAATACCCTTGCCACTGGATATGTAAATAAAAAGTATAGAATCGCGACAACACCCAAAGATAAAGCCCAAAGTTCTTGGAAACCTACACCAAGATCATACGCCGCTTTGGTCATCTCAACGATTCCAACCCCATAAGCAAAGGATGAGTCCTTGATGACTACCGCATACTCATTGGACCAGCTAGGCACCGCCAGCCGTAAGGCTTGGGGCATTATAATATGTCGAAAAGCTTGGAACCTACTCATACCCAATGCACGAGCAGCATCCATCTGTCCTGGATTCACGGATAGAATAGCTCCACGAAAAATCTGAGATTGATATGCACCACTGCGAAGAGCAAGCGCTAAAATTACACTGGCAAGTGGCCTATCAAGTAGATCTATGTACCAAAATATGCCCGGTATTCCGAAAGCGAAGATATAGATTAAAACCAGAATAGGGATGCCGCGTAACAGTTTTTCATAACCGCTTGCTAACCAGGTGAGTTCTTTACTGCCGATAACACGCATTAGTGCCAGTGATATACCCAGCATGAACCCCCCAAATAGACCTAGGGCAGTGAGCAATAATGTTTTAGGCAATCCTTGAATAATAATATAAAAAAAAATATCAAAGAGGTCTGGCATATAACTCGTCCTATTACGCTGTTACATTACCAAACCACTTATTTATAAGGGTATACATTGATCCATCTTGATAGCTTTCAAATATGACCTTATTGATCTCGTACAGCAGTGCTTGTTCCCCTTGTTTGCACCATAGCGCTAAAGGCTCTTCTCCTGAACTATAGATAATCCTGAGATCAATCGTATCCGCCCAGGCATCATAAATTGGCCCATCTACGTACGCTGCGTCTATACCTCCAGCATCTAGTGTTTGAATAAGGATATCAACACTAGCGTATGCGAAGACATTAATTCCGGTGATATCGTCCAACTCAGTTTGCATTACGGTGCCCGATTGGCAACCAACATCCTTTCCCACAAGATCGTCTAAACTTGTTATTGTTGTGAGTGATGAACTATTTTTTACAATCACAACTTGACGTACAAAAATGTAAGTACTAGAGGGGGCGAGTTGTTTTGCACGTTCTGCGTTGTATGTCATTGCGGCTGCAATCATGTCGATCGTACCTGCTCTACAAGCACCAATCAGAGAGTCAAAGTCCATGTCTGTCATTTCGAGGGTAACACCAAGCTCATCCGCAATCAGCTGTGATACATCAATGTCAAATCCTACGATCTCGCCAGCAGGATAGGTTTTATTCTCGAAAGGTGGGTAATCAGCACTAGTTCCAACAATTATATAACCTCGCGTTTTAATTTGATCGATTAACGGAGTAGGTGTTGGAGCTATAAAAAGTCCAGGTATAAACCAACCGACAAGTAACCCTACCACTATGCAGACGATCATTCCTACTATTGCAATTTCTCTTTTCATTCAACAATCAACTTTTTATTTTTATTTTTTATTAATTATAGGATTACAATTTTTTATAAATTCTAAGTAATTACATTGCAATATGTTCCTCAGATAATATATAAAGATATCGATTATTATGGAAATAATATATATTATTTTTAATAATTAATTTTGTAATATTGATCAACAAAATGTAATAAAACATTAATTCATAAATTGTTCCACTATTTTTCGTAAATATCTAAAAACCTCAAAAGCACTTTTAAATTTTTACTAAAGTTAAATCTGTCTTAGAAATCATCGCTTGAACCTAAAAATATAATGAATACTCCTTCTTTAAGACTATTTTTAAATTAATAAAAAAAAAAATTATTTAGTTTTCAAAACAAGGGTTATTGCTCGAGTTAGGCGTATTACGTCAATAATTTTTCCTTTTGTAACTTTTATTTGTTCTCTACTAATCGCATGAGTGAAATCTCCCTTACCATTGCAGATTTTTACAATTGCGTTATTATCTCCCGTCATAATTATGTTAGGATCTGAAGCGGTTCCATTAATCAGTTCAGCCTTTCTTCCTTTTACCTTAAGATAAAAAGAATCCTCGTTATCCAAGTTAAATTGGAAAATCATATCCCAATCAACTTCTTTGCCACTAATATTAGTAACAAAAACAGCCTCAACTTTTGCGTTCCCGCTCATATTTTCAACAATTTTACTTAAACTTTCACTTGCAATACCCAATTTTACTCACCACCTTCAAATTCTGGTTTATTAATCCATCTTTCCCACTCATCTTCGGGAACAAAGAAAAAATCTGTCATTCTCCCTTCTCGGTCCTCCCTCTTTTTAAACACTGCTTTAACCCTTTGACCTTTTTTAATTTTTGAAGGGACTAAATTTTCTGAAAATACACCTTGAAACAATGATGTATCTGCTTCATCTAATTTAATAAATGCACAACCATAGGGGACATTTTGAATAAATTCAGCGGCCCCATACCACACTATCGTGCTGATTTGAATCGTACCAGCATGGAGGAGCTCAATCCAATCGGTATCTTCATAGCACTCTGAGCAGTTAATTCTTGGAGGCATCCATACTTTACCACACTTCTTGCATTTGGTTCCTAATATCTTCTTATTATTCATTAATTCTATGAAGAATTTTGATTGCCCGCCCATAGTATACTTATATTCTATTAGAATTTTATCCCTAATTTCATGTGATCGAAATTCTTCGCTCATGGTTTTTTCAACCCCTCCTCGTTTGTCATTACTATTACCGCAGCATAGGCGGCACCAGGACCTCCAATAGAATGAGATATAGCTCGTCCTTTTTCAATAGTTACTTGATGTTTACCTGCTTCCCCTCTTAATTGAAGAGTAGCCTCTCCAGTGCTCATAATTCCCGTAGCACCAACAGCATGTCCACAACCTATCAATCCACCTGAAGGACAACACGGGAGTTCTCCATCTAACCAAGGTCCTTCTCCAGGTTTTTCAAATGATTTTTCAATCCATGGACCTCCTTCTCCAAAAGATACAAAACCGAGTTCTTCATAGCTAATGACTTCTTGACTGGCAAATTGTCTTTATGACAAGTAATGTCCAGAGAAGGCATCGTGAAGCTCAGCCAAATCTATTTGCTCTTTGATCTTATTATAATCCAATCCCGCCATTTTATAAGCTGCCTTTGCTGCGTAAATATTAGAATATAACCGTCCTATTTCTTCCCGGTTACCGATAAAACAATCTGTATTCGCAGCACCTACGCCAGTTATCCAAATTGGCTTCTCAATTTTAAGTTCTTTTACTTTTTCTTCGCTTGCTAATATTAAAGCTGCCGAAGCTTCTGAATAAAGACAACAATCTAACAATTTAAAGGGATGACATATTATTCTGGAGAAGAGGACATCATCAAGAGATATCTTCATAGGGGATTGTGCTATTGGGTTTAACATAGCATTTCCGTGATTTTTCATGCTAACATATGCCATTTGATCTTCAGTTGGATTACCGAATTCTTCAAAGTGTGCATTTACCATGCTAACATATGAAGATGCTGCCATCATGCCCATTGGATACTCATAAGTCATATCAGCAGAATAAGCGATGGCATTCAAAACCTCTGGTGTTGTCGTACCCGTTTTTTCGTCATAGCAATCGTTGCATTTCTCTACGCCAAGGCAAAGGCATAGATCTGATAGACCTGAAGCAACTTCCGCGTAGGCCATTCTCACGGTATATCCTCCCGTAGCGCCCCCCGAAGCGATTCGAGTTCCTGGTTTGTTGTTCATTCCTATATACGAGTTTATAAAAATGTCCGGCATGAATTGTCGTTCGAATAATTCGTTGTAAATACCGTAAACAGTAGACTCTAAATCCTTATGAGTTATTTCAGCCCCATTTTTGTTTGCGTCTTCCAAAGCGAGCTTAGTCGCGTCATAAGCAAGCTCGAAATAGGTTTTATCCAAATAACGCGCTCGAAAAGGAGTTATACCAACACCTAGTATTGCTACTTTTTTCTTAATTTTTTTTCACCAATATTTTTTAAAATTTTTTCTTAATCGTAATTTGCTATTTATAATTGCTATTAGATAAGTTATATTATTTAATAATTTTTACAAAAAGGAGGTTTAGGCTTCATTTTAATAAATTTCTGTAGTGTTTGCCGGCTTCTATTAATTCATCAAAAACAAAATCAAATTCAATTGAACTCATTGCTAGATCTCTAACCCAGATAAACTTCGAGAGTATTTTTTTTTCTGTTTTTGTCAATGCCCTCCATTTATCCATTCCAGGAGTTAAATCCATAAACCTTAAGAAATCCTTATAATTTATAATTTTGATATTATCTTTATTTCGAATGTTATTGGAATTAATTATTTGCTGCTGGAATTCCTTCGCATTATTATCCTTCTGTTCTCGAATTAAGATTATCAATAAAAATCGCTCAGAATTTTGATATTTTTTAGAACATTTTTTAAGAATTTTGTCAGAGTCTAAAGAAAAAGTAAAGTCAATTGCAACTTTCTTTATATACTCGGGAATTTCTACAATACATTGGTTTCTTTCTATATTATCAATAAACTTATTATTTCTTTCAATCATTAAATCGATTCTATATTTACGTTTAGGGGTAACTTCTACTTCATGTTTTGCTTGGCAACCTTTTATTTTTAAATATTTAATGCTTAAATATTCTAAGATGTAATGAATTTGTTCACCTATTATTTTAACTTTTTCCCCGCAGAACGGACATCCACTTCCCTTACTTATGTGATTATAACTTGCAGGCCAATTATGAGAAAAATTAATCAGACAACGCCATCTTAGTTGGACAGCATTTGGAGTTTTTGATCCTCGTTCATTGATAGCGTTCGAAAATTCCTCCCGCGTCATATCAAAATTCAGATCATCTCTAGATTCGGCTAATACAATGCATTTCTCGTATGATGTAGAGAAACATTGTGGACAACCTTTACCTATATATATCTGTTGATAACTAGTATTCCATGTATGACTAAATTTAACGCATTTCCATCTTAATTTAACTGAACTTGGTCTAAGTGAGCCCCTTTCCTCGATAGCATTATTAAATTCTTCTTTGGTCATATCCAAATATAATTCATCTCGAGTATTACCTAATTCGATACATTTTTTATAAGTAATCACTTTAGAGCCTTTAGGACAACGAGTACATCCATAACCGTTTCGAATGTCGCGGTAACTAGCTTGCCATGTATGATTTTTTTTAGAGCATTTCCATTTTAGTTTTATTTCACTTGGGTTGATATTTCCGCGATTAACTACTGCATTATAAAATTCTACGCGAGTCATACCAATATATATATCTTCTCTCATTTCTATTAGAGTTAAATAATCTTCATATGTGATTGAATTTCTTTGAGGACACTGAGGACATCTTGTTCCTACCTTAATGTTATGATATGTACAATCCCATGTGTGACCAAATCTAGTACATCTCCACCTATATTTTAGGTGACTAGGTCTTATAGAATCTCTATTTTGCAATAATTTTTTAAATTCTTCTCGAGTCATGTCAAATTCTAGATCTTCTCGAGTTTTGCCAAGTTCAACATATTTTTCATAAGTAGTTTTTTTAGGTTTTGAAATTACTTTAAAGTTATCAAGGTTAAGCTTTTTTATATCGGTAAGAATAGTTCGTTCAAATTTGGTAAGTTGATCATTAGGTTTCTTTTCTGAGACAATCATAAGCACTCTCTTAATTAACCACCGCGAGTAAACGATGAAATCTTCCCGATACTCGCGATTCGATTGAATTTTAGCCTGTAATTGTTTTAGATTGCGTTCAAATTCCTCCTTAGAAATCTCATGGAGGTTATTTAGGAAACTAGACTTAATTCGCTTATTCTGAATGTGCCTTATAGACATAAAGATGTTGTTAATGGTATTTTCAGGTATTTCCAAACTCCCAAGCTCGATTTGCCCTTTGCGCTCTAAATGTATTGCATGAAAATAAATAAGGCGAGAAAATACAATGATGAAATTGCTCTTAAAGATTAGTGGAAAATCGGTGTCGTAAAAAATACGGCCAATTGGGTAATGCAAAGCGTCAGGATTGCTTTCTAAATCTTTTTGAGGTTTAGTAGGCGTATCATTGGTATTGGTATTGGTATTAGTATTAGAGGTTTTTTCAATAATTTTGGTAGGATTAAAATTATATTTGTTTTGAACTCTTTTTATTAAATCGCCACAATTTTCGCAGTAGACATCGTTCCTATCATCTTTTATTTTTTTGAGAATGTCGACTGAAAATGACGAGTTGCAAAATCTGCATTGGTTTGAATTGATATCGTCTTCGATCATACACTTTATTCTTGACGATTCTATTTAAAAGAAAAAGATTTTTTTAAATAATTTCAGGTGTATATACCCATCCATCACAAATATTTTTATGTTTTTATTGTTTTTTAAATAAAATTTTTAATTTCCTACTAGCAATTACTTTTTCTATAATATTAAAAATCCATTATAATAACTTATCTCTTACACCACATTTAAGAGTTTCATCTATTAAATTGAATATTTAATGTAAATCCTTTACTCTTGATTCTCTTCTTCATATACATAAGATTAATGAAAATTTGACATAAAACTATATTTTTCACACTATATTTCTTTTAACTTTTACCTATATTTAACCCTTTTCTATATACCAATTAATGTGGAAAATTTAACACTTTAAAGGGGTAATTAAATATCTTTAATAAATAATAATTGGAATAAACCTTAATTTAGATAAGAATAGCTCCATCTCCCTGATGTTTTTTATGAAATTCCCTAATTCTTATATATTTTTCTTTATATTCCTTATCTCTCTCTTTCCATTTCACTTTTACAATTAATTTATTTAATTTTTGATAATCAGAATAGAAATAATCATCTATTGTATCAGTTTCTATTGCAGAA
The DNA here is from genome assembly GCA_019057795.1 of Promethearchaeota archaeon. Taxonomy (GTDB): domain Archaea; phylum Asgardarchaeota; class Lokiarchaeia; order Sigyniarchaeales; family SOKP01; genus SOKP01. The sequence goes on along the minus strand of JAHLWS010000011.1, from coordinate 39,926 downwards.
ATCATATGATCAATTAAATTTTTAACTTCTCTTTTTTGTTTCTTCTCTTTTAAAATAACATCGTCAATTATATCATATCCATTTTTAAGATAACTCATTATATTCACTTTTAAATTTTAATATTTGAAATAAAATTAATTAATTCTTCTAAGAAGATATAGGGGCTATTAATTTCCCTACTAGAATTTTTCCACTCGATAAAATAGACTCAGAATCCGTTGCATTTGCAAAAGAAATTAGTAAATATCAACCAAAATTCTCAATCTTCCTAAAATCAATGTTAACTATTATGGAAAAAGGGCGTATTAAGTCCTATTTTGACTTAGAAGATGAATGCGGGAAGGTGGCTTACGATAACAGCATTAAAAACTTAAAGGAAATAGATGATTTTATAAAAGGGTTACATCAGAAATTCACTTAAATAATAAAATTGATGAAATATATTTCGATTTCTTTTTTTATTTAAACTTAATAAGAATGTCTTTTTTAATAGCAAAAAAGTACTATTGCTTTAAAAGGAGTAATTCCAACTCCAATAATAGCTACTTTTTTCATTCTTATCATTTTGATATAATTTTATTTAAAATTTTTTATTGTGATTAATTAATTGGTAGATTCCTAATTAAATTTTAATTCCTCAAATAACTGATAAAAAATTGAAGAGATTTCTATATTTATTATTATTATTTGCATTTTTGTAAATTAGATTGTTCGAAAATGACAAAAAGGTTAATAGATTTATATTAAAAATATAAAATTTAGTCTATTTAATTGGACATTCTTGTATAAAATGACGAAAAGGTAAATATCTTTATATTAGAGTTTAACCAATTTAATATTAAACTTAGTAATAAGTTTATTGGAGATCCTTAATGCTTAATAGAATTGATCTAGACGGTTTCAAAAAGGTACAAGAAGAATATAGAAAAGACCGGTCCAAATGTAAAAAAACCTTAGAAGTAAAAGGTAGATGGAGATTAGACGTAGGATATGGACCACAATTCGAAACCAAACTGAAAACAGAAAGAGCTGGGGAAATTACTGTACAAACGGATGAAACAATAATCCTTGGAGGAGGAGGAACTGCAGTACATCCTGTTCATTATTGTATGGCTGGTTTTTGTGGATGCTTTTCTGCAGCTTTTGCTAAATGGTCTGCAATGGCGGGAATTGAATTGAAAAAACTTGATATCAGAATAGTTGCAGATATTGATTTAACTACTGGATTTGGGATTGAGGATGGAATTGCTGCTGTAGAGAACTATAAACTTGAAATATTTGTTGAGAGTGACGCACCTATAGAAAAATTAGATGAGGTTCTTGAAGCTACTAAAAAAAGGTGTTTTTGTATGTATTGTATTACAACACCAATAGTTCCTAATATAGATATGATTGTAGAATTTCCTGAGGAAAAGATAGAAGAAGTACTCTTCATTTGCCCTACTTGTTTCAATAAAACTATGGTCTTTCAAGATGACAATTCTCAAAAGTGTAAGAATTGTGGTACTATTGGTTATTTCACTCGACCACCTAAAGCAGAAAAAGCATCTCAAAAATAAATATTATATATTGAAATAATTATGTATTAATAGTAAGATCACAGAAAAGTAAAAAAAGAATATGAAAATTCAGAAGGGAAATTCAATGACAGAGGAATGGCCATATGTATCTGATAAGGATCAGTATGTAAAGACTTTGGAAAAGGATTTAAAGAAGGCTAAGAATCAATTATATCAAACCTTGCTAAACGCGAATAAAACTGTTATAGAAAACCAAAAATTACAAGAACAATTAAACCAATGCCAAGCTGAAAATTCTAAATTAAAATCTCATATTGATGGTTTTAAAAAAAATAAAATAGATAACTCTTAAAATTTAAAGAGAAATGGGTGATAGAAGTATGAGTGCGGATAAGGGTGAGTTGTTAGAAGAAAAAAAAGCAATAGAAAATTATGTTGAATCAATTTATATTTATGATAACGCAGGGGTTTGTTTGACAAGTTGTGGCATAAAACCTGAAAATTTGGATGAAAATATAGTGTCTGGATTTTTCACAGCTATTAAGAAGTTTGGTGAGAAATTAATTCCAGGTACGGTAGTTAAATCCTTAATAATGAGTGGTCATAAATTATTTTATAATAACTTCGAGAATATAACTTTTTGTATACAATGCTATGACGATCTACCAAATCAAGTAATTGTTTACATTCTAAACAAAATATCAAATAAATTTTTAGAAGTATATCAAGATCACATCCCTATTCGTAATGGAAATATAACCGTCTTCTCAGATTTTAACAATTACATATTACAGTTCATGGAACAACCGCTTATTGAAGGTTTATTAGAAGAGTTTGGCTATAAGGTGCAATCCGAAGGAGTAATTCTATTTGACGAAAACCAAGAAAAAATTCTTTTTGCTAAAGTTCCAGAAGAATATTCATCTAGAAAACAAATTTCGATGAGTGGAATGTTAATAAATTTTGCTAAAAAATTATCATATGAATATCAAGGAGGAGATGTAAATTGTATATTAATCTCTTCAGAGTATCGGTGGATTTGTGTCTCGAAAAGAGATTATATTTACATAATTGTTTTATTTTCCAAAACAAAAAATATTGAACTTAATATAATTGTGGAAAAAACTGAAGAAATTTTAGATGACGTTTTGAAAATGTTAAAGATTGAATTATTAAAATAAATGGATTTGATTGAAACTAATGAATGATACACATTTAAAATTTGTATTTAAAATAACTGTAATTGGAGATGGAGGAGTTGGAAAAACATCTCTAATTAAAAAGTATACTCATGGTACTTTTGAGGAAGATTATATATCTACTATAGGCGCCCAATTTTCTTTTTATGATGAGAAAATAAATGGAGATGAATGTAAATTATATTTTTGGGATATTGCTGGTCAAAAGGAATTTGAATTTTTACGTTCTGATTTTTATGAAGAAAGTAAAGCTGCAATTATTGTTTATTCCCTCGAAGAAAATGATCTTGGTGAAGAAAGTCTCAATCACATTGTTGATTGGTATAAGGACCTTAAACAGAGTTGTGGTGATATTCCTATTATTATTTTTGCAAATAAAGTAGATTTAATTAATGAAGATAAGTTAGATGACACATATATTCAAAACTTCATTAAAGAGAAGAACTTTATTGGAGTTTTTCGAACTTCTGCGAAAACAAATCAAGGGGTGACCGAAGCGTTCCAAAAAATAATTAGAGTATTATATGAAAAATATAAAAGTAATTTATAAGATTATACTTCGATAAATATTTATTAAATTAATTTAAAATTAACTGGAGGAACTAAAAAATAAAGTGCAAGCAGAAGGAATTATTGTATTTGATGAAATACAAGGAAAAGTTGTTTTTTCCGAAGTTCCTCCTAAGTATTCTTCGCCACGTCAAATTGCAATTGGAGGAATGTTAATAAATTTAGTCAAAAAATTTTCAAATGAATTTGAAGCTGGTGAGGTAAATAGCATTGTTATTTCTTCAGAAAATAAATTGATTTCAATCTCAAAAAGGGAACATAAATATATAATGGTCTTATTTCCTATGACAAAAGTAATAGAACATAAGATGATTATAGAAAAAACTGAAGAAATATTTAATAGTGTATGGAATAATGTATAATTAAGAAATTTAAAGGTGAAAAAAAATAGGATTAAAGCGTAAATTAATGGATAAAATGATGCCAAAGGAGTTTGGATTTATCACGGGTTTATTTCACGTGGGGGTTTTTACTCTTCAACACGGTATTGATGAGACTTTAGGAAAAATTGGATTTAATGATTATATTTTTCCCGCAATAAAAGAGTCTATGGAAATAGCTGAAAAATTGGGTATTGAGCCAATAGTAGGAGAAAATATTGAAGATTTTGGAAAAAGGTTTGTAGAGTTATTAAAAACTTCTCTATTAGTTGACAACGCTTCTCTTAAGAAAAGACCTGATGGTTCGTATGTTTTTTCCTTGGATAATTGTTTCATGGCAAGATCTGCTCATAAAGTTGCAGGTACTAAAGGGGTGTGTCCAATGGCTATGGTCATGGCAGCTATGATTGAAAAATATACAAAAGAGGAAATAAGGGTGGAATACTCTAATTTAACTCCCAATGGAAGTATTACAAACATCATTGCTTCTAAAACCGAACACTTAGAAAAATAGTTTTAATAAACCTGTTAATGTTCAGATTCAAGCATCTTTTTATTGTTTATATTAAGTTTTATTATTTTTAATACAAAACTTTTGATTCTATAAATTTAATTTAGATAGCTTTTTTATTGTTAAAAAAGAAGATAAACTGATTTTTTTTTTTATTGAAACTTAAGAAGAATATCTTTTTTAATCGCAAAAAAGTATTATTAACTATCATAATTTTAAAAATAGGAATAAATCAAATATGATTAAAACTAAAATAACAGAATCATTTGGGATAAAATATCCAATATTTAGCGCTCCGATGGGTCCATTCTACACGACCGAATTATCTATCGCTGTTTCTGAGGCGGGAGGACTTGGAGTTGTAAGTCACGCAACTTTACAAGGAAAAAATTCGATAAAAGATATGATGAAGCAGTTAGATTATGTAATTGAACATACAGATAAACCATTCGGCGTTAATATTCGAACTGCTCGCGTTCAGACGGATCATAAGATTATGTTAAGAAAAATTGCTCAATTGAGTAATACAAATCCAAAAATTCGCGAACAGTTAATTTATTTGCTAACAAGTGCTGGAGGTGCACGAAATGCTAGTAAAATATTAAAACAAAAGGCACCTCATATCATGCATTATCACGTCGCTCCAGCTTTATGGTTAGTTGATAAAGTATATGCTGCAGGATGCGATGGTGTTGTTGCTACTGGTACGGAAGGGGGCGGTCATCAAAGTTATGAAGGGATTACTACATTAGTTCTGGTTACACAGGTTGCCCAAAAATACCCCGAAAAACCATTAATTGCTTGTGGGGGTATTGCAAGTCCAGAAGGCGTAGCTGCGGGATTAGCTATGGGGGCGGATGCTGTTGCTATGGGAACGCGATTTATAGCATCTAGTGAAAGCGAATTCCATCCTAATTATAAAGCTTTAATCCCTCCTGCGACAGCTCGAGATACATTGCTTACTACAGGTGGGTTTGGACCAATAAGATTATTGAAAAATAAATACTGTTTAGAACATGGAGCGCTTATGACAAAAGAAGAAAAAATTGCTCAAGAATTAGCGATTGATCTGGATGGATTTATGGAAGATCTTCATCGATACGAAATCGTATACACTCAAGGAGATGTGGATAATGGAGCTATTCCAGTAGGGCAAACATGTGGTCTTATTGACTCGATAATGGATGTTGGGGATATAATTACCAGTTTCTCAAACGAAGCAGAAAAAATATTAAAGAAATTGTGTGCTAATATCTCTTAAAAACTTCGTGAAAAAATCCACAATTTTTTTTTTCAAACTCTTTTTGAACAATAATTTATTTTTTTAAATAATGAAAACAGCCTCACCTAAATTACAAAAAAAAATCAGAGAATTATCTAAATTATCTTATAAAGCAATAACAGAATTATCTAAGTGTAAATCATGTGGAACTTGCGTAATATATTGTCCACTCAATATTAGAAAATTTAACGCCGAGGGAAAAGCTATAACAATTATAACTGAATCTTATTGTGGGGGTTGTTCTGTATGTTACCATAGATGTCCTAATAAGGCAATTAGATTAGTTCCATTTCGTAATAGCCAATAAAAGTCTTAATCAAAATTTGATTTCTATTAGCGTTTTTCTTCTATATAATCGCTCTTAATGTTCGATATTCTAAATTTTTGTTATAAAGAAGGAAATTATTAAATAGTAAGTAAGTATAATGAATAAATAAGGTTTAATTCAACTTTTTAAAACTTCTAAAATAAATTATAATAATGAAATCTAGTGTGAAAATAAAAATGAAAAGAAGAACTGACTTAAAACTTCGATATAAAATATATTCAATTACAGCTTTAATTATTATCTTAAGTTTGCCTATAATCAATTTCATCCCCAGTAACCTATTTATTAATGATTTCTCAAACAAACCTAAGACTCAAGCTGAGGATTCTGGAGAAGATTCAATTATATGGAAACTTGGTAAAGGGCTTCCTGGTTCTGGAGCAGCAATGCAACCTAGATTAGTCAATTTTACAGAAGGAGGACCCCCATTAATTATCGTTGGAACTGATGGAGGTATTGCTACAATTACATTAGATGGTTTTATAATTATGAGTTATAGAACTTTTGGACCCGTAATTGATTTTGAAATTATTGAAGATATTTCAGGTGATAATCAGGATGATATTGTACTTATTACTTATTTTCAAGAACATCCAAATTTAATCGCAATTTCTTCTAATAATGGGTCAGAAATATGGAAGTTTAAGCCCACAATCGAAGGTATTAGTACTGAGACGTATCAAGCACAAAATTTTATTCCATATTCATGGGATATCAAATTAATTAATGATATAAATGATGATGATATATCAGAAATCGTAATTTCTTCGTGGCATAGATTAATCGTTGTAAATGGAAAGTCTGGAAATAAAGTATGGATGAATGATCATGACTTTACCAATGATGTTTGGAAATTAGAAGTAGTAGAAGATATAAATGGTAACGGAGCTGAAACTATTATTGCCGGTTCAGAAGAAGGTAAATTAATTGCATTTGATTCTCAAGATGGAAGCAAACATTGGACTTTTACAGTAGAAGGAACAGTAAAGCTAGTTTATGGCATGACGGGTCTTACTCCTGTAACTATACCCAATTCTATCGATGATATAAAGGATGTTGGAGATATTAATAATGATGAGATTAATGATATTTTAATAGCTTCTGACGATGGATATTTACGATTAATTTCTGGAAAGAATGGTCGTCTTCTTGATGATGATGTTTGTTTTAATTTAAGTAGTACTACAGATTCATATTATGGTACTTACCCAACATCTCCATATTCATCAGTAAAAAGAATATTTATGAAATCTGGAATAAAAATTTACGAAATTCCTGATATTAATAATGATGGGATTAAAGAGTACATTTCAATCGCATCTGATCTCGATTATTCTTCAGGTTATGATTCACAAGCAAAAATAATTCAAGGTAAAATATTTAATATAAATCCCTTATCCGAAATAAATAAGATAAACATCACCCGTAGTCTAAACTGGACTTATAGTAGCTTTTTTCTCAGTTCTTATCCAGAAATAATTAAAGTAGATTCTGATATTTATATTTATTATTATTCATATGAAGATTATTATGGTGAATATCTCACAGCATTAATTAATCGATATCACATTGATGATGAAAAGTCAGTTGATCCAGTGGTTGTTTATGAAGATCCTGGTCAATATGAGAGTGTATCGTCTTATAGTGGAAGTAAGAAAGGACATTATTTCTTGAATGTGGGTGATCTTAATAGTGATGGTGTGGATGATTTATTTGCTATTACTGCAAATGGTCGCTATTTATGTATTGATTGTAAAAATAATGATACCCTTTGGGTGAGAACTCAAGAGGCATCTGAAATAGAGATAACTGAGACCAATGATTTAAATGATGATGGATTTAACGATTTCCTAATAATGCAAAAAAGTGATTTTGAACCAGATTGGATTAGTTCAGATGATAATGGAATCCCGTCTCAAACTACAGAAAAACCAACCATCATAGTTGAATTATATACAATTGATGCAAGAACGGGAAATATAATATGGTCGTTAAATATCCCTTCACCAGAATATTATAAGGGACTAAGGGACTTAAAAAATGTGGGGGATATTACTGGTGATGATGATATTGATGATTATGGGGCATGGATTATTCCCTCAGAAATACCTTCCGATGTTTCGGAACATATAAAAAGTCTAATAGGGATTGGAACAATTGATTCATATAAAGAAATGATATATAGGTCTCTCTTAACTAAATATACTAAAGTTTTAGTTATTGATGGTTCTGATGGAAATATTATTTGGAGTACTCCTATGATAGATTTTCCATATAAATTTTATCGCGAATATGAATACAGTGGGACTTATATAGAACCAGTCGAGATATCTTCCTCTGAAAATCATATATATAATAGAATTAATGGTGAAATAGATGATACTTGGGTTAATAATTTTGATATTCAGTGGGGTGGGGTGGGGGGAAACCCATGGAATTATTCGTCATTAGCGCAAGCAAGTAGTATTGTACCTATAAACGGTACTTTTTCCGATAGCTTAGCTGATTTATTGGATGATGAAGGAAATTATACTATTAAAGCTGAAGAGGTAGAAACTTCTTCATGGAGAGCGATAATGGACTTAACAATTCCAGTAAATTTACTTGATGATGATTTATTGGGATCTATGGAGTATCCACTTTCCCAAATTGAACGATTATCTGCTCTTAAAATGCAAACTAGTCTAATGGTAAATACTTCTTCTCCTAGTTGGTACAATTTTACTTATGAAATTTTTGATGTATATAATAACAAATGGGTTTTATGCAACTGGAGTTCAACACCAACTTGGAATAATCACACATATCGTGATCTTAAAGGTGATTTTAAATCGCCAAGAAGAACATCTTTTGATTATTTTGATTTAGATAATTCTGATTTTCAGGATGATCATATGTGGGTAATTACACGTGGAACAGACGACGCTGATGATTTTATTGAATTTGATTATGAGAATAAAACTACATTATCGAATTTCGTGGATGCAAATAAAAATATTCAAATTCGTTTGAATATCACAAATGGTAAGAACCCATTTAATGTGACAATTAATGATTTTGGTCTTGCAGCATTTTATTGGGGTTTATTTAACAATGAATACGATAGATATTATACATGGAAATATGCTAGTGATGCTTGGGACAAAAGTAATCTACTAAATTTAGAAATTCAAGACTTTGAGGTTGTTAACGGAACTAATGATCAATATTTGGATTTAATTGCTATAATTGGTATTGAAAGCGACGATATATATACGCCTAATACATGGAGTACAAGAATCCGCCTTTTTGATCTAAAAAGCAAAGAGGCTTATACTAAATGGAGTCTTAATCAAACATTTATTCCACATGAAAATGTACGGGTTTTACCATTAAATAATAGTCTAAATAACTGGTTATTAACTGGAATCTTCCAATTCGGAAATACATCTAAATGTTCTCATAAATTAATAAGTGATCCTTATTGGGATTCTCAAATATCTCATTTTGAAAATTATTCGGATTCTAAAGTATTAATTAACTATTCCTGGGTAGAGATTCCAAACTTTCCAACAGAAGAATATTATGATTCTACACCTTATGAATTTCCTGGAAAAACAAAAATATCGAAAGATGGAAAAATAGGAATTATTGTAGGAGAATATGAATATTTGGAAGTAGAATTAGAATACGAAATGGGGAGTTATTTCTCTTCATCTTTAACCAATATTCGAATTATTGATATTAATAGCCGTTCAACAGTATGTAAAATCCCAACAGAAAATTTGAAATCAGCTATCTATGCTGCGGAGAGTAATATAGGAAAGATTGACTTTGGTTTAGAAGGTGCAGGTTATCTATTACTAATTTCCCATGAAGATTTCAATGGTGATGATTTCCTTGATCATGTTGGTATATATAGATCAGAAACAATAGAAGAATATTATTATACTTATGAAATGGAATGTAAAATATTTAGCGGTAATTCTGGTGATTCTAATCCTGTTATTTTATTTAAAGAAATTTTCGATGATACTAATATAAACGACGATATTGATGAATCAGATAAACTTAAAATGCCCTTTACTTCAATCGGAGATATTACTAATGATGGAACCTCTGAAGCAATAATAGGAATACAATCTGATAGTTCCGGCTGTAAACATTCTTATATCAATTTCTATGATATTTTAAATAGTAATGAAAATGAACCAATCGAATTAACTAATTATAAATGGGTACTAGAATCTGCTAGTTGCTTGAACCCTTATGCCACTTACTCCTATGAATTTGTCTTAAACATAGAAAAAATTGAAGATATTAATGGAGACGGATATGACGAGATTTTTATCGAGCATAATGGTTACAGAAAAATAACAGAGCAATTTTATGAGTACTATGAAGCATTTCCGATATCAGAAATTCGGGATATATTCAATCAGACAATTCTTTATAGATTTAATATGGATATTAATTCAATATTTCCAATTGTTGATTTAAACGAAGATGGAAGCAAGGAACTATTAATCGCTAGTGGAGAATTATTATATTGCATAAATTCTAAATTTAACATTCAGATTTTAAATCCTAAAAATAGAGAATCGATGATTTCTAATAATTTCAATATTGAGTGGGAGACCGATTCACTATATGATTACTTTGAAGTATTAATAAACGGTGTTAGTCAAGGTATTACAACTGCTAAAAGCGTACAAGTTTCTCTTAGTTCGGGTTGGAAAGATATTAGCGTTATTATGCGTGATAAGAGTGGCTTAATTTTAACTGTTAGTACCATCAAAGTATTAGTGCCATCTAATCTAATTCATTCAATATTAACTTTCGTGTTTCTTGGTGCTTTAGTTGGGGTTTACATATATTACCGACGATATAGGAAGAAACAATTAGAGATGATTTTAATAGACAAAAAAATTAGTGAAGGAGGTAAAAAGTAAATGATCAAGAAAGATTCAAAAACTAATCATGAAATTTGGAGTGATAAATTAACAAAAATCTATGGAAAAGGAAATGAAGCAATAGAGGCTGTATCAAAGATTGATCTTCGAGTGAAACCAGGAATTCATGGATTCTTAGGTCCAAATGGAGCTGGAAAAACTACTACGATTAGTATGTTGGTTGGGGCTATTTCTATAACTGAGGGGGGTGCTAAAATAAGAGATCTAAAAGCAGGTTCAGTTGCAGCTAAACAATTGATTGGTTTTTTACCCCAAGATCCTGTTTTTTATGAAGATATGACTGGAGAAGAATATTTAATATATATGGGACAATTAGGAGGATTGCAAAAAAAAGAAGCTAGATTAAAGGCTCAACAACTTCTAGAGTTTTTTAATCTTTTTCATGCTAGGAACAGAGAGATAGGCACCTATTCTGGAGGAGAGAAACAAAAAGTCGGTATTGCGGCATCCTTAATACATGAACCTAAAGTGTTAATCCTTGATGAGCCTACAGCTAACTTAGATCCAATAGGAAGAGCTGATGTGGTTAAAAAAATAAAAGAATTATCAGATAGAGTAAGTGTGTTTGTTTCAAGTCATATTTTATCTGAAATTGAGCAAATGTGTGAGGATGTAACAATGATAGATAATGGTAAGATTGTAATTTCGGATTCTATCAGTAATATTAAAAAGAGCTTTATAAGCAATTTATATATTTTAGATACTAATATGAACAAAAAATTCGTAAGTCAATTGGAGGATAAAAAGTATATCTTAAAAGCTCGTATTGATGATATAGATGGAAAAATTCATATTATTCCTAAAGATGCTGAAAAGCTTCGTGATAGCTTACCTCAGATGCTACTTAAGAATAAGGCTAAATTATATAGTTTTTATCAACCTGAATTATCATTACAAGATATTTTTATGGAAATTATGACAAAAGAGAGGGGGAACAAAAAATGAAAAACAAGATTGAAAACACAGCGGGAAAGATAAAATCTAGTTTTGAGAAATTGAACTTAAAAGTAATACAACCTGTAAAGACTTGGCTTTCTAAGAATATTTTCAAGAGAACAGCAATTATAATAAAGAAGACATTTCTAGATATAACTTCTTTAAAAAAAATCATTATAACGTTGATTGCAATATTAATATTTCCATTGATTTTTGTTATACTTCCAACACCGGTAGATTTTGGTTTGATATCACCTGATCATGCTGCTACAATAATCGGTTTTGCCTTAATCTTCCCTGCATTTTTTTGGACCTTAGGTTTGGTTTACACTATAATTATTGGAACTTCTGGAGCAGCTCTTATTGCTGAAGAAGTTAAATCAGGAACAATGTTGCTATTAATAAGTAAACCTATCAGCCGAATAAAAATATTTATTGGTAAATATATGGCAGTATATCTCTACGGAATGCTTTTAAGTTTTTTTTCTATTTTTCTGATAGGATGGATCGGAGTATTTGCAAAATCCGGTAATATTGATCATTTTATTAGTTTAATACCATTCTTGACTGCTCTATATATCTATAGCTTATTTATATTGTTTCTATTTACTAGTATAACAATGGCATTTTCCTCAATATTCAAAAAGGCAAGATCAGCATCGATATTGATAATTTTTATTACTATAATTTCTTATATCGCATTTTTTCTAATTAGAACATTAACTGGTCAATTCTATGTCATATTTCAATTATATCATTTTGATCTTGGTTACCATTTAGGAAATGTGTTTATTTTATTCGTTGAAACATTGAATGCCGTTCCACCTTCTATAAGTTGGCAAACGTGGTTTGCAACGATAACAGGAGTATATAGTATGACTTCAACAATAGATCCAGATCAGAATATAAATCTTGGAGGTTTAGAAAAAACTAATTATTATTTACCAGTGTTTTCTTTATTAATTTGGATTTTAATTGCTGCTTTACTTTTACTGTTTGGTATATTGAGTCTGAAGAAAAGAGAAATTTCTGTTTAAAAATTAATCTTTTTTTTTTATTATCTAATATTGACGAAAAAGAAGGAATAAAATATGTTTTTTTAATTATTATCGAAGTTCTCTTCTTAAAATTTTACCCACTACGGATTTTGGCAACTCTGGTATGATTTCAATTATTCGAGGGTATTTGAAAGAAATATATATAATTGAATAATTATATATAGAAAGAGTTATCAATTAATTCTCGTTAGTTATTGCACCGATCCCGTTTTTTTCTTTTTTCTATTAAAAGGGCAATCTACAGTAGGGCATCTGTTACATCCAAAAGTTAAATGAATCGCATTCATAACTATAAATATTATAAAATATATGATTAACAGCAACCAATCAAGAAGATTAAGACCATTAGTGAATAATTCATATAAATACAGAATAATGGGTAAAAGCTCGGCAATAAACAAGAACGATAACGCAAAAACAAAAACTTTCCACATTCCGTTTTCTACAAAATTTTTTTTTTCTGAGCGTTTATATAGTTTACCTCCTATTTTCCCCATACACCAAGAACAACAAGCTTTACCTAAAAAATCACAATGATGGCAGGTGACATATCGACCAACAGTAAAATAAAGAATCCAAATTAACCAATAAATAATCAACAATACCCAAGATTTTACAAAAATCATATAGGTAGCTAATCCCATTAAAACAATTATCGCAATTAGATTTAGCCAAATATCTTTTTTAGTCCATGGTAAATCAGCAGTTTCATTCATATACTAACATTTTCGTCAAAATATTTAAACTTTTCTTAGATTTCTATTTAACTATAAATAAAGTAAAAAAAAATTAAGGAGTTTAGCTTTTATTTCTCCTCTTTTTTAACTATTTATGTGTATTTATCAATAAGTTCAAACAAGTCTGGATAATTTATTTTTCATCTACGATAAAAAAGGAAATAAGAAAACTTATGTATTATAATCTAAAAAAAAGTATGATGATGGTTAAAAAATAGAAATTTTAAATTTCAATGTCTCTTTTATATAATCTTTTATCCGGGACAAAGCTCATCATAATTAAATCATCTCTAACTTCCCATCCTAATTTCCTATAAAAATCTACTACTTCTTTATTATTTTTCTCGATAAATAAGTGAACTTTGTGTACTTTTTTTATTTGAAACTTCTCAATTAATTCGTCCATCATCATTTTGCCATACTTTTTTTTTTGATAATCTGGATCTATAGCAAGATGGTGCACATAACCCCTTCTTCCATCAAAAGCCCCCATTACTACGGCTATAACTTTTTCGTTTTCCTTACCAATTAAAAATAGATCAGGGTTTCGTTTTAGAATCCTTGCTATCTCGTCTCGTGTGTCTGATGAGCTTATTTCTATTCCTGTTCTTTTCCAAAGATCAATAATTTCGTGGTAGTATCGCATAGTAAAAAGTTCTATCTTCATTTTAATCACTGAAATAGTTAATAGAGAGTCTATTTATTTTCTTTCTTATTTCTGTTTTATTATCAATAATTTCTTTAATATATTTTGAAATTTCCTTGTTTTTATTAATCTCAGAGGGAATTGGCAAAATTACATCCATTATTCTATTACCAATTGTAGCAATAGTGCCTTGAACGAAGGTTATTGCTTTTATTTGCTTTTGAACAATGTCAAGATTTAGAAGGTATAATAAAAGGTAAGAATCAATATTCTCGTTATTTTTAAGAGTTTTTATCTGAAATATGTGGCTCTGGATAATAATTCTTGTATCTAACTCAGTAATAAATGCCGTATTTCCAATTAGATTTGGACCGCCATCCTTTACTAACAGAATGTCTCCAATTTCAATATTCTGTTTATCTTTAAATTGGTCGTATACTTCGTTGGAAGTCTTTTTATGTGAATTTAGATCGACTTCCCAATTATTAATTTCGCTAGTTCGGATAAACGGAATATCGCCTAAACCATAAACATGTGAGCCAATTTCGTCTCCTCTTGGTAAGTATCCTTTATTTTTTGTGTAGATTATTCCTTTTTTAACTAATCCACCTATAGATACCAATTGAAAGTCCTTATTATTTTCTAAAGATTTAAGAGTTTTTTCTACGCCTGTGTAATAGTTAGGTATGAATATATTGTTTTTTATCTGATTTAAACTTAATTTGAAAACTTTTTGGTCTTCTAAGTAGCTGAATTCAGCACTTTCATTAATTTTAAGGTGTAAATTAATTAATTCATTATTGACAATCGGATTTTTACTCTTATCATATTTTCTACTGCCATCCTTATTTAATTTATACAAAACTTTTCCATCTTTATCGTGGCCAACATTGTCAACAATTCCAAAATCAATTTTATAATTCTTGGGAATATTTTTTAATTTTTGAAAGAAGAGAATACTAGTTTTATTACAAGTGTAAGGCTGAAATGTGTTCTGATCTAAACTAATAATTCCTATTATCTTACCTTTACTCCGTAAATACTCCCAGATATATCTATTTGAAGGATTTCCAAAAAGGCCTTCTGGTAAAACAATTCCTAATTTTCCACCGTCTTTTAATAGTTGTACACATCTTTCTATAAATAGAATCTGAGGTGGTTGCTTTTTAACTAACTTATTTTGCTTAACCCATAAATTATCTTTATAGTCCCACTTATGTGCTAAAGCATACTTTTTTAAAAGTTCCTTATTATCAACGGGTATTTTTGCGCCAAAAGGGGGATTAGTAACCACAAAATTGAAATGTTTATTTTTTATTGCATCTGAGGTTTCTTTACTATAGTTATTAGGATCCAGAGAATCATCGCAAAATATATTAGATTTACCCTGACTTATTATATCTAGGTATAAATTACAGATTTTTGCTAGATATGAATCCTTATCAATTCCATAGAGATCGGATATAACTTCTATTTCCTTTTTTTTTATAATATCTATTTGAGCTCCGTATTTCTGTTCAATTTTTGACCATAAGAGGTCTTTGCATTCTAATAGAAAACCACCATGTCCACACGCAGGATCTATAATCTTAGAATCCGTTTCGGGATTTAAATAGCGCACCATAAATTTAATTATACTCGCGGGAGTAAAGAATTGCCCTCCTTCTTCTTTTAATAATCTACTTACAAATATCTCAAAAGTATCGGCCAAAACATCTTTAGAAGATTCAAGAAGAGATATTCTTTGTAATTTTTCAACAATTAAAAAGACCAACTCTTTGTTTAAATTGATTCTTTCATTTTCATCAATGAGATTCTTATATTTATCTTTTAGATTCTCCTTAAAGAATTTCTGAAGCCGATCGAATAATTCTTTCTCTGTTTCGTCCTGTCCAATGCTAAACGACATGATAGAATTAGGTAAAGAATTACTTATTTCATCAACTAACTTACATAAAATTAGTTTTAAAATTTCTTTTGAACGAGCTCTTGTATCAGTTTCCGTGTGTTTTAATTTTGCATAAAGGTGTTGATTGATTTCATTGAATTCTTTTTTTAGATTTGAAGATCTTTTTAAATCCCTTTTTCTAATTAAATTGGTATTTTTATCCTCGATAAAAGCATCTAGTGTTTTAGGCATTTTAAATTCATTACAATTTCAATATTATAATTTTTTTATTAAGTGAAAATTATTGTTTTTCTTTAAATTGGTTCAAATGCGTTCTTTTGTTTAAGAAATTCGAGCATTTGCAAATAGAGTTTATCCCTCTTAGTAAGGATTTCTTCTTCAGTTCGACCTTGGTAATCGTAAAAACCTTTTGATGTTTTAGCACCTAATTGCCCATTCTTCACTTTCTCCCTAAGTAGCACGAGATCCAAGCCGCCCATATTCTTGATAATATCATATACAACATCGAGTCCTACAAAATCAAGATTTTGTACTACTCCAGCAAACGGCAAACGTACGCCTAAACTGTTCTTAATTGCCATGTCAATTTCTTCTGGAGAAGCTATGCCTTTTATTAAAAGAGAAAAGACCGCAGAATTAATTGCTTGCTGGATTTTATTAACAACAAAAGCATTCGTGAACTTTTTTAAGATTAGAGGTTTTTTACCAATTGACTTCAGAAGATTAAACGAAATATCGATGACTTCAGAAGAAGTTTTACGCCCAGCTACTATTTCAACTAAAGGAATAATGTATGGCGGATGAAACCAATGGTGGATTACCAAGCGTTTCGGATTTTTAACTTTTGCGACGTTGAATATATTTAATTCAGAAGTATTGCTTGCTAAAATAATATCTTCAGAGCAGAATTCATTTAATTGAGAAAAAACATCTCGCTTTACGTTACGATCTTCAGAAACTGCTTCTAAAACTAAATCGCAATTTTGGGCAGCAACTTTTAAATCGGTAGATGGATGGATACGATTCAAAATATTTGAAATTTCACCACTTTTTACATGCTTATACTCTACCAACAAAGAAAGGTTTGATTTAATCTTATTCATGGCATTATCAAGAACCTCTTGATTTAAATCTACAAGATCCACTTCAAACCCGGCAGTAGCATAGACTTGTGCAATGGCGTGTCCCATCGTGCCAGCACCTACAACCAATATGCGTTTTATTTTATCAAGTTCCATTTTATTCAGCTATTTAAAATTATTCTTATTATTAGTTAGAGGGGATTTTTAATAATAATTACTTTTTATTGAAAGAAAATAAATTTTATTTATGTCTATTAATAATTTAGATTTTGGAGAGAATATTGATTTTTCTGTAAAAAAAAGGTTTGGCACGATTACACTCAATAGAGTTCATCGATCGAACGCTTTTACTATTGAGCAATTAAGATATTTAAAAAAAGCGATTGAATACTGCCAAAACAACGATAAAATTAGAGGTTTAATTTTAACAAACAGCGGCTCTTCTTTCAGCACAGGAATGGATTTAGATGATATTGATGGTAGTGATCATGCAGCTGTTAGAGATCTCGAAGGTACTGCTGCAGATATTTGTAAATTGTTATTTAACGGAAAACCGGTTATTTGTGCTATAAATGGTAGAACGCTGGGCGAAGGCGTTGTGTTCTCAATATGTTGCGATTATCGAATCGCTGTTAAAGATAGTTTTTTTCAATTGCCAGAAATACTCTCTGGAATCTTCCCAGGTACCGGTTGTGTAGTATTATTTTCAAAGATTATTGGGATTCCATGGACGAAAAAGATGCTTATGTTTGGTGAAAAAGTAAGCGCGGAAAAAGCTTTAGAAATCGGGTTAATTGATGAGATTGTAGATAGTAGAGAGGAATTAATCGGAGAATCTATGAAAAAAGCGAGTTTTCTCTTTTCAAAAAATCAAACTGTATTGAACGCGATTAAACTATGCAGCAATCATTTCCTTGATAAATCTTATAAGGATGCATATGAAATAGAAAAAATTGCTTCTGGGTGGTATGAACACGAAGATAAAAAAAAATTTATCTTAGATTTTCGAAAGAAATTTGAATAGGCGAAATAATGCTTCCTATTTAACCTAAAAAGCTTTCTTTTTGCATTGTATGCCAAATTTTATTCTCAATAATAGAATAATTTTATAGCAATAATGAACTAAAATTATATTATTATATCTTGAAATATAAATGAGAAATGATAATAAATGTCTTGGGAAGAATTTAATAAATATCCTCACACTATTTGTGGAGTAATCGAAAAATGGGCGAAAGAAACTCCAGATAAAATAGCTTTAATTATATATGATACTGAAAAACAAGTTACTTACAAAGAATTTAATGTTAATATCATGGCAATGGCGTTAAAACTATATAATATGGGATTTAGAAAAGGAGATATACTCGTAACATCTTTACCTTTTCTCTATGAACATATTGTATTAGGTTACGCTTGCGCTAAGCTCGGGGTAATGTGGACTCCTTTAGACTTACGCTTAAAGCCAACAGAAATCATGAGAAATTTGGAATTGTTAAAAGAGAAAGCAAAAATGTATTGCCATTTAGGAAAAACATCAGCGGCAAATTTTGGAATGATTGGAGCAGCTATTAAAAAAGAAATTACATGGTTAAAATATGTCGTGCAGTTTAGCACCCCGGATGATAAGTATCGGAATGGAATTATTCCTGCTTTTCAAATTGCAGAGGAAGCAAAAAATGAATATATAGAAGCAATTAAAAATCCAGATACTATGAAGGATTTTTTGGAAGAATGTTCTAAGGTTGACGATAAAGATCCTATTTTAATAATTTTTACAACTGGAAGCACTGGATTTCCAAAACCAGCAATGATAACAAATATAGGTATTACTTGCCAAAATTTGTGCTTAGCCAAAGGGATTCATGTAGAAGATGATGATCTCATGCTTGTTAACCTTCCACCCTCTCATGTAGGCGGAACCACCGAGCAACTTATGACGACTTTGTTTAAAGGAGGCACATGTGTTGTTTTACATATCTTTAATCCCGCAAATACTCTGGACGCCATTCAAAAATATAAAGTCACGATTTTTGGTCAAATACCTGCATTGTTCGTTATGGAATGGCGATTACCAAATTACAATAACTACGATCTGAGTTCGTTAAAATATGCTATTTATGGAGGACAGTCAGTTGACCGTCCATTTCTAGAAAAACTTTCGAGCATGGCGCCTAAATTTGGATCTGGTCTAGGTTTAACCGAAGTCTCTGGTTTTTGCAGTTATACTCCTTTAGATGGTACAGTTGACGATATTTTAGAAAGCTTAGGACACGATTATCCCATAACACCTCTTACAATTCGAAGTCAAATGAAAGAAGATGGAACAGCAGGAGAAGAATTGGCTAATGGTGAAATTGGAGAGATTTGTTATTCTGGACCACAATTATTTGTGGGATACTTTAACAATGAAGAAGCTACTCGAAATACCATTTCTATCGATGGAATATTATACACAGGGGATATGGGGTTTAAGGATAATAAAGATTGGCTCCATCTAGCAGGTCGGAGAAAATTTCTTATTAAACCAAAAGGATATCAAGTTTTCCCACCTGAAGTAGAGGTTTTTATCGGAGAATTACCACAAATTGAGTTTGTTGGCGTTATAGGAGCAAAACATGAGGTTTTTTCAGAAGGTATCGTTGCATACATTAAATTGAAGGAAGGAGAAAAGTTAACAGAAAAACAAGTTATGAAACATTGTAAAGGAATGGCCGCGTTTAAAAGACCTTCACTGGTTGTTTTTCTTGACGAATTTCCTTTAAATCGTGTAGCAAAAACAGATTATGTGACTTTAAGAGAGCGTATTCAAGCAGATATCGATAATGCTAGAATAAATGGAGGCTGGGACGCCCCATAAAATATCCCCTTAACAAAATACTATTTTGTTAAAAATTTATGGTGATTTTCGTCAATAACAGGTCTATAACCTCTTTTTTGATAAATACTATTTGAAGTTGGATTACTTAAATACGTAAACAAGAAACAGTACTATATGGTAATATATAAATCATCTACTTCTTCATAAAATCTTGCTTCCATACTCATATAAGAAGATTCACTAATTTAAAAATTAACGCGTGTGGGAATGTTTGTACTAATCAAAGGTTCTTTTTGAGATCGTCTAATTGCTTTTCGAAACTTTCAATTTCGGATTTGGAAATTGTTTTATTATTAACTTTTTGAATTATATCAATAAATCTCCTAATAAGAGGATGTTCCAGTACGATGCATGTTTGATTTAACGTGTTAACATCTAAAATGAGGGCTGATTCTAATATTTCCCCCATTCCGATCACATCTTTGAATATTAATTCACTATCTTCGTTATACGATAAAACTACAATATCTTCTAATATCTGGGAGCCATCGTTTTTCTTTATAATCTTAAACTCGCACATGTCTAATATTTCACTTTAATTCTAATGTTTATACATATAAATTTGGTCAATTTAAATAAAACCAACTTTTTTAAAATACGCTTAATAAATAAAAATATAGTAATTATTTTAAACTTACAGCTAAAATCTTTAACAGAGGAAATTGATGTAAATATGACAAGACCGTATCAAAAAGCCAATATTCCGGGACCGGAACAAGGGACGACCGTTTTTGACCCAAAAGTCATGGCAAACTTCTTGAAGGACGATAAAAAGAAGCTTTTTGTCATAGGCTCAGAGTCTTTAACTTGGGAACTTGATGGAAAGAAAGTTGCTGACTATTTTATTGAAATAGCAAAGAAACTAGATTGTCACGTCCTTACTACGGGTCATACATACAAGTACGTAAAAGGTAAAATTCCAGACGATAAATTATGGGATATGTCGTTGATTAATATTACAGGTAGACTAGTAGATAAAGATTGGAAAGGCTTAGATGGCAAAGGACAATATAGAATGGCTATTTTTGGTGGACATATTGTCTACTACGTAAGTCAGACTTTAAGTCGATTAAAGAACTTTCAAAATCACCTGCGAACCGTTGAACTGGATAAATATTCACATCCTAACGCTCGATTTAGTCTTCCAAATTTTAGCGACAACGATTGGAAAGAATTTTTAGAAAAATTAATTGAAAATTTATAAAAATTAAAAAAGGAAAAATACTAAGAGGAGAATTACAATATGAGTTTTGAAGATATTCCTGTTCCAATTGGACCTGTATACGAAGGTGAACGTATTAGGGCAAAACAAATGTATGTAGAATTAGGCGGGCCCAAAATGGAAAAACATTTTGAACTTTGCAGAGTGATTTCTAAAAAAGAGATTAAAGATGGTCAAGTAACAATCCATGGACCCGATTTAAAAGACATGGAAGAAGGATCAACCCATCCAATCGGAATATTAGTAGAGGTCGCCGGACCAGAATTAGAAGTGGATTTAGAAGCCGTTTTTGAAAGAAGGATTCATGAATTCTGCAATTTCGTCAACGGAATTATGCACCTTAACCAGAGATATACAAACTGGCTAAGAATCTCTAAGACTGCAGTGGAGAAGGGCTTCAATTCGTTTCAACTACTAGGAACAGTTCTTATTAGACTTTACAAAGCTGAACTACCGATCATCGAACAAGCTCAAGTCACTTTTTATACAAATGAAAAAGAAATTGAAAGAACTTATGAGATGGCAATGGGAGTTTACGATAAAAGAGACGAGAGAGCCAGAACAATACACGATGATGATGTGGATATGTTCTATGGATGCGTATTATGCCAATCCTTCGCACCGACTCACGCGTGTTGCATTACACCTGACAGAACAAGTTTATGCGGTTCAATTAATTGGTTCGATGCAAGGGCAGCTGCGAAAGTCGATCCTAAGGGACCTTTATTCGAAATTCCCCCAGGCGAATGCTTAAACAAACTTGCTGGCGAATATACCGGTATTAATGAGATGATCAAGAAACGTTCGTTAGGAGAAATTGATAGAATTTATCTATTTTCGGGCATGGAATTCCCACATACATCGTGCGGTTGTTTCGAAGCTATCGATTTTTACATCCCTGAAGTAAACGGACACGGAATTGTAGATCGAAACTACGGCGACGTAGCAATTAACGGGCTTCCGTTCACCGCGATGGCAAATCAAACTGGCGGGGGCAAGCAGATGCCCGGTTTTAACGGTATCAGCATCCAGTACATCGTGTCACCGAAATACCAGCAATACGATGGTGGAATTGAGACTATCGTGTGGATGAACAAGGGAGTAAAAGACCGCGTTGGCGAGTTCCTTCCGAAAGACCTTTTGCCTAAAATCGCAACTGAAGAAGAAGTTACGGATATTAACGCATTAAAGCAATGGTTACAGGATGTTAACCATCCCATAGTCGAAACGTGGGCAGAGGCGTTAGCGGAAGAGGAGGAAGAGGAAGAAGAATGGGAAGCAGAAGGCGCGATGGTTCCAATGGGAACTGTTGGGATGACTATTCCTGGAGTAGGTGGCGCAGGTGGATTCAAGATCATCTTGAAGAACTGTAAAATCCACGCCGAGGCAATTATTATTAAGAAAATTGAACCTAAACGCAAGAAGAAATAAGAAACTTATTCTACTTTATTTTTATTTTTTATTTATTGAAATTTTAAAATTTTATTACTATTTACTAGGCATTCGATGATCAATTAAAATTACTTTTAGTTTTTCCGAAAACGATTTGAACATGGAAACGGCTTTTTCTCCATCGTTAACGATACTTGCAATCTCATAACCATAAGCTGGTAAAACTTCCTGATAAAAATATTGAGTAGCAGGATCATACTCAACAATGAACAATTTAGCCGATTTATCCCGCCTCTGGAATTAAAATAATAAAGTTACTTCCTTTTGTACGGTCTCCCTTAACTCTATCCTCGACCCATATTTTTCCATTATAGGTTTCAATAATTTTTTTTACAAGCGACAATCCTAAACCCATTCCGTGAACGCTTGTTTCTTCCCTATTCCCTCTTTGAAATATCAAGCTCTTTTTAGAATCGTTGATTCCTATGCCATTATCTATAAATTCCATTTTAAGATAATTTAAGCTTTCCTTTTTCTCTTTGGAAATCTTTACGAGGATTTCCACAGTCGGATTTTCGTTATATTTTATTGCGTTAACCAATATATTTTCGAATAAATCATCTAAAAATTCATTAGCTTGAACATAGAGATTTTTACCGATAGAATCAACTTGAATATCAATATTTCTATCTTGATACGCATTTTCAACATATGTAATTGACTTCTCTAAAGTACTACAAATTTCGATCCTTTTAATCGGTATTTCGGTTTCTTCAAGTTTCGAAATATTGCGAATGTTAGAAACTAATTTTGCCCCTCTCTTGATTTGATCTTTGATAATATTATTATATTTTTTTAATTTTTCAACATTTTTTGGGTCACCTATATAATTTTCGCTAAGTTGTATTCCAGATAATATATTTTGTAAAATGTTATTGATGTCGTGAGTGAATAAATCCTTGTAAAATTCTGCACGATTATAAGCCTCACGATAGCTTTTTTCTGATTCTTTTAATTTTTGTTCATTTGTTTTAACTTTATTAAAAATAATTTGAGAATAAACACTGAAAGCTACGATGAATAAAATAACCATCAAGCGCATCCATATTTCATGAGCATTAGTGAAAAATAAGTGTTGGATTAAATTTCCTTCAGAATAAAATACAAAAGTATCCATTGTAGCTTCAGTAATCCAAAATAAAGCTCCTAGTACAATTCCTAATATTAGTATTTTATTCATAAAAATTCCTTTCTTTAATCTGACTATAATTTCTTTCAATTTGGATTCATTCTCATATATATTATTTCTTAGCTTATTTGCGAATAATTTCTACTAAGTATTCGAGCCATTGGTTACTTTTTAATAAAAACTCGTTTAGAGCTACCAATTATAAAAAATTATTTTTTAGATTCACTTAATAATATCAATATTATCTTTATTGTAATAAATTAAGTTACTATTTTAATTTTCAAATCTAAATTTAAGCTAAATCCTTTAAAAAAAGAATTTGAGCCTAAGGACAGAAAGAAAAAAAATCTTATTCGGTGATCTGCTTGGTGCGATGATTCTTAATTACAGTGTAATTCTATTTTATTTCTACTTTTTTATATTTTCATTTAAAAATATTATATATTCTCGCTTAATTGATTGATTCGGTTTATTATATTCCATTTTTTCATGAGTTTGACTACAGTGGTGGGCAATAAATTTTCCCAAGATTCTCCTTTTAGCATTGAATCGCGAATATCGCTTCCACTCAACCCCTTTTCCTCTAACGGTACTTCCCATAGAACATGAACTCTCAACCCTAAAGATTCTAAGTATTTTTTCTTTTGTCGCCCCCAATCGTCGTAAATCGAGAGGAAAAATGCCACATCCAAGGGAACGTAATATTTTAATAACTCAGGTACATTTATGGGGAACGGTACAATAGAGAATTCTGACAATTCTAAACCTTTTTCTAATAAAGTTTCTCTTACCATTACATAGCGTTCATAGTAAGTCAAAGGGTTAGCGATAAGCGTACTGCGATGAGGATTTGAATCGTGGACTTTAGTTAGGGTAGGGTCAGGATTGGTGATTCCCACGATTAAATGATTACATAGTTTTTTTCCAGCTAGGAGAAATTTCACATGATCGTTGTGGAGTATTTGGAATCTTCCGTGAATTACGCCTGTTTCGTACCGTATTTCTTTAACGTGCTTCATTCTAATTAATTATTTATCGCAATAAAATAATTCGAATAATTCAAAAAAGATTAATAATTTTGCCATATAAATAATTCAATTTGACGATTGGTTTATTATTATGTTATTAAAAGAGGATATCGAAGAATCGAAAGAACGAATGGATGCGTGGTGGGATCACGAGGTAATTGATCGTCCGGTTATATCGTATTATTATTCGAAGAAAAGGGCTGCCATTGGAGGTTATTTAGATGCCTTGGGGCAAGATTGGAAGTTAGCAAAAAACCCAGAGGGTATCGAGGAAGCTCTTAATAGTTTTGAGAAAAATGCCGAAAAAACTTTTTATGGTGGAGAAGCAATACCTTCTTATTTTCCAAATTACGGACCGGGCATAGTTGCGGCTATTTTTGGCGTTGAACCGAAATTTCAATCTGAAACTATTTGGTTTAGTCGCCCAACCAAACCAGAAGAAATAATATCTCTACTTGAAAACATAAAATTAAATCAGAATAACGAATGGTATTCGAGGATTCTTAGAATCACGGAGTATGCTGTGAATAGAGCGAAAGAAAATTACCAGGTTTCAATTACAGATCTAGGAGGTGTTTTAGATATTCTTTCCTCGTTCTTAGGGCCAACTAATCTTTTACTAACTATGAAACGTAATCCACACATAATAGACACTTGCCGAGAAATTATTCTTGAAAAGTTAATAAAAATCTACGATAAGCTCTATGGAATAATTAAGAAGGATTGCAAAGGCTTCAATGCTTGGCTAAATGTCTGGTGTAGGAAAAGTTGGTACCCCGTCCAATGTGATTTTATCGCGATGCTTAACCCAAAATGGTTTAAAAGATTTGCGTTACCAGATATAATTACCCAAATCGAACATATGGATTACGCTATTTATCATATGGATGGTCCTTATCAAATCCCGTTTTTAGACGATTTTTTATCAATCTCACATCTGACAGGTATCCAGTGGGTATCAGGAGCAGGTCGGCAACCACAAGGATCAGAGGAATGGATTCCGTTATACAAAAAAATCCAAAAAGCAGGCAAAAACATTGTAATAGATACTCTTTCGGAAAAAGTACCTCATTTATATCGTAATTTAGAGCATAAAGGCTTATACGTTAGAACGCTCTATTCATCTAAAATAATCGCAGATTTTTACTTACCCCCTTTTATTGGTGGTGGAGATGGTAAATTAATAGACGAAATAATTAACTGGATAAAAAATAACGAATATCCAAACTTAAATAGGGAATTGCTTGAGGATTTTTTAGATACGAAACAATATGAGTTCGACAGTGGAGTTAAACGGCAACTGCTTAAACAAGTAAATAGTTCTTTAAAAGAGAAGCTGTATTTTACTTGAAATAAAGTTATTCCTCTTTTTTTACTGTTTCTATAGCCCTTTCTGGTTTATATATTTTTATTGACATTCAATTCTTATTGTAAAATAATGTCTTTTAATTGATGTTAATGACGAGTGCCAAAGTATTTGAAACAAATCTAGAGCATCTAACAAAAAATCAATATGGTTATAATCACTCAATCAAGTTTATCCACGCTAGCGACATTCATCTAGGCAGTCACCAATATCGTAACGATTATCGTGCGAACGATTTTATTTTTGCTCTTGATGAAATTTTATCTTTAGCAGTTATTCATCGAGTGGATTTTTTGTTATTGGGGGGAGATGTTTTTACATCCTTAGAAATGCTACCTGGGAAATTAACTAAAATAGTCAATCTCCTGACGAGTTTCAAAAAAGTCTCGAAAAACCAAATTTTAATAATAGCAATTGAAGGAAACCACGATATTCGAAAGTTTTCAAGGGGTGTTAGGTTCAAAAAGCGTGGACAATCGTGGTTAAAGCTACTGGCCAGTTTAGGGTTAATTATATTACTTGACGCGGAATTAGATGGCGCACCTGAAGAAATGTTTAAGATTTATAATTTCCAAACAAGAAAAGGGGGTAAAATCCAAATAAAAAATGCGATGATTTATGGTACGGGATATCTAGGAGAAAACCCCGAGGACGAACTATTAAAAATAAAGGAAGGAATAGTAAAAGATGACGGTTATTTCCATATTCTTCTACAGCATTTTGGTATTGAGGGACAAATGAAAAGAGTACCAGGAGTACGCTACGAGAAACTTATTCCCTTGAAAGATAGAGTAAATTATTTGGCACTTGGGCATTACCATTTGCAGTTTGTTTTAGATGATTGGGTTTATAACCCGGGATCTTCTGAATCGGCGTGTACCATAGATTTTTCGTTCAATCGGGGTATATTTCTAGTTTCAATTTCGAAAGAAGATAAATATATCAAAAAAGTTAA
Source organism: Promethearchaeota archaeon (assembly GCA_019057795.1). Lineage (GTDB taxonomy): Archaea > Asgardarchaeota > Lokiarchaeia > Sigyniarchaeales > SOKP01 > SOKP01. Next base: position 12,783 of record JAHLWS010000011.1, on the reverse strand, counting down.
GAAAATTCAGTTATCTAATAGGACATTCCGATGGGAATGTATTTATTTTCAAAGGCAATTTAAGGACAAAGAAAAATTGTATGCCTATATTACTCAGGAATTAAGAAAATCTTTAAGTACAATTAGCTATTTTGATTTAGAGCCTTCTAATGTTCAAATTCCTGTGCTTCTTCTTACACTAAAAGGTCGAAGACCTTTTACTAAAGGTAAAATTAAAGAAAAAGAATTATCGAAATTATTATGCGAAAATCTACCTGTAGTAGATGTTAGAATTTATCAAAAGTTTTCAAATTTTCTAAAAACAATAGACGCTTTTGTTTAAAATTACTTTTTATATAATAATTCCTTTAACGAGAAAACTTTGAAGAGCTATTAAATTAATTAAAAATATTTTAAAGGATAAAAGCAAATTTATAATTATGCGTTTAAAGACCCTATTTTATAAAAATAAAATATTTTCAATAGGAACTCTGTTCTTTTCAATTTGGATTATTATTTTAGTTTTGTTAGCAATATTTAGTCGTAGGGAAGTAGTTTTTTACAATGCTCTTGGTCAAAGCGATGTTTCTTCTGATTATTTTAGCTTTTTGCCATTTTTAAGGTATATTTTTGAACCCTTTGCAGCAATTGCTTTTATTTTAGAATACCGATTCACTTGGCTTTTCCTGTATTTAATAATATACCCTATTCTACGCGTTATTTATGTGTTCTTAAGAAAATCGGGCAAATTAAATTCAAGCAAATACAACCATTTAAAACATTTGTTAACAGATTTCATTTATTTTTCGTTTAAAGTCTTTGCTATAACGCTTGTAGCAATTCTAATAATAGTACTAGTAGGATACTTAATTCAAGGATTTTTCTTTGTTAATAGATACTTTATGGTCCCGGTTCAAATTGGAATACACTTTGGGGTTATATTAATTTCAATTAAAGCGGGGGTATCTCTTTTAAAATTATTCCATCCAAGGCTTAAATTTAATTTTGCTGCTAAAATAGAAAAAGGAAATAGAAAAATTACCGCGAATTTGAAGAAAGAATTTGTTTATTTTGCCGGAATTTTATTTCTATTGCTTGGTTCTAATGTTATTTTATTGTCAATTCAATTTCCAACGCATAAAATAATCCCAATTACACCTCTTGACGACGACGAGTTTTTGTTTGACTTTCATGTCCACACGACCTTTTCTGATGGTTGGCTTACTCCCGAAGAGAGAGTTTTATGGTACATTGAACACGGGATTTCTGGAGCGGCATTTTCCGATCACGATAACATAAGAGGGGCTTTAGCAGCTCGAGAATTTGTTGAGAAAAATGGACTGGATTTTACAGTCTGGATGGCAGAAGAATGGACAAATCACGAAACAGATCCAGAAATTCATATGAATTACTTTGGGATAGAAGAAGAATTAGTACCTCTCGAATCTTATACACCAGGAGGACCTAAAGCGATGAATGCCTCTGATTTAATAAGTTATGTAAAAGCTAACGGTGGTTTTATAACGGTAAACCATTATAATTACCAAGACGGGTCTGGAGCGCCATATTCCCTTGAACAATTGCGCGATTGGGGCGTCGATGGGTTTGAAATCATCAATAGTGGTGGATATAGCAAGTATACGCAGATACGTCAATTTTGCTTAGATAACAATTTAATTTGTATAGCGGGGTCTGACATTCACACTAATGAAGACTTAAACACTTTTATCAAATTAAAATTAGATCTTCCAAATAATAAAACGATTGAAAATATTTTCAAAAACTTAAAGCATAATACACATGAAGCTGTCGCCATTCAGTTTTTTTCTGAAACTTTCAAATTTCCCGGAGATTCGAACGATTCAGGGCTTTACATCGTAGAAGAATTTATTAATTATCTCTTAAACATAGATAATTATCAAGCCCTATCTTGGATAATTTGGTCATCAATAGTTTATCTAACATTTGCCCTATTTTACAGGAAGGCTAAAAAAGTAGAATTAAAATGGTTAAAATTTAAAATTTATTAACTTTATTTTTAAATATTAATTAAATTAGTTTATATATAATATCCCGTTTTGTCGTCTACATTCGTATCGTTGTCATCGTCGTTATCATCGTCGTCTTCTTTTCCCATTAGCTTTTTAGAGAAAAATTTCATTATATCTTTTGGATCTAAATCTTTTAAGTCGTTCATATCGATTGGGATTATTCCTTTTCTTAAAGGCCCCATTTGACTTCTTAATTGCTTTTCAATTTTCTTTTTCTGTCTCTCGTGCAAAATTAATTCCTTTTTCATAAGGATATTTAACTCATTTGCTACTAATTCGTCCAATTCACTAGGTGTAAAAGATAATAACAATTCTGTATCATATAGTTTAGTCAATTTCTTTACTACCTTTTCTCTCTTATGTTCTGGGATTTGGTAGATTGAATCTAAACCCATAAGATGAATAATATTCAACCAATCAAGTTGATAAGCCCAAGCTTCTTTTTCTGACATGTTATTAAAATTCAAGTTTTTCTATTAATATAATATAATAACCTTTATCTTATATTTTTTAACAAAAAACATAAACATTTAAATCTATGCTTTTTGTTATATTAAATCGAAATATTGAAACATTAATGGACATTATAAAAGATTAGTTTTATCAAAATTAAATTTAAGTAATTGAAGTGAAGATTAAGCGGCAAAAAATTAGAAAAATTCTTTAAATGATGAAATAATTAACTCGGGCTCATCGTGCATAACCCAATGTGAAGAATTTTCAGCACGGACAATTTTTAGGTTGGCTACATAATCAGGTAGTCCATCCAAGACCGACGGTAACACGGCTATATCTTTCATTCCATGGATGACTAAAGTGGGGACTGTTATTTTCCCTGTCCAATCGCTAAAACTTACGTTAGCTCTGTAATAATTCACCCCTCCTAAAATTGCGCCTGGTTTTGCCCACGCTTCTAAATATTTTTTCTTGTCAAAATCAGTAAAACCTTTTTTATTTATCAACCCTTCAAAAACGGCGAATTTTAACCACTTAAAATCGTCCTTAAAAAGAAATTTTTCTCCATCGGGTTTAAGAAATTCAAAGATGTAAAAACTAGCTTTTTGTTGTTTTTTATCTGAACGCAACCTTTCTTGGAATATCTTCATGTGAGGAGCATTTAAAATTGCTAACTTTCGTAATAATTTCGGATATTTTTCAGCGAATGCCCACGCTACTACGCCGCCCCAATCGTGTCCTGCAAGAAAAACGCCACCTAAGTTTAAAGTCTCAATTAATCCTTTAATATCCTCAACTAAAACTTCCATTTTATAATTATTAACGCCTTCAGGTTTGTCAGATAAGTTATAGCCGCGCATATCAGGGATAATTAGCCTATAATCCTTTTTGAGCCCAAGAATTACGTTTTTCCAACCAAACCAAAAATCTGGAAATCCGTGAAGCAAGATTAAAGGCTCACCTTCCCCGATTATAACTGTATGGAGTTTTACACCGTTCGTTTCGACGAAATTCTCCTCGCCAATACTAAATAATTCCATAATATTTGACCAAAATAATTATCTTTTAACAAGTACTTTAATTTCAATTGATTTTCTTTGATTATAAATTAAAGCCTTATATTTAAAATTACAATTATTATACACAATTTTCAGACTAATGAATTTTTATTTAGTCTTAAATAATACTTTAACAAATCAAGTTAAAATAGGTGAAATAATTAATGAAAGAAATTATTCCCGAAGATATAGCTTTAGAAATCTGTGAATTAATAAGAGAACGTAACCGCAAAAAAAAGTTTAGCCTCGCAAAGGGTCAGTGTTGGGGTTGTATGAAATACTCTAACAAAAAAGGGGATATTAAAACTCGTTGTTTGTTTAGTTCTGAAAATAACGATAATAGGGGCTGCCAATTAGTAAATAAGGTTTTTGATAACGAGTATCAAATGATGAAATAAATGAGAATATAAATAAAAATTAAAATATAAAGAGAATTTTAAAAAAAATCTTTAATTCTTTATTCAAAATAACTATAGAAGGAATCTTCGAAATCCTTAATACTAGAATTGTTAAGTTCAGCAAATTTATAGCGCCCTTGTGGAAGTCTTTTCTCTTTCGAAAAATAACTCTTAAGAGAGCTTTCAAAATCGCTTGCGCTTAAACTTTTCTCTTCTGCGAATTTAATTTCACCAAAGAATTTCAAATATTCTGGTGTACTATCACTCATTTTTACTATCACTTTTAATTAAATACTTTTCTATACAAATAAAACTTGATTAGATCATTAATGGATATGTTTATTTTTAAATGTTATGGTTGTATTCCTAAGCGTAAAGTTATGAAAAACTTATTTTCCGAAAGTTTTCCCACTTTTTCGTTTTTGATCTCTGTAAGAAATCAGTAATCAATTAAAGAATTTGATAATTAGTTTTTCTTTTTTCGATAATAAAAATAATTTTAATAATTCCTCTTTTTCTAAACTGGAAATGAAATTTTGGGATAAAGATAGTTTTTTATATTTCATCAATCAATATTAAATATTAATTTAATTAAATGTTCTTTTTTCATTAATTTAAGCTAAAAACTAAGTAATAATAGTATTTAGATAATCACAATTAAATAAGAAAATATGATTTATTGAAAGATAACATGTTATTTTTAATTTCCCTTCATGAAATTAATTTTTATTCTATTGAATTTTACAGCAATGAGAGGCTGTAAATTTACAGATAAAATAGAGATATTTTTAGGAATTTATAAATAAAGGGAAATTAAAATTAATCAGACAACATAGAAATAACTAATAATAAATTGAGTAGGAAAATTTTGAGCAAAAAATTAGACGATAAAATTTATTTGAATTATTTACTTCAATCTTTAAACGTTAACGACTTGAAGCAAATGTGCAGGGATTTTGAATTAAAAGGGTATTCAAAACTCAAAAAAACAGAGCTAGTTGGTTTCATACTTGATTCGTTAGCAGAAGAAGAACTTAAAGAATTAGTGGAGCAAAAAGAGTTAGAAATTATTTCGAACGAAATTCAGATAGCAATCAAAATAATAAATGGTAACTATCGCGAAACAATAAATGCTATAAAGATAGTTAATGAAAAAAACCACGAAATCGAATTGTTATTCAAGGGCTTTAACTGGGAGGTTTCATCCTATTTATCTATAACGCCAGAAAATATTGGCGACCCTGAACGCGACTGCGATTGTAGAATAGGCTCAAATATGGGGCTTTGTAGTCACTTTTGGGTCGGTTTAATCTTTTCGCTCAAAGAAAATTATTTTAAATTATCAGATTGGAAATTAACTGTCTTACCAAAAGATTTCGAAAAAAAAATCGTAACGATAAAAATTTCTACGACAACAACTTCCGGAGATAAAACTAAGGGGTCAGGAAAAGCTTTAAGCATGGTTGACGAAAGTTCAGCCGATTATTCGTTGTTGAAATATCTCAACAGTAGAATCACAGTTTATAAAGGGGAGATTACTGAAATTTTGGAAAGAGAATCTGATTTTCAAGGTAATGTAACTATTTACTATATAGTTTCTCTAAAAGATGTGAAAATTGGACCTCAATTAAAGAAAACTAAGGATTATCACGAAGAGGATACTATTAAGGTCAATGAGTTAAAAATAAGGGTCAGCGATAATGCTTACGAGAAGGTTGAATTTAAGGTCGGAGATAAAATAACATGCAGTGGCGGCGTAAAAAAAGATAATTTTTGGGGTTTAATTTTGAAAAGAGTTACCAAACTTTCAAAAATTTAATTTAAGATGAAAATAATGAGAGAGCCAAAATCTGGTTTTATAAACGATATTAACTTGGTCCTTGCTACAGACTTTTATCAATTAACTATGGGGGCAGCTTATTATCAAGATAATTTAGAGAATAGTAGAAATGATGAAAACGATATCGCAGTTTTTGATCTTTTTATTAGAAAATATCCTAAAAATCGCAATTACTTAATTTTCGCCGGTTTAGAACAAGCGATTTATTACTTAAAAAACGCCAGATTTACTGAAAAGACAATTAATTTCTTGAGACAAAAAGAAGTTTTTAAAAACATCGATTCCAGCTTTTTTGACGATTATTTGCCTAACTTCAAGTTTAAATTAGATGTGTGGGCAATGAAAGAAGGGAATTTTTTCTTCCCCCAAGAGCCCATTATGAAAGTTCAAGGGCCTATGTTCCACGCTCAATTAGCAGAAACATATTTGTTGAATATCATTAATTACCAAACTATTGTGGCCTCTAAAGCGTCTCGAATAAAAACTGTTGCTCAAGATAAGGTTCTTCTTGAATTCGGTACTAGAAGATCTCACAGTCCTCTCGCAGGTGTTTACGCGGCAAGAGCTAGCTATATAGCAGGTTTTAACGGTACGAGTAACGTGGTTGCCGACCTCGAGTTGGATATTAAATCTAGCGGAACAATGGCTCACAGTTTTGTCCAACGATTTGATGATGAGAAAGAGAGTTTCGATTTATATTACAAAATTTATGGGAAGAACTCAATACTTTTAATTGATACTTACGACACCGAAAAAGCAGCAAAAACCGCGTGTAAATACGAGAACAACATAAAAGGGGTAAGAATAGACTCAGGTGATCTCATTGAGCACGCAAAAAAAGTTCGCAAGATTTTAGACGAAAATGGTTGTAAAGAAGTTATAATCGTTGCAAGTTCTGATTTAAACGAGTATAAGATTAAACAAATTATTGATAACAACACTCCTATTGATGCATTTGGCGTGGGAACCGAATTAACAACATCTAGGGACGATCCAACTATTGCAGGCGTGTACAAGCTAATAGAATATAATGGTCGACCTAAAATTAAAATAAGCGAAGAAAAATTAACTTACCCCGGAAAGAAACAAATTTACAGGATTTATAACGAGCAAGGAGTATTCAAAGAAGACATTTTAATGTTAGACGACGACGATGCGCCACCGAATTCAGAGGCTCTATTAATTCCAATGATGGAAAAAGGAATCTTAATTAGCAAGATACCCCAATTAATGGAAATTCAACAGTACTATCTGAAGAATATTAAAAAATTACCAGACGAATACAAAACATTAGATGAAAATCATGTTTTTAAATTAAAAATTTCTAAAAAATTAAGAGAGTTGACTAACTCACTAACGAAAAAATATTCTTAATCTCATTAAAATAATTTTGTAAGAACAGAATTTGAATAAGCTTTTCTATTTCTAAATACATCTAATAAAATAGCTGAAGGGGCTACGATCTAAGTTTTTAAAACTTATTACTAACTTTAAGATTATTAATAAGATTGAAGGGAATATTAAAAATCTGATTTTATTTAAATAACCTAAATCCAATTTTTGTTCAATTAGTATTCTTAAATTGGTGTAAATTTAAATGTACCATTTAGATGGAACAGATTATTTAAATGAAAAATATTTTAGAAAGACTGTCAGCGTATGTCCAGAGTGTCTAGAACGGATACCGGCAGTAATTCAAGAAGAAGATGACGGGCAAATATATATGTGTAAATCATGCCCTGAACACGGTGATTTCAAGGATCTAATAAGCTCAAACGCAAAATATTACAAATGGACTCACTATCAAAAGAAAGACAAAGATGGAAATGTCGTTTGGCAGTTTGAGAAGAACGGAGAGGCCAATCCAGCAGATTGTTCACCTGAAGATCCAAGAGGATGTCCTTATAACTGTGGTCTTTGCACAGAACATCTATCAACATGCTCCCTGGCTTTAATTGACTTGACTAATCGATGCAATTTCAACTGCAACTTCTGCTATGCTAACGTACAGAAATCAGGTTATTTAGTGGAACCTTCATTAGAAGAGATCGACAGAATTATGAAACATTTTAGAAGCAAGCCTTTGCCTGCACCAGCTATAATGTTCACCGGCGGAGAACCTACTGTAAGAAAGGATTTTCCTGAGATTTGTAAAATGGCTAAAGACCACGGTTTTAAAGAGGTAATCGTTGCTACCAACGGCTACGGATTTAGCCGTAAAAAAGGTGGACTTGAATGGACTAAAAAAGTTTTCGAAATGGGTTTAGACACTCTATATCTTCAATTTGATGGCATAAATAACGCAACTTACGAGAAGACTCGTGGGATAAAAAACTTAATGCCATATAAAATGCGGGTTGTTGAAAATTGCCGAAAAGCTGGTCTATCGTCCATTAATTTAGTAGCTACAATTGTTAGGGGGATCACGGACATTGAAGTAGGCAACATAATCCAATTTTCTCTTGATAATATTGATGTTATACGTGGAATTACGTTCCAACCGGTTTCTTTGTGTGGTAGAATTTCGTCAGAAGAGATGCAAGAGTTAAGAATTACAAACGCAGATGTCATCCAAGAAATCGAAAATCAGACCGGTGGTAAAATTAGGATGGACGAAGCTTGGTATCCATTAACAACTATCGTGGAATTTGGTAGAATTGTCGCATATCTTTCTGATGTTGAACCTATAGAGTTCACCTGTCATCCTGATTGTGGATTTGCAACATATCTAGTGGTCGATCCTGACACTAGCGAGATGGTTCCAATAATGGACTACTTTGACCCATTAAATATAATCGACTTTGCTAATCGATTCTGGGAAAAAGTGAAGCACAGAGAGAAACAACCCATTAAATTCTTTGAAAACTTATTAGGAGATGCCGGTAAAACTTTAGATAGTGGTTTAGAATTTCTTGACAAAACGCAACTTAGAGCAAGATTTCTACTTGGGATGCTACAATATACGAAAAAACCGGGTAAACTTATGGAGATGTTCTCCCGTCTGCTTATGAACGCCGATTGGGAAAGCATTAGTTCGTTCACACATGGTACGCTATTGCTTTCCAGCATGCACTTCCAGGATGCTTATAACATGGATATTGAAAGAACAAAAAGATGTATCGTTCATTTTGGAGTAGCAATGCCGGATGGGACCATTAAAGAGATTCCATTTTGTACTATGAATACATTACACCGGGAGAGCATTGAAAAACAAGTAGCAAAAAATGTTACCCAAAAAGTTAGGGAAGAATTCGATACAACCACGGGACAATTAAAAGACGTAATTCAACAAGAAGTGGCTCAAAACGGAGGAATAAAAAAGGAGGAATAAAAAACTAGGTGACAAAAAGATGGTTGATGAAATTGTTGAAACTAAAGATGGGTTAAAGCTGCGTAAGCTAGTCTCGTTAAAAACAGATATGGCAAAAGAATATCAAGACGCAATGTTGAATCGAGTTGAATATTTTAAGGAACAAAACCAAACAAAGAGTCAATTTAATAGCTCCGTACAAAACACAGTAGTACAAGCTTTGAGTACAATTTTGGATCTAAAACTCCAAGTAGACAAATCGCTTGGAGAAGAGAACTTGAAAAAAGTTCATGATTTTATAGATCAAATTTTATTATTAGGCTTATAAAAAAGTTTTATTTTTCAATTTTAATTTTTAATATTTTCTTTTAAAACATAAAGCTAACGTTTTTATCTTATTTTACTTGTTGATTTAATGGGTACGCTAACAAGATGTCGATTTTGATAAAGTTATATGGAAATTTGAGGGAAAAAGTAAAAGATACCGATTTAGAGAAAGGGTTCCCTATTACATTAAACATTGAAGGTAATGAGATACATACTATCCTTGATATTCTTGACAAATTCAATATTGAAGGTAACGAAATTAGCCATATTTTTGTAAATGGCCAGTATTGTGGACCCGGGAAAGAAGTCAGAGATGGAGATCGGGTAGGCTTGTTCCCTAAGAAAATGGCGTTAATGTTCGTCGAAATACCACACCTTAATTCTATTTATGTAACAGTTAAACTCTTTGCAAACTTAAGAAAATACGGCGTTCCTAAATCAGTTATTGAAATTCCTGAAGGAAGTACAATTAAATCTGTCTTGAAAAAAGTTAAGATTCCTAATGAGGAAAAGAAATTAATTTTCATGGTTAATGGCTTACCTCGATACGACAGAAATTTAGTTATTAAAGATAAAGATACAATCGCAATTTTTCCTCCCATCGGAGGAGGATAAAAATTTTAACTTAAACTAATTCCACAAATTATTTTTTATATCGATTATTTTTTATCTAGAATACCATGGTTTTTACAATAATCACATTGCCCATAACGATTTTATTTATTGTAATGGGACTTAGTCAATTATTTTACGCCATTAAATTAAAAAGAATGTTTCCTAAGGAGCATAATTTTTACAATTCATTTATCGTTGTTTTATTATGGATTGTTACCGGAATTATGTACCCCTTTTTTTATATGGAAGATAATGAACATGTAAGATTCCACCAGTCGTTTTCCATGAGTATTATTTGTATTTTTTCTCTCTTATTAATATTTTCAATATTAATATATCAGCATCGTGTCGTGTTAAAAGATAGACCGTACCTCAAACAAAATCGCACGCTCGCAAAATTTCTCGAAAAATACGAATTAACTAACATAAAGCAGAATAATAACAAATCCTATTCCTTGAGAACCGATTTTCACAGAAAATTGTTTCATTTACTTCCTGCTGGAGTAATAATTATATTATATAATTTTTCAGTCCACATATGGGAGGGTGTATTGCACGCAGATCAAGTGTGGGGCATTTCAGGGCATGATTATGGGATGTTTTTAATTCTAACAATTGGTTATGCGGGGGTAATTTTATTTGCTGCTTTGGATTTAATTCGCTTATCCTATATATTTGAAAATCGGAATATATATCATCTATTGCCGGATAGTCTGTCAAATCTGTTAATAAAGGCTTTAAGGCGTAATGAAATCTACGAGTTTACAAAAACAGGTATGTTAATTTTATCAATGGTGCTATTACTTTTTCTGCCGTTTGGAATTTTTGCAGCAGCTGCGTTAATAACTAGTATAGGGGACGGATTTGCCTCTCTTGTAGGAGTTGCTTTTGGAAAGCACCACTTCCCCAAAAACAGCAATAAAACCATAATTGGATATGTTGCAGGGTTTTTAGCTTCGTTTAGTGTAAGTTTATTTGCGTTATTTGTGTTTGAGCCTGCTTTATTGCCTTTTAAAGTAATTGTAATATCTTTAAGTGGCGGGATTGTATTTTTAATAATCGATTTATTAAGTTTAAAGATAGACGATAATATTCTAAATCCTATTTTTTGCGGAATAATTATGACATTCTTTTATAATATTTTATAGTCCTATTTTTTATAAGTATTAAGCTTTAATTTTTTGAGAAAAATATTTTGATGGACACTTTAATCCTATACATTTATTAATAAATAAGTCCAAATCTATTTTTAACAACTTATTTTAAAAAAATTGACAATTAAAATTGAGATAAAATGACTGAAAAAAATAACGAGAATCTAAGTAATAGGTCAAAATCTTACTTTAAATATCTAATATTTGTCTTGATGCTCGTTCAAATACTTGATACATATAGTACTATTTATCCCGGTTCAATTCCTTCTTTGATTGTGGCTGAATTTTTAGGTGGATTACCACCAAATGAAGCTAATTCTACTATAGCCTTGGCAGGGAGTATAACATCGATAGGAATGTATTTTCTATTTTTCAATCAATATTTAGTAGATATAGTTGGTAGGAAATTAATGTTGGCGATTACCGTTGTTGGGATGAGTGTCGCGTCGTTAGGTATGTTTTTATCTGTTAATTATGTAATGTACGTATTTTTTGGGTTTTTCTTGAACTTTTTCTTTATGAGCGATATTTGGCTGATTATTATTAATGAAGAGTCAAAAACAAATAAACGAGCTTTTAATTCGAATATCATATTAATGGCTGGATTAATAGGGGCTATAATAATGGTAATCTGTCGTTTTATTTTTATAACAGATGTAAACCCTAATTGGAGAGGAATGACCTTATTTCCGATAATTTTAGGAATTCCATTAAGCTTTGTAATTTATTTCACCCTTAAAGAATCTTCAAAGTTTCAGTTAATGAAAGAAAATAAGGAGCAAAAATCTCGAAACTTTATTGGAGATATAAAATCACTTTTTCAAATAGATGATTCCAAACCTTATATAATAATCTTAATCATTTCTTTTTTGTTTGGGTTTTCAAATCTATTCATAGGATTATTTGAAAAATATATTGCTGATATGGGAACAATTTCTCAGACTCTGGTAACTATTATCTTCTTTTTAACAATATTCACAGTAATGATTGCATACCTAATAAACGGATTACTAGCTGATAGGATTGGAAGGAGGCCATTATTATACCTATGGGCGTGCTTATTGCCAATATCAGTAATTATATGGGTATTTGGCGCGACAAGTACTCAAAGTGCGTTTCTAATTGTCTTTATGGGCTACGCTTTAAGTCATATCGCTTTTTGGGGGTTATGGGGCGTGATTAGGCTCATTACGTTAGAATTGGTGCCAACTGATAAAAGAGGAACTGGCCTCGGATTTAGAAGCTTAATAGGGGGTATTGGTACAACTATTGGATTGTTATTGAGCAGTTTAACCATTCTAGTATTCGGTTTAGGTGCTACTTTTCTTATTTTTGTATTAGTAAATCTTGGAATAATTCCCTTAGGATATTTTTTTATAAAGGAGACTAAAGGCGTAGACTTAGCTGAAATAAAGTAAGAATTAAATCAACTTTTCTTTTTCTTTTTTAAAAATGAGTATGATCTTTGAATAATAGCTAACTTTTTAATTCTTCCAAAACGCTTGGAACTATGATAAAAGGGCACTCAAGATAGTGTTTAAGTCTCATCTCCAGAGTTTCAACCGTTCGCATCCCGAACTGCGTTTGATACAGTT
>JAHLWS010000010.1 GCA_019057795.1 Promethearchaeota archaeon | reverse complement strand
GGCGAAGTGGCGTACGAGGAGTCGCCATTATGAAGGGTTAACTGTGGATATTTCAAAATACTATCAACCTATTGATGTCTCGAAAGTGGAGGCCATTATTGTCGGTTGGTGAGATGAACTTGCAGCCTCATATTTTTTTTTCGAAAAAATTGTTATAATTATATTTGATGCATTGTATTATAAAGTTTAATTTTTTAGATATTTCATTTCGCAATTTTAATATTTTCTTACAAATTCGTTCTCTTCTCTTCTTAGAACTCTTTTTAAATAAATAGTTTATAAAATTGTGATTAATGACGAATAAAAATAAAAAAAAAAAGATTTTATTATTTCCTTAAAGCTTTCTTATCGATTTTACCTACTACTGTTAGTGGTAATTCTTTAGCAAATTCGATTATTTTTGGGACTTCATATGGCGCACAATTCTCTTTCGCAAATTTGATAATGTCCTCTTTTAATGCTTCCTCGTTTCCCTCGTACTCGTAATTAGGATCTAGTTGCAGAATTGCTTTAACAATTTCTGAGCCGAGTCTATCAGGATTAGGTACTCCAATAAGGGCAACCATTCCAATTGCAGGGTGCTTAACCAATGTATCCTCTACTTTAGAAGAAAATACTTTGAAACCACCAACAATTATCATATCCTTAGTTCGATCTACAATTCTCAAATATCCGTCCTCACTCATTATTGCTACATCTCCAGTATGCATAAATCCATCAAAGTCAATTGCATTCTTAGTTTCCTCAGGTTTGTTATAATAACCTTTCATAACCATTGGACCTCTTACATAAATTTCACCCGCTTCTCCTAATGGAACTTCTTCACCACTTTCGGGATCAACAAGTTTTAATTCTACATTTAATAAAGGTAGACCTATAGAGCCTAACTTTCGTTTTCCTTTGTAAGGGTTCATTGTTGAAAGTGGAGAACATTCAGTCATTCCATAAGCTTCCAGTAATTTTCCCTTTCCAACTATACTTTCTAATTTTTGTTGAGATTCTTTCGGAAATGGGGCTGCAGCAGAAATACAAATATCTAAGTTAGAATGATCTAATCTTTTAAATTTTTTGGTGTTTATAAGAATTTGAAATAATGTTGGAACATTTACAAGTGCCGTAGGATTATATTTTTTCATTTCGTTGCAAATTGTTAAGGTATCTCTGGGATCCGCTATAAGGACTTGACCCCAACCAAGAAATATACAGGCGTAACAGAAAAATAGACCTGCTATATGGAAAAAAGGAAACCCTGAAAGCGCAATATTTGCCCCCTTCTCCCAGCCAAGCCAGGTTTGAACGATTATAAGGTCTGCAAGTACGTTTCTATGAGTTAGCATCGCCCCTTTTGGAGGTCCTGTAGTTCCTCCAGTGTATTGAATAAATGCAAGATCATCTGGAGTTACATCAACTGTAGGTAGTTCAGTTGGGTATTTAGCTAAAATATCATCGTGAAAGTCGAGAACAGTTTTTCCTTCTAAGGGAGTTACCTTTCCAAAAGGAATCTCTTTAACAGCCTTAATTTTAGCTTGTTTTTCCTTTGAAAATGACCCTATTACGCTAGTAGCTATTACAAGCTTTAATTGTGGTAATTTTGACGCTATGTTTTTCAATCGATGCTCAAAAATCGCGTCGAGAGTAACTAAAGCAACATTTTTTTCGCCTGCTCCTAAATCATTTATTTGATAATGCATTTGAACATCTGACATGAGTGGACTTACGCCAGAAACAACACAACCAGCTTTTAAAGTCCCAAGAAATGCTATAATATACTCCGGAGTATTTGGAAGATTAATTCCTACGACATCTCCTTTCTTAAATCCTTGATCAATTAACATATGAGCAAATTGGTTAGAAGATTTATCTATTTGTCCGAAAGTAATTTCTAAACCTTGGAAAGATAAAATCATTTTGTCGGGAAAGTTATCAAAAATGGTCCTAACTGCATCTGTGTAAGAGGATTCCCACAAGCTAGGATCCAAGTCCGTTAATCCCTCGTCCCAATATTTGCGCCAAAAACGATCTGTATATGGGCTTGTCATTTTAATTTCACATCAATTTTACAATTTTAGTTAAAAAAAGTTGTTAATAATTAATACTGACGATATTAGTTATAAAGTTTTGAATTAGTGATCATATATTTAGAATATTTGCTTGAAAAGGTTGAACTTCGAAAATTTAAATTCTGTTAAATAGCTGCAATGATTTTTGTCGACACATCAAAAGCTCGAAATTATCTATCTTATTTTATTTTTACTTCTACTTTCCTCCCTCCGTCTCCATGAAACGCTTTTACCTTAAAAGAGAATTTCTCTTCTAGCTTGAGTAATTATCTTAAGGAATTTATTTATGTTTGTAGCAAATTTTAGAAAATTGTCGGAGTAACCCACTTTTTTTTTGAGGGATTCATCAGTTTAAGTAATGTCGTTTAATTCGGGGTTTAATTTTTATAGAAAAAACAAGAGAACTCCTTTAGTTTCGAGCGGAGATTCAACGCTAGACGAGTTATTGGGAGGCGGTGGCTTTCATAAAAACTTAGTTTATCTACTTTATGGCGATAAAAAAAAACTTGCGAACATTCTATTGACCACTGCGGTTATCGCTCAAAAATCTTTTAATAATGGAGGTTTAGGAGAAGAAATAAAAGTTGCTTTCATTGACGCAAATAACCGTTTTAACCCATATAACGTAAGCAAGTTTGCTGTTTCCCAAAATTTATCGCCTCGGAAAGTGTTAGAGAACATTCTTATTGCCCGCGCGTTTATTTGGGATCAAATGGTAGAGCTTTTAGAAAATAGGCTCTCTAAGCTTGAGCATGTCAAAGTTGTTTTAATTTCTGGTATTACTACATTGTTTCAGAGTTACGAAAAGCAGATGTTTGAGGATTTACTGAGAGCTATTAACGGGATTAAAACGATTCTCTCTAAAACAAGACCACTCATCGTCCTAACGGCTCCTCTAAACGAATATTCTCTATATAGACCTAATGGCGGAAAAATTCTCTCCCACTTCGGAAGTGTATTAGCATTGATAAACGAAGACGAGCGATATACCGAATATGTTTTAGTTCAGCATCCTTTTTTGCCTGAAAACCGCCTTTTAAAGTGGAAGCCACGCGCTCCAAAAAAGAACTTAGCAAAGTCAATGAAAAACATGACGTTAGATTGCTGGTTTTCCTAAAAATCGAAGATTAAACGGATTAAACGATAGTTCTATTATTTCTTTTTGTATAAATTTGGATTCTTTTTTTCAAGAGTCAAAGGATCGCCACCAAATTGAATTTTTCGCCCTTTATAATAAAGGTCTGATTTCTTCTCACAAATTTCATTCCACTTAACAATGCCATGCTTCTTTATCATAAGCAGGTTGTAAATTTTTGAATTGTGAGGTAAGAAAATTTCAAAATTTACGATCGGTTGTAATTTCTCGCAAGGAAAATCTTCACATTCGTAGCAGAATTTATGTCCCTTGCTTGTTACGCATTCATATGTTTTACATACGGGGAAATCTTTTATTTGACCATTCTGCTCCCGGCAACCTTTACACTTATAAACCTTTACTCCTGGGCATCTTTTGCAATATATACCACAAGGGGCGTGCTCCTTTAAATATATGCTCATAATACAATACCTATTGCTCATTTTATTTTCTATTAATGATTATTTTATTTATTTTATCCCTAAAAGTCTAGCAGCATTTTCGTAGAGCCACTTTCTTTTAACTTCTTCCTTAAGAGGTAATTCCATAACGCCATCTGCTAATTGTTTTATTGACATTCCCATAAAAAGCCAAGTTGATCCAAATAGAATTCTATCTTGAAGAACTGAATTGCCGAAATGAATAAGTTGCTCCCATCCTGTTCCTTTCATACCAATATACTTAGGAAGGTAAGATGCAATATCAATGTATATGTTAGGATTACGCCAAGCAACAGCTACTAATTCGTTTACCCAAGGCCATCCGCCATGTCCTGCAATAATCTTCAATTCAAGAAAATCCTGAGCGACAATATCTAAGTAGATCGGTCTTTCAACTTCCATATTATTAGTGGAATAATTTATAGAAAGATGAAACCAAATAGGGATGTCAAGTTCCACGCATGTGGAATAAATTGGATACATTTTCGCATGATGGGGCGGTATTCCAAACATAAACGGTCGAACAGCTACGCCTCTAAGCCCTAAATCGTAAGATCTTCTTATCTCTCTTACGGCTTTCATTCGTTTTAAAGGATCAATGCCTGCAAATCCTACGAATTTATCTGGATGTTTTTTAACAATTTCGGCATAATAGTCGTTTGGAAGCCCAGCAATTCCACTAGGCGTTTCTTCGTCGAGATTAAATATAACAGCTTTTTCAACGCCCATCTTGTCGAGCAGTTTGACAAATTCATCTGTAGTTGATGTCATTTTTCTTATATTTGGCATAAAAGGTTTAATCGCATTCCTGAGTTCAGCTGCATTTAATGTTGTTTTCATAACATAAAGTTCTTCTGCCGTTATCCCAAGTAGAGGAGCAATTCGTGGACCAAAAATATCTTTAAGATATCTAGCCATCTGAGGAGGTAACGACACTAAAAGATCGACAAAGACTTCTTCAGTTGGTACATAACAAAGGGAATCAATTATCTTATATTTCATATCTCATCCAATAATTAAATTTTCACTATAATCTTAGAATGTTAAAGTTCTATATATTATTTTTTTAGATAGAAAATTAGAAAATTTTCGAAGTATATTTTTTTTAATGTTTCAGAAGACTACCCTTCTGGGTTTGCTTGAAAAACTAAAAAGAAAATTGAAGTAAAATGTGTGGTAGAACCGTACCAAGCTTTCGTCCTGCGCTTGAACACGAGATCGAAAGCTGGAAGGACTATAAAAGAGCGCTTAGGCCAGAAGATCAAAAAATATTTGATAAATTAATGAACTTTGCGAGAATTCATGCGGATGCCGGCAGTTTAAGCGCTCGCCCTATGCTTTCAGAAATTCTTTTCATTTCGTTTGCGATTGAGCAAGAAAAGAAAATTGGGTCGTTGGAAAAAAAGATTATTGAAATAGAGGAAATAATAAAGAGAAAAGAGTAGAAGTTGGACTCACAGAATGTTTTTGACGGGTGGCTTTTAGATGTATCTACTTTTAGCGAAGGAGTTATCCTTTGGGTAAAAACCTCAAAAGAGCAGAAGGTAATAAAAATATACCAAGAATTCTGTCCTGAATTTTTTGCAGTGCCCAGAAATGAAGTCGGTAACGACTTAAAGCGATTGAAATATATCCTTACTCAAAATCTAAATGTAAAAGAGGTGCGGATCTGTGAAAAGTATGCAAAACTCGAAGATCACGATAAAACGAAAGTTCTTGGTGTCACTGTAACGAAACCCTCGGTATTTAAGAAAACAATTAAAGAGATTGACAGAATAGGACTTTTTATCTTGCATAATACGGATCTTCCTATTACTCAGATGTATTTCTATGTCAATGACATATTCCCTATGTCTTTCTGTCGTTTCAAAGTTAAAATTGAAAAGGGCAAAGACAAGAGAAGTAATATTTTACGCCTTGTTTCTCTAGATTTACAAGATGACAACGAAAAGTTATTCTACGATTTGCCTCCACTAAAAGCCGTTTGGTTAGATGTAAAAATTCAGCATCAAGGGATAAGACCATATTATAACGATCCCATTTCTCATGCTGAAATCAGTATTGTTGAAAACGACGAGAGCAATGTTCCACGAGCAGATGGATACATAAAACGAAAAATATTGATCGAGAAAGCAGACGAAGCGGAAACCTTGAAGACTATAAGCAAAGTAATCGAACATCTCGATCCTGATATAATACTTACCCAAAATGGGGATGAATTTCTCCTTCCGTATCTAGTTGCTCGGGCTTCAGAGAATCGAGTAACAAAAGATCTTTACCTTTCTCGGGATAAAAAGCCATTGGTAAACTGTCTTTTCGAGCTTTCTGGTGGTTCAGATCATTATATGTCTTATGGAATAATAAGACGACGTTCAAAGACTCAGGTCTATTTAAGTGGCAGATTTCATTTGGACACAACAACTTACGCCAGTCTCCATTTTACGGAAGGAAATATTCCAGGCGTTATTGAAGTCGCCCGTATATCGCGAATCTCGCTCCAAAGATTAAGTCGTATAACTATCGGGGGGGCACTCCAGTCGATTCAATTTTATAACGCTTATAAACTTGACCATTTAATTCCTCCATTCAAGAAAAATCCAGAAGGTTTCAATACTGGAATGGACCTAATTAGAAGCGACCGTGGAGGCCATATATTCGAACCGATCATTGGAGTTTTTGAACAAGTGGTAGAACTAGACTTTTCTTCTATGTATCCTTCTTTAATGGCAAACTTTAATATTTCTTCGGAAACCATTAATTGCAAGTGTTGTAAAGACGACGGTACAGGTGTAAAAGTTCCAGGATTGGACTTTCATATATGTTCAAAAAGACAAGGAATCATATCGAAATCAATAAGTCTGCCTTTATCAAAAAGATTAAAGTACAAAGCGTATGTCCGTAAAACTGGGAACCTTCGTTATAAATTCACCGATATTGCTCTAAAATGGGTACTCGTAGTAAGTTTCGGGTATTTAGGGTTTAAAAATGCTCGTTTTGGAAAGATCGAAGCTCATCAAACGGTTTGCGCGTTTGCTCGTGAATTCCTTATGCGCTCTGCGGAGATAGCAGAAGAACATGGTTGCAAAGTTATTCACGGAATTGTGGATTCAATTTGGCTCAAAGATACAAAAAGTAGGTCTCCCGAGGAGTTCGAAATGGTAACTAAAAAAATTGCTGAAGAAATAACTGAACAAGTGGGTATTCCAATGAGCTGGGACGGAAGGTACAATTTTATCGTTTTTCTTCCATCTCGCGCAGAACCGGACATTCCAGCACTGAGCCACTACTGGGGTATTAAGAGCGATGGAGAGACAAAAGTAAGGGGGATTGAAGTTCGACGCAGAGACGTGCCAAAAATCGTTAAAGACGCTCAGTACGCGTTTATCGACATATTTCAAGGCGCAAAAACCATCGAAGAATTTATGAGAAGAATCCCAAAAGTAAAGAAGATGCTCTATCGATATGTGGACAAGATAGAGACCGGTGAAGTTTCGCGAGAAGAACTTACGATTCGCCAAAGGATTTCCAGAAAACCTTCACAATACAAGGTAAACTCGTATCAGGCTGTTGCTGCAAGACAACTAGAAAGATCAGGTGTGGTAGTGACTCCCGGTAAAAATGTTCGCTATATTATACTCAATGCCGATGCTGATCCAGAATTCCCCGAAAAGAAGGTGATTCTCTCAGATCTTTACGACGAAAAAAAACATCAGTACGATAAGAAGAAATATATCGAATTGCTAAAAAGAGCTTTTGAGAATATTTTTCCTTTTAAATTCCCTGAACTCGAAGAATTATTAAAATCTGATTTTAATAGAAGATCTATTCAAAAAGATTTATTATGTTTTTAAAAAAATATTTAGAAAGGTTGTCTTATAACAGTTTTCATTGTGGTAGGATTTGCTTTTCTCGGGTCGCTTAGATAGATTTCATGATGTTTTTTCTCGTGTCCGTCGAATGTATTTCCTTTATCCTTAATGAAATTATGAATTTTCGCAATCGTAGGACCTTCCTCTGAATAAGGACCGATGTGCATTATTTGAGCCGCTTTGCCTTCTTTATATTGCTCTAATCGGAGTTTAGGAAGCAGTTCTGATAGTTCAGGTTTTTTGTCTTTTGTTATTTTTATCACTTCATTTATTATGTCTTGAGTTGTCCAATCAGGTTGCATTATCATCATCGTCCATTTCCATTTATCCCGATTCCCTTCAGTAAAGTCATTCATGTTATCTGCCCACCATAAGCCTTCTAGAGGAGGAACAACATAATCCTTGCCTTTTGCTTTACTTAAAAATTTTGTTTTAAATGCTACGGGATAAAGTACGGCAAGCGCATCATTATATTCTTTAGAATCACCTGGTGAACCCATTCCATCTATCATCAAGAACTGCATCTCAGGGACATCAACCTGCACCACTTCTTTAGAGCTCGGTTGATAAAACCCTTTCATAGTTCTCTTGAAATCTATTTTAGATGGCATCTTTACTCACTCCTTTTACTCTCTTGGTTGAAAACTATTTGTAGGACACTTTTCCGTATCTAAAGTTGCTGGAACTTCGTGTCCGAAGCAGTCTCCTTTAGTTTCATCAATAGGTTTATAAAATTTACAATCTTTACATTGAGCCATTTTATTATCACTTAAATTTTTTTCAGGTTATTATAGTATTAAATTAATTGTGACAATATTAACCTATTTACTGTACAAAAAATATTTAAGCATATGTCACAAATTAATTATACAAAGAAATAACCTTATTTTTTGTTTTCATGATTATGATCACAAGCACAATTACTAGGTTTTTAAATGAAATTGGTTTAACCGATATTCAAATAAAAATATACCATTATCTTTTAACTCATAAATTTGGAACTATAAACGATATAAAAAGGGACTTAAATTATTCTTATACACAAGTACACCATAATTTAATGATTTTGGAAGAAAAAGGTTTAATTGAATCATCAGATTCAAAACCTCGAATTTATATTAAGATAAACCCTAGAATTGCTTTAACAGAATTAATCAATAAGAAGTTTAACGCATTTCAAGAAAATATTAATAAATTAGATGAAGAATTAAAAATTCAAGAAAGTGCTATGGGAAGATGTATTCGAGATGTAAGTTTTTATCATTATTCCAATCTTAGTTTAGCTTTTGAGAATTATTATATACTCATAGAAGACACGCTTCACGAGATAATTATGAGCTCCTTGCCTATTTCTTTTTTAAAAAGATTGGAACCCGCATTATATCAAGCATTCATGAGGGGCGTTCAGATAAGGCTTTATTTCTCGGATTTAGATTTTGAAAAATATCCAAACTATCTTGAAGAAATTACCAATACATTAAAAAGAACCGGAACTGAGATAATTCAAACAAAAGAAAGAACTTGTCAATTAATTAGGTTTAATGACGAAATTGTTAATATGGGAAATATGCTTATTGATGAAGATTACCTAAATTCCATAATTTTTAAAGAAGATGAGGTTTTTCATTTTGATGGGTTTCGCGGTCCATTTGCTAAACAAGCAAAGATGATGTTAGAAATTAAAACTGTAGAAAAAAGAATTAAAATAGGCTACCCAAGATCATTTAAAGAAGTTTTAGGCGTAATTGATGAAAGAAACATGATAAAAACCAGAGATCTGAGTAAATCTTCTGGTATTGGAGGAACCAGATTAAAAGAGATCTTAAATTTTTTAGTGAGAGAAGGAGTTATTAAAGAACACATTAAGAGTGAGGGTGTAGGTAGACCGGGAATATATTACAGTATAGTTGAATAATTAAATAATTAGTTTCTGAAATAAAAAAAGAATTAGGGAATTATAATTATTTCGAAATAGTCAAATATTATAAATACTAAACATGCTATCTCTAATAATATCCAAAGATTGCGCTTTAAACTTCTTAGGCTTTTCAATATTTTTCCTGAATAATTTATCCAATTATAAATGAAAATTATTACCCATGTTGTTAATAGGAAAACTATTGGCAAGAATAAGACGATTAATTCTCGTCCTACGAAATCTAATAGGTATTTATAACCAAGTATAGAAAATGCTGTTATAACTAAAGTAAATCCGAAACCGAACGAATATTCCGCAAATGTCACAAACCTATTAATTTGTTCTTAGGGCATTTTCCCTGCTCTTGTTTCATAGTGTGCTTTTGAGTTAGTTGATACCGAATTTCAAAAAAAAAAATAAATGAAAGCATTAACAAGAATGTTGCAGAAACAATACCACTTGAAGGTCGTACTTGCCATACTAAAGCTAGAATTGTTAAAACAGCAGCAATCATAGTTGTACTAAGGATAATCCAATCTTTAACATTTAAGGTTTTATTTTCTCTATTTTCTTCCATTATTTTCACTAAAATATTTACTAATATTTAATTAAATTAATCTTAGAATTTATAAATGTTAATAATAGAGATTTTTGTACTTTTTTGCATGAATTTTTTAATTATTAGATTATAGTACACGCTTTCTAATACAATTTTAAAAACAATTTTTTAGTAAATTTACACTCCGTATTGCTTTATTTTTGTTTAATGTTAAAATTAAATTATGTCATCAAAAGTAGTTTCTTATTATGATTGGTCGTTAGGTTTTAAAGGTAATAACACAGATAACACTTCAAAAATTATGTTTACAAAAAAAAAAAGATTAAATTCAATTGGGATTGCTGACGATGACTTTGAAAATTATTTGAGAAAATGGAAGAATAGAAACCTTTCCTAATATAATTTAACTTATTATCTAACGCTTTTTTATTTTTCATCCTTATTTTTTGCTTTTTTATATATTTATGTTCTTTTAGTACGAAATTCATTGAAAATCTAAAGAGGTTTAAATACATTTTTTTATACAATTTACAAATAAGTAAAAACATAAAATACTTTTATCATGTCAAAATCAAGTTCTTATTTTGATTGGGAACTAAGTTTCCATAATAACCAGCCTTCAAAGGAAAGAGTTAAATGTAATCGAGAAAAAATAAATTCGATAGGAATTCCGATAAACAACTTTAAAAAGTTTTTACAGGAATGGAAAGAGAAGAATCTTAACTAAATTTTTCGGTTAACCTTTCGTTTGGAGTATTTAGAACCCAAAACCGCCAAGATATAAAGCTGCTCCTATTAAAATTTCAATACCAAGTAATATAAAGAAAAATATTAAGGTGTAAAATCTCCATTTTATTGAAACTCTCTCTCTTTCTTCTAAACGGTATATAAATAATAATAGAATAGCTCCAAGCCCTAAAATTGATAATATTATAAGGAAAAATGTAAAAATTAGCGATATTTTTAAAGTGACTGGTACTATAATAAGCAAAATAAAAATCGTTATACTTATCCAGATTGTAATGAATCTCTTCATTTTTTCCTTAAAAATTTCGTCGAGGTCTTCAGATTTCAGTGAGGGTATAATTCCATAAGACAAACCAGAAATAGCAATAGCTAATAAGGATGAATGATATGGGTTTAAAATGTGTAATATTAAATCTGAAAAAAGAATTCCCATAAATACCCCTAATAATAAAGTCAAAATAATACGAATTACTTTAAAATTAACTCTCAAGAATTTAATTACTCCTTGAACTAAAGATTTAATGGTGTTCTTAACAATTTGATATAATGCGCTCAAATTATCAACTATTTTATTGAAGAATTCTTTTAACTCCTCTAACATGAAAATAAATGGGTATAATAAAATACCTACAATTAAAAGTGACCAGCTCCAACCAGATGAATAAAAGTCGTAAAAAATGATACTTATTAAAGCTACCATTAACGCCCAATAAGCAAAGGAGAGGAGTTTCCGTTTTTTAAAGGGTTTGACTAAGAAGCCTACAAATACCATAAAAATTAATAGGGAAGTTGAAATATTTAACAAAAATGATGTTTGAGCCATTACATCTAATACAAAATACACATCAAATGAGACGAATGCACCAAAACCAATCAGGCTGAAACGATTAACCTGTTTTCTAGTTTTTTGATTAATAGAATTTAAATGGTTATCATTATCAAGTTGCATTAAAAATAGTAAAATTCCAAATACGATTAAAATCATCGTAGTAATATTTAATAAATCTAATGTTAAATGGTACAGTGGCCAAGAGCAGAAATTGATATACGAAACAATTATAAGAAAATTTCGAAATTTTAATTTGTTTTCTTTAATTAAAGCCCAAAAATCGAATAGGTTTAATACATAGCCGTAAACTAACTCTAACAATAATATAATAATTATAATAGGAATAATAGAAAATGAATACTGAGGAATCCAACCTACAAAATAAATAATTGAAAATCCAAAAATAAATACCCACGAAACTGTCATTAAAAAGACTGAATACTTACCAAGAAATTTAAGAAAAAACCTGTCGAAAATCATTAAAGCATGAATTATAATGCTTGATAAAAACAATATTAATTGAAGTTCAATGTTGGTTAAAATAAGAGTCTGAAGAATATAATTGTATAATGTTATATAAATTACCATTCCTATGAGATTTTTTCGATATATTTTCCATTTTACTAACGATTCCTCTTTGTCCGCCATAAATTTACGCATAGTATTGTAATAAGAATAATTTGTATAGAATTGCATTAACGCAAAAACCACGATTGCAAGACTTTGCAAGGCTAAATTAGAGCCTGATAAAACAAATATTAACGAAAATATTGACCATGAAATGTTGAAATAGCTAATTGTATGAACAATATATATGTATTTACTTCTAATTCTCTTTACTACATTCAACTCTATTATGCTTATAAAAAATAAAACGACTTGTGATGCTAAGAAACTTTCAATTACTCCAAACCAAAGATTAAACAATCCGTAAAATAAAATAGATGTTTCTAAATACGATAATACCATTAGAATAGAATAAGAATTTTGGATGGTTTTAGCATTCACTTTTTCTTTAAAAATTCTTTTGATTGAGAAAACAGAATAAAAAGCTAAGAGCGTATTAATTAAAACTAAAAACATTGAATTAAATATATTAAAATTTGTAAAAAGTAAAACTGATAAACTATAGAAAGCCGTAAAGCAAACTTGAAACATTAAAAAGAATCCCCATAAAATAGAATTTCTGAACTTAAACTTTATTAGATGGTTTATGACAAACATAATGACGGAAAGAATCATTAAAAAGAAAAATAACGCCGGAAATCCTATAAAAATCTCATTTGAACTTATTAGTAAAGAAGTTATTAAGGAAGATGTGTAAAAGCCTATAGTAAATATTACTAAATTTATTAGGACATTTCTAATCTGAATCATGGTTTCATTTAATTTACTTGCGTTATATCGACCTAATTGATTTAAATATGTAAAAATGGCGTATTCAGTATAGAATTGCATAATTAACAGAATTACAAGGTTCAAAAAGAGACTTTCTAAACCAATCGTTAAGAATTGATTTAATAGAATAAATGTAAAGATAGATATTAAAATATACGAAAAAATATGAATTGGATAGATTATCTTTTTACTAACATTCTTTATAAAATAGAAATCGAAAAATGTCAGGATAAATAAACAGCTAAGTGATAATAAAACATTCTCAATCAACCCCAACCCTAAATAATCAAGAGCTATTCCAAAAACAAAAAAAGAAATTTCAAGATATAATAGAAATGCTACTACTGAACTGAATTTCTTTAAATATGTGGTAAATTTTTCGATATCAATTTCTATTTTCGAAGATTCGGCGTATCGTACACTGAGTAATGTCAAAATAGACCACAATATCAAAAATTCGAGAATTTGGTAGAATATGTTAAATGGGCTAATAAATGCGATAAAAACTGAAAAGTAAGTTGAATTTAATAAAAAGCATATTAAATTTAGAACTTTAATTTGATTTTTATCCTCAAAAAATTTCATAATATTATAGGATTTTGAATCGATTGGAATTTCTTTTTCGTTATTGAAGAGAATTATAAAGATTTGGAAGATAAGAGTGTATAAAATTAATCCTGCTAAAGTAAACAGAAAAAGAGGTTGAAAAAGTTCAATATAAAATAAAAACTGTAATATAAAAAGTGTGAAGGGAATAGGGATTAAATACCACATTATATATCGATAATTCCCTAATGAAAAATTAATTAAAAATAAATTTACGGTAATAAATACTGCAGCAACCATAAAAAGTGAATCGGGAAACAACAAAAATACAATTGAAGACACGGAAGATGAAATTCCAAAAGAAAGAATACTTAATGGAATAATTTTTTTCGATGGGAAGAATAATTTATAGTAATTAAATACGAAGTACGACCCACCGAAAACTGATATAGCTAAAAATAATGGAAACAATCCAAAATTGGGGATTAAGCTAAAAGTAAAGTATGTTAGCGAAGAGAAATTTACTATTAAAATTGTAGAAATTAAACGATTAAAGATTGTGTGTTTTAATTTTAGAAGTCTTGACGAAAATAAGCTAAAGGACATAATAATTAACGCTATATTTGTAGAAATATATGGATGCAAGGTTAACAAAAACATAAGATGAAATATTAATAAGAAAGTTCCCGTTAATGCAATAGAGTAGGCCAGTATTAATATAACATTCTTCTGAGCTTTTAAATTAGGGAAAAACGAGAGGGTAATAAAAAGTAGTCCACATACTATTGTAATTATAGGGTAATTTAGCTCAATTAGAAATCCTACTGCTTCAAATAGAGAAAATAGAAAAATTAATAGGATTGTTGAGAATATTATCCATAAGATAGATACTATATTCCACGATCTTAGCCTTACTAGAATTGGCATAAGTAATATAACTGAGATTCCAATAAATGATAAATAGCTCAAACCAAGGTTTCCAAAAAAAGCATTTTGGCTAAACCAACCGATTAAAAATAAACATAAGCCCCATGAAATAAATAAAACATTAGTGAAATGTTTCTTAATCCATGTATACCAGAACGGTAAGGATAAAAGAACGCATAGAATAAACGCTAAAAGATTTGAACCATATAAATTTACACCAAATAAATTTAAAGCGTTTGTGAATACATTTATACCTGTAAATGCTTCGCTTATCAATGCATAATTTACAATAGGAAATATTATCCACATTCTATAACCAATTTTCCAAATAGCCCATGACAATTTCCATTGATAAATTGCTATTGAAAGATAAAAAAGAACAACTGCTACATTAATACTTATAATTAATATAATTAGATCGAATAACGGAAGCGAGTATACTGAAATCAAGAAGAAATATAGAAATACGGGAAAGGAAATTATATTTGAAGCTAAAACAGCATAAAAAGATCTCTTTCGAAACAATCTTGGCGAATCGTTGTAAAGAAATACAAACGCAAATCCAGAAACGCTTAAAGTTAACGTAAAACTTAGAATCGGATTACAGGATGTAAATATATTAGCATTAAAAAAGAATGAAAAAGAAAGAAAACTAATAAGATCAAAAATCGCAAGAAGGACACAAGGTTTAATAAACCATTTATATCGCTTCTCCTCTTTTCGATAATAGAAAATACCCATCAAACACAAGAAAATGAATAATGAGGTGGTCGTGTTATATATTAGATATATATAGGGTGATAACAAAATAAACGAAAGGAAAGATAATAAAAAATAAAGTATGAATTTTTCAAAGTTATTCTCTCTTTTTAAATTCAAGATAATTGATGTCAAAAAGACAGATATTAAAGATATTAAGTATATAGTAGACGACATACTAATCGATAATGCTTCAAGGGAAGGTAGAAGTTCATATGAAACCATGAACCCTGTTGCTTCAATAAATGTTATAATACTTAGTATTAAATAGAAAAACAAGCGAAAATAGGAATTTCTGTTTCTTTGTAATAAAAATATCATAAAGGGTAAAAAGAAAGCTAATGAGAGAGGTAATAAGTATGAAATCAGTAAAACTAACGAAATTCCAAATAGTTTATAGATATGAAACCCAGATTCTCTTTCTGTAAAAAAATTATATCGTAGAAGATAATAATTTGAAAATAGAAATATTTTCCCGAAAACAAGAATTATGAGTATCTCTTGATTAAAATACGGGACTAACATTATAGAAGAGATGTTCCAAATAATTTCAATGGAAAGACAAATAATAGATAAGAAAAACAAGACCCCTATGCTTTTTCTTATTGCTAATTGAGTATTTTCTAAGAGAAAAAATTTTCTTTCTAAATAATAATGAGAAATGGGACTTAAAACGGCGAAAACAAGAATTAATAGTGCTATTTTATTGAAAAACAACATTTGAATAGGATACAAGGCTAAAGTAAATAATATAATAGATTTTAGAATTATCCATATAATCAATTCAGAAGTAACTTTAACTCTTTCGAAGTCGATTTTTATCAGTTTATCACTTACATTAAGAGCGAGTAATAATATTAGTAAAAATATGGCAATGTCGAGGAGGGTATAACCTAATAATTGAGGACCCATATCAATAAAAAATTGGTTATAATTAAACATTTGGACGATTGACATAAATAAAAGAGATAGTGAAATGCTTACGCCGAAAATTATAATATTTTTATTAAATTCATAAATTTTGTAAATCTTGTAATAATCTAACTTACTTGTTTCGTCTTCAAAGACTGATTGCTTTAAATCTTCTAAAAGAACTAAATTGTAACTGTTAAAAACAAAAAATAACAAAAGCGCGCCGGCAAAAATAACATTTCTTAACCAAGTAATTGTTACGATCAAATTTAGATTGAAAAAGATTATAGAAATTAGAATACTGATGAAAAACCAAGTAATTGGTTGAATTATCTTAATAATATTAATCATTCCTTCTTTCAATTCTATATATGATGAAATC
Source organism: Promethearchaeota archaeon (assembly GCA_019057795.1). GTDB lineage: Archaea > Asgardarchaeota > Lokiarchaeia > Sigyniarchaeales > SOKP01 > SOKP01. Next base: position 19,821 of record JAHLWS010000010.1, on the reverse strand, counting down.
TGATCAAAGAATTTTAAAGAAACAAAAAATAGTATTACAGAAAATAAAATAATTAAGATAGGATCAGCGGCCATCCCTAATCTAACGATTTCTAACCCAATTATATACGGTATAAAAATAATGATGCTCCAAAATAGAATACTATTCAGAATTATTGTCTTTTTAACTAATTTGGTATTAAAACACTCTTTTTTATAAGAAAATATAAGAGGGATAAATAAGAAACTTAAAGCAGAGAGCAATGGAAAAATTATTAAATACGAAGTGTCTTTAAACAAAACATATGGATAGTAGAACATGGTGGTACCTGTAACGATAAATCCAATGATAATCTGTAATTTAACAATTAGTTCTCTCCTTTTTTCTCTAATTTTGAGTTGTCTTAAAAAATTATGAATAAAAACTAAAATTCCATAAAAAATATATAATGTAAAATTAGCGACATTAAATGCATTGAAAGCGTATCCTAATAACACTAATTGCAAGTTAAATATCGTTGGAATAAGGAGTAATGACGCACATAATACAACACTGTTTAGCTTTATTAAGCTTTTTATAAAGGTTTGTTGGGTTGTTTTGTTTAGTATATATTTTAGGGGTAAATAAAATGAAATGCTAAAGAATAAAAAAGGAAAAATAAGAATCCAAAAAGAATCGAGAAAATATAGAAAAGAGTAATAAAAAATTAAAACGGATGTAAATATTAAAGAAAGCTCGTTTATTACAACCCTGTTCGATTCTGAGATTAATTTTTTCTTTAAAATTATGTTATTTAGAAAGGTTATTCCTATAAATGACGCATATGCTGAAATAATAATATCATCGTATAGTGCAAAATATGAAAACAACTCAAAAAATATAGAAAATAATAGGAAAAATAGCTCTATAAAAATAAAATAAGAATTAATACGAGTAAACTTAACTATTGAACTTTCGCTTATTTTTTCGATTTTCTGCCCAAATTTCAATAGATAATACGAAGAAATTGAGAAAAATAATAAAATGGAAATTACAATTGTCAGATTACTTGCAAAAATAAACATAATTGAAAGACCAATAGACAGCATTAAACCCCAACATGAGTAGTAACTATAAGAAAGAGTTGTTCTTGATGAGAAAACGCCAATCAAATAATTTATGAAAGTAAATATCAAAAAAATACCTGGAAATAAGATTGTTGACAAAATCAAACCATTGCTAAATAAAGGTATGCTTAATGAGAAATAATTTCTAAGATTAATTACGATGTATGATGTTAATTCTATTAATAAAATTAAAATCATCATGCATCTATTAAAATTATCCCATGGATGTTTTCGAAAGTATCGCACATAGAGGTAATAAAAAGAGATTAAAGTTAGTGATAGAATCGTTAAAGTATGTAGCAAAAATTCTGAAAAAATTATTAGAATAGGATCTGTTGTAAAATCAATGTAAATAAAAGAAAAAATATCGAAAAATGAGTAAATTATCATGACAAAACTAGAAACAGCTAAAACATGTTGAGCAATCAAAACATTCTCTTTAACGAAATAACCTCTTATCGCAAAAATTTCTAAGATTAAGTATAATCCTATAATCAATATTATAAATTGAATATTTAATGGCAAAGGCACAAACCAAAAAACAATTGTCGCAAAAATCCCCGAAGAATTAATTAAAAAAATATATTTACTGTATTTTTTTGGGCAAAAGTTTGCCTTCTGCTCGTAATACGAGATAATGATTAATATTAGTAGCGAGAATAGGATAAGTATCGGAAATTCTATCAAAATCGAGAATAAAATAATAAACCCTAAAATTAAAATTGATAAAATTAGATTTAACTTCTGATACTTACCGAACTCTTCAGGCAAACTATCCTCAACTTTATCAGATTTCATTCTTGGATAACCTCATTAGAGATTTTTTATAATAAAAAGCGAGATATACTCTAATTTTCAAATAAATTAGAAAGAACATCATGGATAAAAAGAAAGCATTTATTAATTCAAACAGCGTGGGAGTTGGTCCAGATAAACTGTAAATTCCAATTATAACAAAAGGCATTTGGATTAACAGAACGAAAATTAAGCTAAGAATTGAAATTGAGTATTTTTTATGAAATGTAATCAAATCTTTCAAAATTTTTTTATTCTCTTTGATTGAATCATTGATTTTTCTACGGATAGTTTTGGTAGATAATAGTGTGACGAAATAAAAGATAAAATTTGTAACTAACGCGAACAACCATGAAAGTTTTGTATAAAATGTGTAAGAGAGAAATAAAATATGAATAACAAAATTTAAGATTACAATAATGTTGTAAAGCTGTTTGGATGCTAAAGAAAAGCTAATTGAGTGCTTGAATTCGCCTATAGAGGCGTTAAAGAAGTCTATAGGTTTGAAATAGTAATAGTAAAAAACTATTAAATAGAGCACGCAAAAAGAAATTAAAGGTAATAATTCAAAAGAGTAATCTGAAGGAGTGATAAACACGAAAATAGGAGTTACTATTAAAGAAAAAATGGTTATTAAAAATAAAATATGTATCCTTGAAGTAGGATTATTAGTTTGGTTAAGAAAAACGGGCTCATTTCTATATTTATCAAAAAATTTATAGAAAAAAAGTATCGAAAACATAAATGTAAGGACAGAAAAACCCAGTGAAATATAAATATCTTGACTAATAAAAAAGAAGATAAAATAACCTAATGCTGTAATACCTGAAGGAACAATTAATAAATACCAACAAAACCACCACACTTTCCAAAGAATGTTTGTAGCTTTTTCGTATTTAATTTCAGATTTTTTTACAACATTAGAATTCATGAGCTAACATAAGGTGATACTCATAAAAAAATGTATTGATATAATTTACTGGTAAATTCTAGATTTTACTAGTAAAACTCTAAGAATTGGTGTATAACCGTAATTTTTCAACCTATATATTTTTTAATAGTCCTGTATCTCACGCTCTAGCGCCATTATATGAAATTTTTTTTTTGGTTATGAAATTACAGCTTTATATGTTATAGAAAAAAAGACTACTAAGTGTTTCTAACTCTAACCAAATTTCTTAACATTATTTAGAGATTATTGATATTCACGTAAAAAACGAATAATTATCCTTTTAAACAGTTACTAGAGAAAGAAGGAATAGTTAGTAAATTAGTATATTTCGCTTCAATTTTGTTTAATAAACTGTGTCAATACTTTCGCTTGATTATCTAAAATAATCATAGTAATTACTGTTAGATTTTATTTCGGTAAAAATCTTTTCCGCAATTTCAAAACTTCCCACATTTGGATCAACAGCTAAGCTTGTTATTGCTATATCTTTTGACTTCTTTAAAATGGCTTCAACGCATAAATCCTGAATAATCGCTTCAATTCTAAGTATTGCGGCAATGTCTTTTGGCAACATTCCCCATTTGACACCATGTACGCCATCTTTATCCACCGTAACTGGGCATTCGACAACGAGGTCTTGAGGTAAATTTTCAATGATCCCGTCATTTGGAATGTTTACAGCGCTCTCATAAGTATTTTCATCTGTAATTATTGCTTCAATAATAGGGATTGCTCTTTCTCCAGAAGATCCCTTAGAGAGCATTCCTTTCTTAAGATACCTCCCTTCTTTAAGGCGTTTGTAGTTTCTTAAAACGCGTCTATTAATCCTTTTACCGTGTTTATCAGTATTATCAATCCAATCGATCATATCTTGCGTTTCAGTGAACTCTTCTCCGAATTGTAAATATTCACCGAGATGATTATCACCTACATAGGGAAGATAGCCAAATCTTTTATAAACCTCAAAAGTTAAGGTAGAAAATTCAAACCTGTCTTCGTGTTGTTTAAAGTACTCACTTGCCTTACTATTAAATTCTGGCATTAAATCTTTACCGCTAGCTAATTCCTCGAGCCCCATTAAAAACCCAAAGTGATTTAATCCATACGGCTTTAACTTTAAATTATCCAATTTCTTTTTCACCATTTTGGGTAAATGATAATTAAGAAATCCGATTTGATGGCAAAGTCCTACGAATTTAAGATTTGGAGCCGTTCTTTTGATTGCTAAGCATACTCTAGCCATCGGATTTGAAAAGTTAATGAAAAACGCATCGGGACATATTTCCTCAACATTTTTCACAATTTCTACTATTGGAGGAATAATCCTAAACGAGTGCATAGTCCCTCCAGGGCCACCACATTCTCCTAATATCTGAGTAGACCCATACTTTCTAGGAATCTCGTAATCTTCTCTCCACAATTTAAAACGATCTCCAACTTCGATAGAACTAATAATGAAATCTGCTCCTTTCAAAGCTTTTTTGCGGTTTGTGGTGTGTTCAACATTGAATTTATTATTATGGATCTTATTTTCAGCTTCAATTAACTCAAAAATGATTTCTAAGTGGTCCTTATTGATATCGTGTAAGACAACGGTTGATCCACTTAGAACATCGCTTTGATAAAGATCTAATAAAGTAGAAGGGCCAAATGAGGTACTACCCGCGCCTACTAGTACGATTTTTTTATCCATCGGTCTCAATTTATAATAAAAATTAAGAATATCCATTTTATTCTTATAAATTAATTTATGGTTCAATTGATTTAAAGAATTATTAAATCTCGCTCTCGACAAAAATGACAAAGTAAAACATTAATATCAAAACAGATGGGAAAAAAAACCCACAATATTTATTAGTATACACTCGTTTTATTCTTACAATAATGAATTTTTCACGACATAATACTACTATTACATGGGCTGGCTGCAAGAGAGCCATTATTCCCACTGTTACAGTATTATGAAGAGAATAAATCCTATTTCTTACTCTTTTTCTTTTAAATTGTTTGGATTTATTCTCTTAGTGTAATACTTTCTCAATTTTTTAGAAAAAGGTGGAATGGGGTTTTAGTTTTCTGCGTAAAAATTTAAATTATAAAAAGGAGGTGAAAAAAAGAAATGGCCGGAAAAATAGAACCTGATATGATATTAGAGTATTATAAAGATTGGAATTCTGATAATGCCCCTCTCATGATGATGCTTGATATCTCAGATGCCTACCCTGGTGTAATTGAAAGCGAAGATCAGATAAGAATGGCTTATCTGAGAAAAAAATATCAAAATTTATCTAAATAACTTTTAATTCTTTTTTAATTAATTACTTTTTCTATTCTTTCTAAAGCTTCTTTTATTTTATTGATTGGTTGAGTTAAAGCAAATCTTACAAAACCTTCTCCAAACTTACCAAACCCTGCCCCTGGAGTGAGAACTACTCCAATGTCTATCAACTTCTTTACGAAATCCATACTATTAGTTTCTCCTTCAGGTATATGCGACCATACATAAAAAGTTGCTTTTGGTTTTTCAGTTTTCCATCCTATTTCATTGAGACCCTTTATTAACGCATCTCGCCTTCTTTCATATGTTTCTATAATTTCTTTTACAATTTTGGGCTTTTTTTCAGACATGTATTCGTTCAAACCTTTAATAACAGCTTTTTGAATAAACCTTGGACTTCCAGAATCAATTTGAGATTTTACTTTTCTAATTCCCTTAATTATATCTTCATGTCCAACTGCCCAACCACACCTAAATCCCGTCATACAAAACATTTTTGACGCACTATTAAGTTCTATGTGATTTTGGTCTATTTGTAAGAGAGAGGGGGCAATATAATCGTCAAAAGTGAACTCAGAATAAGGATTGTCATAAACAATAATAAAATTATAATCTTCAGCGTAGTCCACTGCTTTTTTTAAAAACGCTTTAGGTGCAGTTGCTCCAGTTGGGTTATTGGGGTAATTCAAATACATCAATTTCGCTTTTTTAAGAATACTAGTATCAATGGTTTCAAATTCCGGCAGATAGTTATTTTCTTCTAATAACGGTACTAGATATGGTTCTCCATCGCATAATTTTGTAGCACCGTTTTCATAAACAGGATATCCTGGGCTAGGACACAACACAATATCTCCCGGGTTAACAAAAGCCCTTGCTATATTGGCTATACCTTCTTTTCCCCCAATTAAATTACTTACCTCATTATCCGCATCAAATTCTACGTTGAATCTTACTTTATACCATCTCTGAACTGCCTCTCTAAAATCTTGTTCACCCATACTAGATGGATAATTTTGGTTTTCTGGATATCGTACTTGTTTAATCATTTCGTTAAGAATTATATCTGGAGTCGTTAAATCTGGATCTCCGATACCTAATGATATTAAGTCAATTCCTTGCCTTTCTTTTTCATTTTTCAATTTTTCAATTTCAACGAAAATATACGGTGGTAATCTGTTAACTCTATCAGCGTATTTTAAATTAATTTTAAACACCACATAAATTTTAGAGAATTAAAATTTGTATTACTTCATTTATAAAAAGTTAAAAATCTTATGAAAAGAAATTAAAATAATGAAAAAGAATAATATTTAAGTATTTAATGCTTCTTAGGTAGATGCTATATGCTCTCCTTCAACTTCTTCTTTTAACTTATACTCATATTGTTTGCGGTCCAATAGTAAGAAAGGGATTAACGCAAGATTCGATAGGAATATCATAACGATAAAAATTATTCCAAATGCTAATCGAATATCTGTAGAAACGCCAGAAACAGTACTAAACACTATTCCCATAATAATTAAGCCTATCTGTGCACCAAGATTGATAAAGGAGGTGCAAATAGAATAATATGTACTTGTTGCTTCAGGATATTGCTTAGAGTATTCACTTGCTACAGCTGAAAAACTAGAATTGCTCCACCCACTAGACGACCCAATAATAAAAGCAAAGATTAATAAAATGGGCCATTCAGCCGGGATTAGTTGGAACAATAGAGCTATTGTTGTTAATGCAAGTGATATAAAAACGCTCAACCTTCTTGTTTTGAGATCTGCGATTGAACCCCCAATAAGCGCTCCTAAAATAACGCCTACACCAATAAATAGTGTTATTATAGCTTGAGGGCCATATAGGCTTATATCTTCTTCTAATAAATCAAGGGTAGCGCCTTCACCGGCAACAACACCTGCTTGTACTAAAACATATAGTGAAATCATGGTAAATATAACACCATCCACAATTGCCATAAAAAATGAAAAACCAAACATTTTCCAGTTTTCTCCCCTCTTAAACATTGATTTAAGATTTTTTCCCAATCTTATTTCTTCGGTAATAGTGTTGTGTGGTATTTTCAGAGTTAAAAGTCCAAATAGAACTGTTAGGATACCAATACTAATTAGTATTAATTCAAATTGGATAAATAGGATTAGGAATAAAATTATTGGTCCTCCAATTATTATTCCTAATGATCTAAATGCCCAAACTGTTCCTGTAGTACGCCCCAACTTCTCTTTAGGACAAATATCAAGAATAAAGCCGTCCATTGCGGTATCTGATATTGCTACCCCCAAAATTAATACAAAACCAAGTAAAGATATATAACCAATAATTCCTGAAGGATTTGAATCAAGTAAAAAGGGAATTAAAAAAGATAATACTATCCACATAATTCCTGTAAAACCGGTGGAACCTAATATCCATGGTTTCCTTCTACCAAGTTTTTTTGATCCAAATTTATCGCTTAATAAGCCATATATCAATTTAAGAATAAAAGGCGTTAAAATAATGGAAAACATGAACGAAAGAGCTGCCGTGTCAACAGAACCAAGTTGATTTAACAAATATACGGGCACAATTACAGTAAATATACTCTGAGTAACTCCCTGAGTAAAATATAAAGAAGAAAAAATTCCCGTATAAATCAATTTATATTCATTTTCAGTTGTCTCCATTTGATCAACCAAATTTTTTTTATAAAAATAGATATTGTATTTTAAATATTAGTTTTTTCTATTTTTAAACTTTAATCTAAATTATTCTTTGTGTGCCTTTAATGGATGTTGTAATAACATTTATTTCTTAGTTTTAGCATTCCGAATAATGTTATATAGAGCACTTTATCACAATATTTTATAATATATAACACAATATTTAAAATGAATATTTTTCATAAATAAATATATCAATTGCGAATAATTATTAAAAATTTTAATAATAATAGTGTTGTGTAAAAATGGGTCGTCGTACAAGGATGAGATATGTAAAAAGTACGCCAAATAATTTTTACTTCCAATCTGAGAGTAGAGACCCATTATTAATGGATTTTGTTGGTTTAACGGTCGCAGAATTCGAGGCAATGCGTTTGAAGCATTATATTTCCTTGAATCAAAAGGAATCTGCAGAAAAAATGGGTGTATCTCAACCAACTTTTTCTAGGATTTTGGACAAAGCTCATCAGAAAATCACTCAAGCTCTTATTGAAGGAAAAGATATACGCGTTTATGGGGGGAATATTAATTTCAAACAAGGTTTTAAGGGCTATGGGTGCCTAAATTGTAATAAAGAGTGGGAAGATGAACTAGCCTCACAAGAACGCAAGACAAATTGTCCAAAATGCGAATCTGAAAAGATTTATTATTTAGTAAGAGAACCGCTTTAAAAATTGTTAATATCGCTAGTTTAAAAAATAATCTTTTTATAACATAACATAGAATTTTAATTAAATTAAGCATTTTACAATCTGTTTAATTAGTATTAGGTATTACTAAGGGGATTATAAAAAATGGTTAAAGATAGTAAAAAAATTTGGTACAAAGCAGCGCGAACGATAGTTAAAGCTGGACAACTTCCTATGGCTGTTAATGATACTCTTCTTGAACTGCTACAACTAATAATGACTGAAGAACAAGCAGATTTCATTTCAATCTTTAAAAAACCTTCTCTTAGTATAAATCAGATAAGAGAAAAAACAACTTTAAGTGAGGAGGTTCTAAACCAGACTTTAAACGAATTAATGGATAACGGAGTCGTAGTAGGCGTTCCAAGCAGGAGAACGGGGATAATGGTATATAGGCTGCTGGGTCCTTTTCCTGGTCTATTTGAAATGCAATTTACGAGAGGCGAAACAGGAGAAAAGCAAATAAAACTGGCGCACCTTTTTAACAAAATGTTTGAAGAAATGAGTGAAGGAACTCAAAGAAACTACGATCACATTGTCGCTCAGTTTAAAAAATTTCCACCTATTACAAGAGTCGTACCCGTTGAGGAAGAGATTGAGGATGTTCCAGTTGATAAAATATTACCGTATGAAGAAGCTTCAAAAATAGTTAATAAATACGACGATATTGCTCTCGTTCATTGTTATTGTCGACATGAGAAAGATCTATTAGAGGACTCTTGTAAAGTTACAAACGAAAGATTGAACTGCTTATTGTTAGGAAAAAGCGCAAAATTTGCTATAGACCATAACTTTGGAAACAAAATTTCAAAGGAAGAAGCAATAAAAATAATTAATAAGGCATCAGACGAAGGTCTCGTACATAAAGCGTTCCATACTCACCTCAAGCCAGAATTAGACGAAGAAGCTATATGTAATTGTTGTAAATGTTGTTGTGGTATATTCTCTTTATTTTGGAACGGTGTTATGCCATACCATTGCTATACTAGTTATTTAGCAAAAGTATTTGATGATATATGCATAGGTTGCGGAACATGTGTAGAGAAATGTCCAATGGAGGCAATTGAATTGGAAGATGCTATTGCTGTTGTTAACGAAAGTAGATGTATAGGGTGTGGTGTATGTGTTCATCATTGCCCTGAAGACGCAATGGAATTAGAAAGAACAGGAAATAGAGAGGTTTTTGTTCCACCTCCAAGGATAAAAACAACTTAAAATGTGGGATATTAGATGACTGATAAATTATGGCATCAACTTGCAAGAAATATTTTAAAGGCAGGAGGTCCACCTGTACCCATTAATGACACCCTTATCGAATTGTTGAAGACATTGATAAACGAAGAGCAATTAAAATTTCTTCTAAAGTTTCGAAAATCTCTTAATCGGGATCAAATTAAATCTAAATTTGATTTAGATGAAGCACCATTAAATAGAATGTTAAATGAGTTAATGCACATCGGAATGATAACGGTTATACCCAGTAGGACTACTGGTGTGATGGTTTATCGTTTAGTAGCTTTTCTACCGGGATTATTGGAATTTACTCTCATGCGAGGTGAAACGGGAGCAAAACAAAAGAAACTGGCGAAACTATGGGAACAGTTGTTTAAAGATGAAGCAGAAATAACTCGAAAAAACTACGATATTGTAATGAACGCCTTTAAAAACGCGCCTCCTATCGATAGGGTGATCCCTATTGAACAACAGATAGAACCACACGAAGAATTAACATTAACCGAAGAAGAAGTAAGAAAAATCATAGAAAAATACGATATTATTGGCGTTTCACATTGTTATTGCAGGCACTTTAAGGATTTACTAGAAGATCCTTGTAAAATTAATGCTCCACGACAGAACTGTTTAAGTTTTGGCAGAACTGCTAAATTTGCAATAGATCAAAGTTTTGCTAAGAAAATCTCTAAGGAAGAGGCTTTAAAGATATTAAAGGAAGCAGAAGATTTAGGGTTAATTCATAAAACTTTTCATGTAAAAGGAGATCCATATATGGAAGAGCTCGCAATTTGCAACTGTTGCCGTTGTTGCTGCCAGAACCTTCAAGCCTTTTATAATGGCGCTTCTCCCACCCATACTTATACTTCTTATATCGCACATGTTAGTGAAGTCGATTGTGTTGGATGCGGTACGTGTTTAGAATTATGTCCAATGGATGCAATTGATTTAGAAGAAGCTACTGCTATTGTTAACGAAGAAAGATGTATTGGCTGTGGAGTGTGCGCTAATAATTGTCCCGAAGATGTTATAGAACTGCAACGAACAGGACTTAGGAAAGTGTTTATTCCTGCTCCTAAAGTTTCAACTTCTTAATACTTTTTCTTTACAACTAAAATTTACAGAATAATTGAAGGAAATCATAAATAATTAGCAAAAAAATCAACCACATTGAGCAATCTATTTGTTTTAAGTTCCATTGCTAACCTCACGCATTCTACACTAGCTATTAGAGTTTTATCCGATTCTCTAAAAATCTCGTGTTGAAATGTAATAGATGATGTTCCTATTTTTTTTATCTGAGTTTCGACTATAACATAATCGCCAAACTTAGCTGAACCTTGGTAGGTTATCTCCACTTTTTTAACCCCAAATACAGTCCCTTCATGGACAGTATCCTCTATCCTTTTTGGAGATAAAAGGCTATTCATAAAACTAACAAATCCATCGTCAAAATAAACCATATAATTTTTAAAATGGACAATTCCCATCGCACCTGTATCGTTAAACCGTACTTTTACACGGGTGTTATCCTTTACTTTAAGAACCTTTTTGATTAAGTCGTCTTTCAATTTCGACAAATCTTCTATTTATTAGTTTTTATAAAACATTTTAATAATATTTATTTTGTGAATTTATTTTGTTTAAATACCTTTCAAGTACATAAGACTTATTAATTAGACTTATAAAACTCCTTTTTATACTCTAAACATTTAAATAGAAATAAAACGTAAGATTTTTTATGGATTCAGATGTTAGTTATAGTAAAAAATACACGTACATTTTTGTCTTCTTTTATCTCTGCGAAGGGTTTTCTCAAGGAATTCCATTTCTGTTCTTTCCTCAGTACTTAGCACATACATTAGGTGGATCTTATGATATTGCATTATGGCTAGTCATTTATTCAATAGGGAACTTACCTTGGGCAATTAAGTTAATTGTGGGTGTAATCAACGATAGATGGGGCTCTAAAAAGTATGGTCAACGATTCCCGTGGATACTAAGTTTTGGTGTCTTTGGAGGTGTTTGGTGGATCGCAATGGCATTTTATCTACCTGCTAATGAGGTTTATCTTTGGTTGACAATATATTACTTTATGACGCAATTAGGAATGGCATTTGCAGATACCGCATTAGACGGTTTAATTCTCGATGTTACACCTAAAGAAAAGTTAGCACGAGTTCAAGGATATACTTGGACTATGATGTTTTTAGGTTACGGTGCGGGAGGAATGCTTTTAGCATTGGTTTTTTTAGCTTTAAACATTGTACCCGTATTATTTATCGTAACGGGAGTTTTAGTGATTTTATCTAGCGTCTTTCCCTACCTTGTCAAAGAACCTCCTCTTGAAAAGAGATCATCGAAGGAATTTGGATTGGATTTATTGACAATTATTACAAAAAAGCGAAATTGGAAAGTTTTTATGTATACTTTCTTGGCAGGCATTCCAGCAGTTATGCTTTTAAATTTCTTTATGTACCTTGTGTTAATTGGTATGGGCATTATCGATGTCAGTGAAACGTTACTAACGATTGTTGGAGGGGGTGCCGTTGATTTACAAGCGTGGAGTTCGATATTTTACCTTGTTAATGGGGTTGGCATAGTTATTGGTTCTCTTGTCGCAGGCAAATTTGGTGATCGAAGCCGCAGAAAGACTCTTTCATACATCTACTTAATATATATTCCATCGTTTCTAATATTAGTCATACCTTTTGCATTATTAACTGGCGAAATTGTTCCGTTAATATTTGGAATGATATTTCTGTTATTTCTAGGTGCTCTTCAAAACGCTTTAACGGTCGTAAATCAAACAATACGCGGAGATTTATCAAAGAATTACTATCCTAAACTTAAAAGTACATATTTTGCAACATTAGTATCACTAGCAAATTTGGGTCAAAATGTAGGTACAATTGTCGGTGCCGGTCTTTTTATTCTTTTCGCATTGGTTACAAATAGCTTCTATTTGATATTTTTCTTCGTTTCTGCTTTCTGCGCTGTAAGTTTGTTGGCAAGCTACTTAATTTTTAGAAAAATCGATCCTTTAGATTACGAGTTAAGAAGCTGAGTTTGATAAAGAATATAATTAAATCTTAAATCTTTCTCTTTTTTTTTTAAAATCAATTAAATACAAATAGCATAAATAATCAAAAGTTAATAAGCCCCCAGTGGGACTTGAACCCACGACCTGCTGATGTCTTGAAACTTGAATAGGTTATACAAGTCAGCTGCTCTACCGCTAAGCCATGAGGGCCTATTAATTTTAATTAGTATATTAGATGATATATATTAAAAACGAATTAATTATTAATTTTATGATTATGAGAAATCTAATATAAGAATGGAGTTCTAAATCTTATTATTTCATATGATCTCATTAAAGTTATTTATAAATCAATACTAATTTTGCAGTTTTTACAGTTGAAAATTAAATGCAAAAATGTTAAATGTAAACTTTACTTTTTCATTAATTAGATTATTAAGCCTCTATATTATTGAAAAGGAGTTGTAATTTAGTTTGTTTACTAAAGAAGATGTTGAGATTTTAGCCTATCAAAGGTATAAAACGGGAGAAAATTACGATAATTCTGTCTGGTACCTTGCTGAACTATGTGTAAAGATTAATAAAAATGTGAAGAATGGGTACGATATTAAACCACTTGAAACAGATAATTTGGTGTTATTGTTAAATGAAAATGTTGATGGGGCACTACTAACACCCACTAAAGTTGAAACTAAAGAATTAGCTGAATTTATTTACAACGCACATCCTGAAAAGAGCAAACTTCATTTTTTTATTGCTGAAAAGCAATTACTACTTTCTGAAATTTCAACGATTATTAAAGAAAATAGAAAAAACCAGTAACCCAAGCAATATAGAAAGGTTTGTTTACTGTGTTGCTGCAGTAATGGTACAATTATTTACTTTTATAGTTGGTGAGAATGTTGGGGTTTCTACTTCCCACCAATAAATTTGTTGAACATCCTTACCTATTGCTGAAATATTTGAACAAATTCTCAGTAGATTGTCAGATAAACGAAGTTTTCTTACTGGTTTTTTAATTTCACCGTTTTCAATAAGAAACATGCCATCTCGAGGTATCGTTGAAAATAAACCATCCATCATATTTGTGAAACGTGTATACCAATTAGAAGTTAAATAGATCGTAGGTTTTTTACATTCGGCAATAATCTCTTCTAAAGTATAATTTCCTCCGCTGATAACTATATTAGAGGGACCAGGTGCTAGGAATTTGGAACCAATTCCGAAGTCGAAAAATGTTGAACTACCCGTATTTTCTACTTGTTCCATCTTACTTGTTGATGTATTGTGAAGTAATCCTTCAAGAATTCCATTTGTAAAAATTGGAGTTTTACCCGTAGGCGTGCCCTCTACATCAAAAGGACGGCTTCCTAATCCATTATCAAGTAGAGCATTATCTACTACTGTAAAATCTTCAGAAGCAATTTGCTTTCCAATATGTTTGTTTTTAAGAGGACTCATACCAATCATTATTTTAAGGGGATTTACACCATCAAAAACTTGACCTAATACATTAGCAGCAACTGTAGGGCTCATTATGACATCGTATTTTCCTGGGTGACCTTGCGTACCTCCTACTGCCATTTTAGCGATTTCACCAGCTTTAATGCCAGCTTGAATAAATTTTTTTTCAACTCCTGAAAGATTTCTACTACAAACAATTCCTTGTCCACTGCTTTCGGCATCAACAAAGGATCGGATTGTAAATCGGTAGTATGAGCCATCGTAAGAACCTTTATTTCCATAATTAGTCATTAATTCTGTTTTAGAGTACCCAAAGTAAAGTACTCCTGCAACTTTTTTAGCCCCACTTTCCAATGATGTTTGTATCGCTGCGTTGACAAGTTCTGGGGCTTTTTCTGAAAAACTCATTATTTTTGGGTCGAAGATTTGATCTAACTTTTTATATGTATGTAAGTTCCTTTCCATCCCATTGTAAAGAAAACTTTCTGGCAGCTTCAAAAGAAATCTAAATGCTTTTGTAATAGTTTCTCTGATCTTCGTTGGGGTTGGAGATTCTATATCGATTTGAGTCGTTCTTTTTCCTTTAGCAAGAAAAAGTTCTAAAATATCATTATTCCATATCTTAGAAATATCTATCAAAGAATTTGAAAACCTTATTTGGTATGTTTTTCCCTTAATTCTTTGAGCAATAACCTCATCGATATCTTGTTTTTGGGCAACCTCAATAGCGACTTTAAGAAAGGCCTCATTTTCACTCATTTATTTTTACCTCCTAAGTTTATATTTCTCAATCGGACATGTGGCCCTCCCAACCACACAGGGACTCCTTGGCTCGGTTCACCTTTTCCACAATATCCATGGGGCGAATTGAATTCTTTAGAAACAGCATCAATGTTACCTAGAATACCAAATGTAGTTAATTCAAGAATGGGCCGACGAATCATCGTATCAGTTATTTCCCCGTTTTCAATTAAATATACTTCAAGACCAACATATTTACTTTGAAAACGGCGGTCATCGATGTTCCATTCAGTAAAACTTTTCATGTAAATTCCTATTTTAATATCTTCAAATAATTCTTCGAATGTAAAATCTCCTGGAGCAAAATATGTATTAGCCATTCGAATAATAGGCTCTCTTTTATAACTAATTGCCCGTGCCGCAGCATTAGATTTAGTGTTATATCTACTAGCATATTCGCGGTTTAGAAGCAATTCATTCAACATCCCCTTTTTTATTAGATAACGCGGACGGGCTTTCACACACTCATCATCGTAAAGATAAAACCCAGAATTACCAGGACGAGTTGGGTCGTCAATTACAGTGACTTCATCTCTTCCTATTTTAATATCACTGAGATTGCCTTTTTGTATTAGGTCCAAATAAAAGGATTCTCCTGCTTGCGCTCCTTCTCGCCCTAAAATTCGATCTGCTTCACTAGGATGACCTACATTTTCATGAGCCATTATTCCCGCAACCTCACCACTAATAACGACATCTATTTCGTTTAGATTCGCTTCAATTGCGTTTCGAGCAGCTTTCACTAAACACTTATTATCGTCTAAAATTTTTTCAACCACATTTTTTTCTTCAATCCATTCCCATCCGCTAGTCCCCCCTAAGTTTAGCATTCTTTGTTCACCTCCCGCTTTCCCTTTAGCAGTATTGAAAGAAATTGTAGAGATTATTGAATTTTCAGACTCAACTTTTGAACCTTCACTAGTAACAATATATTTTTCATCGGAATATAAGTCCAATATAAAAGTTCTAGTAGGTAATTTAAATCGAAATTCTTTATTCAAAATTTTATCTATATCAATCATAAATTTCTGTTTTTCTTCAGTTGAAATATCCTCAAATTTTATCTTTACAGGCGTCTTCCATTTTGCTTGAACAACCTTCTCCTCAGAAAATGTTATAGGCGTTTTTCTTTTACTAGCTTTAGCTAATTTTATCGCTTCTTCAATCAAATCTTCAATAGTGTTTTTAGTTAAATTTGCGGTAGAACAAAAACCCATTCCTCCATTAGCAAGAACTCGAATTGCAATCCCACTTGAGTAAGTAATTCCCCCACTAAGTATAACGCCATTTCTCGTAGCATAACTTTCATCTCTTGAATCAACAACTCTTGCTTCAATATAGGATGCCCCATGGGAAACACCATAATTTACCGCAAAATCAGCTATATCTTTTCCATTCTCCATAATAAGTTTCTCGTTTACTGCTTTTTTAGTGATATATCATATGATATTTGTTTTAATAATATTAGCTTTTTTAAATTGATTAGCCTATACTTAAAGGTTTATTAAATGGATGCAAGGAATTGACTTTTTGCTTTTATTTAAATATTAAACTCAAAATAAATGAGATTAAAATCTATATTGTAATATTTAATTATATTAAATAGAATGTTAATTTAAATTATTTTTTGGTTGTTAAATTGCCAAGTCCAAGAAAAAAAAAGCCCATTGATGACAAACAAAAATCTCTCTTTTCTTTCGTCGAGGACACACAACCTCAAACGAGAAAAATAGAACGCGACATTAAAAAGCAAGATGATTCTAAAGAAAAAGAGGTGATAGAGGTGGAGCAAACTAAAACGGAACCGGAGTCAAAAAAAGTACTACAAAAACTCTTTTTCAAAACAAAAAGCCATAATTTTGGTTTAAAAGAAGGTAATATTACCTTACAAAATGTTCAAAGAGAATCTGTAAGTTCGAAATACCTTAGATATTTAATTGAAAAGGGAGACATCGTCGAAAATTTAGAAAGAGGTTTACTTTTAGATGTAGATTACGATGGAGGTCAAAATAAAGCTTACTGTAAATTTTATGATTTGGATAACGACGATATCAAGATATGGATAGATACTACCGACCATGAGCCTTATTGCTTAAGCAAAGAAGCAATTTCAGATTTAAAAAAATTAACTTATTACGATGAAAAAACAGGGAAAACGAATAAACTTGTAGATTACCAAGGTTTTAAAAGGTTCGAAGAAATAAAGCGTTTTGAACTGCTTAGCGATAAAGAGATAACTATAACGAAGATATATGGCAAGACTCCTATAAATATAGGCGGTTCTGGAGTTAACATCAAAAATATCTTAGGGGAAAACGAAATAAAAGCGTGGGAGGCAGACATAAGATACCATTTAAATTATATTTTTGATAGACAATTAATTCCCGGATTAATTTATCGAATTAATAACGGAAAACTTGAAAAGGTTGATTATAGAAAGAGCACAGAAGAAACTAAAAAATTAGCAGGCGAATTAAAAGAGATATTTAAAAATGAAAAACCTGAAATGCGAGAATTCTCTGAGAAATTTATAGACATTTTCATTACACCAATTCCCGATGTGAAACGATTAGCGCTGGATATTGAAGTTAAGGTGGGGGAAAGAGATTATGGGATTCCCGACCCTCGCCTTGCGAAGCGAGAAATAATTAGTATATCATTTGTGGCTTCTGATGGTTTAAAATTGGTGTATATTTTAGAACGTGAAAGTTTTAATTTCAATAAACTACATGAAAGTTTCCCTAACGATGCTAAATTATATTTCTTTAAAACCGAAAAGGAATTGTTGATTGAAAGCTTTAGAATTTTGTGGGATTACCCTGTAATTATTACTTTCAACGGAGATAATTTTGATTTAAGTTATATGTATCACAGAGCAGTAAAATTAAAAATTGAAAAAGATTTAAATCCAATTCATGTAAAAAGAGGCTTTGGAATAATGTCGAAATCAGAATGTGACTTAAGAAAAGGTGTTCACATTGATGTTTTTAACTTTTTCTTCAATAGAAGTATTTCTGGTTATGCTTTTAGCGGAGCTTATCAAAGTGCTTCTTTAAATTCCATAAGTGCCGCGTTGTTAGGTGAAAAAAAATACCCACACGAAGAAGAAATCCATGACATGGATTACGGGACACTTGCTTGGTATAATCTAAAAGATTCAATATTAACACTTGAATTAACTAGGTTTAACAATTCATTAGTCTGGAATTTGATCGTTTTATTATGTAGGATTACAAAAATGCCAATTCATGATATGGTGCGACGGCAAATTTCAACATGGATACAAAACATTT
Organism: Promethearchaeota archaeon; assembly: GCA_019057795.1. Classification (GTDB taxonomy): domain Archaea; phylum Asgardarchaeota; class Lokiarchaeia; order Sigyniarchaeales; family SOKP01; genus SOKP01. The sequence continues at coordinate 1,480 of JAHLWS010000010.1, read as the reverse complement.
TTTTCTTCGAACACCGTCGCAAAGAATTTCTCATTCCTAGAAAATCCGAAATTTCAGATTCTAAGAAAGGTGGTGCTTTGATGTCGAAATTCTTCGATGGTAAATTTCAAGGCGCGTATGTTGTTCAACCCGTTCCTGGAATTCATTTTGATGTGGTAGTTATGGATTTCGCGAGCCTTTATCCTTCTATTATAAAAGAATATAATCTATCCTACGAAACTGTACTCTGTCCTCATAAGGATGATGAAGACAACCTCGTTAAAGGAACTCCTTATCATATATGTACTCATAAAATGGGAATTTTTGCTTATGTAGTTGGTTTCTTCCGAGATACCAGAGTAAAATACTTTAAACCAAAATCGACTGATAAAACTTTAACTCAAAAACAACGTAGTTATTACTATACAATCCAACAAGCGCTAAAAGTGTTTATAAATGCAAGCTACGGCGTATTTGGTTCCAGAAACTTCCCCTTGTTTTGTTTACCTGTTGCCGAAAGCACAACAGGAATTGGACAATACTCTATAAAACAGACGATAAAGAAAGCAGAAGAACTTGGGGTCAAAGTACTTTATGGTGATACTGATAGTGTTTTTCTCCTCAATCCATCTAAGTCTCAAATGAAGGAAATATCAGATTGGAGCAAAAAAGAATTAGACTTAGATTTAGAAGAGGAAAAAACATACCAATTCTTAGCACTCTCACAAAGAAAGAAAAATTATGTTGGAATTTATAAAGACACTAAATTTGTTGATATTAAAGGGTTGGTCGTTAAAAAGAAAAACACACCAGAATTCATCAAAAAAACCTTTAGCCAATTACTAGAAATATTAAAACAAATTACTAATGATAATGAGTTTCAATTAGCAAGGAAAAAAATTATCGCAATTGTCAAAGATAATTTAAAAAAGATTGGGAGAGAAGGAGCTTTTACTTTAGAAGATTATACAATAAATATAGCTCTACAAAAACATCTGAAAGATTATATCAAAACCATTCCTCAGCATGTAAGAGCCGCCAATGCCTTTATTAAAAGAGAAATTGTAAAAGCCCAAGCTAATAACGCTAGTGAAAATGAAATTATAGCAATAAAAAACAGATATCAAAAAGGAGTCGTAGTAAGATTCATAAAAAGCAAAGGACCTATTGGCGCTAAAGTAACGGAGCATGCAAAACTTCAAGATATTAATTCTAAAAAATATCGCGAGTTGTTAAAATCTGCTTTAGAGCAGGTATTAGACGCTCTCGGTATATCTTTTGAGGAAATCAAGGGCATTAAAAAGATGGATGCTTTTTTTTAAAGTTAATGTTGAATTACAATTATTTTTATTTTTAAAAAAGAGTATGTTTATTAAAGAATAGCTAATAAATCATTTAAGTGTTTTCATTCGACAAAATTTGTGTTTTATTCAACTTATTTAGCTTATCAAGTAAATTTCCTCCAAAAGATGTAGCTTGTTTCTTATTACACGTCTCAATT
>JAHLWS010000009.1 GCA_019057795.1 Promethearchaeota archaeon | reverse complement strand
CTTCATAACGGAAAACCAGACCCGCTACGACTACACATCCAGCTACGACGCATCCTTCCAAACCTAAAAACCGTCATGCTAAGAACACACCTCCAGCTAAGAAGAAGCTTACCACTCCAAAAAAAACTCCCGCAAAGAAGAGACCTCCAACTAATAAAAAAGTCCTAGTGATTCATGATAATAGAATAGGTTATGGTACGACAAAGGCTCACAAATTAGCAGAAAAAATCGATAAAATGAAAGGTTTTAAATCAATATTAGATAAGCATCATTGGAAACCTGGCGAAAAAACATCACCAACGGAAACAAATAATCGTGAAAAAAAGATGGTGAGAAAGGCTGACATTGTAGTTCGTGTTGTTCCACCCTCCTCAAAAACGGGGGAAAAAAGACACGAAGGTGGTCAATCTGAAGTACGAAAGACGATTAAAGCAAGTAAACCCTTTATAGAAATCTTTGAAAGAGGTGCCCGTGATAGTCCCAATCGATCTAATCAAGAAAAAAATTATTCAAAAAGGATACCAGTTCATCTTAAATCTGGAGAACATATAGAAAAAGGATTTAAAAAAGGAATTGAGGAACTAAATAAAAAAGGAAAGAAAGGAAATAAAGAGAAAAAGTAGGTGTTTAAACTGGTTAGGGGCGCATTTTTTAGTTTTCGTTATGAAAGAGATAATCTGGAGAGCTATATGGTAACACATCTCGGTATTAAATGAATTTGACTTCAAATTTTGTTGCAATGTAAAAGTTATTTTAGATATAAATGGAATAGAGAATATTCAATGATCTTTGTTAAATAGTATAATACAGATTTAAGAAAATCCTGAAGAGCGACTAGAAAGAATAGAGAAAATTATCAAAAAGAAATTTAAATAAATATAAGCTTTAAAATATCAGAACTATTGATATTATTAGGAAACAAGTTAAAGTTCCAATCATTGGAAAGTAAAATAAAATCTCTGTTTTGGACACCATTATTCTTAGTATTCTTTGTTCAAGTTTTTTAAAAGGTTCATAATCCATATCAAACAATTTCATACTTTTCCTTTTCTGAATATCGTTATATTCTTCTACTTTAGTTTTATAAAGTCGTCTATAAACTCTTTCAAGTTTTAGATAATATGAATCTAATACCCAAAAAATAATAGTAATTGCTAATAAAACCCCAAAAATTAAAATATTTACAATTGAAAATGTAAGAATAAAAATCGCTGCTATTAATGTAACTGCCCAAGCTTTAATTAAAAAAGAATTTTGAGCCATTCTATTTATTACATCTTGAATTATAGTAAAGTATTGACTATAGATTGCATCACTTTTTTCATTATTTGACATCTTCAAATTATATTTACAATTTTTACTTAATAAAGTTTATAATTTCGAATAACCATTGGATAAACAAATTATGTTAAGGTGTTTAAAATTCAAGTTTTTTTGAGTTATAAATGGGAAGATAAAAACTATGCTGATGGAATGAATGGGTTGTTAAGGAATCCAAACAATAAGTATCGCCATCTTACTGATAGAGAAAGGCATGATTTAAGAAATAAGGGAGAAAACATTTGGAAAAAATATTTAATGGACAAAATAAGAGATTGTGAAGCTTTAATTTGCTTAATTGGTCAGGACACGCAGAATGCTACAGGAGTTATTTATGAATTAAGTGTAGCATCTTCATTAGGTATTAAAATAATACTGGTTAGAATACCCAAAACTTATGGAGGAGTACCTAAAATCATTAGTAAATTAAAAATATTAAATTGGGATGTCAGAGAAATAAATGACGAATTGAGTAGAAAATAACCCTATTTATTTTCCTGCTCTTTGCGCAGCTTCTTCAATCCACTGCCCTAAATAATAATAACCGACACTTAATTTCCAGTAATATGTTGGATAAAGTTCTGAAAGATATTTCTTATACCACCTCTTTTCAATATACAATTTCTTAAAAGGATTAGGACCTTTAAAATCAGTTTCACCATGTTGATCCTTTATTCCATGAATATAAATCCCCAATAATCCATTTCCTTTATAATGACTTTGTTCAATTTCATAAAGAACCCATTTTCTATAGGCAGTTTCTCTTCCGATTAAAACCACAGTAACAGATGTGTTTTTCAGCCCTTCATCAATTAATCTTTTTAAAGCATTTTCTCCCTTTAATTTTGTTTTTTCCCAAAGAGAAGCATCCCAAAATCCAGCAGATTCCCGATCTTTTGTAACCCAGCTATTTCTAACAACATTAGAACGCCAAATATCTCGTTCATAATGAAAACTAAAAAAAGCTCTTCGAACCATTATAAATACTAATAATTATTGAATTCTAAGTCTTAATAATTAATTTTTATTTTGATAAAATCGTACAATTAATATAATGGCTGTTATCAATTAATTAATAAAATGGAGTAATTTTCTTTTTGTTTGCACTCTAATCGTGATAGATTTATAAATATAAAAATAATAGAAATAAAGAGACAATATTTTCCAATATTATTTGATCAATTAATTGCCACTCTTGAGAAAAGATATATTGAATCGTAGGTCACATCTTTCCATTCTATTTAAAATTTAGAGGCGGCCAGGGTGTTGCTGCTGCTACAGGAATACTTTTTTGCTATTTAGTGAATTATTTAATAACCAAACCTGAATTTTTCTTCTTTATATTTTATTTAATTCTTCTTTCAGTAATATTTTTTTATATTTCTAGAATTTGGACTCTTTTAAGTATTGTAGTGCTTCCTCTTCTTGGCTATTCTATATACATTTATTTCCCGGATTGTCAATTTAACGTTTTTTTGGGTTGTAATTACCCATAATACTACTATTTCTTATATCCGAGCAGAAGAATATTATGAGAAAGTTTTCCAATCCAAAGTAAAAATTAGACCACATTATTCTGCGTTTTTTATATTTTTAATTCGATAACGAGAATTTTACTTACATCGGGGAATTTAAAAACGATTCTATAGAAGAAATTGCTACTTTAATTAAAAAAGAGATAATAAAATTAATTCCTAAAAACAACTGTGAGAATAATGCAAGAATTGGAAAAGTAATTCTACAATCCAAAAAAAATATATTAAAAAGAGATATAAAAGAAATTAAACACTAAATTTAAAAAATTCAATGAAAATTTTAGTTCTTGATACGAATCTTTTACTTCATGGAAAGTTCATTACTGAGATTAAATGGAGATCTATCCTTAGTGATCAAGAGATAAGTATATTAGTACCATATGTGGTTCTAAAAGAATTAGATAGAGCTAAATATTCAAGCAATACAAATCTAATTTGAACTATTTAAATCTCTAAATAATAGGATTTTTTAATCGCTTCTTAGTAATATTTTTTAGTAAAATTTCTTTTTTTTGCCTTTAAATTTTAATTTTTTATTTGCTTTTTTCTTTAAATAAAGAGGGAGCTCTAAATATATTGATTAAGAAAAACAATAAAAAAAATTTGAAATAGACAGAAATAAAAATAGGCAAAATAATGCATAGTCTTTCATTTGGCTAACTATTAAAAAACCTCTTATAAGATGAATACTATTCTACTTTCAGTTTGGAAAAAATATATTGGAAAACTACATAAAAAAATTACGATTAAAATGAAATTAATTAAATATGGTTCCTGCCGCCGTACTACCCTGGATTTTTGTCTTTTAATTTTTATTTTCCATGGTTCTTATTATTTGAATTAACTTTTTATAGATTATCGACAAAGATATATCAAATAACTCATACATTTTTTCCCCGAGTAATGGGGAGAGCAACGCGAAAAGACAGTAGAGAAAGAAAGGATAAAGGAAATTTTAATTATTGAAAACTATTTCAAATCAATAAAAAAGTGATATAGCTTGCATAAGTTCCCATCTCTTAGATGAGTTGTTAAACCTATTTTAATCCCTGCATATTTGGACAGCTTTTTAGAAAGATTTACAAATTCTTTTTTTACTAGAGGATATTCAAAATTATAATCCCTTACTAAATTAGAGTATTTCTGCCATAATGAATCGAAATCTTTCACTTTTGAATAAATTATCAAAAAATTAATGGGTAGACCATTTGCATCATAATAAAATATTTTCTTCAAGTGGGCTTTAGTATAATTTGTATTTATACTATTCAAAATTAGGGCTTCACCTATATGACATAATTCACCGTTTCCATTGAGAATTCTTAAATCAAGTTGCCCAATACCTCCTAATTCGGGATTTTTATTATCTTTTTTCTCTGTTTTACCAGAGAGATCTTGAACATCAGTAAAGTAGTTTAAAGGTGCTAATGAATTATTTAATAATTTAGATAAATAGAGAGTATATTTATCTTCCTCTTCTTTTAGCATCATTTTCGTCTGTTGTAGAATAGCTATATCCTTTATTAAAATTTGTAAGATTTTTTCTTCGGTAAGTTCCATTGGTTTTTTTTCAGAGAGCTGTAAACTCCCAATTTTTTTTGTTTTTTCTAATACCTTAATTGGTTTAATTACAGGGCGAAGTCCAAGTAATATTTCTATTTCCATATATTGAGCATTAAATAATGGCGATTTTCCAGAATGTAACACAGTATTGAAATCATCTATTAACTTTTTAAAAAAAACCTTATCAATTAATTCCTCATTTTGTGAATCTTTTAAGCTATAAATATTAAAACGCCCCCACAATAATCCGAGTTCGTAAAACCTCCTTTGATCTTTTAACTGATAGGATAAATTAAAATATTTTTTATAAAATTTTTTGTAAAATAGATGAGAAAAATTATTAGGCATAAAATTAGAGATAAAATCTATTAACTTATTAAAAAAGGTGATATTTCCAATATTTTTTTCAAGATAATCATCAATTTTTTGGAATAATTCTTTCTCTTTGTTGTAGAGATTGACATATATATGTTTAAAGACCGTAAAGACATTATCTTTTTGAAAAATCTGTGTTAAATTGGATTCAACTAACCCGTATAATAGATCTTCGTATTTTTTTAACAAATCAACATTTGTTTTGAAGATTTTTTCAAAAAATAAATTATATGTTAAATTACCAGTAGTTCTATAGTCCGTGATTAAATGTTTGTCCAATATTTCAAAGAAATGATCTGGATTTTTTTCTATTTCTTTATTATCAGTTAAACCTTTAATGATTATTTGATACAAAAAATATCTCTTGCTTTCATCAATTTCTTTTATTAACAGTTGGAAAAAGAAATTATTATAACCCTGAATGCTATTTTCATATCTAGTATACCGATTTAATAGTAAATGAAAAGATATTAATCCATATTTAAAAAAATCTGCTGAGGATAACAAATTGATTATAAAGTCTAAAAAATCAATATCTTCAAATTGAATGCCCGACTTCTTTGTAATCGAAAGAAATCCAATATTTATGAGGATAATAGAATCAATCTTCTTTTTATGGTTGAAAGATTGAAATTCCTTAATTAGAAATGGTAAACCTTCTTTCTTCAAAATCGTAAAGTTATTCCGTTTAAACTCTTTTAAAATATTCTCATTTTCAAGGAGATTTAATTCTTTTTCTATATCATCTAGAAATTTTTTGATTTTTCTTCTTACGACATTTCCAAAATTAATATTTAATGGCAATTTAATCTTCAACTATTTTATTTTAACACTATTTAATAAGATATTAAATTATATCAAATTTATTTCCATTATCCTTTTAATAATGAAATTTGTTTTGAATGAATTTTTATATCAAATTTTATTTCAAAATTTAAATTTTTATGTATCATTCTAGTCCCTATTAATTAGGAGGACATAACGGGGGAGCGATAAAGGGTTTAGCTATATAAATAAATTATTTGATTATAAAATCAAGTTCAATATAGAAGTAATAGAAGTAATAATCGTCATGATTATCATAATTATTTATAACGACATAAATAATCTCTCATGCTTTAAGACCTTTTCCATCATATCACCTAGATATCACACCCTTAAATAAGGGTTTTCATTGCCCTTAGATTCATGGAAAAACTTCAAATAACAAGGAGCTCACCCGATCATGACGAATTAATCGAGCTCTACAAAAAGGAAAGAAAAACCAAGCTGAAAGAGCGATATCACGCTCTCTTTTTGATGCACGAATTCATGAACTGCACCACAGTCGCAGAATTGATAAAAAAGTCCCGAAGAACGGTTCAAACATGGGTAAAGATGTTTAATGAGGGAGGATTAGTCGCAATCGCACCAATTTCACCTCCAGGGCGCCCCTCAAGCCTTACCGAAGAACAAAAAGAAACGTTAAAAGCGGACGTGTTAACGCAACCTCGCGAATTAGGACACGAATTTAGCAACTGGGAGGGAAAGAGCGTGGCGTACCACATTAAACAGGAATTTGGCGTAGAATTAAGCGTACGCCAAGCGCAGAGACTCCTTCACGAGTTAGGATTCACCCTCCAACATCCGAAATACAAGTTTCCAAAGGCCGATCCCGAGAAACAAAAAGAATTCCTGAACGATTTTAAAAAAGTTTGGACTCTCTCAGAGAAGATAGCGTAGTTCTTTTCCAAGACGAGGCGAGCATCCAGTTTTCGCCATCTATCACACGTATGTGGTCGTTGAAAGGACAACAGCCCGAAATCTTAACCTATGGCGGTCGACAACGACAACATCTCATTGGTGCAGTAGAGCCATTAACAGGAAAGGTTCACGTGGCGTTTTCTGCCACATTAAAAGCGTCCCATTTCCAACACTTTTTAGAGGGACTTCTTGCCAGGTATAAGAGCTCGGGGAAAATCCTCATGATCTTGGATAACGCCCGAGCGCACCATTCCAAGGAGTTGAAGCCCTTTTTAGAAGCTAATAAGGAGAAGCTCGAGCTTCTCTTTCTACCTCCATATTCCCCCGATTTAAACCCGATGGAGTGGTTTTGGAAATTTTTACGCAAACAGGTCACGCATAACACTTTTTTTGACACTTTCAAGAAATTTCAGCGTACGCTCATAAAATTTATAAGAAAATATAAATTACCATCGATAGAAATTAAAACTCGTTGCAGTTTTGCGAATTTAATTCCGTCGTTATAAATATAACACTAATTATTTTATTTTTTTCAAAAATATAATCTGTAATCCTTAATATAAAAATCCCTTGCTGTTTCAAATTCTATACCATAATATATCTTGGTAATTTCTGGAATGTTAGGGTTTTTCCAAAAATTTCGCCATTCCGTTTTATATTTGTCCTTTAATTTTATCATAATAAATAATATGATTAAATCAATTATTAAATCTATTCTTATCAACTATGCATTGACTGAATATGAACTATTATTCTCGTAAATTGTGGGGGAATTTTCCCTTGAACAGTTCTCTTTAAGTTGGAATGCAATATCTACTCGTATAACCCCCTATTAGTGGGTACAATTGGTACACAAACTCCAATGGGAAGCTAACGTACGCGCCTTCAGAGATTAAGAGCGACAGTTTGGAAACGACGATTTTTTAACTAAACAGTATTTTATAACTCCGAAAAGCGCTAAGATTAGAAAAAATGTTCCCACAAAATTATACGGAAATAGAGGATATGTCAAATACCAAATTCCAACAAACAGAATATCAAAAAAATTGAAGAAGAATAGACTAGGCTTTATGTAATTCAACAACTCAGTCTTTCTCGGAAGATTAAAGATAATAATTATCAAAAGAGGCGTCAAGTTTAAGAGATGGTGGTCCCAAGAATCAAAATACGTAAGAAGCATAATTAAAATACCTATTGTATAACCATATAATATAGAATTTTGTTTTTTCCTTATTAAAACGAAACTAATAAATCCAATGCCCCCAACAATTCCAACTGAGACAAGCAGTATCGTTAATTGATTAAATGGAATATTATAAAGAAAACAGAAGTTAGTAATGAGTTTTGTTAAACTGTAAGAAAAATTTAAAGCAATAGGATTGCTTCCGGTAAAGTTGGTTGCTAAAAAGTCTTCCCATAATTTAGGAAAAGCAGCAAATAGAACGAAATTAGACAAAACAGGTAATATTACTCCCAAAATTCTTATAAAACTTTTAAAAAAGTCGATTTTAAGCTTTCTTTTTTCTAAGTCAAAATGTAATATTAACAAAAAAGGGATAAGGAAGATCGAAGTTGGTTTAATTATAATACTAAATCCTAAGATAAAGCTCCCGATAAACTGCCAAACATTGCTTTTATAGGTAAGAAAAATTAATAAGGAAATTAAAATAAACAAAGTAATAAACAAATTAATCTGCCCGTAGATGTAGTTTAAAACGTGAGGCACTCCCATTAAATATATACTGATATAGAGTATTATTCTTTTATCGTTTTGTTCGTGATCTTTTCCGCGAACTATTTTTATTATCTTATATAAAAGCATGATAATTAGAAAATTCAAAAATAAATTTAGTGTATTAAATAACACAAACGCTAACCTAAAATCTATAAGTGAAAAAGGAACAAAGAATAGTGCCGATAAAGGAAAGTATCGAAAATCCCAAAGATAATACGTTTGATTATAGAGATTGTTAATATCATTGAGGAAAATCTTGCCTGATTCGTAAAATATTAAAAAATCGTTTTTTTCGGAAAGAACCGTAAAAAACAGGATTATTGATAAAAGGTAATAAAATAAATGAAGTAAAACAGCGATTCGGAATATTTTCTCTTCCCAGAATCTATTAAATTTTCTTTTTGCACTAGTTAGTAAATTAACAAAAATCATCGGTCAAGAATAAAAAACAATTTAATCTTAATTTTTAGAATAAATCAATAAAAATTAAATTTTTTAAATTGAAATAATAGTAAACTTGTTTTTTCAAATTAAATCAAAAAAGAATTATTTTTTATATAAATAAGGTTTTTGATTAATTGAATTAAAAATTCAATAGGTTAAGGAAAAAGTGAAATTACTAAACACACCCGAAGAGAGGTTTGATAACCTCCCCAACTTTCCATATGAACCACATTTTATTGAAGTAGATGGAATCAGAATCCACTATTTAGACGAGGGTCCTAAACAAGTAGAAGTTATTTTATTAATGCACGGTGAACCATCATGGAGTTTTTTATATAGACATATGATTCCTATTTTGGTGAAAGCAGGATTTAGAATTTTAGCGCCAGATTTAGTAGGATTTGGCCGTTCAGACAAACCAATTGAACAAAACGACCACACATACCTTAAACATGTAGAATGGATGACAAAATGGCTACAATTACTCGATCTTCGAAACATTACCTTATTTTGTCAAGATTGGGGATCTTTAATAGGTTTAAGACTTGCTATTGAAAATCAGGATCGATTTAATAGAATTGTTTTATCAAATGGGGGGTTACCAACCGGTGAACAAAGGATGTCTGATGCTTTTACTAATTGGCGGGAGTTTTCTAGAAATTCACCTTCTTTTGACATCAAATTTATTTTACAGGGTGCAACCACCACTAAATTATCTAAAGAGGTTTTAAACGGGTATGACGCGCCTTTTCCTGACGATTCTTTTAAAGCTGGCGCCCGGATCTTGCCCTCTTTAGTTCCAATCAGTACCGATGATCCGGAACACGAAGCTAATAAAAAAGCGATTGAACTTTTTAAACAATGGAAAAAACCCTTTTTAACAGCGTTTTCTGATAAGGATCCAATTACTCGAGGAGGAGATAGGTTTTGGCAAGCAATCGTTCCTGGAGCTGCTGGACAAAATCACACAATAATTAAAAATGCAGGTCATTTTGTTCAAGAAGATAAAGGTCCTGAACTGGCAGAAGTTATTGTAGAATTTATCAAAAACAACCCGTAATTAATCTATGAAAAAATAAATTAAAATCTCATAAATCAATAAATAAAATAGTTTTAGAAATGTCAATAATGAAAACAAGCGATCAAGATTTAGCATTTGGAGTAATCGTTGGTAATAGAGACGTCTTCCCTGACCATCTTGCTAAAGAGGGACGAATAGAAATTATAAGTGTGTTGAAAGAATTAGGGTTTGGTTATGTTATTCTAAGCGAGAGCGATACTAAAGATGGTGTAGTAGAATCTTATTCCAACGCAAAAAAATGTGCTAAGCTTTTTATGGAAAATAAAGAACAAATAGTAGGTATAATCGTAGTTTTACCAAATTTTGGAGATGAAAAAGGCATTGTCAACACTCTAAAATTATCTGATTTAAATGTTCCAATCCTTATGCAAGCTTCATCTGATGAAGTCGATAAAATGAATCGAAAATTCAGACGAGATGCATTCTGCGGAAAATTATCCGTTTGTAGCGTTCTATATCAGCATGGAATTCCATTTACACTAACTGAGACACATACATGTCCTATTAACTCTGATGCTTTTAAAGCAGATATAATAAAATTTGAAAAAGTCTGTAAAATTGTAATGAAACTTAAAAACGCCAGATTTGGGCAAATAGGTGTAAGACCTAACGCTTTTGAAACTGTGAGATATAGCGAGAAAATTTTACAATTACATGGGATTACGATTGAACCAATTGATTTGTCAGAAATTTTTGGAGAAATTAGTAGGTTACCAGATGGCGATCCTAAAGTTGAGGAAAAAATTCAACTCATTAAGGATTATACACCAACTACAACATTTCCAGAAGACGGCATATTAAAATTAGCAAAACTAGCAGTTGTTGTCGAGAATTGGGTATTGGAAAACGAATTGGATGGTTTTGCTTTTCAATGTTGGCCTTCAATTGTTTCTAATTTCGGAATCGTGCCGTGTGCAGTAATGAGCATGTTTAGCGAGGGTTTGGTTCCTGCTGCGTGTGAAGTCGATATTGCGGGTTTAATTGGTATGTATATTTTACAAGTAGCAACCGAAACACCTTCGGCAATTTTAGATTGGAACAATAATTACGGCGATGATCCTAACAAAATGGTTCTTTTTCACTGCAGTAATCTTCCTAAATCATTCTTTCAAGATATAAAAATGACAGCGCATCCTATTATGGCCGAATATCAAGGTGAAGCTAATACATTTGGCGCGATTCAGGGAAGGGTTAAAACTAAACCTTGCACACTTCTAAGAATAGAAACCGATGATCTTTTTGGAGAAATAAAAGCAATGCTCGTTGAGGGTAAATTTACTGACGATACACTAGATACCTATGGCGGGTATGGTGTCGTCGAGATTACTAATTTGCAAGATTTATTGAAAAAATTATGTAATAGCGGATTTGCCCATCATGTTGCTGTTTCTTTAAATGAAATTGGAGATATCGTGTATGAAGCTCTGTTTAATTATCTTGGATGGAATATAGATTTTTTTAACAAATAATTTCTTTTTATTAATCATTAATTCGATCTTGTGAATGAATTTAAAGGTCATGAAAGAGGTCTATGTTTATTTTTATTATGGGGATAGATATTATTCTTAATATACTGTTTAAAATACCAATACCAAAATTCAGGTCTCTGGCATTTAGGATCCTTGTTTTGAAACAAATTCATGTCTTTTAGAAGTGGTTTATATTGATGAGTATAAAAATCTGGATAAAACCTTTCATAAAACTCCTTATCTGATAAGATCTTGCGTGCATTCCATCTTCTAATCCATTCATCGATTATTTCTTCGTTGAGGTTACTCCAAATTTTAATATTTTGACCGTTAATCATAATAGTTTCATTATTAAATTCAGATTTTATTATTTGATCATAATTTCCTTTAGGAATACTTTTCAATTTAATTAAACTATACAGATGTTTCATTCTCGCATTTAATAATATTTTATTCTTGCAGAATTCTTCTTTATTCGCATGAAGCTTCCAATGAGATTTTGAAGGAAGAAGTACTATTTTAAATGTGAAATCCCTAGAATTATAATCAAAAATCAAGAATTGTTTCTGATCTTCATCAAGATGATGGCGTGTTACATAGAACACATATCTTCCTTCTATAATTTCACCATTCTCAGAGACAAAAAGATGTGCATCCTCAATAAAACTTTTGTCGAAAATATCCAATCCTAAGCTTAAATCTAAAAGCTCCTTACGCTGCATATACCTTAAATCAATGAAATGTTTTTCGTACTCCCTCCAATATGGATTATTGATATGTACCTTAATTCTGTATATTGCATCATGGCATGCTTTGGGTTCATTATAGAATCCCTTTCTAATTTCTTTAATTAATCTTTTACCTTCGGTTTTTGCTAGAATATATCCATTTCTAAATTTACCTGTAAGAAAATCTCGAGAATTATTTTTGGAAATCAATCTACTTAAATCTGTATAATTAAAGACAAAATCTCTATTTTCATTATCAAACGCTCTCTCTATCTTAGTTAGTGTTAATAATGAATGAATTATAATATCAAACAATTCTCTATTATCGGTATTGACTATTCGTCTTGAATATTTCGACTCACATAATTCATTTATCATTTTCCTTTTTTTCATTTCCTTAAATATTAGATCACGACATTCTGCTTTAAGATCACTAATTTCTAAGCCGTCTTTAAAATCCACGCTCTCTTTACTAATCAAATGTATATTGGTAAGTAAATTGAAATATTTTGCATAATGTTCTGGACCTCCTTTACCTCTTTCTCCCCTTCTATGTTCTAAATCAAATATGTAAGAACGACTCTTTCCTAATATCTCTGAAAGCCAAGATTTTCCCCCTCCTCCTTTAATGTATTTATTAAAAATTGATACTAACTCATCTCGAAAATCTTTCCTATACTTATTTTCATGGTAATCAGATAATACTTTAGAGAAAGAATTATAAATCTTACAATGATTTGAGAAAATTTCTATGTGTTCACACATTTTTTTAAAAGTAGTTCTACGAATTTCCATCTTAATAGGTTTATTTCTTGACAATTCTAATTCATGCGACCATCTCTTTGCTGTATCTAAACTAATACCTAGGATTTTAGAAATTTCAGATGCAACAATACTGTTTTTAAAACGACGAAGACATACTCCTCCTGTGATGTTAAGATTAAGTATATTTTCAGAGGATTTCTCAAACTCTACAATCTCCCGCTCGTGCTTATAAATTGAACTTATTAAGCTCTTTATTAATTTAAATTCAAGATTATCATTTTTAGATAAATCATCATTATAAAAATTATCTAAGATTTTGCCCGGTATTGGTTTCTCTATAATTTCCTCTAATACTCGCTTTTCAATAGGTTCGGAATTACATTTTCGAGAAGCATATGAATTTTTAGGACAATTTAAATTTTTATTCATTTTATTTTTTGATTTATTTTTATAATAAAAATTTGTTTTTCTCTTTATATATTTGAGTGATTTTGAATAACTTATAGTAGAATAAGGTAAAAACAAACATTTAAATATGAGTGTCTGTAAATTTAGTAAATAACATTTAAAACCTATTCTAATTTTCTCTATAAACATAAAATAGATTTTAATAAAATAAATATTTTACAAAAAACAGTGATAAAATACATTTTAATTTTTTTCGTTTAAATATAATTTATATGAATATTATAACTCTATTTAGTATAATCATCCTTATAAAAAAGCAATACAAAAACTCATTTAAAATAAAAACCATTCTTAGAGAGAAATAGATGAATTTCTTAAAAAAACAATTATTTACTCATATTGTTTATATTTTTTTTTCTATCTTTTTAATTACTACAATATTATATTTTATTATACCTCCTGAAATTCTCAATTTTCCCCAAGTTGAATTTATTAAGGTTTTATCGTCCTTATTTGATTTTGATCTTGAATTTGAAAAATATAATAACACATATTTGGCTATCACATCAAATTTTTCTTGTCAATTTTCAAATGAATTATCTGGTTTTATCTTTGTATTTATTATTATATTTTTTTGCTTTTTTACTAAAATAAATTGGAAAGAAGGATTGCTTCTTACAGCAATTTTTATTCCTATAAATTTTTTTTTGAATTTATTGAGAATTATAGAACTTTTAACATTATCCTTTGATTTCACTTCACTTTATTTTTATGATATTATACTGGGAATTATTTATTATCTTCTTATTTTTACACTTTTGTCAACTTATCTTTTATTTAGATCTTCTCTTAACCTAACCCATTTATTTCAATTTCGATTATCTTTAAAGAAACCAAGAGATCTTTATCGAATAAATCTAACCACCTACAAAAAAAGAATTATCAAGTTG
>JAHLWS010000008.1 GCA_019057795.1 Promethearchaeota archaeon | reverse complement strand
GGTTATTCTTGGTCTCCAACAATAGCAGCGGACGGTTCCGGAAACGAGAACATTGCTAGGAATCAAAAAACACAATAACGCCGTTAGGCAAAGTATACGGATATATTTTATAAGCAAAGTAACGAGACCACGGCGACCTGGACCACGACCGAGGTGGTCTCCACGGAAAGCACCGGTCATTCTTCTTCTCCAACAATAGCATTGGACGGTTCCGGAAACGTGCACATTGCGTGGACTGATTATACGGATTATAGCGGTTCGGGAACGGATCATGATATATTTTATAAAAAATTAAGATCATCTCCATTGAATCTATCCATAATTATAAATAATGGAGATGCCAGTACTGATTCTACCTTAGTGAATCTCACGCTCTCGGCGGATGGAGCAACAGAAATGTGCTTTAGAAATGGAACTACTGGTGCTTGGACTGATTGGGAACCTTATGCTACAGCAAAACAATTATATTTAGAAGGTTCTACAAATAATATGGAATATTCAATCTGTGTTAAGTTTCGAATTGCAGCAGGAGAAACTTCGCCAATTTGTGATAGCATTCTGTATTTAGCACTTCCCTTTGCGATTATCATTGCTATTATCGCAGCAATTGCAGGTGGAGGATTAGCTGTTTCTATAACAATAATATTATTGATTCGAAAACGTCGGAGAAAAGTACAATAATTAAATTTTTCTCTTTTTTTTCTTTATATATTCCATTTAAGACTCTTTGCTTTTTTTATAATATGGAATTTTCTTTTTTCTTTTAAATGATTCTATTCCTAATTCATAATAAAAATAGAGTAAGATAAAAAGAATTCAAAATAATTCTACTTCTTTTTTGAAGCCATCAAGTTTTAGTTCTTTCATTATATAAATTAACTCCAAAAATGTTTAATTTTGAACATAATCAATTTGCGGTCATATATCTTCACTGTTTGAGAACCGATCGTTTTTCTTTTTAATATACTGAAATGAAAATTGAATTAAATATAAAATTCATTTTTTAATTTTACAATGTACCTATCGTAAATTATACCTCATATGAGAGGAAGTCTATGGTTAAAACTAAATATATTAAAATTAATAAATGAGTTACAAATAATCGTTCTAAAAAATAAAAATTTTAACTACTAGGAACATACAAATGATTATTGAAGAGATAATTAAAAATTTGAAATATGAGTATAAAAAAGGTAATCTTATCAAGAGCACCTGTGAGAATTTGTGATATAGGTGGTTGGACTGATACGTGGTTTTATCCTAAAGGTGCCGTTTTTAGCTTTTGTGTTGATCTTTATAGCAAAGTAAAACTAACGGAAAATGGATTGAATAAAATAAGAATTTTCGCCGAAGATTTCGAACAAAGCACTGAAATTATAAATTTTAAAGCAGTTGAATACGATGGAAACTTAGATTTGTTAAAAGCCGCAGTTAAAAGTATGAATATTGAAAAAGGATTAGATATTAATGTGAGCGCAGACGCGCCTCCTGGATGTGGAACTGGCACTAGTGCGAGTATTGCTGTTACTTTAATTTCTGCGTTATCTAAATATAATCAAGTAGACTTAACTAATTATGAAATTGCGCAATTAGCCCATAGACTTGAAACTGAAGAGTTAAACTTGGAAAGTGGAGTACAAGATCAGTTTGCTGCGTCTTATGGAGGAATTAATTTTATGGAGATTGATTATCCTGATGTTAAAATATCCAACATTAAAATTAACGATAAAAGAATTAGAGAATTAGAAAACCAATTTTTATTGCTATTTTTGGGTTCAAGAAGCTCAGATGAAATGCATAGAGCTGTTATAGAAAATTACAAAAAAAGAGACCCAAATACTATTAATTCGTTTGAGATTATGAAAAATTGTGCGTGGGAAATGAAAAGTGCAATAAAATCTGATTTAATAAGTATAGGAGAAATTATGAATAAAAATTGGGATGCGCAAAAAAGACTCCATCCATTAATGGTCAATGAAAGCATTATGAACGCAGAAAAAATATCAAAAGATAATGGTGCTCTTGGCTTTAAATGCAATGGGGCTGGAGGTGGCGGTTCAGCAACCATACTAGCAGAAATTGGTCACGAAAACCAAATAAAAGAGAAGTTGATTGAGAAAGGATATACGATACTTCCATGTAAATTATGTTTTAAGGGAGTTCATAGCACTATAACTTAGGGATTTGGGAGATCATTTGATTCAGATTTATAGGTATACATTTTCGACATGATCTATGCTATAAGAAATAGCCTAACTAGCGCTCCTGTTTCCTAAGTTATCGAAAAGTTTGTGCTTTTTATAGTTTGATTTTAACAATTTAATATGGGTATTCCCGACAATTCCGTAATCGTTTCAAAGATCAAAAGAACATCTGATAAATTGAATATACATAATTTATTCATCTTCAATAAATCTGGTATATGTATCTATGGCTTAAATCTTACAAATTTGTACCCCTTAGAGCAAGAACAGTTAATTTCCTCATACTTTACAGCGCTAATGTCTTTTACTAAAGAGTTTATCGGAAATAAGATTAAAACTGTTGAAATGGGTGGAGGTATAAAATTAGTAGTTTTTGAAAAAAAAAATTTATACTACAACCTTCTGTGTAATACGATCGAAAATTGGCAGCTTTTGGATGAAATAATTTCCAAAATCCACTCTAAATTTTCAGAATACGTAATTAAAAACGACATAAAAACCGATTTAGAATATGTCAATGATGAGCAATTAAATTACCTCATCGAAGATATTATTAGGGAACCCTATAGTAGCGAATTTGATTTAATCAAAGAAGATGAAATTATTAGCTTACTCAAAGAACTCCACTTAAACGATGACATTAAGGGAGCTATTCTTTTAACTATTATAGGTAAAGTAGTTTTTTCCTCTTTCAATAAGATGATTATAAAAGATTTTTTAAAGGAGGTCGATTTTAGAGTGAAAATTTGTAATAATACTATTCTAAAATTATTTTACACCTCTAAGAACAACGAGCTAATTTTTTCTGAAAATATAAATGATCTATATATATTAATTCTTATCTTCGATTCCAAAATTAGATTTGGAATGGCAGAATTTTATTTACAGAAAGTTGTAAACAAGATAATAAATTTTCTTAATGATTAGTATCAGAAAATCATATTTCTAATCTATCTATTTTTATCATTTTCATGATTTGTTGCTAAATTTCGCGATTCAAAAAAGATTATTTATTATAAAATGCAACTTAAAATATTTTGAAATATAATTCATAATAAAAATTTAATGAGTGAACTTTAATATGACGAAGTCAGAAGAAGATTTAAAAGCCGCTTTTGCGGGTGAATCTCAAGCCAATAGAAAGTATCTAGCTTTTGCAAAAAAAGCAGAACAAGACGGACTTCCAGGAGTAGCTCGCTTATTTAGAGCTGCTGCGGCTGCAGAAACAGTACACGCACTTAACCACTTGCGTGCTATGGGAGGTATCAAGTCTACTACCGAAAACTTAAAAGAAGCAATTGAGGGTGAATATTACGAATTTACAAAAATGTACCCTGATTTCATTAACGACGCCAAAACAGAAGAAAATAAAAGCGCAGAAAGAACTTTTAACCTTGCTAACGATGTGGAGAAGATACACCATAAACTTTATCAAAAAGCTTTAGAATTAGTTGAAAGCGGTAAAGATTTAGAAGAAGGGCCAATGTATGTATGCTCTGTATGCGGATACACTCACGAAGGAGAACCTCCAGACCCATGCCCAGTTTGTAAATCTCCTAAACAAGTATTTAATAAAATCGATTAAAATTTATCTAATTTTTCTTTTTATTTGTAATCTAGATTATCCACGGTTTGTAACCATCTTGGACTTTTTGGAAATAGTTATCAATTGAAAAATTCAAATCCTTTTCAGCCCTTCTTAAAGAGCCCATATTAGCACCATTAAAGTAATATTGTAGGAGTAATTCGGATATATTTCGATCTCCTAACGATATTAAAGCCTGTAATCTCGCGTTATTTACGATGTTTTTTGGGTTTTTAAATTTAATTGAGGTGATGTTTTTTAACGCTACTTCTAAAGTTTTAAGTTTCAATTTTAAATCACTAAGATTATTTGATAAGTAAAAGTGACATTTATTTCCGTAGGGCGTGTTTAGCTTAGGAACAAACGGATTAACGTTAACTTTAAGTTCATTCCTCGTAAAACCAATTTTCTTAATGGATTTCAAAAGATTAATAATTTCTAAAACATCATCATCGGTTTCGTTTGGCAATCCTACTAGAAAATAAAACTTTACTTTTTTTATCTTAGATTCTTTAATTTGGTTTAAAACTTGTAAAATCTTCTCGTTAGATATTTTTTTTCCTAAGTCGTATCGTAACGATTCTGTTCCCGTTTCTGGAGCAATAGTAATAGTTTTAGAATCGTTTTTTTCGAATATTTTAATGATTTTAGGCGTGATATGTTCTAAACGAATTGAAGGGATGCTAAAGTTCTTGCCTTTATTATTTATAAACTCGCATATTTCAACGAATTTAGGATGGGAGGATATGCACGATCCAATTAGACTAATTTTTCTAAAATTTGAATATTTTATACCTTCTTCAATGTTTTTAATTATCTCCTCATAACTCTTGTTTCTAAACGGAGAATTGTGAAAAGAAGATAAACAAAATTTGCATTGATACGGACAACCTCTATTAACTTCAATAAAATAGTTTTCTTCAAATATCTTATTATTATTATCATTTTTAGCTAATAATTGAAATTGTGGTGTAGGAGATTCATCTAGATTTTTTAAAACTGCTCGATTTGTTTTGTTATCGAGAGCTGGTATAAAAATTCCTTCTATATTTTTTACCCGATCAAGAAATGCTTGAAAATTAATTTTTTTTAATTTGTAATCCATGAAAACATCAAAAAATATATTTAGATTTGGTTCAGCATCACCGATAAAGAAGAGATCAAAAACCTTACTCAATGGTAAAGGATTTGAAGTTACTGAGGGGCCTCCACCAATTATGAGGGGATAATTTATTACATTACGAAAGTAAGAATCGTGACGTTTTTTTGCATCTAATGGGATTTGGGATTTGTCTAAAATCCATAAAATATTTCTATAATCGTTTTCATAATGAACTGAGAATCCTAAAATGTCAAAATCTTTAGGTAAAACTTTATTTTCTATACTTCGAAGGCGATCAATGGGAGATAGATCTTTAGATGCTGGAAATTTTATTTTTTCAGGAAGGTAAATTCGCTCGCATACATATCTTTCGTTGGAGTTAATTAAATGATAAAGTAATCTGATTGAATAGGAAGAAATTCCCAATTTATAATTGTTTGGATATATTAGACCAAAAGATAAGTCAACATTTCTCCAATCTTTAATAATTACGCTTTCTTCATACATATAAAAAACTTCTTGGAAAATTCAGAACCTTAAGAGATTATTCAATAGGTTCTTGTTCTGATTTTAATTTTTTAATTTCTTCCACAATTAAAGGTAAAATAGTGCCTGATTTATGGTGAATTACAACCGCTGCTTTTTCATCCAAATTAGTTGGTTGGTCATTTACAATTATTAATTTTCCTTTTTCCCTTAGTGTATAGAGGGGTAGATCGCATATAGGGGCAACTGAGAGGGAGGATCCCACGATTAACATGACATCTGCTTTTTTAGCTAAAGCTTGAGATTGGAATATTTCAAATCTAGGTAATCCTTCTCCAAACAATACAACTGAAGGTTTGAGTGGAGCTGCGCAATATTCGCATTGTGGCCCCGCTTTTTTCTCTTTCTTCAATTTGCGATAAATTTGTTCTTTTGTATAAGAGGCTTTACAACCTAAACAATTAAATCTATTAATACTTCCATGTACTTCATAAACAATTATAGAGCCCGCTTTTTGATGAAGTTCATCAATATTTTGGGTAATGACAGCTTTAATTAAATCCATCTTCTCGAGTTCTGCAAGAGCAGTATGTCCAGGATTTGGTTTTGCTTTGAATAGGTTTGGGGCAATTTTTTGTGCCATCTCCCAGAATTTGGCGGGATTTTTTAAAAACGCTTGGATGTTCCCATAAATCTCAGGCTTATATTTTTCCCAAATACCCCCTTCCCCTCTAAAGTCAGGAATTCCAGATTCCGTAGAAATTCCCGCCCCAGTTAAAGCAATAGCTTCTTTAGAATTTAAAATTAGTTCTGCTGCTTGGTGAATTTTTTTCTTTTCAATTATTCTTAGAATTTTCATTTAATATACCTAATCAATATTATTCAAAGGATAGATTTTTAAAACCATACTCTTAAATTTCAATTATTTTAATTATATTTTTTGAAATTATTAAAAGTTAATTGTTATATAAGTTCGAAAAAAACTAAAATTACTAAAATTAAAATGTACCTTATATTTCTTCTATTTAAATTTAATTTATTCAATTAAATAAATAAATAAATAAAGTTCTTAAAGTAAGAGCTTAACTACCGAACTATTATTTCTGTAGCGATCTTTTCTATGATAACCGGGTTTGCCATCATTTTAGATGATGAAGTCCTATATGTTTCGAACGAGAACAAATATCCTTCTTTTGAGATTGTATTATTTGTAGAAATGTTAATTAGTAACATTAGTCCAAATAATTTTTGGCGCTTAACTAATATCTATTTCGAAGGAAAGACTGGGAAAGAACGAATGATAATTAAACAAATCGTCACAGAAAGCGACCAAAATCTGTTTTTTTGCATTACTGGCGACTTTTTATCGAACTCTGAAGAAGTTAGTAAAATGATGGCTGAATATTTTGAAAAAGTTTCTGCCAATTACGAAACTCCAGAAAAGATTAAAGAAGCATCTAAAAAATCTGAATTCTCAAAAGTTATTAAGCTAATTACGGGGTATTTATGGGATAAATATCGAGACCCCTTAGAAGATGAGAATATCGAACTGAAATGTGTTGATACTGAAAACAAGATAATTTATTGCGGAATATCAACTCAAGGGCTACCTATAATTTCTCAATTGTATGATCAAACGCTTCTAAGTAATTTTCATAGAGAAATTACTCCTGAAAACCTTGATTTATTTAGTTCTAATCTTTCAGCAAAATTAGCAACCATCGCCATGAACACCCAAATTCGAGCGAAGACAAATATAAAAGAGATCCATTTTAATGATTTAGAAGACAACGGTTGCAAAAAATTAATACTGTACAGTGATATCAACGATTATTCTTTAGATTTTATCGCCTCTGGAGATATTATTAAAATTAAAGAAATATTTAAGCAACTAGTAGAAAATATATCCCAAGAACAAGTACTAGAAAAAGAATTTTCAGGGGATTTAAAACCCTATAGGTCGTTAAAAACTCATCTTGATAATGTTATTAAAAAGTTTGATCAATAATTTCTAAAATAAATAGCTAAAATTTTTTTCGAGATTTTTAAAATTTATTTTAACCTAAAAAATATCTAAGAATATTAAAAGTAAGATTATTCAGTACCTTCTTCTTTCGCTTTAGGTTCGGGTTCTTTCGTTTCAGGTGTGGTTTTTTTGGTTTTTTCTATTGTTTGTCTGGTGTTTTTCGAACGAGTTAACTTCTTAACATTAATTCTTTCAGTTCTTTTTATATCGCTTTTTCGAGATCGCTTTACTTCGACTTCAACAACTTCAAATTCTTCGTCTTTTGCGATATAAATCTCATCTTTTCCCCCCTCAGGGACACTAACTAACTTACTCTTGATTATTTTGGAACTTGAAAGAGGATATAATGTTTTAGCTATTCTTTTAATCTGATTAGAGAATTCAGAATAAATCATACCCGTTATAAACTTCTCGTGATTAAGCGATTTAGCAAATTCTTTTAAAATTTCTCTTATTATTTTCCGAATTATAATTTGTTGTGAACTGCGAGCTCTTTGTATTGTTGTACATACTGTCGTCAATCGGAAGATGTAGTTGTCCTTAGTTGTTAAATTCATTATTGTTTGGATTTTAGAACTTCCTCTTCCAATTAATGATCTTACATAATCATTAGTGTAAGAATGACCCAAAAATATAGATTGCGCTTGACCTGATTCCTGATTAACACTATCCACTTTAAATTTTAATTTTAAACTAATATCGTTGTAACTATTTGTGAAATCGTACAATAAAGTTTCGATTGTTCTTCCAATTAAATTGTTCTCCATCCCTATAATTTCTCCTATGGGTTTAAAGTCGAAACTCTTTGGAGCAATTACTGAATACCAAGTTTTATCTTTAAATGAAACTTTCCTTAGTTTAGTTTTCTTTTTCCTAGCTTTTTGACTCATAACTTACATTTACCTCATAACAATTGTTCTGATTTTCTCGGGGTCGTATTCGAAATCTGCTTTCATTACATTTTTCGATTTATAATACTTAATCAAGCGATAGATCTTACTTTCTGTCCTTTGGAGCCCTTTGCGTGAATCAATATCCTTATGATTTGATTCTAAGTGTTTTCGAAGATTGAGCGCTTTTTTAACTAAATTAGTTAGATCCTCTGGAAGTGGCGTTTCGATATCATGTTCTTTAAAAATTTGATTAATTGATTTACCAGTTACTACTTTTACTAATGGAACACCATGACTATCCCTTAATTTCACGCCTATTAACGATTGAGAAAATCCTTTCCTAGCTAGTTTTACAACTTCGTTTTCAACGTCTTCAGAAGAGAGTTCTACCCATACGGGCTTCTCCAATCTTGCTGGTCGAGTACTACCGGACTTACCCTTCTTTCTTGAGTGCATTCGAGCCATTTTTTGCTTCTCAGTTTATAAAATAGTTAATACATATAGTATTGTTGATAAAATTAAAAAAGAATCATATAAATTAAAATTTTTGATTTAGCATTTTCTTGTATTTAGTTAAAAATTCTGATTATATATCTAAATAAATCTTAAGAAATTATAGTAATTATGGATGATACAAAAGATACTATTTATTTTATTACAGGCAATAATTACAAATTTAATGAAATTGAAAGAATGTTTCAAAAAGAGAAGATATCTTATATTTTAAGGCAAAATACGATTGATACAACAGAAATTCAAGCGACAAGTATTAAAGAAGTAGCTCTTTTTAAGTTAAACAGCGTAAAAGGAAAGTTTGACAATTCCTATTTTATTGAAGATGCTGGCTTTTTTATTGATATCCCACTTAACGGTTTTCCTGGCGTTTATTCTAAATTCGTATTAAATACAATTGGAAACAAAGGAATTCTAAAACTTATCGATAATTTCAAAAATACTAAAGCTCATTTTGAATCAGTCATCGCTCTTTACTTTCAACCAATGAATAAAACGTTTTTATTTGAAGGTTCTGTCGAAGGAAAAGTCTCAGAAACAATTAGAGGTACAAATGGATTTGGTTTTGATCCCATTTTTCTCTCTAATGATATCCCAACAAACACATTCGCGGAATTGACAACTGAAGAAAAGAATGCTGTTTCGCACCGCAGAAAGGCTTGGAAAAAATTGATTGAATTTTTAAAAGAAAATCAATAACAGTCTTTAAAGAATTATCATTTAAAAGATAAATTTAAATATAGAAATTATCCTTTGTTTCATAGTCCAATATTCTTTTTCAAATTTAGAATTTCGAGGGAAAAATAAAATGGGAATATTAGCTCCTTTTTTATATCCAATTCTTTTTGCAATTTATATAATAACAGGCACATTAATTGCAAGAAATATAGCTAAAACTAATGAGTGGGACATCTCCTATAAAACAGCATTTATCGTTATTTTTATATGGATGACAATAACTTTTAGTATAGGTTATATAATTCAACTAGTTACTGGAAATTTAACTTTTTTAGAAACCGATAATATCCTCTCAATATCTTTATTCACTATAACTCTAATTATATCTTTAAGTACATTCTTAATAATAGGACCTCTTATTGTTAAAAAATTTTATAAGGAAGAATTTAAAGATTCATTCAGAATGGCATTAAAAGTTTTATTATATCAGAGTTTTATACAAATGATTTGCTTCCCTCTTTACTTTATTTAATTCTTAGAGGTACTAAAATTGATTTTTGATTAAAGTTTCTGATAGGAACACTGGAATTGATTGTCAACTCTGAGATATTAATAATAATAATAACCATCAAAATGTCTGGCGGAAGATATCCATTACACTTTGCTTACTTAATTTTATTAGCACTAAGTACATTCCTAAAACTCCAAATGTAATTGAAAGGGTAAAAACCCTTACTAAAACATCCACAGGAATTGCAAATACAATAGGCATTTCAGTCATGAGACCTAAATTGGTTTCCATTAAATAAGCACAATAAGTACCTATTACTGTCCCCATGGCTCCACTACTCAACATTATGATGAAACTCTCAATCAAGAATAAGTTCCTTACGTCTTTAGCTTTCATGCCAAGTGATCTCAAAATACCGATTTCAAACTTCCGCTCAGAAATAATTGCATACATAGTACTAACTAATCCGAAGATTGCGATAACTATAGCGAACCATAGGACGATCTCCATCAAACTACTTTGTCTTTCAAACATATCTTGCATGAAGTTGATTTTTGATATGGCATCATCTAGAAAATAATCTTTTTCAGAGGATAGGTTTTGTATTTCTTCTTTTGTGGTTTCGATATTTTCTTCGGAATCGTCTAATAATTTGATGAAGACTTTATCCACAATCATATTTGGACCGCCAGGATCCTCAACATTCATTAAACGCATGTAATTATCTAAGGATACCATTATACCTCCACCATTTGCTGTAGCTTCAGAACTTTTAAAGTTGGTAAATCCGGGCATCCCTCCTGAGATCCCTACGACGCGGAAAAGCGTAATATTTCCTGGATCGTTAGGAATTTGAGGGTTGATGAATGTTAATCGTATGTATTCGCCAACTTCGCTTATTCCAAGAACGCTAGCGAGAGCATTAGCAATTATGCAGGTGTTGTTATAATCAAAAATTTGACTAAATGAATAATTAAAACCACTTTCCGGGCTACTCCAAATCATTAGCTCTCTATCCATCACGTTATAATACTCCTCTTCAATACCAATAAACCCAACTTCATTTTCGTCGAAGTTAGCAATGTCGGCAGCTTTTACTTGAAATTTTGTTTCTGCTTGTGCGGAATAAAACTCAAAAATGTTTAAGAACGCTTCATTGATAGAATCTTCGTCAAAACTTGGACCACTATCGCCGAAGTCAAATATTACTGACATAACAGCTGTAATATCAAACATATTGTACAATATTAACGCTGTTTGGTCTATTCCTTGAATAGAATTGAGTTCTTGGATCATATCTAAGGTAACTGCGTCACCATCAGATTCTAAACCTTGGTTAATTAAAACCAAATCGGAACCATACTGAAATCTTAAATTTAAAGACATATTTTTTGATTCCATTTCTGTAACACTCGTAATAAAAAAAATAAAAGAAAAACTAATGGCAAACATTATAATTGTGCTTGTATTACGCCTTCTGTTTCTTTTTAGAGAGATTTTAATAATATTAGCATACTTTTTAATTAATGGTGTAATTGCTCCAATAAGTAAGCTCTGAATAAATGGTATAATTCCCACCGATGCGAATACCAACCCAAGTAATATAGCTGCAATAAGTCCAATAAACAAGCCAGCAATTAGCATAATATCCCCTGTTATGAAGACGCTTGGTAGTAAAATAAAAACAAGCATACCGATTGTAGCGAGAGAGCTTCCAATTAGAAAACTCCTAACATTCATACTTCCTTCCTTTTTTATTTCCCATCCTTGTTCTTTTTTGTGAAATGGTGTAATAGATTTTATAATATCAATTTTTGCAGTTTTAAAAGCTGGTAACAACGAGACAACTAAAGAAACAATGGTTCCTATTGAAAAAGCCAAAATAATTGTCTGAGGTTGGATTACATACTCCATATTTTGAATTGGAAAATTCATTACAATGAATAAATAGTCTACTATTGGGGGTGTAAATATTATTCCTATAATAATTCCTAAGATAGCCCCTACGACTCCTATTAATACGCCTTCAAAGACAACTATTTTGACAGGGAATGTCTTTTTTCCTCCCACAACTCTTAAAATGCCAAATTCTCTTATTCTTTCTTCAGTAGAGGTGGAAAGAATTGAATTTATTAAAATCGCCGTAATGAGCATAGATATACCCGTAATAAACCAGAAGATAATAGTCATCCCAATTAGCATCAATT
Organism: Promethearchaeota archaeon; assembly: GCA_019057795.1. Classification (GTDB taxonomy): domain Archaea; phylum Asgardarchaeota; class Lokiarchaeia; order Sigyniarchaeales; family SOKP01; genus SOKP01. The sequence continues at coordinate 43,208 of JAHLWS010000008.1, read as the reverse complement.
GCTGACTACTTAATTCTTGTAATTTTGGCATTGACACAGAATAGATATTTGGGTCCAATCTCTGTTGAATTCGAGTTCCTATCACTCGTATTTTCCTTTTTGTAAGATCTATATCACTAACATCGTATATTGACTGTGGATTTTCAAGCGTTCCCATAATCAAATTAATTTCTCCATCCCTTTGTAAAAACAATTGAGCTTGTTGTAAATTAATGATTATTAAAGCATTTTCAAAATCTGTAAATTTTAAATCTTGCTTGCAGACTGCGACAACTTTGACATCCAAACTATATTCTTGGTAATCCAAATGTATTAAATCCCCTAAACTAACATTTAATAATTCTGCTACAGTCCATAAGATAACACATTCTCCCATTCCAGGTTCGCTGGTATAAATCCCTCTGGTTTCTGTGCCATTTTGATTAACTAAGTTTAGATTTCCCATATGACCATTATTTGCTTCTTTAATAAAGTTAATACCGTAGATTTGTAAGGTACCATTTGAATCTGTTTTATCAGAAGATACTTTTACGAGCATCATTATTCTTGGAAAAAGTTCTTCTACGCCATCAATATCTTGCAATTCGTCATCTATGATAGTTTCATCAAAGAAAGGGTCAAATGTTAAGTCCGTTTTCATTGTTCGTGAAATCATTATATCCGCGCTTCCTGTTGTGCTTGTAATTAATCCCATATAATTAAACGACATCGTATTGTTTACCATTCCTATACTAGTTAGCAGGATTATTGAAACAGTGATACCTCCTATGCCAAATAATGCTTTTGCGCGATCTCTTTTAATATTAAGCCAAAGATGTCTTAAAAATTGTAACCTTATTTTTAATCTAATCCTATATAAATAATTTTTCAAACTCAATTTTTCCAGCTTTTATTAGTTTAATTTGACTTAAGGGCCTAATATACTAGATTTTTTACTTTTAAATTCATATTTTCTTAGAAGTTTACCTTTTTGATTTAAAATATCTTTAATCTCTTCTTTTTCACGTTTTATTAACCGAACGCCTTGGCAATTTTTTTTTTTACAATAATAGTCATCGCTCGGTTCGTCTTTAAAGTACCACTTTCCGCAATTCATACAATTGTATGCTACATAAATTTGATCGTGTTCGCATACTGGACAGATATAGTTGAATTTATTAGATTCAAACCATGATCTACAATACTTACAGTGAAGAATTAATGGTCTTTGTTGTTCGTCTTTAGGCTCTATTATCTCTATCCTTTTGATTATTTGATCTTTATCAATATGTTTTAACCTTATTTTCCCAGCATTTGAATTTTTACGATTTTTAATCCAAACCTTACCTCTTTTCTCAGCAATAAAATATGATATTATGCCAATAGCTAGAACACTTACGATTATTATTAACCACACCCCCCACGTTCGCAGATCTATAAATCCATTATCTACTACGACGGATATAGAGGATTCGCCTCTATTACCTTCTTTATCAAATGTTACAACTTTTATATCGTAGCGTCCGTCTTTGTATAGCGTTGTATCCCATTGGAATGTTAAAATGCCTGTTGCTTGATCGTAATTAAGTAAAGTCTTATCAACAATTTGATTGTTAATATATATGTATATCCTTGAGTTGTCTAATTCCACATCATCGCTGACATTTGCTTCCAATGTAGTAATCCCACTAACCAATTCGTCGTTTGAAGGGCTAAGAATCTCGATCTTAGGAGCAACAAAATCTGTTGACTTGTTATAACCTATATATATGTTTGATAACAACCATCCATTCCCAAGTCCAGTAGTAATATCATTGGTAGACAAAGTAAACATAATCATTACATCTTCATCAGAAAATTGCGAAATATCCAACGATTCGTTTCCAGAAAGAATCTCGCTATCGAAGTAATATTCTTTAAGAATAACCCAACTTTCACCAAAATTTTTTGATATCGAAACTGTACAGTTATCGAGTTCGTCAAGTTCTAAAAAGAATTCATTTTCTAAAGAAATATCAAAATAATACTTTAGGTAAACCTTATATTCACCTCTAACATGTAAGGGGTGTGTAATTAGTTTCATATTCCAATTTGTCTCGTAACTTTGATTAAGGCTTCCAAAACTTTGACCTAAACCTCCATAAATATATGATTGCTTAAAACGAGAAGTAATGTGCCATGTATTGTCTCCTTTTAACCACGAAGTTAATTCTTTTTGTATGGGATCCCCTACAACATAATATTCTGATAGGGAATCGCTTGAGAATTCATATCCAATCAATTTATCATTTTGATTTACATTAAATTCAAATACATCAGGGTTTTGAAAACTAAACAATGAATTATCTTGGTTATAATAAATAGTTGAATCTTGAAATTTTCCATCAAATACATGAAACCTGAAAGAAAGATCAGAAAGATCACTAATAACTAATGATTTAACAAATAGAATCCCACGATTTCCGATAGAATTGGAACTAATGTTCCAGTCTCCAAATAAATTTATCATAGAGTAATTATTATTGTCAATCTCAAAGTATACAAATTCGGGATAATTTCCATCAAAATCGTAATATCTACAGGAGAATGTAAAGCTGTCGTATTTAAAACCTTGCGTCGCGAGTAAGTTCTCCTCGAGAACAAAATCGATTTCTGGAGAATAAAGGTTGGTATGGTTCTCTAAAGAAAAATAGTCCAACATTAGTCCTTTGTAATTGATAGGATCAAACTCATCGTCTAGCAAAGCGAGGAATCTAAATTGCACGTAATTACCAATATATTGCGTGATATTTATTTCTTCGAGAAACCAATCTCTTTCTTCATTTGTATAAGTTTTCAAAGTAATCCAACCAGTCCAATTCGGGTTAATTTGCAAATACATAAAATCTCCAGAATTTATACTTGTTCTTAAACCAAACTTAGCAAAAACTTGAGTAAAATTCTTATTAACCTGTGTTATGTTAAATAAAGGACTTCGTAAAGAACCATTTGGAAAAGGGTTTGTAATAAGATATGGTTGATAAGTGTAATTCGAAGGATAATTATGATCTCTACCAAAATACATTGCTGACCACTCCTCAGAATATAAACGGGAACGATTGTCTAATTGATTAGATTGTGTTAATAAGCCCCAGCCTGTTCCATTATAAGTCCAACCATTGAAACCATCATTAAAATCGTGAGCGTAAGGAAATGTCTCGCTATCTGTTGGAAATTCAATTGTAATATTTAATTCTCCAGATTGGGGATATCTCGCTTGGTGTAAACCATCGCTAGCAGTAAAATAATAGTGGTACGTATTAGGTGTAGAAAACTTTACCAAATTACTTCTAAAAATAGCTCCATTAGTATAGTTGCTGTCCAACTCGTTTAATTGAAATAAACTATAACTTTCTGAAGTTTCAACAATATGTACTAGTACTTCTTGTGGAGGTACATTTAAACTATCTTCATCAAAATATTCTATGTAAAACCTATAACTATCAATAGTATAATTTTTTGCGGGATCATTTCCATAAAACTCTTGAACACTAATGACAGTAGCATTTTTTATTCCACCAGAATAAGTAATTTCAGGGACTTTTAACTCAGGAACGAAATTGTTACTAACATTTGAGATTTTTAACTTGAAGCTACTACTACCATTGATAGCTTTCACGATAACAACGCATTCTGTTTGATTATACTTCGGTGTGAAATAAAATGAATCGAAATCTCCATACCATTTTTGTGTTGATTGTAATAATAAGGGTTCACCATATTGATTAGATTCGTTCGAGAATAAGAATAAGTCCAAATCAACATTGTCGTCTACGCCCGTTAAATTAAATAGATATTGGATATCTTCTTGTAGAGTAATTTTTCTAGCAAAAACATGATTACCAAGAGGATCTTGTTCCGAATTAATTAAATTGTTAATTACAGTTTGATTTACTATAATATTCTTAGTTAACGCATCAATAGCGGCTTGTATATTTAACCTTCCGTATCCTTCATGTTCATCTTTTAAACTATTTAACAATCCAGAATATTTCGATGGGGAGTAATTACTTTCATCAATATCTGTTTCAGGATCGTCTTCTCTTTCAAGAGAGGTTTCTGAAGCAGTCATTAGTAAAATTGCTTTAAGTGTTTTTACACACTTCGATAAATCTTGATTATCCCAATCTGTCCAACTACCCCATTTTGCGTCTATTAATAAATTAATTGTTGCTGAAACAATCGCAGTAGAAATTGATGTCCCATATGAAGCGGTAGATTCATTCGATTTTGCATCTGCGCTTATTAGCGAGCGGTGGCCTGGTAATTTACTACCTCCAGGAGCAACTATATCTGGTTTTAGAACGTTATTCCCTACATCCCGCCCCATACTGCTATAAGATGTTATTTGATCCTTATCATTGATAGCCCCAACGACAATCGCGTTTTTATTCATACCTAACTTATTAAAAGGTTTTGAACCTTCAATCCCTTTATTTCCAGCGGCAATTACTACTAAAATATGGTTTTCAATTACTTCATCAATTACAGCGTTAATGGCGGAAACATCTTCTCCTAAAGTTCCGATGCTTAAACAAACACTAACGATATGATGGTTCGTTCGATTTTGAATTACACTTGCCATCGCTGATATTAAATCAGACACATACCCCTTTCCAGTTTGGTTTACGATCTTGTATGCCAGTATATTAGTTGCGTTAGCTATTCCTGTAAAATGATTGAAATCTTCAATATATGATTCTGGAAAGAACGAAACAGACGAATTGAATGAAAAAAAAGGAATGGAACTTGATTTTTTGTGATACTTTATGTACAAATCGTAAATTCCTCGTTCGGTTTGAGGAACACTATGATTGAATGAATAATATTGACTTGGATTTTGAATGTGAGACGAGTTTACTAAACTGGAATTAAGATATAACTCAAACCAAAATCCATCTATCTCGCTTAACTGAAAATTACTTGTGGAATTTATTGCGATAATTGAATCTGATTTTGATATATTAGTTGAAAAGATTTTTACTGAATAGTTTTTAGAAGGTAAGTATTCGTCAAAAAGATCTAAATGAGAATAATTGCCGTATAAATTCACAATTGAAGGACTGATAGAATTATAAGCTGAAGTACCAGTGCCCGCAATAACTGAAGCTATAAATGTGCCATGACCATTATCATCCGTCATCGGATCTTGACTAATAAAATTCTGCCAACCTATAATTCTACCTTGTAAAAAGTCATGGTTAAGATTTACACCACTGTCCAAAACAGCAATAGAAGAATCTGTATTTCCTTTATAACCATTTATATACCATGTTGAATTAACTGATTGGGTTTGAATGCTAGCATAATTCATTTGAACTTCAATAATTTCATCAGCTTCTATGTTTATGTCTGGAAACTCGCTTTTATACTTGGAAATGTTTTCTGTAGGAATTGCTCCTGCAAACCCTGAAAAGCTATTAAACAAAGAGTTCCATTCTTCGTTTTCTTTAAAATCTCCTCCATAAAATTCAAACCTAATTTTAGCGTTGGCATCAAATGTGGATTCATTAAAAAAAACGATAACAGATTTTTTACCATTATTTGATCTATGTAGATGTTCGTCGACACTCTCTTGTTTTCCAAAATTTAATTTATATGGAGTTATTAAATTAAAAATGAAACTCATTCCCACAGTCGAACCTATGATAAGAGATAAAATAAGTGTGAATTTAATTAGTTTCTTCAGCTAATAGATTCACCTCCATTTTCTTTTTCAATAATTTCTTCACTTTGAATCTTAGAAATTGAATTAAATCTATCTCTTAAAGTATTCTCAATTTTTAGAATGGTACTACTGCCAGAAACTTTGAAAAGCATTAGCTCGTTCCGTTTAAGCTCGTACTTTTTGGCTTTATATTTTTTTGTTTTCCAAAGGAAAATGGTTAAAACTGTTAAAGAAATTAACATTGGACCTAAAACAAAAAAGACTTGAATTATTTCTGGAATTACTACTTTGACTTCGACTAAATTAGAAGTATCCTTGAGCTTCAATAGGTAATAATACTCAATACTGGCAGACTTTAACCTTAATACAGCTTGAGTTATAGCTTGAATTTTATATGAAAAGGTTAAATTCTCTCCTGGTTGCAAACTTGAAATGGTGTTAATAAGACTGCCACTTATTAAGTTGAATTCAATTTCTGTGAAACTAATAATGTCATTAATGCTTAGGTTTTTAACACAAATTGTTCCAACATTTTTAACATTAAGTTCAACAGTTATAATGTCCCCAATTTCAACTTGGTTTTTATCAACTGATTTAATAATAGAAAAATTAATTCTCCCTAATATTAATGGTTCTGAAGAAGCAATTTGAATTAAATTTTTTTCTGAAATCTCCAGGTAATTAATGGAAGGATAAAAATACCCTTTCCAATCGCGTTTGATTAAAGTTATGTTACATGATTTAGTTTCATTATATCCTATCTCCGCTAGAATTAAATCTTCACTATCTATTCGTGCTAAATCCCCAAACTGATCGTTCATTGAAATAACTAAGTTTTGAATGTTAAATCCTTCAAGACCGTTGTTTTTAATGTAAACAGACAAATCCAGTTCTTCTCCTATAGAGGGAGCAAGATTCGAAGCATCCAAATAAATTTCGATTGTTTTAATATAGGGAAAACGAGTTAAATAATCAATGGGAGCGGAAAAACAGACTTGATTAGGATGAGTTTCTAAAATAGTTGAATTTAAATTTTGGATATGTTCTGGGGTACTATAACTAATATTTGTACTGCTAATTACTGCCGTATTTGGAACGTAAAAAGAAAAACTTACTTGCTTTTCTGCGTAAGGAGCAAGTTCAGCTGTATTATATTTTAAGTAATTTTCCACAATAGTAAAGTTGATTGGATCGTAAATTATTCCTGGAATTAATATTGAAATGTTAATGTTTTTAGCAGAATCAGAACCTATGTTTCTAAAAACTAATGTAAGGTTATTAATATCTCCCACTTTTGTGCTATAACCAGTTAAATAAGAATAGGAAACAATCGAAGCCATATCATAAGTACTTAAAGATATTGAATTCGAGGTCCTTATGTACTCAACTTTTCCGTTTAACGAAGTATAGATGACTCTCGATCCTAAAACCTTATACTCATTAATGTCCCTATAATAAAGTTCTACATCTAAGTCATTAATTGAAATATTAAAAAGGCTTGTACTAATACCCTTTATTTTTAATATGATTGTATGATTATCTCTCGCTGTAGGATCAAACAACCATTCTAATGTTCCTTGATTTTTTATAAATGAAAATGTTGATGTATTATTAACTGTTGACGTCAAGTATGCGGATATATTTTGAAATTCTTCTGTAGAAAAATTAAAAACTTCAAATTCCAAAACATTACTGGGATCGGTGAAGTTGATCATTATTGAAACTCTATCTAAAGAATTATTAATTAAATCTATATTTGTCATATTCTGAAAAAGAAATTGAATCTCAATTTCATGTTGGTCTACATATTTTTCTTCTGATTCGATAATCCAGTCTTCGTCGTCGTTAGCCAATGCCATTTGAGGCGAAGTTTCTTCGATCGAAACGCCTGAAATTATTGAGGGTAATTCTGGAAATATTTCTTTAATCGTGAAATTGTACTTGTAAAATTGAGAAAAAGTGTCATACTCTTCAATGGAAAAATTGTCAAAAGTATACGAAATCATCTCATTTGGCTCTAATTTCCAATTATCATCGTTCCAAATACTCTCTTCATTCGTGAAAGTTTCTTTTAGAGAATCCGAAGATAGTCCTACTGTTTCTAGATTAGATATCAATTGTGGGTTACCAATTGCTATTAGATCAATCACATGGTTCATGTTTTCATTATATGGTAGAAGGTTAGAGAAATTACTAAAGTTTGGATAATAAGTGTCAATTGAGCCAGCTCCCGTGGTATCAAAATAAAACATCCGAGGGTCCTCGTCAAAATTAAAAAAATCTTCTAATGAATCATATTGACCAGAATATTCAACTCTTACCACCTCCCAAATAGCATCTTTAAGGTCTTCGTCATATCCTAAAATTACGCCGATAGGCCCTACAACTATTGAAAATGCGTCGTCTAGTTCTATCGGGATTGGAGTAGGAACGCCCCACGCGGTTTCGTTTCCTACATTTTTTGCCATTATATTAAAAGAAAAATTGTTATAAACTCCAAATGATGCGTTATCCCCAATTAAATCTTTAGTAATAAGTAAATTTGGTTCTGAATTCGAGATTTTATATGTAATTACTAAATCTTCGATAGGATTCAATATCCCTGTAGGAATCCCTGGTAAACCTTGCCATCCAAGTTGATGTAAAAAATTTATAACATCAGTAGGGTCATTTAAATTTACAGGTTTGACATAATTATGTTTAAATCCTTTTTCATCAACCCAAATTAATTCAAATGAATAATTCTTTAATGTTTGAACGTCGAAATCAACATCCGCATAGAACGACAATAAAGCTATTTGTTCTAACAAAAAATCATAAAAGGTGAAATATTTAGGTGTTTCATCTACTATTTCTGTGCAAAATATATTAATATTTATTTCGCTCATAAAGGCTCCCATTAAGGCTATAAATATTTTTTCACTTGGTTGAAGTTGTTCGCCTTGATAACCTAAAGCGTCCCATAGATTAAATTTATACTCATTTTCGCCTATATTCTTAATACCCTCACTTAAACCCTCGTATTGAACCATTAAACTTGTGTAATGGGATTCGTTTGACAAAGTTAAACCGCTAAACATATCACCAAAACCTTCAGAATCTTCTTGAGTAGTTTGATTTGAATCTAAAACATCTGAAAAGTTACCAACTGAAATGCTTGAAAACTGCTCAAATATATTATCAACCTCAAAATTTTCTAAATATGTTAAATCGAGAGAATCGATGTTAAAATTAACTTGATCTATTGATTCGGTTATATCTTTATCTAATAAATCTAAAGAATTTACTAAAAGAAATGTCGAGGATAAATGCTGACTATTTATGTATTCTTCAGATGTTAAGCGTTCAACATCTAACGCTTTCCAATATCCATCCATAGGAAGATTAGTAGTGATTTCGTGAAAATAAATGTCCCAATCGGGATAATAACCAACGAAAGGAAAAAGGTATGGGTTAGATACGCTTATCATGATAAGGTCTATTTCAAATTTTCTTTTTATGATTTCGAGAGCTCTCTCTGCCCTTAATTTAACGTCGTCTTCGTTCATTTCTTCGTCGTAATAAAGGAATCCAGAAAAGCTGTTGAAAGTCATTTCGTATTGCCTATTAAAACCATCTTCATTTAGGATACGCGGAAAAATTTCGGGCGTAATTCCATTCGATACACTAAAGAGAACATTGCATTTATAAAATGCAGGGTCTCTAGTATCAAAACGGGGCAATATGCTTGTGTCATTAGTAAAAAGAGATTGTTTTATGATGGACTTATTGCCCGCGACAAATACATTAATCTGTTCAGCATAAAGATCTGTTCCTGCGATGTCAGATGGATTTATTAAATCATATTTATATAAATCGTTATTTTCTATTTTAGGAGCAATGATTTTTTCCTTAAAATTTATATAAAGTGGAGTAGAAAGAAAACTCAGAATTAATACAAAAACAATCATTTTTTTAAATCTTATCAAGTTTTTTCTAATCCTCCTTACATAGTTTCTCTGTAAATATCAATAATTTTCTGTTTCCGGGATTTTTTTAATAATACTTTCAATCCAATCAAAATAAATATAATTGAAATCATAAAAATTGCAATCATATCTGATAACGGAAAAGTGAGAATATTTGGTAAATCGCTCATTAAATTCATTGATGTAGTTAATAATAATCCGGTTGTCCATCCCACAATGACGCCTACTGTTCCACTACTCAACATTATAATTAATGATTCGATAGTGAATAGTTTAGTTATTTCTTTCCCTTTTAAACCCAAGGTCCTAATTATCCCTATTTCTTTTTTTCTTTCGATTATTGTAGAATAAGAAGATGAGAGCAATCCAAAAAGGCATATAACTATAGTTGCATCTAAAGTTATCGTAAAAAATACATCTATAATCGTGAAAAATAACTGTTGTTGTGTAACCGCTTGTTGTAAGCTTATAACATCAAAGTCATAATTTTGTTCGTTCTCTATTTCTAATTGGCTTTTAATAGACAAACTTAGAGTCTCTAAATTGAGTTTGATAAATACTTTATCTAAATACGGGATAGGAGGGATATCCATAATATTCATATAAACCTTTTGTGAAATCATAACGCCTCCCATATGTGCCGATGCGCTTGATCTGCCAAATTCCGCAAAAAAACCTGGCATAACGGCCGCTACACCTACTACTTTAAACGGATATATCTCAGTTTCGTCGCCGCGTTGAATTACCATTCGTACAATATCGCCTAAATGCATATCTAAACTTGCAGAAATGCCTTCGGAAATGATACATGTATATTCCTCTTGTTCCTCAAAAAGTTGTTCAATAGACGATAAAATATCACCTTGGGTAAATTCTATATATTTTGTTTTAATTGTAGAAGGATAAACTTCATCAATTCCTATTAAACTAATTTCATGAACGTTTAAACCTGCGTAATCGCCAATCTCTGCCGTGAATTCTTTACCTTCTTCTGAATAAATTTGTGTTAAATGGAAAGGGCTTGCGATTACCGTAGATACTCTTTCTATTCCCTCTATTTTTAGCAATTCAAATTTAAAGTCGCTTGTTAAGATTCTATTTGGATCTATAGAATATCCATTCTCTTGACTAATTTTAAGTTCGTTATTTGAAATGCTTGCAAAGTCACCACCCAGACCTCCAAAACCAAATCCTTCTATTTCTTCCGGTTCGTACCAACCTTGCGTTTCTATCACTAAATCAGCACCATAGTTAAGATTTGCACTAAGCACTGTTTGACTCGACAAAAAACTAAATGCTCCTGCTGTAAATATCACGAAAGAAAAAGTAAAAGCAAAAGTAACAATTGTGCTCGAATTTCTCCTTGCATATCTAAATATGAATATTTTATACACAGGTGCTAATTTTTTATTAAAGATGTGAAAAAACTCAATAAAAAATCTTAAAATCAAAGGTAATAATCCTAGTCCTGCGAGTGTCATTCCGATTAAAAATAGTATAAGGAGGGCTATTAATGTACCTGACAGTAGTGCAGCATCTCCAGTTGTCATTATTCTTGGAATAACAAAAAGAACAAAAGCACTGTTAGCAGCCAATATAACGCCAACTATTAATAATTTATAATCTACAGGAGCCTTTTTTCGAAGCTTATATAACACATCTTCCTTACGATAAGGATGAATTGACTCAATTAATTGAAGTTTCATTACTTTTAACGCTGGAGAGATACTTACTATAAGCCCAACACTTACTCCTATAATATATGAAAATAATATTGACCAAAATGTAATAGAAAACGATATGTTGCCTGTTAAACCAGGTATGGATTCTGCTACTACAGCTCCCGCGATAGGGAGCACTATGTATTGAGTTGCCAGTTGGGCAAAAATTATACCTAATATCGTTCCAAAATTACATAGGATCATTCCTTGAACTAAAACTATTATCAAATTATATTTCTTAGTAGCACCTAAGGTTCTAAAGATTCCGAACTCTCTTATTCGTTCTTCCACAGATGTTTTAAGTATTCCGTTGATTAAAATTCCTGATATCAACATCGATATCATCGATACAAAAACAAAAATTATCGTGATTCCAACGCTCAAAAATTCTGAAAAACCTAATACATCTAATTTGGGTAGATCGATATTATATTCATTAATTCCGATTAAAAGTTGGATTTCAGCAGCTAAGTCTTTCACTATGTTTTCAGAACCATCAATATCTCTTGCATCATACAGGTTTAGACTTTTTTTTAAAGTAAGAATTAATTCATTACATTTTCCATTCAATGTTTCATTTTCAAAAAGATCATAAAGCGTGTTGATATCAACAACAATCAATGGTCTATTTGCATAACCTATTGGCCATTTTAATTGAAAATCAAAAATTCTATCAATTGTAAAATTTTTAACTCTATGTAAAATTTTATCACCATACCGCAAACCCATCCTTATTTCAATTGTATCGTTTTCCGCATATTTAATATCATCATTGAAACCATAATAAATAGCGCAGTGATATAAGGGTAGACTCGATAAATCTAACAATTCATTTAAACCGGGTTTAACAAAACTACCAAATGTCAGTTTGTTTTCCAAAGTGAAATTTATTCCTGAGATATATACTCCTTCACTTTCATTTATCAATTCTTGAGTTTCGAACCCTTTTGAAACGCTTACATTACCCCATAAACTAATTCTTGGTATGAAGCCTCTAATTTCATCCATATTGTTTTGTATTGTTTCTACTATTGGTTGATAATCAAAATAATTAGAACGATTATCGGGCTCACCATTGTAATGTCTTACGCGGATATTAAAATCTTGCTGGCCCGCGTCTATACTAAGGTAATCAACAAAAGTTACTGAAATAGAATCAGATAAAAATAGAACTAATGCTAAAAGTCCTACAGAAATCATAACCCCAATTATACCTAATGAGGTTCTAACTTTATGACGTAAAAGGTCTTTAAATGCGTATTTAAATACTAATCTAATATTGGGCATTTGAACTAAAAAATTTCTATATTTACATTAAATATTTATCTAGATGAATTGCTTTAATTTAAGAACAATATATCTCCTGTAATAATTCCGTTAATATTATTTTCTTGTATTAATTCTGCCAAAATATCGTTAAAATGCTCTGGTAAGTTCATAATGATTAAGTTTGGAATAGAATCTTTAATATCACTTACTCTAATCTGATTTTTTCCTTGATTTGCAAAGAAAAATCGAAAAATCAAACTTTTGCATTTTTCTTTATTTATTTCGGCTTCTTGTTTTCTTCTTATTTGCATGGTTTCTGTTTCTTTTAAGCCTCCTATTTTCCCTTCATGGGTTAACTTTCCATCCATCATGTGATAAACTTTAGAAGCGAATTCAGAAACTACAGCATCGTGAGATACCGATATAAATGTTGCTCCTTTATTATTTAGATCTCTAATAAGGTTCAAAATCATAATTCCGGTCTTGGAGTCTAAGTCGCCAGTCGGTTCGTCGAGAATTACTATGGCTGGATCGTTAGCAAATGCCCTTGCAATTGCTACCCTTTGTTGTTCTCCGCCGCTTAATTCTGAAGGAGCATGATGCGAACGTTCTTCTAAACCAACAAGCCTTAATAAATCCAAAGCTTTCTTTCTCTTTCCTCGTTTACTTAATTTCCCTGAGAAATGTAGGGGAACCATTACATTTTCTAAAGCTGTCATTTGAGGTAATAAATTATAGAATTGAAATACAAATCCTATTCGTTCTCTTCTTATTTCTGCTAAAGCATTATCATTTAGCATAGAAATATTACGACCTTCTAAAAAGATCTTTCCTCTCGTAGGAGTGTCAAGACCGCCTATAAGGTTTAAAAGTGTTGTCTTACCACTTCCAGAAGGACCCATAATATCAATGAAATCGCCTTTATCAATTGTTAAATCGACACCACGGAGAGCCGCAACCGCTGTCGTCCCTAGTAAATAAGTCTTGTGGAGGTTTTCAACAACAATTAAGTGTTTGTAATCTTTTCCTATCTCTTTTTGTTGTTTCAATTCTGTTTTTATTTGTTTTCTTTCTTCACGAGATAACGAGAGCGTTTCTATTTTTTCTTTTTTAATAGTATCTTTTTGCTTCTTTATTTGCCACTTCTTAAAATCTTTGTTTACCTTACCTTTCCATATTGCTAATTTTCCCGTTTCTTCTTCATAATCTTCCATTTCAGGAGTTTTTTTTATGATTCTTGATTCAGACATAAAGTTTAACCCGTTAAAATTAAAAAATTTAGATATGAAAATTATAATTAAAAATAATCTAATACATGATTAAATAAATTTTAATACTGTAAGAAAAGAAAGTATAAAAAGGCTTTAAACCTTAAGATTCTAATTTGTTCGAACATTTAGACGGCTTTCATTTCTTTTCAAATGTACTTTAAAAGTATATGGCAATATAGGATATTAACTAAACTCAGGAGTCACTTCGATTGTAAATATTTTAATACTTTTAAACTGAGATCTTTTTCAGCATCTTTTATTTTTCTAAATTTTTCTGATCTCAAATTATCGGGAAGATTTAATATTTTATTTTGTTTTTTATCTAAAATCTGAGGATTTTTCACAATCCAAAGAGCGTCATTGTCTGGACCTAACTTTTCATATTCAAATTTAATTGTGGGCGTTATTTTGAATATGTCTTGTAAGTATTCTAAGAGTTGGTTTTTGTATAAATTGGATGACTCCTTTATTAAAGCATCCCAATCATAGAAATAGGCGTTAATTATTTTTTGCTCAACAATTTCGATGTTATTTCCAGAATCAATATAAATAGCACCGCATATTGACTCAATAACATCGGATAAAATTGAAGTGCCCCTGACTTTCTGTTTCTTTGATGAAATAATATATTTCCATAATTTCATTTCGGTAGCTACCTTTAAAAAGGTCTGGTTATCTTCTAAACATTGTTTTGTTTTCGTTAATCTGCCAGGATCATTTTCACCTGAATTATATATTTTTAAGCTAAAGATTAATTTTATCACCGCATCTCCGAGAGTTTCTAAAATTTCATAATGAGCTAAATTATTTTCATTCCCAAATTGAGGTGTTGTTAAGGCTTCGAGTAGTATTTCGGGGTTTTGAAATTGATAATTTATAAACTCTTGAAACAGTTTTAATTTATCTCCTATAATTAGTTTATCCATACCAATAAAATAAGTAAGGAAAAATTTAAAAATTTAGACTAGTCTAGTCTATATATGAATCAGGAAAAAGTAAACAAAACGCTTTTGATGATTAAGGATATTGAGAAAAAAAACAGAGAAATGGAAGAATTTCTTTCAAACTTAACAATCACCTCACGAACTGATCTTCTCAAAGAGATAACCAGCGATATTATTGAAAAAAATAGGATTATTAAAGAACATGGCTTTTCTAAAGAAAATGTTTGTGTTTCTGAATCGGTAAGCTCAGAAATTATTTCGATCAATTCCATAATTGATAATCTCGTTTCCAATATCCAGAAAAATCCCTCAAAAAAAGTTCTCTACTTGAGACTCTTTCTTGATAGATTTCATGATATCTCTGACCAAGATAAAAATGTACTTATTCAATCTGTCAAAGATGAAGCCTCTGAAGGATTAAAAGAAAAAATGCTATCATTAATTAACGTATTCAAATTAGAAATTTAAAATTAGAAAAAAAAAGAAAAAATCAAATTCTTATCTTTAATTTTGATCTTATGAAATTCTTACAAAAGTTTATTCATATTCAAATAATTTCATTAGAGTTAGAACGTTTTTAATTCCCTTAATTTTGATTCGGAAGGTAAGAATCTTCCAGATTATAGATCCCGTCGAAATATCCCCTCCACCTAGAAGTTCTACAAAAAGTTGCATTTTTGCTTGTAGAAAACCATCCCATCCAGCATTCTTCTTCTTGATGTTTTCCTTTGGGTTGTTTTCAATACTTTCTACATAAACTTTGCCTTTATCGATTACTAACAAGGCGGCGTATTTTCCATCTTTGGCGTTTAAGAGAATTTTTAATTCAGAATCCTTAAAATCTTCCTTAAACTGCTCAATAGTATTTAAAACTTCGACTTCTTTAGCTACGACCTTAGCAAACCCTTTTAAACGTTTCTTTTTTTCTTCAGCCATTTTAATCAACTTTCAATATTTTAAAAAAATATCCCACTTAAATTAAATCTAATATGAAAGTTAAAAATATCTATTTTCTACTAAATCTAGAATTTAAAATAAGGAAGATGGAATGAATAAAATATAATAGTTTATCTCCGTAAAACTAATACCCATTGCCATCGCCCACATCGAAGAATTCTTCAAAAGCTTTCCTATCTTGAGCAGAAATCCTCGATCTCGCAATATCATTCTTTATCACTACAGGAGCTGCTTCTTTATCGTCGTGTTTTATCGTTTTAACTATATTATAATCGTTATTGTTTGGATCTATCTCAAATTCTTTATCGCACGCTTTGCAGTATAGTTTTTTGTTTTTAGGTATCAGGATATTATCGCAATCTGGGCAAAACCTCATAATTTCGTTAACCACCAAATTTTTTTCTTTAAAAATTTTACGCTTTCTTATTACTTGTTAGTATTATACAATAATCTTCTATCAATTAATTATTAAAATATTCTATATTTATAAATTTAATGGCGACCAATACTTGTTGCCGTAATTGAGTATTTAAATTTTTGTTTTACAATCTTATTGTATAACTAATAATTGGTTATGGGAAGTTTGTTTGTGAAAGTATAAATTATCAGAAGTCATATTTTTCTGAGTTAATAGTTTTTAATTTGCTAAAATAAAAATTTAATTAAAAAGTAATATTAAATTTCTTTAGCAATAACAAGATTTAAGTGAGATTTATAAGATGATTGAAAGCGAAAAAAAAATTCTAATAATAGGCCATCGTGGTGCAAGCTCGGTTTCACCCGAAAATACACTAAAAGCGTTTCAAAAAGCTATTGAATTAAAAGCTGACTATGTGGAGTTTGATGTCCAAGAAACTCGAGATGGAGTTCTAGTAGTTACACATGACGAAGAAATTAAAAGAATAACTGGTAAAGATGGATTAATAAAAGATATGACGCTGAACGAATTGAGAAAATTGAACTTTGGAGAGTCTGAAAAAATTCCAACTTTGCAAGAATTAGTTGAACTGACAAAAAATAAAATTGGTTTAAATTGCGAAATAAAAGTAGAAGGAATTACAGAAGAAGTTATTCATATTTTTAGAGAATATGATATTATAGGCACAACATTAGTGAGTTCATTTATACACGATGAGCTATTAAAAATTCAAAAGATTGAGTCATCCCTAAAATTAGCTTCACTAGAACCAACTCCAGGCACAATAAAGATTGATTGGGATAAAAAAAAAGAAATGATTCAGTATTGTATAGATAATAACATCTACGCGATTAATCCTTTAGTAATGATGGTAAATCAGCAGTTTGTAGATTTTGCTCACGATAATAACATAAAGGTTTTTCCGTGGACGGTTGATTCAAAGGTGTCTATTAAGAAACTTATAAGGTTAGGTGTTGATGGCATAATTACTAATGATATTTCTCGGGCGAAAGATATCTTAAAATCATTTTCTTAAATTCTAGGGGAATATATTAATGACAATAAAAAAAAAAGATATTTTAATAATTGGACATAAAGGCGCAAGCGCGATCGCTCCTGAAAACACGTTAAAGGCTTTTATGAAAGCAATTGAATTAAAAGCTGATATGGTAGAATTTGATATACATAAAACTAAAGATGGCGAAATTGTCATAATTCACGATTCAGATACCTTAAGCACTACAGGCGTCCAAGGATTGATTAAAGATATGACTTTGGAAGAAATTAAAAAATTAAATGCAGGCGAAGGCGAAAAAATCCCTACTTTATTAGAATTAATAAAAGTTGCAAAAGAGAAAGTGGGTTTGCAAATAGAAATTAAATCGAGTGGTCTACTTGAGAAATTAATTAAACTTTTAAAAGAAGAAAATCTTGTAAATACTTCAATTGTTAGCTGTTTTGCATTTGACGAGTTAGTGAAGTTGAAAAATTTAGAGCCTAAATTAAAGCTAGGTTTTTTGTTACCCGCAGAACTTGTGCGAGTTAGCCAAATTAAAAGAAAAATTTTAAAAGCAATTGATAAAAAATTTTACGCAATTCATCCACATTATAATATAGCTGATAAAGAAATCGTAGATTTTGCTCATGATAACAATCTTAAAGTCAATGTTTGGACGGTAAACGATAAGGATGTTATGGAGCGTTTAATAGAACTTGGGGTCGATGGAATTTTTACTGATGATATTTCAATGGCCAATGAATTACTAGGAAGAGTCGCCTGATATTTTTTCATGAAAGATAATTTCCCCGTTAAGCCATAATAAAATATTTTAGTTAAAAATTATTATTAAACCTATTATTAGAAGTAATTTTAAGCTGTTTTTATATGTCTACATTACAAGAATCAAAAATTGATTTTAATAGATTATTCTTTCCAAGATCTATTGGAATTATTGGAGCGAGCTGGGATCCAGCAGGGGGTGGCTTTTTCGTCCGGGCAATGAAAGATAAGTTTCGAGGACCGATGTATTTATTTAATCCTCGATTAGCTGGAAAAGAGCTCTTAGGTCATAAAGTCTATAACTCTATTTTAGATATTTCGGAACCCATCGATTACGTCATATTAGCCGTCCCTTCACGTCTGGTTCCTAAATTATTGGAGGAGATCGGTCAGAGAAATGTCCCTTTTTGCACCATTTTCTCTTCCGGTTTCCGCGAAGTAGGAAACCAGTCGCTGGAAAACCAAACAATACAAGTTGCTCGAAAATATAACATCCGAATTATAGGACCTAACTGTATCGGCGTATACAATCCAAAAGGAGGGCTCTATTTCGCTTTTGAGCAATCCAGAAAATCAGGTAACTTTGGTGGAATATTTCAATCTGGTGGAATTGCTCAAAATATCTCTCAGCTTATCGTTTCATATGGATTATATACCTCAAAATCGATTTCAATCGGTAATTCGTTAGATTTATCTCCAGTAGAATTTTTAGAATATTTCTTAACTGACGAACACACCAAAATTATTGGTTTATACATTGAGAACTTGAGATCAATCGAACAGGGACGGAAATTTATGGAAATAGTTAAGAAATGTAATTTAAATAGGAAACCCGTAATTCTTTGGAGGGCCGGATATGGCGAGGCAACAAAGAAAGCAATTTTATCTCACACTGGAGGTTTAGCCGGGAACAATGAAATTTGGAAGGCAGTAGGGAAGCAAACAGGTAGTTGTATAGCAAGTAATTCAAACGAGCTTGCCGCGCTAGCTTCTGCCTTTAATTTAACTCGCTTACCAAACACGCGCAATGTAGGGGCGATTGGAATTGGTGGTGGTTCCACGATTGAGGCAATAGACATATTAGAAAAATATAATTTAAAAATACCCCAATTATCAGAGAAGACAATGAATAAAATGAAAAGATTCATCCCAGATGTAAATACTAACTTAACAAATCCAATAGATCTAGGCGGAATGGGAATCCAACCAAACACCTATTATCGTACAATTTTAGCGCTAGATAAAGACCCTAACATTTCTTCTATTATCTTTGTTAAAGATCCCGAAAGATTTGGAGGGTTTGAGGAAATTTTAGATGAATTGGGGTATAAAGGGCTCGATTTAAACAGAGAATTTATAAGATACATTTCTAAAGCAAAAAGCGCGTGTACAAAACCAATGTATTGCGTTATGTTAAAAATAAACGAAGGATTCGAAGCGTATAAAAGTCGATACAAATTTAAGCTAAAATTGTTAAATCGCAATGTTCCTGTTTTCGAATCGTTAGAACTTGCGGGTTCTGTTTTAGATAAGGTGAATTCCTATCGAGAATTCTTGCAAAAGCATGGAAAATTCCCAAAAATTGAAACTATACAATCATCTTAATTTAAAATAAAATTGTAAGAAAAATTTTATCTTTTTTCCAAATGGTTGATTTCTATGGGTCTTCCGGGGCTTCCTTGGTAATAATATTTATCTGGTTTCCCTCTCCAATTTTTATGTAATACCGTATTTGGAAAGATAACATTATTATCCTTTGTTAAAGCGTTGGGACCGGCAATTATTCCAGGATAGAACGTCGTGTTTTTTCCAAGTTTTATTTCCATCATACTTATCTTTCCAAAGATCGTATTGACGGCGTGACTCGACAATGCAGATGTAGGGTAGAAGAAGACGTTATCTCCTAAATCTGTGAATTCTAAACCTACGTAGGAATCGCAATAAATTACGTTCTTTCCGATTTTATTATGACTGATCCTTCTTAGCGTGCGATTCACGAGCCAAGGAAAAGGCGATTTGGAAGTCAACCACATCGGATATTTTATTATGAATCCTCTTTTGTGGTAATACTTCATCATCTTTCCTTCTTCGCTATTAACATCGTCTAAAACCCGTTTGAAAACTCCTTCTTTGGGAGGAGACCTTTTACTCCATCGTTGAACCCATAATGCTGTGAACTCAATTAATAAAATAAGATAAAGAAAATAAAGAAATAATAGGAAACCAGGGAGTATTAAGAAATGAATTATTTGTGGAATTGAAAAATAGATAATAAAACCGTATTCAAATAGTAAAAAAAGCCCTAAACATGCATAAAGAGGAACCAAGAAGCTAATAAAATTAATTTTGAGGAAGTCTAAAATGGGAAGTTCCACAACTTGCCCTTTTTTCTGCTCAAAATCGGAATTTGCTTTTCCCTCTACTTTGTTTTCTTCCATAGTATAATTATTACTATAGTCTTATAAAAAATTATTTAACCAGATTTTTAGATTAAAATTAAAATAAAAAAAAAAAATTAAGCTTCTTGAGCTTTTAATTCAATAATTTCTTGTTTACGCACAACTTCTATTTTCTTTTCTTGAGGATATTCGAGATATCTAATCTTTGTGAAAAACCATAAGAGAACGGGATAAATTATCCCTATAAAAGCGCAAATAATAAAAAGAGTATTTATTCCCATTAAATCCGCCATAGGCCCCGCCATTAGAGCACCAATAGGTGCTATTGCCATAGATATCGTATGATCTATTGACATAACCCTTCCTATTTTGTCCGAAGGAACTACTGTTTGTAATATCGTTAAATAGGTAGCTACTGTTATTGGAAAGATTATGGCACCGAGGAATCCACCAATCATCATTAAATTAAACGATTGATAGGGTGCAAAACTTATTAGTAAATACGCGGCAAAAAATATCGTTACTCCAATTAAATTAATTTTGATCTTATGATTCCACTCTTTTTTGATTGATGTAATTAAAGAACCAAGCAGTCTTCCTATCTGCATAGAACCAAAAAGTAACGCCAAATTAAGCGCTGTTCCATCATGGGTTATGTTTATAAAGTAAGGCCATAATACATTAAAAGGTCTATTTATGAAGTTAAAAATCATAGCAAATACTATCATGCTTAAGAGACCTGGTACTGCTTTTACGACAATAAAGCCTTCCTTAAATTCTCTTGTAAACGATTTCTTCTCTGATTCTGACTCCTTCAAGGATTTCGCTTCATTGGGGATTGTTATTAATAGCAACGGAATAAGCGCAATAACGAAGGTTAGAACATCGATTAAAAAGATAAATGTTATTGGAAACAACTATAAAAGTATTGCCGATAATAAGGGCCCTATTATAAAAACTACTCCCGAAATAAGAAAATTTAGTCCATTAATTCGAGGTAATCTTTCTTTTGGGACCATGGATGGAATAATCGCTTGAAATGCTGGTACCTGAAACGCAAAAAGAACGCTGCGCAAAGTATGTATTACAAATATCATCAAAATATTAATATATCCTATAAAGAAAAATAGAAACAGAACAAATGTTAAAACCGCTTGAAGAGAATCTACCATAAAGATTATCGTTTTACGGTTCATCCTATCAGCTAAAACGCCTGCGAATGGCGAAACAATAACTTGAGGTAAAAATATTAAAAATACTGCGATTGAAAGAAATATAGCACTCTGTGTTTCAATCGTAATCCACCACGCTATTACAAATCCAACAATTCCTGAGCCCTACAGCGAAAACTGTTGCCCAAACATAAAATAAAGGTAATGCCTAAACGTTTTTTTCGTAGTTAATTCTTCCATATTTTTTCAAAACTCCTAATAATTTGATTCTAAATACTTAAATTCCATTTCTTTTAGTATCTGATAAGTATGATGCTATTAATAGTTTCGAATCGTGAACTTTACTCAAACTTCGAACTATTAAAAAAGGAGCTATTTAATTAAAACAATAATTTTCATGGGTTTTCTTTCCAAGCCGAATTTTTACAAAAAAGAAAACTTTATGAGAAATGTTTTGAATTATGGCTTTAGAGTTGAATTATAAATTTAATCCTATTCCCTAATAAATTAAAAATTCTGAAATGGCAATTAAGAGCAAGGTTATTAAACGCCATATAAGCTTAAAATTAGGGATATATCTAATGACATATGGGAATACCTTCCAAATTTTAATTAATATTCCAATAAATAGTATTAAAAAAATCGTAATTACTGTTTATAAAACAAATTTGGAGAAAAATTTAAACCTATAAAATTTTTCCTTTATAAGTTGTCATAATAAGTTATCTTCCATATATTCCATAAATTTAATAATAAAATAATAATAATGTTAAGTAGTTCATGGATGACCATTTAATATTGTTTTCTAAAAGTGTTTCTAAATCTAAAGAGGATATCATTACTATTGAGGATATGCTCAACAAATATCGTTACTCAAGGGAAATGGATTTAGAAAAAGGGTATGAATTTGAAAACTCCATAAGGAACGGAAAGAGAATTCCCTCATTAAAGTTTGCCACAGAAGAGGACGCAGAGGAAATCACAAATATCTTCAAGGAAGTTTACGAAAATACTTATCCTTATAAAAGAATGGAGGATATCTCTGAAATTCGGAGCATGATAAGAAGTCCTAATTATTATTGGATACTTTTTAGATTTAAACCCGATAAAGCAATAGGTTGTATTGGCCTTCACCTTGATTTTGAAAATAAAATCGGAAATTTTTTTGGTTTCGCCTTTAGAAAGAATTATCAGCATAATGCAGACATATCCACTGCAAGTATCGCCTGTGAGATAGCTCCTATGTATAAATTTAAAGATCAAATATTCATTTGGTTTGCTGAAATTCGCTCAAGTTTTTCTAGTATCCAATATCTAGCAAAGTTAGCAGGATTTAAGCCAACGGCGTTTCTTCCTAATAAGGACATGTTTTTTAACCATTCTGAATCAGAAATCTTATTTATTATTTACAATCGGAAAGCGCTATTTAATTACAGAAGCTCTGAAAAACCTAAAATAATATCTCAGGCGATTTTCTGTTATTTTCACGCTTTTCAAAAATATAGTTTAGAACTGCCTACGATAAAGAATTACGATAATTTAGAGTCGGAATTGGATAAGCATAAAATAGTAAAGATAAACTCGCTTTTAAAGAGAAAAGTTGAAAGAGACAAGTTTGGTAACGAGCTTATTACTATTTCGATAAAAGGTACCAATTCTTTCTTTGAATTTTTACACTACGATAATATCTGTATCGCAGAAAAAGTGGTTTATAAAGTTTCAACTTTAGAGGAGTTATATGTGTTTATAGAAGAGATAAAATCAATAACTCAGGAATTGAGACTACGCTATTTTGAAGCATATTTATCCGCTTATAATCCCGCACATCAAACAATTTTCTTTAACGCCGGATTTAAACCAACAGGCTATGTACCTGCTTTTAAGTACAATAAAGCTAAAAATTTGTTTGAAGACCAGGTCTTGTTTGTATATCACGAAGGAAGATTAAATAAAGATACCAAGTTAATTCCAGAAACGATAGAGTTTCTTAAAACTATAAAATACTATAAAGAAATAAGAAAAAAATAAATTCTTTTTATTAAATGGAAAATATGTTATAACATATCTCCGATGAAAAATAGTTCAAAGATTATAGGATAAGGGAAGTAATTAAGCCAAAACTGCAAAAGAGTGTAGGAAATCTTGGAATGTGTTATTTTATCATTAAAAGCAGATTATTATGTTCGAAGATAAACGACCTAAAAATTGGTCTCAGTCGTATTGGAATCATATTAATAGAAATATCGGACTCGTAACATTTCTTGAACAAGAACAACTTCGTGAAGCTCGGATTACAATCTTTGGTCAAGGAGGTCTTGGTGGACCGCTAACAGAACAACTTGCTCGTTCTGGATGTGAAAATCTTGTTATATGCGATAACGATAAGTTTGAAGAATCTAATCTAAACAGACAAGTATGCGTAAGAGCAGATATAGGAAAATACAAAGTTGATGTAGTTGAAAAATTACTAAAGAATATTAACCCCGAAATTAATGTGTGTAAGTATTACGAAGTTAACGAGCGAAATTTATTAAAAATTATAGAGGGCTCTTCCGTTGTGGCTTTAACTTTAGACGATCCTATTGCTTCTATACTGATTTCGCGTAAATGTAGAGAATTAAAAATTTTAATGCTAGAGGCATGGGCGGTACCTTACCTCTGGGCGTGGTGGTTTACTTCTGAAAGCGAGGATTACGAAACTTGCTACGGCTTTAAAACAAAAAAAATGACAATTCCCGAAATTTATCAATCAAAATCGGTTTTAATAGACATTAAAAGACAGGTTCTAGATAAATTGACACAGTTTCCCGAAATAATCTCGCGTTATGATCGTGAAAAGGGTGCTATTGACGGGATATTTTCAGGAAAGCTTCCTTTTATATCAATGGCTCCTTTAGTAAGAATAGCTGCTTCGTATCTTACTTTTGAGGTGATTTTTTCGGGAGTTCTTAAAATCAAAAGGATAATTCTTGCCCCCCAGATAATTGGATATGATTATTTTAAATCAGAATCAATAAATTTCAAATTCTAAATGTAAATAAACATCTAATTTATATTCACATATTAGTATACTTAATAAAAAGATTGAACAATTAATAATAGAAATAATATATTAAATTAACTAAGTGGTTAATAAATCGTAGTGTTATAACAATGATATTACAATCAACCGATCCGTCAAGATTATTAATTATTTTTATCCCGCAGTTGATTGTAGCATGTATATTTTTGTTTATCGCGGTAAAATTACTAATACGTAACCGACCGCGTCCCATTATTACTTTAAGCATGTTTTATTTTTTTACAGCTTCTGGACTGATATTTAATGCTATTTTTATTGTAATAGCAGCATTTATACCTGACAATGTGTTGTTGTTACAAATACTTTACTTCTTCACAGTTTATCCAATGCTGATTTCACCTATTTTTATCCTTACATTTATAGTTAGCATACTGAAGCTTGAATTTGTATTTACATTAAAAAAACAATTGATTATTACAATTATTTACGGTTTTGTGAATTGTTTAATTTTTTTTATTCCCAATGGAATTACATTTACCGAAGAGTGGCGACCGATTTATAGTTGGACTTTTTCTATGTGTATTTATATTGTTTTTACAGTAAGTATTGTTATACCAACACTGATATATTCAGTACGCTTAATAAAAACATTTCAAGATAAAATACTAAAGAAGAAACTCGTAACCTTTATTATTGGTGTTTTCGGGACATTTTCAATACTTTATGGGGCAGTTCTTTATATCACGTGGCAAGACCCTCTTTTTAAGTCGTTGTGGGCTGTAATTACTTTTTTTTTAATGATCTCCTCGGCAATTTTTATTTATTATGGAATCGGGCGTGAGTTATAAAAACAAATAGCCTTTTTTTTCTAATCAAAATAACTTTAAAATTAAATAACAATTCTTTTTTCCCGACCTATTTATTTGAATACTTGTAAAATTGAATTTATATAGAAAATCTTTCATAATAGGTTCGTATAGAAATTTTTTTAAATTAATAATTTTAGGATGATTATATTAAAGCGATAGATGATATTCCCGATAATGTTTTGAATCTTTTAGTGGCATTAGAAAAACTGGAAAATAATTATCAAATAAAAATTAAAAAATTCGAAAATATATGTGAAATCACTTTACAAAATGTAAAATTTAATTATAAAGATGTTAATGAAGAAGAAAATAGGAAGTGGATAATAATATCAATTATTGATGCACCTTGTTCTTATTTAATCCGTTTATTCGAAAATAATCTTGATACTCAAAACAAAAAGAATTTTAAACCAATATATGAAATTAAAGTTGAAGGAGATAATAATTTTAGATTAATCGAAAAGGACGTTAAAGATTTGATTAAAGGAAAAAAAGGAACTTCATTTCGCTCTAATTACCCTTTATGATTTATATTATATCAATATAATATTTAATTTCTTTTATTTTTTTTAAACTTTTGAGTCTAATCCTGCCGATTTTGTCATCATTTAACATCTCCTATTTACATTATAAGCATAACCTATTATTTTTATTATACCTTGTATTCAAAAATAAGATGAGTTCTACTAATTACACCACCAAGTTTCACCGCAAAACCCATATTGGCAGTATTACTTTTAGGCATAGGTCCGATACCATATTTAATTTTATGTTTCCAAAGTAATTGAGAAGTAGCCCCATACATTAGCATTCCTAACCCCTTACGCCTATGTTTAGATTCAACTGCCCATGTATAAATTACACAAGAATCATAGTTTCCTTTTGAATCCTTTCTAAAAGGGTTTGGTAAATAAGCTCCACACGCAACAATTTTTTCTGTAGGTTTATATTTTACAAAAAAAATCATAAAGTTAAAACCATATCTAAAAACAAAGTCTACATAACTATCAAAAACCCCATTTATATTCGGAGTAATTTGAGCGGAGAGGGGCAAGTTTTCTGCATGAATTCTTAAAAATTCGGATTTATACTTTTTAAAATCAGCAATATCATTAGGGTAAAAATATTCGTAATCACTATAATCATATCTCTTGAGTTTCCATGGATCAAATCGAGGTAAACGGGGCCCTAACCAAGTCACCTGTTCAGATTTTACATAAAATTTCTTCTTTAAGAATGAATTTGGATATATTGGAGGATTCACGGGTTTTCCAATAAACAAATTTTCAAAACTTCCTTCTTTCATAAAACCCCATCCATATATAATCACCGGTATATTGATTGGTCCTCTTATAAATTTTAATTCCTTTTCTTTCGCAAACTCAATAAGTGCATCAATCAACAAGTTTATTTTATTATTATTGTGATTTAATATGCCGAAATATCCAAAAAATAAGGTATCTCGCCCATCATCATATACTAATACTTGTCCAGCAGGATTTCCACTTTCCAATAGCAAAATGGATTTTGCTTTAAAGTACTCCAGATCATGTAAAATGTATTTTGAAAGATCGGGTAGAATTGGAATATTAGTTCCAAATTGCAAATATGTTAAAATTTCAGAACTATCTGTTAGTATTCTTGTAGTTATTTTTTTTATTAATCTATTATTTACTATTTTTTTCACACCTTTAGCCAAGTTTTAGATTTATATTTTAGAAAGACAATTAGTAATACACTCTACTATCTCATTACAATTAATTTTTTTAATGCAATGCTTAGAAACCGTATTTTGTTTACTAAATAACAGTTACCCATACAACCATATAAATAATAATATTAAATATTAAAAAAATGATATCATAAATCGCGCGAATGAGGTGAAATTTGAACAAATATACGAAATTAAGATGGGAAGGAGATTACGATATAAAATCAATTGAAAATGACTTGAAAAGACTAATTAAAGGCAAAAACCTTACCCATTCTCGTAAATATTATCCCTTTTAACAAAACAAATATGGAAAAGTTAAACTGATGAGAATTGAAATATAATATAAAGGTAAAAAAAAAAATTAGTTCTAATATCTGAAATATGTAATATTATATCCCGTAGGGTTTAGGATTGTTTTTTTATCTATTTTCTCTTTTCTTGTCATTTTATTTCACTCGTTTTTATTTCTTGGTTGTTTTTTTTTTTTTTTGGTTAAATTCTGAATATTAAATTAAATAAATAGTTTAATTTAGGTTAAAACTCTAAACGATCAGGAAGGTATCCTGCGTTCTTAATTATTATTCTCTCCTCATACTTTTCCATTTTATTTTACCTCGTTTTTGCTTTTTTTTGGTTTTTTTGGCTTAAAAATTATAAAAAAAATTATTATTTAATTAAAATCTAAAAACTAAATATACTGGGTTAAATTCTGCCATTTTTATGAGCTTTTTATTTTCATTCCTTTTCATTTTATTTTACCTCTTTTTTTTTTCCTGGTTAAAAAAAAAATTATTTTTAATTAGAAATTTAACATGGAATTGCGAGCTCCAAGAAGCTTTGCGTCAAGATTTCCATTATAATTATTTATATAAATACTTTCTTCCGAAATTCTCGCGTTATACTTGATTTTTTTAAACACATTCAAGAGTTTTTTCTTAGGTGTTTGTAATTTAGCTTGATTTTTTAGCGCTGCTTTGACCAGCACCTGAGGCTTTAACACCTCAGGTGCTTGATTCTGGGCAGAAATTGGGTCCGCAATTTCTATGTCGTCCTTGGAAATGGTTTTTTTTACTATTGCTTGTGCCATTTTTTTTCACTTCTTTACTTTTTTTTTAAGTTCTTTTTTTTTTTTTTTAATTTTATTAAATTCGCAGTTCTTATATAGTTTGACTTTAGGAAGTTCGAACGAACTTCGAAGTTCGATGCGAATAAGAATCCTTATATAGATACAAAACCATTATTTAATCATGAGTATACCAAAATTTCCACCTGTAGGTATAATTACACCTATGAAAATCAACAAAGATTTTGAGCATATTATACTCTGGATGCTCTATAATAACGACTATTGTTCATGGTCTGATTTTAAATCGGATCCCGTAAATATAAGTCAAGCAACTTTGTCGAAATATCTTACAATCTTAATTAATAATGGTTTTATTGAGAAGGAGAAGAAAGGTAAGTATAAGATTACACCTGAAGGTCGAAAACAGTATACCAATCTTCAAGTTAAAGGTGCGCTTGAAAAAACATTGAATTATCCACCTGAGATTATAACAAATAAGAGAAATTACGATGATTGGATTCTTTGGATGTTATACAATAACCACCATTGCAGATGGTCAGACTTCCTTGAGGAACCCCTTAGAATAAATCAATCCTCATTGTCAAAGAATTTGAATTTATTACTTGAAAATGGTTATGTTGAAAAGAATAACCGTGAGTATCAGATTACTAATTCAGGTGAACTAGAATACTTCAATATGTTAAAAAAATACGATCTGGATCGCCAATCAATATTAGACGAAGAGAGTAAGAGAGTTGAGGTAATAACTGACAAGGTAACGGAGTTTTTTAACGATTACGATATCGATGATGACGGGATAAAGTACAGATTTTTGAACATGGTACTTAGGTTGGATTATACTAAGGTTGAAAGCACTTTGTCCGACGAGGTGGATTTTGATAAAATTTTACTTTATCTCTCTATTAATCACCCGGATCAATACCCTAACTACATCACGGCTAAAGATTTTGCTTTAGAATACGATATAAAGCTAACAACACTTAACTTCTTCATTGAGAAGATCGTTGAAGATAACATCTATCCGATACGCTTCTTTAAATTAAATGTAAGAGATGAATACACCTACTACATTCAGGCAGAAGAGCGGTTAGAAAAAATGCTCAATGTAATTATCGAGGATTACATTAGGAGGTTTACGTATTTGAGTAAATTACAGAAAGCGAGTGGAGTTCAATATAGTATCCCCAATATCAACGAGTTACTTGAAGATATAACGAGCGAAATGTGTAGTAATTTATTCCACGACGATTTGAAACCGGCTTTAAAAAAATTCATTCCTGAGTATATCGAGCATTTGGCATATAAATTTGAGAGCGAGAAGAATTTGATCAACCACACAGATAAAATAAAAGGGATCGCCTTCCAAAATGTTTTTGAGGTAATTCAAAGTTTCGATACATCTGATACGGCGAGTACTATGAACAAACCAGCCGATAGCGAAGCGTATTATTTCTTACACAACAGAATTTTTGATACTTTGGATATATTCTATTTGACTAAAATTAACTTTATTAGAACATCTCAGTTCAAAAAGACATACTTTCCTAAGAATTCGGAATTCTTGACGAAAATTGAACGTAAATTAGCGAGAGGGAAACTATCTAAAGTAAACGACTTACTTACAGAGAACCTAAAGAATTTAACTGATATCGAGTTATTGCTTCTGAAAGATTTATTTTACACATACAATGGAGAGTTAGAGGATTCGCTCGAGCTAACTGAAGAAATCATCATAAAACACCCTAACGAATATATTGGTTATTTGTTTCAATCATTAACCTATTTCTTTATGGGTAATTACAGTAGAGCGTTAGAAACCATCGAATCAGGGTTAAGCAGGGCTTATGATGTGTCGCTTATTGTTCAAAAAGCACAAATACTAATAAATCAAGATCACGATAAAGCTTTAGGCTTTGTTGAAGAAGCATTAGATGAATATCCTGATAATTTTTTGCTCCAACGAACTAAATTCCTGTGTAATCTAACAGATAAAGAGTGCTGTGTAAAATCTATTGACGAACCTTTGGAACTTATTAATTCATTAATTGAAACAAAACCTAAGGACTTGGAACTCTCAGTAATGAAAGCTTTATTATACACGCTCACAAATAACTACAAAGAGGGAAAAGATTGGATTAAACAGGTGGTTGAATTCAATTTACTCAAGCATAACCCCCGCGTTGATACGGCAGCGTATTTGATACTTTCCTTCTCGTATTTAGCTCGAGGAAAATTCGAGAAAGCCTTAGGCATCGTCAATAAGGTAAAATTTCATTACGCAAACCACCCACTTTCTCATATTATTACTGGATTCGTTCACGGATTTAACATTGTATACAATTTTGACGCGAGTAAAGCAGACAAAGAGCTCTATGTTGAAGAATTTGAGAAGGCGATATCAATGGAGCCGAGTGAAAAACAGTTGTCCAGGTATTATCAACTGTATAGTTATATTTTAAATGAGACAAATGGGATTGCAGATGCTTTATTTGAAATTGAAAAAGCAATTGAATTAAGCCCTGACCACTTCGATATGTATGCTACAAAAATTCACTTATATCTCACGAATGATAATATGAGAGGCGAGCTAATGGCCCTAATCGATGAGATGATTAAAAGATTTCCACAGGAGCGTAAGTCGCTGTATCAAAAGAAAAGCTTTACTTATTACGCGATGGGTAAAGATGCAGAAGCGATCAAGACTATTGACGAAGCCTTAGACCTTTATCCGGATTCACCAGGGTTATTAAACAATAGAGCCATTTCATTGAGTAATATCGGAAGATACGATGAAGCGCTTGAGACAATTGAAAAAGCCATCGAAATCGATCCTCTCGACGCAAACCTGTATGACACATACGGAGAAGTATTGATGAACTCAAAAAATTATAAAGGCGCTATTGAGAAATTTACTCAAGCTTTAGATGCCAACCCAAGAGGTTGGTTCGCATTTCACACTTTTCTAAAATTGGCCCAGTCCTATAAACACTTAGGAATGCGCGTAGAAGCAACCACCTGCTACGCGAAAGCAAAAATGCTTACAGAAAAAGTTATACCTGGAAAGAGAAAGCTATATATGGATCAATTACAAGAGAATTTTGACGATTTCTACGCTTCTCAGGGTTAAGTAAATTTAATTTAGTATTTTTTTATTTATTAGTTCTTTCTATTTTTGATGTTCTTTCACAAGTTTAAGTAAATCTGCTTTTCTGTATGCAGAAAGCACTTTGATATCGTTTTTTTTACAGTATTCTTTCAGTTGCTTTACTGTCCAAGTCTTATAATTTGATTCTGGTTCAATAGATTCTTGGGAGGGCCCATTTTTAATTAGTTTTATAATTTGTGCTTTTCTGCAAGAGATAGGTACTTTTATCTTGTTCTTTTGACAATAAATTCTTAACTGTTTAACAGTCCAAGTATTGTAGTCTACCTCTTCGCCCCTTTCAGCCATTGGTTCTACAATTTTAGGTGCTTCGAGCTTTTGGAGAATTTCTATTCCTTCAATAGTCTTAGAGGTATCATCGACATAAATTCTTAGAGTGCGATCAGTTAGTTCAATTATTCCTTCTGGTAGCGAGTTCACTGGTTCCCACATGACTTCTTCTACTTCTTCGCCAAATATTTTAGCTTTTTTAATAGTAGCACCAAAAATTTGAAAATTACCTAAGATTAGGTTTTGTCTTTTTAGATCGGCAGGAACATTATTTTTTACTATTTTCTCAATTATTTCCATTTCGTCAGTTTTGAAGGATTTTATTGTCTTTTTAGGTTCTTCTTTTGTTCTTTTCGCCATAGTTTGAGTAATTGTTGGAGAGGCTCTTTTTCCTTTTAGAGAAGGAGTAGGCCCCCTCCAACTATGAACTTTCTTTCCCTCTAATTTTGACGCAGTTTTTGTAGACATAGAATGAATTTGTTTGAACTCTTGTGAATTTCGATCAAGAAGTTCTGGTAACTCAACTGTCGTAAAACCAAAAGCCCTTAAGAATTCGTTAGGTTCGTCTCCTTGGTCTACTGAGATAATTTTGCACCGATGAAAATGCCCTTCAACAACCAAATCGTTTTGTAATTCAGCGGCAACCCGTGATGCTATAAATTTTTTCCTGACGTGTGAATTGACGCCTTTCCAGATGTAGATCCTCCTTAGCCCCTCGTTTATAATTATTAACACTTGGTTAGGATCTAATACATTTTATCCGTTATTCAACCGAAAGATATCTTCAGAAATATCTAACCTTACTTTTTCTCCGGTACTTTCTAATCCATAAATCATAAAGCTCTTATAAGTTTCAGACATCATTAATTACGATTCTTTTTTTTTTTAATAAAAACATAATAACTCTGATGAATTTTAAAATTTACATTCTTTTTGAGAGACGATAAATAACTTTTAACTTTTTTTTGCTAGATTAATCATCTAGTATTAACATATAAAATTATTGAAATAGAGAGTTTTATAAGTAAAATTACTTAAGCTAAAATCTCATCTACATAAAAAATACAAAATGCTTTTTAGTATAATTTAATAGTCATCATCTATTTTACTTGATAAGTTTAGGGAATATTAACTGCATTCTTGTCTTATTCTTCTTAAAAATAATTTAGGACTTTCAAAATATGACCGAAAATAACAATAAAAAATTATTCAAATATCGAATGTTAACGCCCTTATGGATTGCTATTTTCATTGACGTCCTAGGGTTCACGATTTTCTTTCCCATGGTAGGATTTTTCAGTGAACTCTTTAATACCTCCATGACGATGATCGGTTTAATATTTTCTGTTAATGCAATGTTCGGCTTTGTTTTTGGGCCAATCTTAGCAAAGCTCAGCGATAAGTATGGGAGAAAACCATTACTTTTGATTTCTCAATTCGGCACGTGTTTAGCATTTATATTAACAGCTTTTTCAAACACAATTTGGATGCTATTTTTAGCGCGCATGATTGATGGAATGTTTGGAGGAAACTTTCCAATTGCTAAAGCTATCATAAGCGATAAAGTTCCACCAAAAGATAGAGGTATTCAAATGGCTAATGTTGGGATCGCCCATGTGTTAGCATCTCTAATAGGACCGGGAATTGGCGGTGTTCTTTTTACGTGGTTTGGTCTTTTAGGACCAGGATTATTTGCAGCTGGTCTAACAGTAATTACAATTATTGTTACGCTAATTATGTTGGAAGAGACATGGCCGAAGGAAAAAAGAATTCAACCTCATGAAAGCAAAATTGAAGTTTTGCCTAAAATAAGAAATAATAAAAGTGCTCTTTATATTTTAGTTCTCTGGGGCTTTCATACAACTTCCTTTACTATTGTAATGTCTACCCTTTCCTTTTTTAGTGTGAGCGTTCTTAATCTTACGGCAATGGACATTTCAATCCTTTTTATGACATCTGGAATATTTCGGACAGGAATAAGATTTACTCTTTTTAAACCAACTATTAGGAAACTTGGGGAAGATAATGCTATTCGCTTGGGTTTGGCTATTTTTTTAGTCAGCTTTTTCTTAGTGGGTTTTTCAACAAATATTTTAAGTATTTTTATTCTTTTTATGTTTATTAGTTTTGCCGCCTCCCTAACCCGGGGCCCTATGAATAGCAAAATTAGTCAAACAGTCTCTCCTCAGGAGCAAGGTAAAATAAATGGTATTTCTTCTGCTTTAGACAGTATTGCTCAAATTATTGGGCCATTATTAGGGCCTTTCATACTTGATACGCTCCCACCTTATTGGTTAGGAATCGTTGTTGCAATTATTGCATTTCCGGCACTTGTTATATCTTTCCAGAAAATTTTCACACATAAAAACTAAATAAACGAAAAATTACACATTCGAGATATTTGAATCTTGTTTTCTTAGAAAAAAGGTAAAAAATAAATCTAAAAAAAAAGGAAAAATTATGATTTTAAAAATTCAATTATATTTTGATTAACTTCTGGAGTTTTTTCGAGAGGGCTGCTATGACCAGCCTTTTCAATAACTACGAGTGTACTATTAGGTATTTTTTCATGAATCTTTTCCATCGATGATTTTGGAGTTAACCTATCGTGGGAAGCAGTAAGTAATAGCGTGGGATTGTTTATGGTATCTAATTTATCGAATGTGTTGTGGGTTTTTAATGCTCCAGCTTGCATATTAATGTCTTTAGCTGTAGGGGGGTTGATCGCACTTTCTTTTATTAAATCTTCTGCGGACCATACGCCATACCACTTTTTTGAAGGGTCTGCTTCCATTTGTTTCCTAAATTTTATATAAAAACTTGTACGGGTTCCAGACCACCATGCTTTGGCGGGATCCTCTTTTTTCAACTCTAACTCGCTAAGACGCATATTTTTATAGACTTCTGGTCCTGATGAATCAGGGAAACCGTAATTAGTATTAATTAAAATTACTTTATTTACTCTATCAGGATATTTTAAAACAAAATTCTGAACTATCATCCCTCCTAGTGACCACCCGCACACATTTGCTTTTTCAATTCCAAGATGGTCCATAAGGTTTATAATATCATCAGCAAATATTTCCATGGTGTATTTTGTTTCGGGTCTATCTGATTTTCCCGCCCCGCGATTGTCAAGTCTAATAACTTTAAAATGCTTAGATAACTCAGGTACTTGAGCTATCCAAGATTCCTTTTTTGCTCCAAATCCATGAACTAAAAATAATGGATACCCCTCTCCATAAATTTCATAACAAATTTTAACTCCATTTAAATCAGCATATTCTTCAGTCATAATTTCCACATTAATCTCTATTTAATAATTATTTTATCAAGGGATCAGTTCTATTTAAGATTTTTTGCTTAGAAATATTCATTTAAAAATTAATTTTAAAAATGATTCTACTTTAAAATCATTACTTTTATTATACTTTTTTCATGTTATAACAGGTAATTTCTATGGAAGAAAGAAAAGTATTAATCCCCAGTACGAATGGGAATGAGCTTCATGGAGTATTTTTTATAGCATCAGAAGAAAACAATTCTGCTAAACCTCCCATCCTTATAATGTGTCATGGGTTTACAGGTGATAAATACGAGTTGGAGCGCTTTCCTGAAACAGCTAAAGCTTTAAATAAAGAAGGTTATGATGTACTGATTTTTGATTTTTCTGGTTCTGGTGAAAATAAGAGAGAACCAGTAAATTTACTCAAACAGTCTACCGATCTAGAGAATGTCTATGGCTGGATCAAAAATCAAGGGTATTCAAAAATAGCAGTATTGGGACTCTCATTTGGTGGGATTACTACATTAAAAGCAAATTTACCTGGAATTACTTCTTATGTATTTTGGGCTCCCGTGATGTTACTTCATACAACAGGAGATCAATCAGAATGGTTTAAAGATATAGATAAAGGACCTGTGAAAATTCCATCTTCCGGAGAATATGATCCTATAATAATTGATATGAGCTTTGTGACGGAGTTTGGTAAATTTCGAGTCCGACCTGTTTTGAAGAAACTCGAACCTCCTACGCTTATAATACAGGGCACGGCGGACGAACAAACTCCCTTAGAATTAACGAAGAAGGCTTTCAGTATGATGCCACAAGGCGAGAATCATAAATTAATAGAGGTTCAAGACGCAACTCACGATTTTGATGAAAAACACTTACAAGTTTTTATTAAAGAAACATTAAATTGGTTGAAAATCTATTTCTAAAAACGATTACTTTTTATTTTTGTTCTTGATTACTTTTGGAGGGTCGAGTTTTAGCATCTCAAAATGTTCTAATAAGTTCTCAAAACATTTATTGGTAACAAGAAATTTATCTGGTGCTTTTGATAGTATCTGAGAGTTCGATACTTTTTCAGTATGATTAAGTATCATTTTTCCATAGTAATTTGTAGAAAACTCGTGAATATCGTAAGATCCATCGTTCATGTTATGGATTCGTCAAAAGTAATCCACTCAAACGAGTCGTTTCCAGTAATCTCTGCCCTTGACTGAGCATAATATCTGCATAGCGTTGTTTTACCAATTCCTGGAGGCCCTACCAGGATTGGATATAAGTTAGAAGCATCAGCTTCGAACATTAAATCAAGAGCTTGCTCGTATTGTCCGGTTAATACGATCTCAAGTTTTTCTTCTTTCTGAGAAAGTAAATTCTTTTCAAATAAATCTTTTAGAGATAATTGCTTCTGAGCTGTTTTTGCTTCATTTTTCTGCTTTATATAAGGAGAACTTTTCAAAATTGAAAGATTGCTTAGTACTTTTACTTTAGCTTTTTGTGGTGTTTGCTTTTTAGGAGGCGTTTTTTTTTATAGGAGCAGGCTTTTTAGGCGTGGTTTTATTAGTGGTTGTTTTAGGAGGAACCTTTTTCGTTTCTTTTTTAGCTTTACTAATCTGACTATTTTTAGTTACGGGTTTCTTTGCCATAATTAAAAACCTTTACACATAGATTTTTGCTTTTTGAGATTTTATATTCAATATAAAATCTCACTAATAATAAATTTTAAAATCTATATATAAACCCAGACAATAACGAAAAAGTAAATTGTTAATATTTTGATTACGAGGTTTTTATGATAGGAAATCCGCAATGGGCACAAGTCCCATCTATTTTTAAATTAATTTTGGTCAATCCATAAATAGGGCGTTCAATAGCTAATTTTGAGCATCTAGGACAATATGTGTTTTCATAATGTGAATGAGCTAAATTTCCTAAATACACGAATTCTAAACCAACCTGTTTAGCAATGTCATAGGTTTTGTGTAAATATTTTATTGGAGTGGTTTTAAAAAGGTTATATTCATGGGATTTGTAATGAGGAAAAAATCGACTTATATGATATGGCGTTTCTTTTCCCAGATCATTGATTATCCTCTCAGATATTGATTTAGTAACTTCATCATTAGTGTTAAAATCTTCAATAAGAAGTGTTGTTAGTTCTATATGAACACCTAAATCCTTTGCTAGGATGGCAGTTTCCCATACATTTTCTATGTCCGCTTTACAATATTTTTTAATCATCTTACCATCGCCTTTGATATCTATATTCATGGCATCTAATCCGCTTTTCACCAATTCTTTTAATACTTCCTCAGTCATATATCCATTCGTAACGTATGTGTTGTATAGTCCTTCCTTTTTTGCCAATTTAAACACATCCAATGAGTATTCAAATAGTAGAGTAGGCTCATTAAACGAGATTGATGTTCCCTGGCAATTATTTGTTAGAGCTAGTTCGATTACTTTTTCTGGGGACAGATAATCTTTTGCCTTTCTGGCCAAATCAACAATACTTTCTTTAGGATGTGAAATATGGTGATTTTGACACCAAAAACAATTGAAGTTGCATCCATAAGTACCAACCGTTATAGCTGTACTTCCTGGATGATAATGAAATAATGGTTTTTTTTCTATAGGATTGAAAGATAAAGCAGGAATTAATCCATAAACAATTGTATAGATAACTCCGGCTATATTAATTCGAGTTTGACAATAACCAACTTTTTCTTTTGCTATTTTGCATTTTCTTTCACAAGTTAAGCATTGGGAGTATTTTTCATCGATTTTTTCATAAAATCTTGCTTCTCTTAGAAATTTTTGGTTAATTAAATCCATTTGAACACAATTTATACAATATTTAAATGATATTTTTCAGGAGATTATAATTAATTGGAATAATAATGCAAATGAGCATTCTTTATTATTCTAAAAGACAAGAAGTACATAAAAAAATGTGTGTTTATATATTAAAAACAAAAAAAAAAATTAATTAATTTAAATTTACTGTTTTGAACCGCTTCTCTTTTTTACCACATAAACAACTACAACAGCGACTCCTATAGCTGAGG
This sequence comes from Promethearchaeota archaeon, assembly GCA_019057795.1. Classification (GTDB taxonomy): domain Archaea; phylum Asgardarchaeota; class Lokiarchaeia; order Sigyniarchaeales; family SOKP01; genus SOKP01. Next base: position 5,138 of record JAHLWS010000008.1, on the reverse strand, counting down.
GTATTGCAATCAATAAAGTTAAAATAAGTGGACCTAGATCTGGCACAGGAGGAGTGTATGTTGCGGTGATTTCACTGGCATACAATGCTGTTGTGTTATATTGACTCAAAGCAATCCTAAAAGTCATGATTTCATTTGGAAAGATATCATTAGCTTTAAATAGTAAAAAGAAATGATCAACATGTACTCCAAATTCATAGGTTTTATTTACTGCTACATTATCCCAATCACCGGATATGGGGTTTATAACTTCATAATTGGGACCGTAATTATCAACCCAAGGAAGATCTTGTAATAAAAATAAATCATAGTTACTAACATTCTGCATTGCTACAACTAATTGAGTCCATTGATAAGCTTTACCATAGACTTCAAGGAGAAAATAGGCTCGATCGAAACCAACTGATCCTAAAGACACTTCGGTATGATTATAGGTCTTGATAAGTCCGTAATTATAAAGCGTATCATTGTTATGTCCGTAACCAGTTGCAGTATAATTGTTTATATCAAACAAATGTAAATTTGGATATGGTGTTAAAGCAGAAATATTATATGTCGCGTGCGCTTTATAAGGCCAATAATTTTCAACAGCAAATCGAATTCTGATTGAACCTGAAAAGTCCCAATTTTCTGGAACGATTAACAATTTGTATAGTCCTTCTTCAAATCCAATTGTAAAAGGTTCAGATGACTCGATTATAAAACTTTCATCAGAATCGTATTCAAGAGTACCAAAGAAATCATTATCTTCATCTCGACTAACTCTCAATCCATCTGGTTGAATAGGCTGATCTAACCATGTTGGTCCCCAAGTATCACAGTATTCATAACCACTTTCTCTTAAAAGAGCAAAATTCACATCTCCTCTAATTGTTTGGTTTAAAAGTGTTATTAATTCAATAATTGGCACAGTACTATAATCAGAAGTACACTGTAATATCGACCAATAATAATCGTTCTCATCAATAGAAGGATCAATAGCATAAGATCCAGCTCCACGTGTCCAATCTCTAAAGTCATTATCAGTTAATGTGAATTCTATAACCCCATCTTGGGTTAGTTCACTAGTTCCATCAGAATGTGACATAGTACTCCATCCTCCTGTTGTATAAACCCATGGAGTCATAAATCCCCCTACCGAGCCCGGGATTGAAAAATTAAAGAGCATACCTGTCCATCTTGTTGAGGCACCAATAAATAATAAGTCATTTTGAGTAGAACTTCCATCAGTAGAAAATGCGGGCTGTGGATAACCAAAGCTATAATAACTTGTATCTGTAGCATTATATGTATAAAGTTGGGAAACGCCGCCAGTAGCAGAAGCACCACTATTATCTGTTGCCCATATTGTTGTATTTAATATATACTGACCTGGTTCTGTTATATTTATTCCAATCCATTGAGCTTCTTTAAGACTTGAATAATACTCATCGGGACCAAATTCAAGAGTTATATATTGGGAGGCATCTACTTCTGGATAAGTTAATGAATTTACTGGAATAGTATCATTCGCCCATTCAACAAAGTTTGAACTAATTTGTAGGACACCGTCACATTGATAGTCAGTATTTTTAATTATTGCTTCATACTCCCCCACAGGGAAATAATAGTAATAAAAATCCATTGTATCCACGGTCTTTGTTTCAATAGGACTTAAGATTTCATAACAGTCAAGCTTTTTAGCATCTTTAAAAATAAAACCCCTGTCTGTTCCCATCGAAGATATTTTAGCATCTCCGTCACCCCATTCAGTAAAGTTGAATCTTACAAAAGAATCCTGCTCTATTGTAAAATCTATTGCTTTCCTTTGGTCCCTCGATACTCTTATACTCGTAATATTATCCCCGATATTATAATCTGAAACTTCAATTTCACTCAAGAATACCGAATATCTATACCACTGACCATATTGAGCGTCATTGAAAGAAATATATGCTGCACCACTGTTAGGGAAGTAAAGATCGTAAACTCCAGTTGTAATAGTAGAATCTAAAATATATCCATTTTCACAGGGTAGCCACGCATCTATCATAGGTACTATAGAGATGTAATCTATTCCTAAATCTAATCTAAATAAATCTCCTTTTTTTCCATTAATCTTAAACCAGTTAGATTGCCATTCTATATCATACATCTCATGTAATGTAGGATTTTCATCACCATTTCCTTCAAAGGTTAATTTTTCTAAAGGTAAGGTAGATATGTGAGTTTGTAAAAATTCCAAATTTAAATAAGCAGGTTTGTTATGCGCAGCCTCTACTAATAATCTATATGTACCAATGTTATTAGCAACAAATGCAATATAATCAAACACATTAACTCCACCCATCATAGACTGAGCAGTTTGAAAATCTGTCATCACTATTTTACCTGATGGGGATATTAATTCATAACTAGATGTTACTGCCGCGGGATTATCAGTTAACCAATCAAATTTTAATATTTTAGGCCCTGTATTATGAATCATGATATCAACTTGTATAGGGATAGAATGATTTAATGGCACAATTAATTCACTTCCTTCAGCCATAACATAGTAATTAAATGCAGTATTAAAAGTATAAGGCGATAAAGTATCATTTTCTGCCTCATATGCGCTTACATTCAGCCATTGTACTGACCAAGGGTTAATATAGCCATTATCAGTCGTACTACTAATAAGTGGATAATTTTCAAAGTACCACGGATATGCATAACTAATATCATTTCCTGGATAATCTACTGTTTCTGTTTGCCATGGTGTTCCGTCCCAATCCATTGAAACAAATTCTCCCTGATTTGACCCAGTTATCGACATAGTAGCATACATATTTGGTGCTGGAATATAAACACCGTATCCTACCGGATCCGCTTTATCAAGGTTAAAGGTTGCTCCGTCTCCTTGCATGTGAATTGCGATACCAGAACTTATATTAAATGCGCCTAGCAATATAAATAAAACAATTGCTATTAAAGGCGTTAGTTTTTTTTTATTTATTATAATTTTCACCCATTACTTTTTTGTATAAAGTTTAACAAATATTTTAGTTTAAAACATTTGATTAATATTATATTGGAAACTCACCTATTTAAATGTGGTTTAACCCTTTAACAAATTTTAATACCTTTTTTGGGTTAGATTAATATAAAAATTTCTCATAATTATATAATTTATTAAAATTTTTTCACTCATATTTTATTACTTTTAATAAATTTTTAGTAATAATTAGTTAATAATTAAACAATATAGAAAATATAAAATTATATTTTATCGAGTCTTCATTATTGGCATCATTAAACAAAATAGTTTAGCATAAACGATTCTAATTAACTTAAAATCAAACAGATACCTTATCAACCTTAATAGTAAATACTTTTTTGGTTTATATGTGCTAAAATCTTTGTCGTATGTAATACTTTTTATGTAAAAGTTTTTCTTAAAAGTCGATAGTAGCAAAGAATATGTTATAATCGCAATGACATCCCAAGCTCGTTTAATATGGTCTTTAGGGTAACTCAATTCCTCGCCCATTGCCATCCTGACAATTTCAATGATATGGTATAAATCTATTTTACTCCTCAACAACTCCTTAGTAGCCCACATTAAATAAATACATCCTCCACAGTAAGATATTAGAGCTTTTGCACCGGTTTCTTCTGCTTCCTTAAATTTTTTTACTCCTTCAGAGATCATATCAAAAGGTAGAGACATATTCTTAACCCACGATGCTCCAGCTCCAAACCCGCAACATAGGGAATCTTTTTTAATATGTTTCATCTCAAGTATTTTACAACCACATTTCTCCAATATTGTTCTTGGTTCCTCCCAATATCCGCCTAACGCTTTAGAAAAGCAATTATCGTGAACAGTAACCGTTAGATTAAGTTGGTTTTGAAGATTAATTTCTCCGGAGCTAATATTATCTAATAACCAACGATGAAAATTTATAAAATTCTGATCGTGTTTCACACCCATTTCCTTTGGATGGACTTCCCTGAAGAAATACTCAACAGCATCTAAAGTGGCAACAACATTTTTGACGCCCCAACTATCAAAATCTCTTTTTGTCCTCTCAGCTATCTTTTGTACAATATCTAAGTATCCTCCTTGGTATAAGTAAGCACCTCCTTCCCATTGGTCTATACGATCAATAGGTTTGAAGTAATCAAGGAGTTTACTGCCCCCAATAATAAATGGGAATATATGTGTATAGTTTCCAATTAACAAAACAGTATCTTCACTCTTAGGGACGTAATGCATCCACTTATATATCCATCTTCTTTCTCGATTAGATAAAAACAAATTTAGAAGTTGCCAAATGTTACGATCTTCAGTGGGACAAATAAAATAGTAAAGGGGAGGCGCACCTCTCTCTTTATACAAATCATTCCATCTTTCGAGTATCAATTGATATGGATTAGCGTTTTGTGGGCAGTATAGATTGCAAGATAAACAAGTATTGCATTTTTCAAGTACATATTTTGGCTTTCGACCTTTGATTAAATTTTGTATTTCTTCTTTTGCATCATCCAAAGGTAATTGTAGAACGGGACATAGATGAAAACATAAACCACACAAATCACATAAGTCTTCTCTAAAAGCAGGAGTTCTTTTATTTTCAACCAATATCATAAGCCTAGAATTTTGAATTTAATATATTAATTAATTTCTGATTTATTTTTAAAGTATCAGTATCAAAGGAAGTAGAACTCTAAATCCTCTTTAACTGAATCTTTTTCTATAAATATTTACTTCTAATTTTTATTAATTAACTATTAATTTTTTCCATTTGTTTCCAGTGGGAATCTATCTAAAAATTTATAAGAGAAAAGTGGTTATATTTATGTATGCGCATAAAATATTTATCTCCACTTTCAGATTTGGAAGCTGAGTTAAAACCACTTTTCTCTAATGAATATATGTTAGCATTTTTTAAAAACTTTTGTGACTCAATCGAATCTCAAATGTGGGGGTGTAGAAAAGGTAAAAACGCAAGATATGACGCTGAGGACTTTCTTAGAGTCTTTTTTTATTCCGAAATGACCGGAAGATCTATAGATAGTGCCAGCGAAAGGTTGAAGTGCGACATGTAAGTCATACAATTGAATGCGGAACATTGAGTATTACTGAATGGTAAGCTTATCAAAGGATAAGCCCT
>JAHLWS010000007.1 GCA_019057795.1 Promethearchaeota archaeon | reverse complement strand
CCAATTGCCTCTTCCTTTGATTTCCATTTAAAAAACCTCCTTGTTTTTTATTTTTTGGGAAAATTTCAATGAATTTTTAATAAATTAATAAATATATAATATTTCGCGAGATTTCTAAGATAAGCATTTTACTATTTTTTTCAGTAACATCACCACCTTTTGTTTTAATAAAGTGAAACCTGCAAGTAGATAAGCAAGATAGATTGTTCAGATAAAAATAAGCATAGTTAATAAAAAAAAACAATATTACTACTTTGTATACGACATAAATTCAGAAAATCCTTCTTTTTTTTAAAAATAATTTTATTTTTTTGAAATTTTGTATTAGAAATTAATAATAACACTAATGAAATATTTTATAAATTAAGTAGAAAAAAATTAAGAAAAACGCGAATAAATTCTGGAAGGAAATAAACGAAGAGATAATCAAAAAATATATAGAGACAAAAAAGAAGATAAATGACAAATGAGGGTTTATTTTTTACCTAATTATTAACATCTTATCTTATCTACTTTATATTTTAAAGAGATAGTTTCTTATCTTTAAATATAGAGGAGATTAGGTTATAATTAAAATAATTTCATTTAGATTTTTATATGAGGCATCGATAGTTTTTTGTTTATATTTTTAATGAGGCAATTCGAACCCTTGACAATTGCAATTACAAGTGCTAAGGTTTTTGTAAACTGAATACAAAATGGGAGTGCATCTAGGGTTCCGTTCTTTTAAAAGAAGTCTGGACCAAGCGGTGCAAGGCATTTTATTCATTTATAAAATGTTACACTTTCGGGATAAAAGCCTGAAGGATAGGTTCCATAAATTGGCCTCTATTCTTCAGGCTTTTTTATAAATGAACATAAAATAGAATATATCAACATACTGAAAAGTTTGAAGTTGGAGGTGTAGTACTTGCTTAATTTACAGATCATGCTTCAGATATAAAGGTTAGAGGCAAGGTTGAAATTATTATTAAACATAGTTGATTCATAAGGGAGTCATAAAATTAATAAGCTTATAGGAAAACCGATAAACTAGGATTAATCGTACTGAACCGATATTAGCTTAGTTTGATAGTTGTATACTTTAATATAAGCAGATGGGCTCTGTTGAGCCAATTTTTTAAAAATTTCTTCACTGAATAAAACAAAAGCTTGTTTAGAAGTTCAAAAGAAGTCTAGTAACAATGCTTAAGGAGTGATGATTATCTGATGTTAGAATTGAAAGACTTAAAGAAGAACTTTGGCGGTATCAAAGCTGTTAACGGTTGTTCGCTAAATGTAAGAAAAGGCACCATTACTGGCTTGATAGGTCCCAATGGTGCAGGAAAAACTACACTATTTAACCTAATCACTGGTTTCTATAAGCCAAATAGAGGAGAGATTCGGTTTAAAGGTGAACGGATTGAAGGATTACCTCCTCATGAGATCTTCCATAAGAAAATTTGTAGAACCTTCCAGATTACCAGAGAGCTCAAGCAGATGACTGTATTGGAGAATTTAATGGTAATACCTAAAAAACAAATAGGGGAGAAATTTTGGAACCCCTGGTTACAACCTAGAATCGTGAGAAGACAGGAAAAAGAGATTATGGAAAAAGCTTTGAACGTTTTAGAGTTTGTTGATCTTATAAAACTAAAGGATGAATACGCAGATTATCTCTCCTCAGGCCAGAAGAAGTTATTAGAATTAGCTAGAACTATGATGGCAGATCCGGAATTAATTCTATTGGATGAACCTGGTGCTGGCGTGAACCCAACCTTAATGAGTAAATTAGTTGGATATATTAAGCGACTTTGTCAAGAAAAAGGGGTCACTTTTTTCCTTATAGAACACGATATGGACTTAGTAATGAACCTTTGTAATCCAGTAATAGTAATGAGTAATGGTAAAAAACTTGTAGAGGGGACTCCTGAGGAGATTAGAAAAGATGAAAAGGTAATAGAGGCCTATTTAGGAGGCAGTAAAAATGGCAATTCTTGAAGCTAACAATATAAAAGCTGGTTATGGAGAAACGGAAATCCTTCACGGAGTTTACATAAAGGTAAACAAGGGGGAAATAGTTTCAATAATTGGTCCAAATGGAGCTGGTAAGTCCACCCTTATAAAAACTATCTTTGGAATCTTAAAGCCCACTAAAGGAAAAATAATCTTAGATGATCAAGACATCACTGGTTTGAACCCGGATAAGATAGTGCGTGCGGGAATGTGTTATGTCCCCCAAACTGAGAACGTTTTTCCATCCTTAACGGTAGAAGAAAACTTGGAAATGGGGGCTTTCATTAGGAATGACGACTGCAGAGACAGGATAAAAGAGATCTATGAAATCTTTCCAGATCTTAAGCAAAAGCGAAGACAGCGGGTGGGGAAATTATCGGGTGGACAGAGTCAGATGGTAGCCATGGGTAGGGCATTGATGCTTGATCCAAAAGTGTTGCTTTTAGATGAGCCTTCTGCAAGTTTAGCTCCAAATCTTGTGGAGATGATCTTTGAGAAGATAGTAGAGATAAACAAATCAGGAGTTGCTATTTTAATAGTAGAGCAAAACGCTCGTGTAGCTTTAAAACTTTCTGATAGAGGATATATTTTAGCCATGGGTAGAAATAGATTCGAAGATACTGGTGAAGCCTTGTTAAATAATGAGGAAGTGGGAAAGCTCTATCTTGGAGGCTAAGACTTTGAGGTTGAAACAATGGAACAATTAATGGAGTCGATTTCAAGAATTCCACAACTAATTGTATATGGTATAATTTCGGGAAGCATTCTCACTCTCGGAGCAGTAGGTTTATCCTTAACTTACAGTATCTTGAATTTCGCTAACTTTGCCCACGGCGATATTATGGCATTAGGTGCTTTTTTTGCTCTTGCCTCTTTAACATTTCTGAGGTGGTTGGGAGTTTCTGCTACACCCTTTGGCCCTTTATCCTTTGGTTTTCCCATGGTTATAGCATCTATAATAGCTATGTTATTGACAGCAGTAACTGCCATTATTATTGATAGAATCCTGTATAAACAGCTCAGAAAAACCGGGCGGGTTATATTGCTCGTGGCCTCTGTGGGAGTAGCCTTATCACTAAGGAATGTCATTCAGTTCATCTGGGGACCAGATCCACAGTACTATTTTATGAAAATTCAAATAACTGAAAAGATATTCGGGATTAGAATAAAACCTGATGAGATCTTAATCATTGGAATCGCTGCCCTGTTGGTTCTTCTTTTACACCTCTTCTTACAATATACCAAAATGGGAAAGGCTATGCGTGCTACTTCAGATAATATGGAACTGGCAAGAGTAACTGGGATTGATACGGATAAAGTTATTATATGGACTTGGGTAATTGGAAGCGCTCTGGCTGCAGCTGGAGGAATATTAGTAGGGATTGAAAATAAATTTATCACCCCGGAACTAGGTTGGCAACTTCTTCTACCTATTTTTGCTGCTGTCATCTTGGGAGGAATAGGCAATCCTTATGGTGCTATGGCCGGAGCGATGCTCATTGGTCTCTCAGAGGAGATTTCCACTGCTTTTATCTCTACTGCTTATAAACCCGCAGTGGCTTTTATAATCCTAGTAATTATGTTGCTTATTAAACCAAGGGGATTGTTTGGAGGAAAGTGAAATGGAAAACTTGGTCGGGATTCTCAATTATTTAGTCTTTTTCGCCATAACTGCCGGGATATACGCTGTTCTCTGTCTTGGTCTTAATATTCATTGGGGGTATACTGGTTTACTTAATATAGGAATAGCAGGTTTCTACGCCATAGGTGCTTATACCTCTGCTCTTCTTTCAGGACCACCTCCAGGTGCTTGGGATTTGCGGATAGTTGGGGGATTTGAGCTTCCTTTTGTGGTAGGACTTTTTGGGGCAGCAGTTGTCTCTGGTATAATAGCCTTTTTAATTGGAATTCCTACCTTACGTCTTAGAGAAGATTATTTAGCCATTGCTACCATCGGAATTGCAGAGACCATCCGATTAATTTTGAAAAATGCAGCATGGTTGACTAACTCAGTTTGGGGGATGAAACATATCCCTTCACCTCTTAGCGGTCCGATCCAAAGTGGAATTTCTGGGTTCTTAAAAGAGTACCCGAATACTCCTCAATGGCTTAAAAGTTTAATTTCCAATGGATATAATTGGTTCTACCTAATTCTGATTTTGGCCATTTTAGCTTTAATTTATATAGCCAGTGAACGAATCGTACGCTCACCCTGGGGTCGGGTTCTTAGAGCAATACGTGAAGATGAGGATATGGCTGCAATGTCAGGAAAGAATGTCTTCTGGTTTAAGATGCAATCTCTAGTTTTAGGAGCTATGATTATAGGAATGGGGGGAAGCTTATATGCTCATTATGCCAAGTTTATTGATGCCAATACTTTTGAACCTTTCTATGGTACATTTCTTATCTGGGTAATGTTGATTGCAGGAGGAAGTGGAAATAACAAAGGTGCTATCCTGGGAGCCTTTGTTATCTGGGGAATCTGGGCAGGTACAGATTTCTTCAGTGGATATTTGGCCCTTTCAGGAACCCGGGTGGCCAGCCTGCGAGTAATTGCGATAGGAATTCTCCTAGAACTAATCCTGTTGTATCGTCCTCAAGGTCTACTCGGAGAAGAAAAAAGAGTTTCTAAGATGATGAAAGATTAAAAAAGAAGAGACCTACCTATTCTGTAGATAGACCTCTTCTTTTTAACTGATTTCAAAGCCAATTCACTCCCCGACTTCTACGATCCATACAGGCGTGACCTTGCATCCTTTAATTGTCCATATCTCAATAGCTCCCTCAGCCATGTCTCCATTTTCATCAAAAGTGATAGGCCCAGATACACCTTGATAATTTATGTCAACGCCTTTACTTAATAGTTCTAAAGCCTTGGTGAGCTCACCATAAGTAACCTCTTCTCCTGGCGGATTGGCTACTGCTCTCAAATTATCCCTAATCGCTCGACCTTGTTCTGCTCGTGACATTCCAAGAAACTCTGGACCAGTCTTCTGGATAGCTAAAGCGATTAAGATGGCTGCATCATAACTTTGACCCCGGAAAGGTATGCTTGATGGCTTGTACTCTTCAGTATAGGCAGCATCGAACTTTTCTGCAACTGCTACAGCCAATGATCCAGGAGCTGTACCAAAGGCTCCCTCAATGTACTGCTGTTCAAAAGGAGCCTCAGGATCACAGGCTGGGCCTGGAGATACACCCTCACCTTTCATGCCATCTGGAAAAATGTACTCACCTTCATATCCTAATTCAATAGTTTCTATAAGCATTTTGTTTCCATCCACCGGATAGCCAATAAGGTTAATGGCATCTGGACTTCCTTCTAAGGCTGCTTCTACTTCTCCGCGGTAAGAAGGTTTGGCCTCCTCATAAGGGACCATCGCTAAAACTTCACCCTCTCCAGCCTCGAAGTTCTCCTTAAAGACATCAGCAAGCCCTTTACCATAGGGATTATTTACATATATGACAGAAACAGTCTTATAGCCAAGGTTAATAGCAAGTGTTGCCTGGACAACTCCTTGAAGGGCATCTGATACGCATGTTCGAAAGACGTAATCATTGTCCTCCAAATCTGTAAGCATAGGCGAAGTTGAAGCAGGTGAGATCTGGACCACCTCACCAGCGATAGCGATGCTTGAAGCTGCAACCGTGACTCCACTGGATAAAGCCCCTATTATAGCCGGGACTTTATCAATCTCCAACAACTTAGCGGCCGCATCTCGACCCATGGCTGGAGCAGTTCCCGTGTCCCTAACCACGAACTCCAGCTTTGTACTCAGTACACCTCCAGCCTCATTTATATGTTTTACTGCTAATTTCGCAGCATCTGCTATCGGCGGTCCGTAAGGTGATAAAGCACCTGTAAGAGAGAATAAACCACCTATCTTAATTACTTCCTCAGCAACAGCAGAAGTGGAAAGACCGAAGGCAAACAAAATCATAAAAACCAATAAAACTAACAATTTCTTATTCATTTTTCTCTCCTCCTTTTTAATATGTTTGTTTAAGTAAAATTTAAAGTAAAAACAGAAGCTATATTAATTTTATTCGTCTATTATCACCTCCTTTTTTGTTAAAAGATAGATAATAGAGTAATATTGGAGGAAGTATAAATTTAACGTTTATTTGTAAAAAAGCCTGAAGGATTGGTTCTAATTCATGGAACCTATCCTTCAGGCTTTTATCCTAAAAGTGTGGCATTTATAAATAAATGCTTTATACCGCTCGGTCCAGGCTTCTTTAAGAAGAACGGAACCCTAGGTACACTCCCATTACAATATGTTTGATTTTGAAAAAATCTTACCATGCACGATTATAATTGTCAAGTTTTATTGGGGAATAAAGTTTTTTATTAATTTATAAGAAATAGTCGAGGTGAAATTTATTTATATTGTTAATTCATGAATTTTACAAATTGATTTTTTATTATATTTGAAAAGGCACGGGAGTAAAAGATAAAACACAGAAAATTAAGGCGAAGATTCCCAATATTTTTCTTCTTTTGTCTAAAGGGGTGAAATCATCTAATGGTGGAGGGTGACGAAATCCAAATACAAGTAGTAAGACAAATAATAAGGTCCACGCTGGATTAACAAATATACAGATAAGGCCTAAAATACCCAAGGTAGCATAGTAAGCAATTTTACTATTTTTGCCGAACAAGGAATAAATTATGTGTCCGCCATCTAATTGTCCAACAGGAAGGAGATTTAAAGCAGTTACAAACAATCCCACCCAGCCGGCATAAGCTATGGGATGCAGGATTATGTCCTGGCCTTCGGAAAGATGACCGAACATTATTTTTTCTATAAGTGAGAATAGTATAGAGCTTCCCAGAGGAATAACCGGTCCTTCGATTTCTGAAATTACTGCTACTTCTGATAATTTAAGCCCGATTATTATAGTAGGAATAGTGAGGACTAAACCTACAAAAGGGCCAGCTATCCCGATGTCAAATAAAGCTTGACGATTGGGCATAATTCCTTTCATTTTGATAACTGCCCCTAAAGTACCAAAAGGAGATAGAGGGAAAGGGATAAAAAAGGGAAGAGTGACTTCT
>JAHLWS010000006.1 GCA_019057795.1 Promethearchaeota archaeon | reverse complement strand
CTGCCTTCTTTTTATCAGCAAAGATTAATAAAGGAAGAACATAGATTGTCTGGAATTTCTAAAATTGACCTTTCCGGGATTAAATCTGCAGAAATTTTAAAATTTTTGAAGGAGTTTGTAATAAACTTGGCGAAATATAGTAAATAGTCGTTAGTGAATAGTGAATAGTATTTAGTGAAGAAAATAGAAGCCAGAAGACAAATTCGTATCTCATATCTCGTGAATCGTATCTCGTAAAGAAAATAGAAGTCAGAATCCAGAATCCAGGAGCCAGAATATAAATAACGATAGGATATTAGTGAGTCAGTTACCCGGTTTGCCGTTAGCCAATTAAAGTATAGGTTACAAGATTATTTAGTTAACCTGTTTACCGGTTACCCGGTTGGCCAGTTATAAGATATAAGATACAAGATAAAACCCTAGGACAGGCGTCTCGCTTGTCTATAATGGCATTATAACTTCTGATTTATCAGGGTACGGCAATCTTATCTAAAAACTATTAACTAAAGTGACAACTTTAAGGTCATTAAGATTGTGGAAGTGTTATTTGAGGACGTAGGATTGATGTGTGTTTTAACTTAGGAGATGAACAGAAAGCCCTGGACTGGGGCAAGAAAAAAGTAAGGGCATGGATATTAAATCGATAAAGGAAAGATGTTTTCTGATAAGATGTTTATGATATTTATTCGTACTTAAATAATGAAATGATAATATTTAATGGCATAGGAATTTCAATGATTTAAGGAGTAGGTATAAAAAGATAGATGATGGACTCATTTTTTTTCAGGAGCGGATAAGAAGGGCGCTAAGCGGGGGTAGGTGATAGATAGAAGGTATCATGGAAGCGTGAAATAAAGCGGCAAAGGGAGCAGTAATTGTAATCAACTGAATTATCGATGAATTATTGAGTTTCCTAAGCCTTACAATATCAAAGCGTTGTAGAAATAGTTACCCTGGGTAGTAGAGGGCAAGTGAGCCCGATTTGCTGGAGAAGTAAGCAACTTCAACTAAGTGCATTTCCCTCTGGCAGATAGGACAGCGAAGAGGATCTTTTCCGGTGAAAGAGATTAAACGTTCTCTTAAGGTGAGCAAATTTAGTCATCTGTTTCATCCTATGAAAAAGTTTCTTCAAGATCCTCTTAAACCAAGGTTTTGTTCTGGTAGCTAATACTCCGTAGTAACGGACTACTCTAAAATGTTGATGAGGAATATGCTGAATGAGGAGGCTAATAAATTTCTCTACGGAGGCAGTCCATCTTACTTCCGGGTGCCCTCTTTCTTTGTAGGAAAAGGTTACGCTATACCCATCCGAATCAGGTTTTTTGCCATAGTTAAGGATTCTCCATTCCGCTAAAGGGGGTCTTTTAGCATAACGAACAATGTAGGAGACAGTAAAATCTTCGTGGGGTAATTAAGTAGAATCATGCACGTACCAGTTAATCTTAAGCAGAGGACCGAAGAAGGAGTCAAGAATACCCGGATGAGAGAAGACCGATAATTTTCCAGGGTCAGGATTTTCTTTAAGATACTTTCTGATGGCCTGCTTCAAGCCCTTGAGCAACAAAGAGCGATATCTTTGGTGCAGCATTTTATAAGGGATAAAGGGGCATGATTTCCAACGGTTTATCCTTTTACTTTTTAGGTCTATACCTCCAGAGCTCATTAGCATATGGAGGTGAGGATGAAACTTAAGATCTCTTTCGAAGGTATGGCAAGAGGAAACCATGGCCGGAAGGAAATGTCTTTGTTTGGATCAGGAAAGTACTGTCTGAGTAGAGGCCTCAAAAAGGCAGTTGAGTAAGAATCTACATTCATCGAGAAGCGGTCTTAATTCTCTGGGGACAGTAAAACAGATATGATGGAAACTAGTGGGAGGAAAATCATTTTCTATTCTTCCTACCCACTTATCGGCAAGAACTTTACCACAGGAATTGCAGAAGCGAGTTTTGCAGGAGTGAGGAACAATTATATGCTCCTCAGGGTGCTCTGGACAGGCATATTTATGATAACCTAACTTGTCGGGATCACGGCAAGAAAGCATCTTCTCTACTGTGCGGATGACATCCTGGCGAAGGGAATCCTTATGCTGGGATAAATAACCTTCCCAATGCGCCTTAAATATCTGTTTTATAGTGAAACAACAGGTACGCACTTGCTCTATCATGATAGCTGTATTATATCAAGGAGCACTGGGAAAGCAAATAAAGGAATATGATATAAAATCGTTGACAGCAAGCAAAGGGGATTCAAGGGGAAAGAATTTCCCCTTGACTATCTTGAATACTCATAGTAATATATCAAAAATACAGGCTGTAGTTTTATGAAGAGTTTTATTAAAAAAGAAAATATAAAATATATTATTTTAATTTTGGTCTTTAGTTTGCTCTTGTTTTCCTCGTTTGGAATAGCTGCTCTTGGTGAAATAACGGTTCATTTTATCGACGTAGCCAAGGGTGATGCCATTCTTATCCAAAGCCAGGAGGCTACTATCCTGATTGACGGGGGTAACCGTTGGGACTGGGTGGTAGAAAAGTTTGTCTCGTATTTGTCAGAGCAGGGCGTAAAAACCATCGATGCCATTGTCTCCACGCACCCTCACACAGACCACATAGGCGGGCTCCTTGCTGTGATCAAAAAATTTCAGGTTAAGGCAGTTTATGACAGCGGGAAGATCCACACATCCAAGACATTTGAGGATTATTTGCTTCTTATTGATGAAAAGGAAATAACCTACTATACTCCCAGACGCGGTGAAACCTTAAACATAGGAGATTTAGAGCTTTTAGTACTGCATCCTGTCGATGATGTGGAACAATACAGCCTCAATAATGCCTCTATTGTCTTAAGGCTAGAATATGGGAACATCTCTTTCTTGTTTACCGGTGATGCCGGCCGAAGAGTAGAGCAGGAGATTCTTCATTCAGGCCTTCCCATAAAATCCACTGTTCTTAAAGTAGGCCATCATGGCACCAAAACCTCCTCTTCGGGTGCCTTTCTTAACCAGGTTAACCCGGAGGTAGCGGTTATCCAGGTCTGGAAAGCCCTCAGGTTTTTTCTTCCCCATCCTAAGGTTTTGTGTGCATTGAAGAGCAGGGGGATTAAAGTATACAGAAATGACCTTCATGGGACTGTGGTGATAAGTACAGACGGTAACCAGTATTGGGTTGAGGTAGAGGAAAACCCAGCCAAGAGCCCCACCGGTAGATAAGGATGATAAGAAAATCAATATCAATACCGCCTCATCTACCGAACTGCAGAAACCTCCCGGAATAGGACCTGATATCGCTCAGAGGATTATTGATTATTGGAAGACACACAGGCCTTTCCAAAAGATAGAGGATACAAAGAATATCTCAGGCATTGGGGAGGCCAGGTTTGAGCAGATAAAAGATTATATTAAGGTGGTTGATTAAGCATGGAAATAACTGGAGTGATAGACCGTATAGTAGAAGGAATTGCTGTTGTCCTGATTCAACCTGATGAGAAGCAGGAGATTCTCTGGCCAGAAGAATATTTACCAGAGGATGCCAGGGAAGGAAGTATATTAAGAATCAGCGTTGTTACGGATTATGAGGAGACAAAAGAACGGAAAGAGAGAGTTAGCAATCTTATTGAGAAGTTGAAAAAAAATCTGAGAGATGAGACAAATATGTAATAGGGAAGATAAAGTTTTGCGAATAAAGGTACTTTATGTTCACTAATTTAGGTTCAGGCAGGAGGATTTTAGGTATTAGTTTTACTAATTAGAACTAAATACTGTTAAATAATCGGCTAAGTTAATAAAATAAAAAAAAGAAAGAGATTGGGTGTGATTATTATGGTTAGTAAAAATATAATAAAAAAAATAAAAAATCTAATCTGGCATATAATAACTTTGACCCTAATCTATTTTTGCATATCTTCCTTTTCATTTGCTAAACCCAAGATTGGATTGGCATTATGAGAGGGAGGTGAAAGGTTTTATGCTCACATTGGTGTCTTAAAAGTCCTCGAAAGTGAAGGAATAAAGTTAGACTATATAGTTAGTAGATGCAAATTATATAATACTTATTATAAAAGGAGTAGTACCATATTTATGAAAACCAATAGACCATCCTTTAAGAGAATTAGCTTCATTGGGATTATTCCAGGATTCTATATCCTTGCAATAGTAATAATTCTACTGTCTTTTTCAGTAGAAGGAGAGACATCTCCAAAATTCCTTATATTTCACCTGGATGCTGTATCATCACAGAATTTCTTTCAATATATGGAAGATGGATATCTTCCAAACCTGGAAGCTGTTTTTGAGAATGGCCACACGATTCGTTATGGCCTTAGTTTATTTCCCGGAGGGACGGAAATAGCTGTTCCCCACTTAAAAGAAGGGTTAGATAATTCCACTGGAGGGGTAGGATGGGGTTATTATGACCGGGATAAAGAAAAAGTCGTATCGAAGATCAAGACTTTCTTTCATTTGTTTTCTTATATACCTCGGCGAGCCAAAGCGAGTTTTATTTATGGAATATATGGATTTGATCCTTTTATGTTTCTTCCTCTCCTTAATGTCCCTGAGCTTCTGGAGACGTATGGGGTTATAGAATTCTATTGGTTTACCACCGATCCTCTTGGTCATCAAATGGTCCTGAGATTATATGAAGCCAGTATTCGTAGATTTGACCGTTATTTTGGTAATCTGGTTAAAAAATTAAACCTTAATGAGGTTAATATAATTCTTTATTGCGATCACGGAATGTCTTTTGGTGATTTTGCTGTCATTAATCAAAAAAAAGAAATTAAAAGAATAGTAGGGAATGACCTCCTATTATTTATTTATCCTAACGTATATTTAAAGAATCCTGATAAAAAAGACAAGATAGCCAGGGATATTGTTTTAGGAAGTGAGATTGATTTTGCATTTTATAGAGAGGATCCCCATCGGGTAGTTGGTTATTTCGACCAAGGGACAGTAATTTTTGAAGAAAAAGAAGAAAAATTACGGTATTTGTTTGAAGGAAAAGATGCTTTTGGCTATTATAGTTCTGGTTATAACGGAGAATGGTTGACTACTTTAGATTGGCTATCTCGTACTAGGGAGAGCAAATTCCCAGCAGTTCCCCCCAATATATACAAGCTCCTTTTAAATGAAAAAGTAGGAGATATAGTAATAGTCATCAATCCCCCTAAAATACCTATTTTTTACTTGTGCGATCTAGGTAATCATGCCGGACTTACTAATACCGATTTGATGGTGCCTATTTTGCTTAAAGGTCCACAGTTGGAGCATCTTTACGACCGGGAAGAGATGTGGTTATATAACCTCTATACCAGTATACCTGAACTCAGTTTTGAAAATCTGGAGCCGGCAAGAGAGAAAAACTCTTTTAGTTTTTGGGGAAGCGGCTATGGGGAATATAATTCAGGTTTTGAAATGTCTCTTTCTCCGGCTTATCGGTGGAATTTTGCTTTTCGCTATAATGACGATATCTACCGCAGCTGGCTTGAATATGATCTTTACAGCTCTTATTTAATGAGGTTGTGGACTGGGGTAGGGCTGCAATACAAGGAACAGAGTTTGGATGCATTGGTTCAAGCTCGCTTACAAATAGACTTAGGAAAAATACAGCTTAATTATGGGGGACAGTTTACCCAGGAAGGATGGGAAATAAATATTAAAGAAGTTGTTTATCAAATAAACGACCGCCTGGCTTTAGAGTGGTTAATACCTAATGGATTTGGTTTGAGCTTTAGCTGGTAGAATTTTTTAATATAAAAACTATACTAAGATATAAGCAAATAGAAAAATTATCTCATACAATCTATCTAAGTTTTGATTTTGAATTATGGTTTTTCGTTTTTAGTTTATTGATTTAGCCTATACGCTAAACGCTCTACGCTATAGTATATACTAACGACTATTCACTAATGACTAACGACTAGTAGAGAACGGAGGAAGAAATGTACGAAAAAGAGAAAGAATTATTTGCAGAAATGATGGATATTGTAACCAAACTAAGAGGGCCAGATGGTTGCCTTTGGGATAGGAAACAGACCTTAGAATCTCTGGCTCCCAATATTTTAGAAGAAGCTGAAGAGATTTCTCAGGCAGTTAAGTCTAAATGTAAGGATAGTCTGTGTGAAGAGTTGGGGGACTTGTTAATGGTAATACTTATGCAGATTGAAATTGCCCAGGAGAAAGGTCTATTTAACTGTTCTGATGTGCTGGCCGGGGTGATAAAAAAATTTATCAGGAGACACCCCCATGTCTTTGGTGATGTGAAAGTAAACACTCCCGAAGAAGCTTTAGCACTCTGGAAAAAGATGAAAAGAGAAGAAAAAGAAATAAATAATTAAAAATATTATTAATTTGAATTATAAATCTGTTTAAATCTAAAAAATTAATTTAACCTATATAAGATATATGATATAATAAATTGGTTAACTAGTTAACCAGTTAAGAAAATAGAAGATAAAAATCAGTAGTCAGGAGTCAGAATAAAATACAGTGATAAGTGATGAGTAATATGTGACAAGTAATAAATTGCAAGTTTGATAAAAAGAAGTAGGGGTGTATTGCTATACGCCCGTCTTACTCTAATGACTGGGTAACTTAATCTTTGGCTGGTAAACTGGTTAACCGGGTAACTGGATAACTAATATCCTATACGCTAAACGCTGCACGCTCTAGCTATGGTATATACTAGCGACTATTCACTAATGACTAATTTAATCGATAAATTGGTAAATCGGTGAATTGGAGAATTGGTAAATCGGTCAATTGGAGAATAAATTTATGTCTGAGAAAAAATCAAAAAAATCCTTTCCAAGAGTAATATTAGTTACTTTGATTCTCGTTGTTCTAATTACGGGAGGATATTTTGCGATTCGGAGTAACCAGGCCAAAAATGAGATAAAATACCAGATAATTTCTAAGATAGAGAATGCCATCGATCGGGGAATTTATATTGGGAAAGTTAAAAATTACTCTCTTAGCTCTATAACTTTATCTGATTTTAAGGTGTTTAAAAACAGATCATTACTTGACAAGGATCAAATTTTTGAAGCAGAAGAAATAATTGTCAATTATGATCTGGATATTCTTTCTGCTCTAAAAAAGAAGACAGCTTTGAATATTGAAGATATAACCCTGGTGAAACCACAGATGACTTTGGTCAGAGACAATCAGGGAGTCTTTGATTTTATAGAGAAGTTTAATTTTAATAGTGATAATTTATCTATTATAGTGAAAAGAGTGAATTTTCAGGATGGAAATCTGGATTATGTAGATTACCGGACAACTAAAGAAAATGGCCTTTTAACTAAAGCAAAATTTTTAAATGGCTATTTTTATCTGGAAAATTTACCTAAAGTTGAATTTGATTGTTCAGGCTTAAGGGAAGAAGATGATGCTCCTCTTGCTCTAAAGGGATATTTTTTTGCG
>JAHLWS010000005.1 GCA_019057795.1 Promethearchaeota archaeon | reverse complement strand
GAAGAAATCTGCGTCCGAATGCTCGCGAATTTCAACTTCTAACTTATCTTCGTGTTTTTTTTCCATGAATAATATTTGTTTTTTGAAGATTTAAGTTTTTTGTTTCAATTGGTTGGTAGAATTGGAGGATACGGGAATTGATACGTGTAATAAGAAAGAAGCTACATCTTTTAGAGGAAATTTACTTGATAAGCTAAATAAGTTGAATAAAACACAAATTTTGTCGAATGAAAACACTTAAATGATTTATTAGCTATTCTTTAATAAACATACTCAAAAATTAAAAGGAAAAAAGATTACAAATTTTCTTAAATTAATCTGTAATATAGTAATTAAAGAATTTTGCTTAAAAGGTTGATAAAAATATGGATAACCGTATTGGGTGGATAGGAACAGGAGTTATGGGTAAGTCTATGTGTGCTCATATTTTAAAAGCTGGATATAACATTTCAGTTTATAATCGAACTAAAGAAAAAGCTAAAGAATTGATTGATATGGGCGCTGTTTGGTATTCAAACCCTAAAGAAGTTGCTGAAAAGAGCGATATCGTTTTTACCATCGTTGGCTTCCCTCATGACGTCGAAGAAGTTTATCTAGGAGAAAACGGAGTTCTAAAAGCAATAAAAAAAGGGTCAATTATCGTTGATATGACAACCTCCGAGCCTTCTCTTGCTCAAAGAATATATGAAGAGGCAAAAAAGATAGGAGTAGCATCTATCGACGCACCTGTATCTGGAGGAGATGTTGGCGCTAAAAACGGAACGCTAGCAATAATGGCCGGCGGCGATAAAGAGACGTACGAAAAAATGTTCCCTTTTTTCGAGTTAATGGGTAAAAATATCGCATATATGGGAAAAGCAGGAGCAGGGCAACATACTAAAATGAGCAATCAAATTCTCATTGCCTCTACTATGATAGGGGTTGTGGAGTCCTTGTTATACGCTTATAAAGCCGGAAATGATTTAGGTGAAGTAATAAATGTTATTGGGAAGGGTGCTGCGGGTTGCTGGTCGATAAACAATCTTGGTCCCCGAATTGTTAAAGGCAATTTCGATCCGGGCTTTTTTATTAAACATTTCATAAAGGACATGGGCATTGCGTTAAAGGAAGCGAAAAAATTGAATTTATCATTACCTGGATTAGCTCTAGCTTATCAATTTTATATTTCAGCCACAGCTTTAGGATTAGAAAACCTTGGAACCCAAGGACTATACAAAGTTCTGGCTAAAATGAATGGGATTTAGATCAATTATAAATCTTTATTTTCTTTAATTAAATTATGCCTCCTATTATCGTTGAAATCTGGTTTTTACTTCTATTACTGATTCAAATACTTCATATTTTTGAAGAATTAGGCATGGGGATCTATCAAATAAAAGAATTTCTGACTATAAAGAAGTATCTTTTTGTATCCTCAATAATAACGAGTCTTTCAATGTTAACTTATATAGCTATAATATTAGAATTAGTTATTGGATACTTCTTCGGGATATTAGTCTCAATTTTCGGGATATTTAACTTTATTATTCATACATTAGGATTTATCATGAAAAAAAAGACGAAAGGTACGATTGCTGCGGGTTTTTATACTGGGATCATCTTAGGAATTTTTGGCAGCGTTAATTTATTTCTATTAATCCAGCTTTTAATATAAAAGCCGAAAGAGTAGTAAGAATAAATAGACCAATCGTAAATTTAACGATTTAGATGTGATTTTTTACTATTTTTAATCGCATTCGAATTAACTTCTCGATTTTTTTTAACTTGTGCAGTTCATTCTCCTCGCAGAAAGCGTAGGCTATCCCTCCAGCACCTGCTCTTGCCGTCCTCCCAATACGATGTAAATAAGTTTCCGTTTCATCTGGTAAATCAAATTGTATGACATGTGAGATTTCATCCACATCAATTCCGCGAGAAGCGACATCTGTAGCTACTAAAACACGAATTGCTCCAGTACGAAAGCTTTGAAGCGCATTTTGACGTGCAGTTTGTGATTTATTCCCGTGTATAGCATCAGTGTGTATTCCCTTCCTTTTTAAAATCTTAACAACTCGATTGGCGCCGTGTTTTGTGCGCATAAAAACCAATGCTCGTTTAATCGATTTATCGACGAGTAACTTTTCCAATAATTCTTGCTTTTTCTTTTTGGATATTAAAAATACAGATTGTTTAAGAATTTCCAAGGTTGGTTGTTCTGGTGATATATCTATTCTTATGGGTGTATTTAGAATATTATTGGCCAGTTTTTTAACTTCAGGTGGTATCGTAGCAGAAAAAAGTAGGGTCTGTCGGTTCTTTTTAGGTATATAGTTAATGATGGTCCGTATATCATTGATGAAACCCATATCAAGCATTCTATCACCTTCGTCTAGAATCAAAACTTCAACATAACTGAGGTTTATATGACCTTGCCTGATCAAATCAAGTAATCTACCAGGAGTTGCAACCAAAATGTCTATTCCCTGTTGTAACTTTTTCACTTGTGGGTTTTGTCCAACCCCTCCATAAACAACAGTATTTCTTAGTCCAGTATATTTTCCATAAATATTAAAACTGTCTTTAATTTGGATTGCAAGCTCTCTTGTAGGAGCAACTACTAAAACACTGATTTTACGCTTGGTTTTCATGTTATTGTTGTTCTTTATACTAACTAATCGTTGCAAGATAGGAAGAGCGTAAGCAGCAGTTTTTCCAGTCCCTGTCTGAGCACAACCTATCATATCTTTTCCATTCAATATAATCGGGATTGCTTGAGCTTGAATTGGTGTCGGAGCCTCATATCCCGAATCTCTTACTGCCTGTAAAATCTTAGAGTCTAAATCAAGATCAGCAAAATTTAAACCACTATCAATTTGGTTGTATTGTAATGGTTTATTTTTTTTTGATATCCTAGATTGCACAACTTCTTCTAACCGTGTTACTTCAATAGCAGCAAGACCTTTTTTTTGTGGTTGAATTGTGAAAGTAAGGCAATCACCACTGGTGATATTATTATCTTCGTTTGGTTGCAGTGCAGTATGGTGTAAAAAAATATCCTTACCATCCCTATCAAGGGTTATAAATCCAAACCCTTTCTTCTCATCATACCATTTGACCGTTCCGGTCATTCTTTGTGTTTCTTTTAACATTTTTATTCATACTATTCTTTCTTTTATGGGTATAACCTACTCATATATCATTGTTTTATTATGGATAAATCTATGAGCGGGAATATTCACTAAAATAATTAACTACCCCATCTCAAAGGAAGAAATTAGAATTGATGCATTTATCAAAAAAGCATCATTTAAATCGATGAATAAATCTTCAATATTAAGAAGTAATAATTACTAAAAAATAACCCAATGTTTAGTAAAAAAGAGTTACATCGCCTTTATAGTTTAAGTATTCAAAAATTCAATAGTAAATATTTCAGATTTTCTCCCAGATAACCATTGAAAATGTTCTACAATTATTATTAACCATAATTTTCAGTCATATAGTTATCAAAATGTTGTAAGGCATCAGGTAAGTTCTTTCGACCAAATCCAATTCTAAAATGAGATGTTCCATAATCAAATTTAGTGCTTGGCATCAACAATACACCCTTTTTTTCTAATAAATCAAGACAAAATTCTTCTACATCTTGTTCAATTAAAAGCCTTGGAAAAGCAATCGAACCTGCTTTAGGTCTCACCCAAGCTACATATTTACAATAGTTTTCGAAAAATTTATCCAGTAGGTTCAAATTTTTATTAATAATGTCCAAATTCCTGTTAATAATTTTGTCTTTATTACGCAAAGCCAATATTGAAAAAAACTCGCTTAAAGCACTATTGCAAATAGTAGTATAATTCTTGAAAGAAGCGATTTTTTTGAAAAGGGTTTTATTTTTTGTTGCAATCCATCCAATTCTTAACCCAGCAAGGCCAAATGCTTTTGACATCACGTTTATTGATATTCCTTTTTCGTAAAGATCGCAAGCAGATGGTAATCTGTCGGCTTTGTTATACTCCAAAAATTTATAAACCTCGTCAGAAAGAACGTAAATATCTTTTTCTTTAGCTAACTTAATAATTTTTTGGTAGTTTTCTTTTGAGATGAGTTGCCCTGTTGGATTATGTGGAAAATTTACAACAATACATTTAGTAGATTTATTGATGTTAGATTCCAAAAATTTCAAATCAAGTTTCCAATTGTTCTCATCACTCATTATCCACTTAGTAACTTTACATCCTATAGCGTTAGCGATTTCGTATAGCGATTGATAAGCAGGATATTGAACGATCACATGATCTCCTTTCTTTAATAAAACATTCATAAAAACAAAAATTCCTTCTTGAGCTCCAGAAAAAACAATTATCTCTTCTGGTTTTATATTGCTATACAATTTAGAAATTTCTTCTCTTAACAAAGGATTGCCAAGAGATTCAGTATAACCTAGCCAAACCTTTTTAAGTTCTCCTAAGGAATCTTTATCTAAAGTTAGCAATTCGTCTACGCTAAATGATTCGCAATCTGAGGAACACAAAGAGTATTTAACATTAAACTCATACTTTGCGAAATATTCTTCTAATTTAAAGTCCTTAATTCTCATTTCATTAAAGAATTAAGATTGGTAAGATTTAAAACTAGGTAACATCGATAATTTTTTCAATTTGTTTGATTGATTTCTCTACATATTCTTTATCATTTATCGTGAGTTCGATAGCGTTTTGGGGGCAAATTTCAACGCACCTACCACATCCCCTACATTCTTCAGTAATTTTGGCACGGTTGTCAACCATATGTATCGCATCGACAAAGCATATTCCTTGCATGCATGTTCCGCACCCCACACATCTTTCTGATACTTCTAAGGTGACTCCTGGCATTTTTTGCACTTTAGAACCAATTTTAGAAGCTAAAACGGGAGATATACGCCATAAACAACAGCAAGGATCGCAATTACATATACTTAGAAGTTTATAACCTGGATTTACGCCAAGCCATTGCTTATCCAATCGATTTCTTCCAATCATATGAACTAAACCAGCTTCTTTACATTTTTTTATATGATCAAGGGCTTCTTCTTTCGTTACAAGTCGTCCTAATTGAGGGTTAATCCCTAAAACAGCTTCCCCCAGAAATAAACACCCTAAATCTATTGGATAGTCTTTGCACTGCATTGAATCTCGACATATACAGAAATTCATTACCCAATGGTAGTTAGCTTTTTCTATAAAGTGATCCAAAACTTTTGAGGGTAACACCATTTCCGCTTGTTTTTTGACTTCTTTATTAATAGGAATTACCTTATCTTGCGTCAGGTATATAATTTCGTCTCCTTCAAATAACAGGAAGTCAAAGATTTTACCAACAACAGGAAACCTCGTTAATTTAGCTATCAATTTAATATTAGGAAAAGTTTTTTTCAGCAAATTTACGAACCATAACGGTCTCGCCATTTTAACTTCAAACCTACTAATTCTAAAATATTTTAATTTTAAATTCTAATATTCTGTAAGAAAAATTAATCTAATTTAATAAAACATTGCATCTAGTTTTTCTTTCAATTTCTGCGGTGGAAATTTAGGTTCTCTATCGAAAGTTAATAAACCATTTATTTCTTGGAACTGATCGTAAAGTTCAGTGTAACAGAAGCCTTGAATCCATTCTTTTCTTGCTTCGAATTCTTTAAGTAATTCTATTACTCTTTCAAATAAAACTTCAGAATCTTCTATTAATCCTCCATAACCCCATTTCTTTTCAACATTTTCTTTAAAATCATAGGCAAATCCTCCTATTTCACTGTAAATAATAGGTTCACCTTTATACTCGTATGATTTTAGATAAGTTTTTGGAACTGCGGTTTTATGGCTTCTAATTTCTTCCTCTAATGATACTGGTAAAAAATTAGTTGTCGAATAAAAGTGTCGGGTACACACATCATTATTCTCCGTATGCCACCATCCATCATCATCTATAATTAATCGAGTAGGATCAATTGATTTTATTAAAAAATATAATGAAGATGTATAATAACCTCTTTTAGGGTCCCTCTCTGCTCCGGAGACACCCCAACCTTCATTCAAGGGTACCCAGGCAATAATCGAAGGATGATTATAATCTCGTTCAACTTCAGCTACAAATTCGTTAATAAGTTTAAGTTGTGATTTCACAGAGAAACGGTAAGCATTACCAATCTCTCCCCACACTAAAACGCCCATTTTATCACACCAATACAAAAATCTAGGATCAAAAGCTTTTTGATGTGTCCTTAAACCATTAAATCCAAAATCTAAAACATGTTGAATATCTTTTTTAATGTGATCATCAGAGGGAGGCGTATATAAGCTATCAGGCCAATACCCCTGCACCAAAAACAATTTCTGATATAAGGGTTTATAATTTAGCAAAATTTGCTTATTCTCATTCTCTTGTTCTGATATTGATATCTTTCTCATACCAAAATAACTTGATATCTCGTCATATATCTCACCTGTATTCTCATTTTCAATTTTTAATGATAGATCGTATAAATTTGGATTATCTACATCCCAAAGATGCAATAAATTGTTAGGTATTGCAACCTTGAAATTAAAGCGTGATTGATTCTCATGGAACATTCTCTTATGGAAAATCTCGATCCTTTCTTTGATTACTTTCTTATTTTTCTTTTTACCGATTTTCCCGATGAAATCTAGATTAATTTTATCTTGAGTGATTATTTGATTATCAAATAAAACCTTAATTATAAGATATAACTCTGAGAAACCCATCCCATTAATATTGATTTCAAAAATAGCTTCAGATTTATCAATATCTGGAGTAATTTTTAAATCTTCGATTTGGTAATCTGGAGAAAGAGACTCCAACCAAACCGTTTGCCATATACCAGATACTCTAGGGTAGAATATCAATTCTATATTCTCTTTCCAGTATTGTTTACCTCTGGGAATTTCAAGATCTTGACTCGGATCTTCTACTCTAACAACCAAAACATTATTTTCTTCAATATAATTTGTTATATCTAAAGAAAATCCAATATAACCACCCTCATGAGAGCCAACATAAACCCCATTTAAGTAAATTACACAACTATAATCAACAGCCCCAAAATGAAGCAAAACTTTCTTATTTTCGAATTGTTTCTGAATATTAAATTTTTTTCTATACCAAAAGACTTCGTGAAATGATGTGTCCTCAATTCCACTCAATTTGCTTTGAAAGCAAAAGGGAACTATTATTTTCTTATCAAAGTTGTTTGCACTCTCTTTAAGGTACCAGCGTTCAATTAATCCTCTATTTATATCATCAAAAGCAAAGTCCCATTCCCCGTTAAGATTAATCCAACTATCTGCCCTTACAAATTGCGGTCTAGGGTATTCCGGTCTAGGTATATAATCTTCGCCTAATTTTTCCATGAGAAAAAAAGAATTATTATAAATAAAAACTTAACCAAATTTAATATTAATAATAAATTCTGGAAAGAAAATGAAGAATTTTTCAAAGTTTTATAGAACATCCAAAGAAAAATGAACCGATTGGAATTAAACCTCTCTGCGATTAAGGGGACGCCCGAGAAGATACCCTTTAACCCGTTTATTATGCACCTTGCAGCCAACTTGAACAATATCGATTATAATCGCGAATACTGCCAAAATCCAGAAATATTAGCGCAATCCCAAATAAAATGCTCAGATTTTTTTGGAATTGATCATGTGAATGTGTCTACAGATGCATACCGCGAAGCTAACGCGTGGGGTGTAGAAATAGGTTGGAAGAGTCACACTCCTGTAGCAAAAACTTACTTGAAAATTGATGATTTTTACTCCCTCGAAATACCTGATTTAAATTCAAATAAGAGAATATTGAACAGAGTTAACGCTGTTAAATTATTGAGCGAAAAAGTTGGAGGTGAACAATGCATTATCGGATGGATCGAGGCTCCCTTTGCTGAAATTTGCTGCCTATTCGATTTGGTAAATGTTCTAATGTTATGTAAGCATCAAGATTGGGAAAAAAGGATAAGAGATCTCATAAATCGAATACTACCAATACAAAAAGAGTTTGCTAAAATGCAGATCGAAGTTGGAGCGAATATTATTGGCGCTGGCGATTCCGCGATATCTCAAATTGGTCCAATGCGGTATGAAAAATGCTGTTTAAAGGCAACAAAAGAACTATTCGATGATATTCAAAGGAAAGTTCCAGTGTTGTATCATGTTTGTGGCGATAATTCGGTGATAGATAAGGAAGGGAGAGATATGCTTAAGTTAATATCGAATACAAACGCGGCAATTTTAGACTTAGATTATCAAGTAGACTTAAAATTAGCTAAAGAGAAGATCGGGACAAATAATTGTATTAGAGGAAATACTAATACACAGATATTGGGAAGTACAACTTATTCAATTAACGATGTTATTAGCGAAGTGGAAACAACAATTGAATTAGGAAAACCAGGTGGGATGTTTATGTATGCCGCAGGATGTGAGTGGCCCTGGGAACCATTTACTATGGCAAGTAGAAACTTAGGAATTGCAAAAACCTTAGTAGAGAAATTAGGAAAATATTAATATTGAATTTTTGAGTTAATTTTATAAAGATTTAAGTTAATTTTTTTAAATATTAAAGAAGTGAATTGATTAGATATGAAAATTGATATTGAAGTTTTAAAAAAGTTAGAAAAGTCAATTGATACTTCTGATCCCGAAAAAGGAGAAGTACCGATAAAAATTTTAGGTTATGGTGAAATAAGCCTCGTTTTTGAGATTTTGAATAACCCAGAGCAAATAGCATATAAAAGGATTCCAATTTTTGATAATGAAACGCAAGTCGAAAGACATATTTGGGCATATAACGAATATAATAGACTTTTAAAAGAAGATGTGGGGCTCAATCTGCCTGAGTACGATGTAGCATGGTTTAAAGACGAAGAGGGAAAAATTCAATTTTATTGCGTTCAAGAAAAACTTCCCTCAGAATCAATAGGGCATAAGGTAATTCATCAATTAAGCGATCAAGACATTAAAACTTTAATTCTACTTGTAATGAGAGAAATGAAGAAAGTGTGGGATTACGCTAAAAACCATAATACTATAGATTTAGGATTAGACGGTCAAATATCTAACTTTGCCATTATTGGTTTCGATCCTAACAATCCTAAAATTGATCTTGATACAAAACTAATGTATTTCGATACGAGTACACCATTTTTTAGGGTTAATGGTAACGAAGCGATGGAGGCAGTCCTATTTTTGAAAAGTGCCCCTTCATTTCTAAGGTGGTTATTAAAAGCTTTATTTCTTGAAGAAACTATCGGGAGATATTACGACTGGAGGAAGGTTACAATTGATTTAGTCGCAAATTTCTTTAAGGAACAAAAACCCGAACTTATCCCTGAATTGATTAACCTTGTCAATAAATTCTTTGAAGAAGAAGCAATTGATTTCGATATTGAACCGTTAACATTAGAAGAAGTTAAAAAATATTACAAGAGCGACAGCAGTATGTGGGTTATTTTTCAAAGTGTGAGACGCTTTGATAGATTTCTTAAAACTAAAGTCTTTAAGAAAAAGTATGATTTCTATCTTCCGGGCAAAATTGAAAGGTAGATCGTCAAAAAACTTGTAATATTAACATTAATTGGGTGTAGTCATGATTAGAGCATTTATAGCGATCGAATTAAAAGACAAGAACACGATAGAGAAAATTCAGGCTTTCTCATCTCGATTAAAACAAAATCAGCCCAAGCTTAAAGTAGTAGAACCAGAAAACCTTCATATGACTGTAAAATTTTTGGGAAACATTTCTGAATCCGTGGCACTAAAAATTTATGAAATTTTGAAAGAAGATGTAAACGAAAGCATGTTTCAAGGAAAAACCATTGAATATAGTCTTAGAGGGGTAGGTCAATTTAACAAATTCTCTGTTTTATGGGTAAAACTTATTGGAGATGTTCAATTTTTACAACAAATTAAAAATATAATAGAACAACTCTTATCTGAGCGATTGAAAATTCAAAAAGATAAAAGAACTGGATTCAAACCACATCTTACGATAGGAAGATTGAGAAGGGATAAAGTAAATTATAAAACTTTTGATGTGCTAAAAAAACTAATTAACGAGAATAAAAATTTCGAATTTGGACCTTTCAATATAAGCCAGGTAAAACTAAAAAAGTCTGTTTTAACGCCTACAGGGCCGATATATTCCGATTTGGTATATTAAATGAACGAAAAACCTATTAAAGCAATTATATGGGATTTGGACGGTACCTTAATACATTTTAAAATTAACTCGGTTAAAGCTCGAAGAAAGGCTATTAAAGTATTAAGAGATTATGGGATACCAAAGGAAGACCTTTCAATTGAAATGCCTATTTTAGAAAGTGTTAAAATCTCCAGAGTAATATTTAATGAGTTGGGGTTTTCTTCCGAAAAAATTAAAGAAATTATTAACGAAGTGAATAACGCCGTAATTCAAGTCGAACACGAAGCTGCCATTAAAGCGACTTTAACTCAGGGTATAGACCAGGTTTTAGAGTTTGCAAAAAAGAAAAGACTTAAACAAGCTGTTTTTACGTATAATACCCATAACAACGCAAGAATTTCACTAGACACAGCAGGTATCATTCACTACTTTGAAGTTATAGTAGGTCGTGACGATACTAAAAATCTTAAACCGCACCCAGATCATTTAAAACACATATGTGAGAAAATAGATGTAAAACCTGATCAAATTGTGGTTATTGGAGATACTGGGCGAGATATTGAAGCAGCGATTAACATAGGATCGCGCTCTATCGCTTTAAACACTAAAATTCCAAATTACTTAAAAAGAGAATTTTTTAGAAAGGCAGATAAAATTATTGAACTACACGAAATTCCATCAAAATTAATTGAAACCCTTGAACAATTTTTATAAACTAAAAATTATTATAACTAATAATTAAACATTTGAAAAAGAGATATCAAATATGAAAGAATATAGAATTGAAATTTTTAAAGGATCTTTAACCACCGGTAAAATTAAAAAAAGGTTAGAGGAAGAATTAAACGCAATAGCTGCAGAAGGCTGGGAGTTATTGTTAATAGAGGGTGCTTTTCACGTTTGGGTAAGAGAAAAATAAGAGAAACAATATTACAAGATTTATCGAATAGAACGAGCAATTAAACATGTTATTAAATGCGATTGCTATACCCATCGTATCATTTTCTTTTTCATAGAGAGTAAAATCATCGAACCAAAAGAAATTCCATCTAAATTAATTGAAATCATTGAACAATTTTTATAAACTAATAAAAATAAATTATAAATACAATTTAATCAATTATTGAAATAATTCAATTAGTGATATAATTTTAATTAAATATTTAATTTATTAAATCATGAATATTACTTTTAAATTAGACATTTTGAAACCACACAGTCCCGATAACGAACTAATCGGCCGCACTTTAATGAAAACTGAGGGTGTTACGTATGTACAGATTAAGACAGACGAGATAGACCAAAATACAACCTCAATCTTTTTAACCATTAAAGGTACTGAAGACCTTACATTGGATTCAATAAAGGACATTTTAGAAAGCATGAACTGTGCCCTGCACAGTGTTGATGAAGTTATTATTGAAAGATAAAAATTTTATTATAACAAAATCCATCATGTGAATTCTATCCCTTTAAAGTTCTGTTTAAATGATATAGTTTATTTATAAAAATGTCATCACAAAACCCTCCAAATGTGGTAAAAATTCTCCAAGAGCAAGGAGAGATCAACGACGAATTAGACTACGCAATAATGAGTTATTTGATTAAAAATAGAGGAGTGGGGTACACTGCGTGTCAACCGCAGCTTGTTGAGCTTGAGGGCAATAAAAAAGCGATTAAAATGAATCTTGATAATACTTTTATAGATAAAGATAATCAATTGATGGGATTGGGGATTGTTGGCTCCTTATATATAGATTTAGACACTCTACAAGTTGTTTACAGCACTTCCTCAGAAGATTTAGTAAAAAATATTGAAAAATTAAAGAACGCAGGAGTTCAACCTCAAACTAGACCAAAAGGCAAATATTAACCTAATTTGGTAATTTTTCGCTTACTATTTTATTACCATCATTATTTTTGCATTTTCTTTCCTTCCAACGATTATATCCACACTCAACATTTCTTTAAATGACGGGATAAACAATTTTTTAAACACATTTTCTAAACCACAACCACACTTATAATTCTTCTCCATTTTATGTTGTTCTTATATACTTTTCTATAAACATAAGTTTAAATTATTGTAATTATATTACTAAACTATGAAACAAAAGGCTCTCTTTATATCAAAGATTAAAGACGAAAATGGAATTACTATAACGGATAATGATTACGCCGTTTATAAAAAAATGGTAAATAAATCGATCCGTTCAAGCCTCATTGGCGTTTTAATTGGTGTTGCTATATTATTATTTATTGTAGTTGGGTTATTATTAAATGAATTACCCTTTAATGAAATGACATTCCTCCCATTAGGCGTAGTTGCGTGTATGATAATAACGAGTGGGAACTCTTTAACCAAGAAAATGAATCAATCAGAGCAGGAATTCGTGGCACATATTAAAACCAAATACGGTTCTACTACTCCGAATATTCCCATTTCAACCACACCCATTCATAATTCAAGACCTATTGCTTCGCAAAGCGTCTCAAATCAACCTAAACTTGCAGAGAATTGTCCTATTTGCCATCAATTAATACCCGTTAAATCAAATCCTTGTCCTAAATGCGGATCTAAATTACTTTGGGATTAGAACCCGTAGATTATTGTCTAAATCCTGATTGTTAGGCAATATATTTATTCTTATTATTGATAATTTCAAGATTTAAGTAATTATAAGGAAATTAATCCATCCCTTAAAAATTGTACGTTTATATCGAATCAAAGATTACGTATAATAATGACTGACAACGAGAGTAATATAAAACATCTAATCCAAGAATATCTATTAGATGAAGGTCTTTTAAGAAAAAAAATTCCAATTGATGATAAAAAACTTGAATTTGGCTTTCAATTTGTTTGTTTTAAAACAAAAATGGTTGTTTTAAAACCTAAAAATAAAGATTTAATTATAATTTCTAACCCAATTCAAATAGCCCCTCAACAAGTGGATGCCTTAAACGCTTTAGAAGATAACAAAAAATTACAATATTTTATGGATTTGAGGAAATTTTTTCTAATTCGTGACGTTTTTTTTAGAATCGATACACAGAAATTTCGATACGAAATAAGCGATCAAATTTTCCTTAAAAAAGATGGTACTATTTCAAAAAATTCGTTTTTTAAAAGCATACGTAAGGTATTTACTTGTGCGGCTTATTCAAACATGATTCTTAATGAATATTGCATAGGTAAAATCAAACCCGGAGATTTTTCTAAATCTAAAGATTTTACTTCAGATTTCTCTTTATATTCATAACAATTAATTTGATGAGTAGGTGAAATGTAATTTTCGAGAAATGGTTACAGGCGTTAGGAAAATTAGATTATGTTCAAGGAAAAGCAAAACCCGATGTTGATTGTCTTTTATGCTCTATCAGAATGAATGACGAAAGAGTAGTTTTATTAAAAATTTACGAAGATGAAATCTGCTTTGTTGTGTTAAACTTATATCCCTTCAATCCCGGACATCTCATGTGCGTTCCAAATCGTCATATCACAAAATTTACCGATTTAAAGAAAGAAGAAATCGTCCATATATCAAGAACGATTCAAGGCTTACAATTATTACTCGATGAATTATACAATCCAATGGGGTATAATATTGGAATTAATCAAGGAAAAGACGCTGGAGCAAGTTTAGAACATTTACATTTCCATTTAGTTCCAAGATATGGCTCAGAATTAGGATATATTGATATTTTTAGCAAAACTCGAATTGTTCCTGAAGGATTGGATTCCGTCAGGAAAAAATTAAAGAATAATATCGATAAATTTCTTAATAAGGAATTTTTTGAAGAGTTTGGATAATTCTAAAAACCAATAGGTTTCTTCCTTTTTTAATCCCTGATTTTAAGATATTCATATAGTAATAAAATTAATTAAATAGTTGATATCAATAGAAATATTAGATTTAATTGATTTAATAATATTAGAAAAAATGAAATATTAACGTTGAATGAAAAAAGCTTGACCCAAAAATCGTTGCAAAATTTTTTAGGAAAAGATGATAAAAAAATTCACTATCTTGATATTAAGAAAGAGCAAAATAGAAGGAAGAAATCTATTGTAGATGTGCCTAAACCTTTTTTAAAATGGGTAGGCGGTAAAAGACAATTAATTCTACAAATGAACGATTATTTTCCTAAAGAATTCAATAAATATATTGAACCTTTTGTGGGCGGCGGAGCCATCTTTTTTTATTTATTACCCGAAACGGCTATATTAATTGATGTAAATAAAGAATTAATTAATTCCTTTAATATAATAAAAAATAATGTTTCTGAACTCATAAAATCCCTTAAAAACCACAAAAATGAAAAAGATTATTATTACGAAGTACGAAGTAAGGATAGAAATCCCAAAGAATATAATAAATTGTCAGATGTGACCAAGGCTTCAAGAACTATATATTTGAATCGCTGTTGCTTTAATGGATTATATAGAGTAAACAGCAAAGGACAGTTTAATGTGCCTTTTGGAAAATATAAAAGTCCAAAGTTTTGCGACGAGAAAAATTTAAATGCAGTTCATAAAGCACTTAAAAATGTTAAATTAATAAATAATTCGTTCGAAATATGTTTAGATTTTGCGGAGAAAGATGATTTCATTTATTTTGATCCACCTTATGTTCCAATATCGCGTTCTGCTAATTTTACCAGTTATACTAAGGGTAATTTTAGCAAAGAAGACCAAATCAGGCTTTTTAATGTATATAAAAATTTAGATGAACGGGGTTGTAAGGTGATGTTGAGTAATTCTTATTCTGATTTTATTTTAGGTTTATATAAAGATTATCAAATAAACATCCTTTACGCTAAAAGAGCTATAAATAGTGATGGAAGTAAAAGAGGAAAGATTAAGGAATTATTGATAACCAACTCTTTTTAATAGATAGCTAAGAAAATAAGTAAAAATAATCTTAAAAAGATAATATAACAAGCAGATTATAATAAGAAAAAAAGTAAAAAAAAATATTAAAGATTTTTAAAAACTAACGCTTTACCTCGTAGCCTTACGAATATCGGCCGCTGTGACCCTTTTCCTCTTGTCCGCCTTGGTAACCTTAATAGCTTCTTTAGTTGCGTCAGCAGCGGTTTTTTCGAGAAAACCGATAAGTTTATCTAGAGCATCGGCAGCAACTAAATCAGCGCCTTCTTTTTTCATCAATCGCCGAATTGGAGCTTTAGCAATATAACTATCGCTTTTTTTCTTTGCTGGGGCTTTTTTTTTTGCCATGATTTATTCCTCCACAAATTTTTTTTTAAATTGAACTGTTTTAATTTAAATTTATAATTAATAATAACTACGATTTTCTATTATATAAATATTATGGTTCGGAATAATACTTTATGGAAATTTTGTTAATTAGTTATTATGTATCTAAAATTTACTAAAGATTATTACTCCGACAAAATACCATTATTAAAATAAATTTTTAAAATTTATTAAATTGGGAATAATTTTTTTTTGATTGTTTAATTTCACTAGAATGAGATTTTAAAAAGGATTTCATGCAAAAGTTCGAAATCTTCTTTTTTTATTAAAGATTTAACATCATGTAAATATTCGAAATCTTCATTTTTTATTAAATTAACATTTGAGTTTTAAACAATAGGATTTTTAGCTTAAAGTACCTTTTTATGCATGTCATCAAATATTTAACAAAATTAGACGTTTTAATAAAAGTGTCAATTTAATTATTTTTTTTCTGAAAAATTAAAATTAAATAATAGTTTTAAAATTAGATATTTAATACTAAATAAAAAAAGAATTAGATTCCAATCTTGACGTTTAGTCGTGGTATTATAAAGCTTGAAGAATCAGAAATCGAACTCTCTCTACAATCGTTGGGATTTACTAAAAACGATTCTAAAGTTTTACTAACTCTTGCCAAATATAAAATTTTAAGTCCCGCAGATATAGCAAGATTTTCTGGAGTCGATCGTGCTAGAGTATACGATAGTCTTAACCGGTTAATTGAGAAAGGCTTTATCCAAAAAGAACCGGTAAAGAGGGGCGCAAATTACCAAGTTATTCCTATTGAAAAAATATTTAAAACTATTAGAGACCAATACAAAAAGAAAATCGCAGATACAATAACGCTAGAAAAAGCCATAACAGAATTGGAAATCGATAAAGAAGAATCAGAACCCAGAGTATGGGCAATAAATTCTCGAGAAAAAATTAGAGCAAAAATTAAGGAATTAATTAGCTCTTCAGAAAACCGGATTTATTTTATAATAACGCCTGATTTACTGATGGGAGAATTAGGAGGATACGAATGGATTTTAAAGGAATTATGGAACAAAAAATTTTCATCCGATATGGAAATTATAATTGCCTTTAAGTATTTTGAGGATTTAAAAGAAGAAATTAAAAAGCTATTAAAAATTTCTGTTAAAATACATTCAATTGAAGGCGATAATGTAATTCCTTTCGGTTTATTGATTGCGGATTATGGATTTCTATTAACTACACTTGATCAAGTTAAAGAAGCTCCGGAGTATACATCCGGAATATGGTTAGAAAACGGTAAAATAAACCAAATTATTGGTTATGAACACTTATTTAAACACTTTATTAGTTCAGAAACGAAAGAAATTAAGTTAACTCCCGCAAAAGCTCCATACCAAACGTAAATAATTTTAATCAAATTTATTAATAAATAGTAGTTAAAAATTACGAATAAAAAGGACAAACTGAAATAAAAATAAGTTTAAATTTTAATCTGAATGTTAATCAAATACGATTTAAAATCATAGGGGTAAAAAAGCATGTCTTATCGAGGGAAAGTTATTTTATGCGGAGACCCATCTGTTGGCAAGACTAGCCTACTAGCTCGATACGTAGATGGTAAATTTAACGAAGGATCAGTTCCAACTCTCGGTGCAAATTTTTTAATTAAAGAGATTGATTTGAGCAATGTGATTGATAAAATAAAATTAGAAAACCCTGAATTGAAAAAGGATATTAAAGATAAGGGCTTCAAACTATATTTTTGGGACATAGGGGGTCAACAAGATAAACTTTTTAGCAACGAATACTATTTTGTTCAAGCAGTTGGGGCTATGATTGTTTTCAATTTAAACGAATTATCATCATTCAAGGGTATAACCTTCTGGCTCTCTAAATTGAAGGAATTAAGCGGTGATGTTCCATACATAATAGTTGGAAACAAATCGGACCTTGAAAGGAAAATTGACCAGTCTCTTATCGATGAAAAAGTAAATAAGCTTGGAGTAGAATATTTCGAGACTTCCGCTAAACTTAATAAAAATGTGGATGTGGCATTTGAAAGTTTATCCATTCAAATATTAAATAATTTAAAATAGTAATAGTAACTTAAAGATCTTAATTTTGATATATTTTATATTTTAACTATGCCTAAATTTCATAATGAGGAGTATTCTTTTAATCCCTATCGCCCCTTTGTCAAGGACTAAATCTCGTCTTAGAGATTGCTTTTCAAAAGAATTACTCAAAGATTTGACTATTGCTATGTTTAAAGACTTAGCAAATAAAGTAGTTAACGTTGATTGCTTCTACCAAAAAGTAGTTTATTGTAATAGCGGTGAGATATTAGACTTAGCAGAAGAATATGGATTAGTTGGGATAAAGGAGCGCTTCACAGTACCAAGAAAATCGTTTGACGAAGTTATTAGAGATTTAAACAACATAGCCATTGAAGAATTTAACGCTACAGAAACAATTTTTACGTTTTTAGATGTTATTTTAATATCAGAAAGAAATTTTATTGAAGTAAGTAATTTAATGAAAAAAAACCAACTTGTCGTTTGTCCTGCTATACATTCGGCCGGTATTTCTATTTTTGGACGAAATCCTCCCAAAATTTTGCCTACGCATTTTTCAGATCCGAATATTCCTTCTTTTGTCGCGTTACTAAAAGACGCTCAAGAAAGAAACTTGAAATTTACGATTTACGACTCGTTTCGGGCGGGTTTTGATATCGATATTAAGCAAGACTTAGTACTAGCGCATGAATACTTTAAAATCTTTAATTTAATTGAAACCGAGATGTATAAGTTTCTAAAAAATAATTTAAAATTAACTTTGCAAAAAAGAAATAAAAGAAATAACCGAGATTTTAAAATTATTAAAACTAATTAGCAAAGCTTTAATTAATTATCAAATTATCTAAAAAATTAAAATGAGAACGTGATATTTAATTTGACTTCTTCGTTTAAAATCTTTTTAACTGATTTTTGAAATTCTTCTCTTTCTTTCTTTAAAGAAGATAAATATCTTATGTAATCTTTGTTTTTTCTATTGAGATCGTTTTCCAAACGTTCTATTTTTATTGTATTTGTAGCAATTTTATTCTTGATATCTTCTCTATTAATCGCTAAACCTGCTTGGTCAATTTGTTTCTTTAATTCATTAATTTTGTTAGTAATCTCTTTGATTTTATCGATATCGCTTTGAATTTTTTTTTCGTCAAAAATTGCATTAATTTGGTTAATAGTTTTATCTTTTACT
Source organism: Promethearchaeota archaeon (assembly GCA_019057795.1). Lineage (GTDB taxonomy): Archaea > Asgardarchaeota > Lokiarchaeia > Sigyniarchaeales > SOKP01 > SOKP01. The sequence continues at coordinate 47,797 of JAHLWS010000005.1, read as the reverse complement.
TCAGATTTAAGATTTAACTTATTTTCTTCTAAAACATGACGTAATTGGATAAGCAAACTTGAGAATTTTGGTAGTTCCCTGCTTTCATTAACTAACGTATTTATTGGGTTTTTTAAAAAATCTCTTAGAAAATAAGTGTTAATGCTAGGGATATGAATAGTTTCTTTTTCTAATTCAAATTTCAACTTTTTTAAAGCTTTTTTAAAACCAAATTTGTTGTTTATTTTCATCCTCAACTTGGCTAAGTTTTCTTCTTGTTCGTCTTGTTCTTTAAATAGCTCGTTTTTTTCAACCAATGTTAGCTCTTGGATTAACCCCTCTTGATCTTTCTGTCTCGCTTCTAAATCACTTTCAAACGCATCTAAATCAGACTTGGCATGTTCGATGTTATCTCTTAAAGAAAATATCTTTGGCAGCTTTTTAAGCAAATATTCTGCCTCCTTTAGATCGGTGTATTTTTTCCTTAGAAACTCATCCATACCTTTTTGTTTATTGCCTAATTTCCGCGTAATATAACTTAATTCCTTTATTTCTGGTTGTACTTGTTTCTGGAATTTTGGTAAAGATTTTTTTGCTATATCATTGATGCTTGTAAAGAGTTTCTTGATTGAGTTTAATAAACTATGCAAGTTGTCGTAAGTAATATCTTCTTCAGGTATTTGAACTTCATCAATTTCTTTTTTAATTCTGTCAGAAAAGAAATGTAACGATTTAACAGCTTTCTCATCTATTTTTCCGCCTCCTGCTTCAATAAAATGATCTGTACAAACCTTTATTTCAATTAAGTTATCTCGAACGTCAGAAATCTGCTTTTTGACAGCTTTTTTAACTTTATAGAATTGAGAATCAAGCTTTTCCTTGTAAAAAACTTCGAATTCTTCTAATGAAATTTCAATCATTATTAATTTTTAGACAAATTTTATTTTATGAGTTTAATAATTTTTTACCATTCATATAAGGTTGTAAAGCTTTTGGTATCCTAACAGAACCATCTTCATTTTGATAATTCTCTAAAATACAACAAATTGTACGTTCAGTCGCGACCGCAGTGGAATTTAGGGTGTGTGCGATTTCTTTTTTTTGAGTAGAACCCACTTTTCCAACTCTTATTTTTAATTTTCTTGCTTGATAATCTAAACAATTACTGCACGAGACTAATTCTCGATATTTTTCGGAAGCAGGAAACCAAGCTTCAAGATCGTACTTTTTAGCGGCATTATCGTTTAATTCGCCAGAGGCGATATTAACAATTCGATAAGGAATATTTAATTCTTTATAAATCTCTTCTGCGTTTGTTATTAATTCTTCGAAGATATTCCACGAATTATCAGGTTTACAAAAAACGTATTGTTCCACTTTTTCAAATTGATGTACTCGAAATATTCCCAGAGTGTCTTTTCCATGTGAACCTGCTTCTCTCCTAAAACAAGATGATACTCCCGCATATTTTAGTGGAAACAAATTAGGATCAATAATCTCATTGTAATGATAAGCAGCTAAAGTCTGTTCTGATGTAGCAATCATATAGAGATCTTCGTCTTGTATTTTATATAATTGTTCCTCAAAATCTGCCAATTCTGCAGCTGCTTTCATAATTTCGTGCTTTATAAAGAATGGGGTCCATAAAGGAGTATAACCTTTGCTTATCAACTTATCTAAAGCAAATCTAATGAGAGCTAAATTAAGTAGCACCATATCCCCTTTTAAGTAATAAAACCTTGACCCCACCACTTCAGATGCCTTCTTTGTATCTGCTCCATTAATTTTCTCAATTAGAAATACATGTGATAAAGGTTTAAAATCAAATTTAGGCAAATCTCCAATAGTTCTTACTATTTCGTTGCTCTCTTCCGTTTCACCAATAGGAACCGATTCGTGTAGATCATTCCCCACATAATATCGATATTTTTCTCTTTTATTGATATATTCGATTCTCTTCTTTTCCAACTCGTCAATTTTTTCCTTAATTTGCTTTGATTCCTTTATCGCTTTCTCGGCTTTTACATTATCGCCCGATTTCTTATAAGCGCTAATCTTACTAGAAATTTCGTTTCTTTGTTTTCTTAAGTCTTGAATTTCTTGTAGGACGCTTTTCCACTTTTGATCGTATTCACATACTCTTTCTGCATTAACAGGATTATTAAATCTCTTCTTCTCTGATTCAACGATTTTTTTGAAATTTCTTCTAAAATCTTCAATATCTCGCAAGTTTTAATCCCATTAAAATTTAAAATTTCTAATTTCTATTATAAATAATCATTAAATTAATTTATGAAAATTATTGATATTTGTAAGAATAATCCAAAATCTCATTCATGCTGAACTCTTTCAGTTATTGTTGAGCGCAGAAAGGCAACTCTTATTTTTCTTTTGTCGTATCCAACTTTATCTATAATGTTCATGATTTTTATTCTCTTAGCTTTACCTTTTAAGCCTTCTTCTGCCATAAATTGCTTAGCAAAATCTTCTTTTTTCCCTTCCTCTTGCTCCACCATATTAGAAAATAATGAATTTATCATAAAAAAGTTAATGAGATTTGCATTTTGAATGCAAATTTACAGATATTTACCTAAAACAATAATAACTCGTAAAAAGTTTTCCTATAATACTGCTAAGGCATAAAAAATATGTTCTCTTTTGATCAATAACAATCTAAATGGAATTATTGTTAAAAAAATGCTTAAAAATATATTAATTCAAAAATTCCTAAACCAAAGAGACTTCTATAAAAATTTTAAGAAGTATGTATAAACAATAACTACTTTCGGTGATGTTTCAACTAAAGGTGAATTAAATGTCTGATAAACAGACCATCGATAAACTAAGAATAGGAGTTTACATTTGTAGATGAGGCGTTAATATAGGAGCTCACGTTGATTGCGATGCTGTAAGAGACTTTGTTGAGCCTTTGCCTAACGTAGTCATAGCAAGAGTTAATAATTTCACTTGTAGCGATCCTGGACAACAAATAATCAAAAACGATATATTAGAATTAGATTTAAATAGAGTAGTGGTCGCAGCCTGCACTCCTAAAATTCACGAACCCACATACCGAGCTGTATTACAGGAAGCAGGATTAAGTCCCTACTATTTTGAAATGGTAAATCTCAGAGAACACTGCTCCTTTGTTCATCAAGACGATAAAGAAAAAGCGACAGAAAAAGCAAAAAGGTTAATATTAGCAGGAATAAATCGGGCTCGAGAATTAGAAGCCGTTCCACGAAAAGAAATACCAGTAACTAAAGCAGCTTTAGTAATTGGTGCTGGAATTGCGGGGATGAATGCCGCGTTAGATTTGGCCAGTCAAGGAATATCTGTTTATTTGGTCGAAAAAGAACCAACCATAGGCGGAAAAATGGCACAGCTCGATAGAATTTTCCCTACTGACGATTGTGGAATTTGAGTTTTAGCCCCAATAATGGTAAATGCTTCGAAACATCCCAATATAACTTTACTGACCTATAGCGATGTTATAGAATTTAGTGGTATAACTGGAAATTTCAAGTTTAAAATCAGAAAAAATCCTCGATATATTGACGAAAAAAAGTGTACAGGATGTGGTTTATGCTCGATAAAATGTCCAATTACGATCCTTAATAAGTTTGATCGAGGATTTGGAGAAAGAAGAGCAGTTTATATTCCTTTTCCGCAAGCGGTGCCAAAGTATGCCGTAATCGATATGGATGTGTGTATAGACTGTAAAAATTGTGAAAGAGATTGCCCTAGTGAAGCGGTCGATTTTGATCAAGAACCCGAAATCCTCGATATTGCTGTAGGCGCTGTTATTGTCGCAACTGGATGGGACGAATACAACATTTTGAAAAGTAACGAGTACATGTATGGAATTTATCCTGATGTCATTACACAAATCGAATTAGAAAGGCTGTTAAGTCCAATTGGCCCAACCGAGGGGCATGTATATAGAATATCCGATGGAAAATCGCCTAAAAAAGTAGCTATGATCCAATGTGTTGGGTCCCGAACGTTAAGAGGAAATAATTATTGTTCAGCTGTCTGTTGTAGCGTTTCTTTGAAGAACGCTCAATTGTTAAAGCAGGAATACCCCGATATGGAAATAACGATATTCTATATAGACATTAGAACCACAGATAAAGGAAACGAACAATATTATAGAAATATAAGAGAACAGAATGTTATGTTCATAAGGGGAAAACCGGGCGATATAAAGCTGAACGAGGATGGAACTATGAGACTCTTTTACGACAATTCTTTAGAGGGAGAAGTTTCTTACATGGATTTTGATTTAGTAGTGTGTTCAACAGGGATGATACCTTCAAAAGGTACAGATAAAATGATAGATGTAATGGGGCTTAGTAAAGGCCCCAATGGATTCCTTTCAGAAATTCACGGGTGTTTAAAACCTCAAGAAACTAAAGGATTAGGGATTTACATATGTGGATGTGCTGCGGGACCAAAAAACATTCCATATTCCGTTTCTACAGCATTAGCCGCTGCAAGTAAAGCTGCTACATTGCTTTCTTACGATACTATCGTTCAAGAGTTAATTATAGCTGAAGTTGACGAGCTCCTCTGCGTGGGATGTCATAGATGCGAGAAATTATGCGAATATCAAGCAATAATCGTAAATGAAGATGGAATTGCCGTTGTTGACGAGTTAAAATGTAAAGGTTGTGGAGTGTGCGTTTCCTCATGTCCAGCACGAGCTATCGATTTAAAATATTACAGAGATAAGCAATTTAAGGCGGAAATTAAAGGAATCGCGGGCAGTGAAATCGAAGTTATGAAGAAAATATCAACCAAAATTGAAAATTAAAGAGATTATAGGCGAGAATAAATGGCAAATAACGTAAAAGAAAGAAATATTATTGCTTTTGGATGTGAAAAGTGAGGGTATTCCGTAGCAGATTTAACAGGCACTATGAGAAAACCGTATTCTAACACTTTCCATTTAATAAGAGTTAGATGTACTGGTAGAATTGGAATTCATTTAATAATGGAATGCTTTTTGAACGGAGCCGATGGAGTAGCTATTATTTCCTGAAAAGAAGGTGAATGTGAGTTTGGAAAAGGAAATTTAAATACATACGAACACGTCAAATTTTTAAAAATGATGTTTAAACACATAGGCCTTTCTGAAGATAGGGTTCAACAATATTTCTGCTCTGCAGCCGAAGTTGAAAATTTCCTTAACTCAGTAGAAGACATCACCAACAAAATCGAAGCTCTTCCTCGTCTACCAAAACAAAAAATTAACCCGAAATAGAATGACCCTTCTAAAAAAAAAGGAGTTAGAAGGTAACTAACTCACAGCATGAGTTTTCGGAATTATGATATTTAAAACATATAATATAAAACATAAATTGTAAAGAATAAATTAGTAAAAAAAAAATGAGCTCTGAGTCTAACATTTCATGGGAAACCTTAAAAGATGTAGCTGTTACCTTAGATTCATATAGAATCCGCGCATTAATTGACGCTAAGCAGGAAATCTTAGATGCGGGCATCTATAGCGAAGAACAATACTTTAAACTCTTGTTCAAAATGTTCGATGAAGAGAATTTGAAATATAGACTTTTCAATTATTTAAATCAACACAATCCCAATAATTTTGATTCTATTAAACAATTTTCCGAAAAAAACTCCATAGATGTTAGAAAAACTCTTAGTTTATTAGAATTATTGAAGAATGAAAACCTTGTAGTAGTCAATAAAATCACTGAAACAATAGAAGAGAATAACGACGCGATTAAAGCTACAGTTTTTAAGGATTTCGATATTCAAAGCCGTTTTGTTAACCCCTCAGAAGTAAAATCAATTTACGAACCAGTTAAGGCGGTGTTTGAATCAAATATCTGCTCTGGATGTGGTTTATGCGCTGGAGTTTGTCCTGTAAATTGTTTAAATATTTATAATGGTTTTGGTAAATTAGACGAAGACGTGTGTATCAAATGCGGAATGTGTTATTTTTTATGCCCTCGTACGTATTTACCCGTCGATATCTTGAACATGACTCAAGGTAACTCTTCAGAAATTAAAAGCGTTTCTACAATTGGACATTACATAGAAATTTATTCCGCAAGAACTAAAATTAAAAGTATTGCTAAAGTATGTCAGGATGGTGGAATTACCAGTACTTGCTTACATTACCTTTTTGACACAAACCAAATCGATCTAGCACTAGGAGCAAAAATGAGCGGAACTCCGTGGAGGCCTGAACCGTTAGTAATTCAAAATAAAGACGAAATTCTTTTAACAACCGGCACCAAATACGTAAATAACCCAACTTTAAGAGAGTTAAAAGATTTAAACAAAAATCCAACCAAATTAGCAGTTGTTGGAGTTCCTTGTATGATGCAAGGACTATTAAAATCAAAAATTTATAATGTCGATATACCCTCGTTAAATCAAATCAAATATCGTATCGGCATCTTCTGTATGGAGTCCTTCTCGTACGAATCCTTTTTAAAAATATGCGAGGTTTTGAAAGTTAACGTAAAGGACGTAAGAAAAACCGATATAAATAAGGGCAAATTTTTTATTTATACTAATTCTGGGGATGAATTAACGGTCCCTATTAAAGAGATTTCTCACTTAGCAAGAGAAGATTGCGAAATCTGCTTTGATCTGACCTCAGAAGCAGCAGATATTTCTATTGGTTCTATTGGTTCTCCCTCAGGTTGGAATACGGTTATTATAAGAACCCAAATAGGAAAAGATTTATACAGCGGACTAATCGAAAACGATTTAATTGAATCCAAAAAGATTAAGGACGTTAAACCCGGATTACCTCTTCTCGAAAAGACTGCCAAATCCAAAAGAAACAAATGTACTAAACATATCGATAAAAAGAAAAATAAAAAAATAAGATACCCGCGATATTAGATATTAGGTATTAGATTTTCTCTAAATTTTTCTCAAATATTCCTACTCCCTTTATAAACCATAAAATTAATATTTAATTTCATATTAAGAATTATAACGTTAATTATTACAGTAAGTAATAATTTAGAGTAAAAATGAGCTTAACTACAAGACCTACCAACTTTCGGGAAAAATTATTCTTTCGCAAACTTCGAAGTCAAGTCGATGGAAACGCGAAAGTAGAATATGGATTAACTCAAATAAGGGGAATTGGAAGAAGATTCGCTCAAGCAATAATTGTGGTTGCAGGCATAAACCCCGACATAAGAATTGGCGCCCTCCCTGAAAAAGACTTAAACAGAATTGAAGAAATTATTATAGATCCGATTACAAATGGTATCCCCGCGTGGATGGTTAATCGTAAAAAAGACTTAGTTACCGGAGAAAATTTACACATCTTTGGAAATAGGCTAGAATTGTCAGTAAGACGCGACATAGATAGAATGAAGCGGATTAGAAGCTACAAAGGAGTACGACACCACCAAGGACTGAGAGTAAGAGGTCAAAAAACTAAAAGCACTGGACGACACGGACTAGTAGTCGGCGTATTGAGAAGAAGATTAAAATTGCAAAAACAAGGATAAGGTGACAAAAAATCGGAGACCCACGACGTTTAAAAAAAAAATTTAAAAAACCAAAACATCCCTTTCAAAAAGAAAGGTTGGCTGAAGAACTTGAATTTCTAGGAAAATATGGACTTAGAAATAAACGAGAATTCTGGAAAATGCGTACCACGCTGGGTAATTGGAGAAGAATAGCACGACAATCAAGAACATTATCAAAAGAAAGAGCCGCAGAGGTTCAAGAAACGCTAAGTAAAAAGTTAATCAGGCTCGGCGTAGTAGGTCCAGAAGCAAGATTCGAAGATGTGTTATCGCTCACCGTAGAAGACTTATTAAAAAGACGACTACAAACTTTGGTCTTTGAGAAAGGGTTTGCGAAAACAATCTATCAAGCGAGACAATTTATTGTTCACGGCCACATTCAAGTAGTAGGTAAGAAAATAAACGCCCCTTCTTACATAGTAAAAAAAGAAGAAGAAGATTTCATTGGTTACGCTCCCAGTAGCCCTCTAACAACAGTTAAAGAAAAGAGTTAACGAGATAATTAATATGAGTAAAAAAGAACAATTAAAGTGGGCAATCGTTCACATCTTTAGCAGTTACAACAATACTATTGTTACAGCTACCGACCTCAGCGGGGGTGAAACCTTCGCAAAATGTAGCGGCGGTATGGTAGTTAAAGCTGACCGCGACGAATCGAATCCATACGCGGCCATGCAGTGCGGGTTCCGCGTGGCAAACGATCTTAGAGATAAAGGCGTTTTGGGCGTTCACATTAAAGTAAGAGCGCCTGGGGGAAATAAAAGCCAAACACCCGGTCCCGGAGCTCAAGCATGCATACGCGCACTCGCTCGTTCTGGTCTACGCGTAGGAAGGATAGAAGAAGTCACCCCGAAGTCCCACGACCATTGCCGGCGCAAGGGGGGCCATAGGGGGCGCAGGGTTTAATCTAAAGCATTATTTGGGCGAATTGGCAGAGCTATTTCTTAGAATTCTTTTTTACTTTATTTAGGTACTTCTTTTCAAATTTTTCTTTTTGTTCATAGTACATATTGATATAATCATTTTGCCATCTATTTTCTGCACTTCCATGTGCGGGGTACCAGATGCGATCGTTTTCATGACATTCAGTACAATACCACTCATCGTGAGTTTCGATATATATCATATCATTCTCTTGATTTGAACAACGAGCGCACTTACAAATAGATCTACTCATAAGACTAAAGAGCTTATGTTTCGTTCCTTCTAAGTAGTATAATTCTACTTCCTCTTCGGGTGGAAGGTCAAGTGGCGGTGGGTATAAACTAGCGTAATAGGTTAAAATTTCGATTTCATCCCATACAGCTCGAATTAAGATTTGTCTTAGGTTATTTCTAAATTTTTTGAGCCGTTCATTTCGGATGACGATTTTTCGTTCGTCTTTCATAGGTATGGTAAAGGTATGGAAAAAAGAATATTTAAATAATGGTAAAAAAAAAAAATTAGGATTTATATTGAATAAATCCACTTGTTACTAAATTTGGAGTGCCGTAGAAGAGTCTGTTTAAGATGTGAGCGTTTAAGATGGGCGCTGGTCGCTTTTTCTCAATCCACTTTTGCATCACGATTCTAATTTCTCGTTCAATGTTGTCTTTTGGAACATCTTTGAAGAATCTTTCAAATAAGTAATTATTTCCGTTATCGTCGGTAAAATATTCTTTAATAAAGTTCTCAATTCCGTTTTGAACTAAAAAGCATCGTCTCTCCAGATATTTTTGCCATTTGTCTCTCCAATCCTCTAAGTTAGTCTTATAATATTGAGGACAATCAAAAGTTAGATCTATTCTTTTTTGGATTAAATCAAGAACTAAGTCAGTTTTTCCTTCAAGGTCACTATGATTTTTATGCATGACGAGAGCTAATCTGTTTACATCGATGGACATTTTATCGTTTATAAAGATGTGATGTCTTTCGTAAGTAAATGAATCCATTTGATGAGTTTTTTTAAAAGACTCAGTTTTGATAGGTTCTAAGTTTAAGATATCGAGTCCTAAATCCCGGATGATGAGCATGATCACATGAAATTTTACAGTGCTTATAGAATACCAACTTGGATGATAAACTCTGGGTAAAACAGGATATAAACCGCGTTGTTCTATGTATCCCCAAACATGTTCAAAGGTAGTTGCGTAAGAGTCGCCTGGTAAAAGTCTAGTTAATTCTTTTAACATGTTAATAAGACCTATCCATGAATACACTTTACCTTTCTCAGGTTCTCCGAATCTGTTTATTCTTCCGAAGGTTTCATACTTCATATTTTTTCTTGCATGCTTCAAGAGAATAGGTTCTTTTTTTGCTTTGGATAATTCAAACCAAACCTTAAATGTTAAGTTGTATTCAGGTTCAAAAAATCTGGTTCCTATGTAATGTGAATCGCCAATATATTTTCTCTCAAATGGATTAGAAAATATGAATTCTTCAATGAAATTTTCAACATCAGTTTTAAATTTCTGAAGTGTAATTTCATCGACCTTTTCAATATCCCTAATTTTGTTGATTATTTCTTCAGTAGTTAAGAATTTTATCTTATAGATAAAACTGAAGAGGGTAGAGAGTTCAAGCCTTCTGTATTTATAGTTTCCTTTTAAATGGGAATCCATTAACACTCGATCCTTTTTAAAGAATAGCCTTGAGATGTCCGTGTCAAAAATTCTAGCGTTCGGGAAATAATGCTTGATAATTTCTTTTATATTATTAAAAAATTCCCTTTTAATAGACTTTTGATTAGAATTTAAATCCGATAGTGATTGCATATCAGTAGAGAAGCTAAAAGTGTAGAGAGCGTTAAATCTGGTCTGGATTTCTTTCAATGATTTGCTTAGTTGGTCCATATATCGTTCTGATAATCGGTTATATAAATCGTCAAAGGTTTCTTTCTTAGGAAAATGGCCTTGTTTCATAGAATATCTCTTTTCTTTGATCCAGTTATAGCGAAAACCAAGTTTTCTTGAGAGTTCTGCGTACGAAGGAGAATCTAGGATGCGTTTTTTAAACATGAGTTCTTTTAAATAATCCACGAGGCTAGTGTATGCGTCTCTGATTTTTGCAAGTTGTTTCATATTATTTTTGTCATTATCTAAATTATTCATTTTTTTCCAACCTTTTGGTTTTTAAGATTGCAATAACGCGCAGTCTTATGATTTAAGTATTAGAGTCAAGTATTTATATTTATTCTTCCAAAGAGATGAAGAATGAAGTTTAAAGTATTGTAAACTGGTTTAAATTTCTCTAAACTTAGCTTTCAAGTGTAATTGAGAACAACTTCTCGCTATTTCAGTGTTCTCTCTCTATTTAATTTTCTTTTAGAAGAGTAAATCTATCTTGAATAAAAAAAAAGGAATTTAATAGTTTTTTAAAACTATTTTAGAGATTAAGATTCCTACCAGTGTATTTCTATCTTGAAGGCTGTATGATGACCTTTTTCTGGTAGGAATCTATTAATGATATTATATTGTTTTATTTAAATAAAAAATGGCTATTTGTATTTTTATTTGATTTTCTTTTAGAAGAGTAAATCTATCTTGAATAAAAAAAAAAAAAGAATTTAATAGTTTCCTAAAACTATTTGAGAGATAATAATCTGTATGTCGGTACTGCCACAAGTGCTGCAGGAAAGAAGCGTTAATCCAACATTATCAACATCATCATGGAATGGGTCATCTTTCTTAGCCTTTTCAAAACTTTGAAGCTTATAACACTTATCGCAAGAGATGTAGTAATAACCACTCTTCATTTTTTTCACCAAGATAGAAATACATTACTTGGTTTAACTTCATCAATTTAAAGAGCCCATAAAACAGAAAAAGGAATTAAATTCTTTTCAAATGGTTTATGATTTATCATTTTGCTCTTTCCAGAGGTTATTAATGAAATCATTAAATTTCTGTAAATCTTTACCATCAATTTTCAGTTTTCTATTGAAGACATAGAAGAAGTAATTTTAGACTGTACGAAATTTATTAATTTAGTAGAATGTGAAAGGCAAAAAAAGTATCCATACGGACCAGATATAGCTTTCTTTTATGATAAAATATTTTAAAATTAACCTAATTTATTAAATCTATTATAAATCTTTTCTGTTTAACTATTCATTGAAAAAAAATGGAGTTTAAAAGCTTTTAAATAGATAAATATTGTGCTATCTAGCGAGGAAATGAAGAGATTTTACCCCCAACTCAGTTCAAGGATCTTGTTATTTCTTAGGCAACAGCGTTATCGTAAGGTAGAGATACTAACAGAGGACATCATTAAGAAGTTTAATAAATCCAAGAGCGAAATTTCTCAAGTGCTTTCTTTCTTAACAAAAAAGCGATATATTGATAGAGTATATGTAGATAATCTTAAAAATCACGGTTCCCGGCATAAGATTCTTCTTAATGAGAGTGGTTTAAAGGTTGCTGAAGCCATTCTTTTGGAGGGGTTAAATCCTTTAGAGATAAAAGCGATTGAAGTTTCGATTAAGAAAAAAAGGCGATTAAAATTCTAATTTAAAAATTTAGATATGTTCTTTTTTGGATGCATTTGGTCGATTAATATCAACATAATCCTTAATACCTAATTGATTGAGTTTTTAGAATAATGCCTGAGTATCAATTTCGATTGCAAACATAATTTCTTCAATATTAAACAAATTAATTCAAAAGAGAATTTATTAAAAATAATTGAAAAAGCAAAAGTATATGATCAGTCTTTTCTAAGGATTAAAGATAGTATATTCAATTACCTCGATGGTTATTTAAATAAATAAAAGTGTTCATGTCCGCTATACCTTCTCTTATTTGCACTCTTATTTTTTCAATTTGATATCCCGCTAGAGAAAGTGCACTCGGTTTGTTTGTGCATAAAATTAAAAAGTATTTTTTGCGCTCTGGTTGTTTTGGCTTTAATTTCCTGTTTCTAGGAACACCTAGAATAACGGTTATTTCGCGATTATTTACTCAAATATAATTTTATCAAAAACGCCGTCTTGATGAGTAAATACTTCATTGTTAAGAAATAGATATTCAGATCTATCAACTAAGATAGGGTGGGTTAAAAAATAATAGTTAATTATATTCCCTCTTTTTGTTCTTTTTAATCTAACATCAATTATACGAGTTCTTTTTAAATAAGGTATGTATATTTCTTCATTTATTTTAAATTTATCAAATAATACATAATCGGGACAACCATAATCATGGCTTTTTTCATTATATAAATATTTAATTATGTTCTTTGTTTTTTGAAATAGATTTTCTCCTAATTCTTCTTCTAATCTTTTTATCTTATCATTTATTTTAATTCTTCTAGTCGAGGCTTTAGGTTTAATTTCTTTTGAGTTAATTCCCCAATCAGAAAATGTTTTTTGACCCTTTGGAAGATTACAAAAAATCTTTGCTTCTCTCGATTCTTTAAATGGTTTGTCAATTATGTTCAATGCTTCATAATAATTGGATGCAAATATTAAAAAGTACATTATCTTTCCTTTATCTTTTAAATGAGATTCTTTTCTCTTTTTACGATAATGAATTGGATGGACTTTAACATATCTAAAAAATTTAAAGAAATTTCTAGCATAGGCTCTGATTAAATCATAAGCTAGTTTTTCAATTTTGTTGTCATCTTCTTCCGAAAAAATTGTATTAGGATACTGATCAACAATTTCTTTCCATTTAACAGGACCAAAAAACTTATCTAAATTATCCAATTCTTTATTAGAAAATCTATTTTTATAATAATTTCCCAATATTCGCCGGATTTTATGCCATCCCCAGTTTAATAATACTTCAAACCCTGTTTCTTTATATCCAAATTCGCTTTTTGCATTTTTAATAAGTAGTTCAACATTTCCCCATGGAATTGATTTGATGCCATAAGGATCAAATAAAAAGAGTCTAATCCCATCCGATGTAGAGCCTAAAATTTCATCAATAACCAATTTCCAGTCGCTCTCTATGATTTTGATTTCCTTACCAACACTTGCTTGAAGTTTTTTTTTGTCGATATAATCAGATATATTAGTCTCAAGTAGTTTGCATTGTTCAACATCATTATTTATTAAAAAAACACCCAGTTTTTTATTATCATCATTTTTGAATAAATCAACAGCTAGTAATGCTGAACCCGATATTTGAGAAATAGCGTTCTCAATTTTACAATAACCCGTTCCAGCATAGAAATCAATAATATATGAATTTTGGCCTTTAACAATATTAAACCATACCTTATAATAATACTTAATTCCATCGAGTTTTTCTTTGGTATGTTCAGGGAATTTGAGGTTTTCAGAAGCTGAATCCTTCATGGTCACATTTTTATTGCTACTCATATCAATACATTAACACTTGACAACTAGCCTATTAATATTTATTATTAAACAGTTAATTAAAATCAAAGAATAAAGGACTCTAATGGTTCTTTTTCAGATTTTAGTAGCCGACAAAAAGCCATTTATCATGTTTTTAAGGTTTTGCTAGAAAAGTCAACAACAATTTAAAAATAGATAAAATGGATTAATTTAGTAATTTTTAAAAGTCAATACTTAATGCGAAAGGTAATTTTCAATACTATCCTTCAAATGAATAAGAGATTTTGGGAATATATGCAATTTTTCAATAATAGCCTTTAAATTGTTTTTGCTATTAACTTCTCGAATTGAATTATAATCCTTTCTAAAATTACTTGGAATGTCATTTGCTTTTATATAATTCATCTTGCCAATCCAAATCGATTCTGTAACATAAGGGAGTAAAATTTTAATCAGCGGTAATGGATCCTTATCTAAAAATGGTTCAATCGAAATACTCGTTTTAAATCCTCTCCTGTATGCATATTTAAGAGATTCAAACCTTTCTTTAAATAAGGGAGCTCCTGGTTCCCAAAATTTTAAGATTTTGTCATTCATTGATGTAATGGTAAAACGGAATTGAATGAAATTTTTAACTTTTTCGGTTAAGTCACAAATTTCCATAACACAATTCAATTTAGGTTTCGTAGTTATTAAAACATTATTATCTGCATCGATTAATTTCTTTAAAACTGTTAAACAACCTTCCAAACTCTCACTTGTTATATCATGAGAAGTTGGAAACATCACTCGACCTCTTCGCTTTCCATATTTTTTATCAATATTTTTTTGATTTGGCTCCATATATTTCCATGTATCTTCGGTTTTTCTTTTAAACCGAATAGCCATATTTTTGGCATAGCAATATCTACAATTATTCGAGCAACCAATGTAGCAATTTACATTACTATCTGCCCACTCTTTAGTTCCTAAGGTAATTTTTCTTGTTTTTATATTTGACAATTCTTGCATTTTTATCTATTTATGTTATTACTTCGAAATATTCAATAAATCATAAGGGTTTGGAAATTTAGAGGTTTTTGTATTAATTTAGGGCATACAATTATTTAAATTATCATAAATTATTTGGTATTCTTCTTTTATAAATAAAAAAATCATGTAAGACGTGAATGAACGCTCTATTCTTTAATTTAAAATTCTAACCGTTTCACGATCAGATTATGGATATTGTCAAATTTTTAATGATTGTTAATAAAATATTATTAAATATAAATAATGTATTTAAAAGATTAGTAAAAATTAATAAAATATTAATAATGGGAAGTTAATCTGATGGCAGATAAAAGTGTAGTAGGAGATATAATTAATTTTAGAGGTCTAGTATATGCTCCTTTAAATGAAAATGGAGTTGTATTTCTTTTTGGTAAAGTTATGGAAGATCTAAATATGTATGTAGAAGAGATAAAGCCTGGTTTTCCAGATTGTATTGCTAGACGATTTACTGGAAGGGGATGGTCGCGTATTAGAATTGAATTTGAATATTATAGCAAAAATTTTAAAACACATGGTCATAATGCAAATGAATGTGATGTAATTGTGTGCTGGGAACATAATTGGAATGGATGTCCTTCAAATCTTGAAGTGATAGAATTAAAGGATGTAATAAAAGGGATTGAAAATAGACCCATAAAAAGACCTGATTCATTAAAACCTCCTGAAGGAGAAGATTATTTTAATATAATTCCCGAAAGTTTAATTCATCTAAGCGATGATTTACTAAGCTACTTTAAAACATTTTCTGAAGATATAGTTGTAAAAAGAGTAAAACTGGGTTATACTATCTATTCTCCCCAGAGAGTCTTTACTTATATTTATTTTAGAAAAAACTTCATCAGATTAATGATATTTACCAGAGGAGAAGAGATGGAAGGCGTAGATCCCGCTACAGCAGGGACAGAACGCGTTGGGGGACAAAAATGGGGCTATCTCTCCCTAAAATCTGAGGAAGATCTAAATAAGTATAAAACAATACTCCGAAGATCTTATGATTTAATATTAGAAACAATTTCATGTAATGAACCAACAGGATATTGGGCCTCTCTTGAATCCGAATAATTTTTTTTTAAAAAGGTCTGAAACATAGTAGAGATATAAAGAACAAATCAAATTGAAAACCAATGGAAAACAAAAATCCTAATCGTGAACATGAGGTAGACAAGGGTATTGAATTAATCAAAAAACAGAAGTTTGAAGAAGCTATTGAGATTTTTGACAAATATCTTGAAATTGATCCCGTTAATTTAGATGCGTGGTATTTTAAAGCGACGGCTTTACATAACTTAAATCAATTTGAGGATGAAATCCTTTGTTATGATAAAATCATGGAAATAGAACCTAGCACAGCGGCATGGTATAATAAAGGGTTTGCTTTGGGAATATTAGGAAAATATGAAGAAGCAATTGAATGTTATAAGAAAGTGTTGGAATTGAATCCCGAAGACGCGGAAGCATGGTTGAATCAAGGATTGGCATTCTACAATTTACAAAAGTTTGAAGAAACCCTTGAATGTTATACTAAAATAACTGATTTGTATCCTGAGCATAAAGAAGCGTGGTATAGAAAGGGAATGACTGCGGGAGTTTTAAAAAGATTCGAGGAAGCAATTAGATATCATGAAAAAGCTCTTGAAGTTGATCCTAATTTTATTAATGCATTGTTTTCTAAAGGAATGGTCCTTGAAATGTTAGGAAAACATAGTGAAGCTATAATTTATTATGATAAGACATTAGAGATTGATTCAACGTTTATACACGCTTGGTATAGAAAGGGAATAGCGTTGGTAGGCTTAGGTGACTATGAGGAAGCAATAAAATGCATGAAAGCCGCACTTGAAATTGATCCTTACTTTGAAGAAGCAAGACATCAAATAGATACAATAAAAGGTTTTTTGGAAAGTCCTCAAGAAAGAATTCCTCGGGTAATAATGAGAGACGATGTTGAAAAAGAAATCAATGAAATCGAGGGAAATTTCTTTGAAAATCCTGAAGAAATAATCAGAACTTGCGAGAATGCATTAAAGAAAAACCCAAAAGATAAAGTTGAGTGGTTATGTAAGGGTAGGGCATTATATGAGCTTAAAGAGTTTGAGGAAGCTTTGAAATGTTTTGAAAAAGCTCTGGAAATTGACCCATCATTTAAAGAAGCCAGAGTTCAAAAGCAAATTATAGAAAAGGGAAAAAAGGAAGGACTCCAAATGATTCAATTAGATTTAAGTAGAATTGAAGAAACCGATGAGGGCTTCATTTATGAGGATAAAGAAGGGAAACTATGGAAACTTCACTTCGATAAGAGCGATGAAAATAAAGAATAGGGAAAATGAAGTATAAATTATTATTTAATTGAAATAATTTTAATAATATCGGTTATTTCACGAATATTTATACAATTATTTAATAATAAGTTTTATATAATTAACTTATTTAATAATTCCTATGCCAATTGACGAGAATTTAATTAATAATATCGGTGGAACTAGTCAAGTTTCTAGACTTGATTATAAATGTGGCCATTGTGATCGACATGTGTCGGGTAGAGTTGTAAATATATATTCTCGAACTCAAAATAAATTAGATGACCCAATTATCCAATTTATGATATGTACATCCTGTATAAAAGGATCTATATGGTCAGAAGGTAAGATTATCCCTGGTACTAAACCAGGGGAAAAATTAGAAGGGCTTCCAGTGGAAATTGAAGCTGCATATCAAGAGGCACGAAGTTGTTTTTCAATAAATGCCTTTACCGCATGTGAGCTAGTATGCCGTAAGATTCTAATGCACGTTAGTGTAGATAAAGGTGCTGAAGAAGGTCAATCCTTTATCAGTTATTTAGATTATCTTGAAGAAAAGGGATATATAACTCCAATTATTAAAGAATGGGCGGATTTGATAAGAGAGATTGGAAATCAATCAACTCATAAACTGATTCCTCCAGATGAGAATCGAACTAAAGCCACTTTAATGTTTACCATGGAGTTATTAAGAATTATTTACGAAATGCAGCATGTAGCCAGTAAATTTAAGAAAAACGAATAAAATAATAGAGTTAAAATTTTTATTAATTATTTTTTTTTATAAACTCTATTCATCTCTTCGTTCTCTACTAACCGTTTCACGAAATCTTAATTTTTTCAACTCTGATCCATGATATCATACCACTCTTCATTTACACAATGAATAAGAAAGTTTTCTGCATTATAATGGCCTCCTCTTTTATATACAGATTCAACAATTTCAACCCCAAGATTTAAAGAAGAATAATAAATAGTGTTAACTACGCTGGCAATATTATTATTAAAGATCTGTTTAAAAGTAATTCTACTTAATTGTTTTTCAACCACATTTTTTCTATTATTTGGTGCAACAATATATGCATTTATTTTTAAATTAGGAAGGCATAAAAACAAATCAGAAAATCGTAGCAACCCACCATATATCGAGGTTGTATGTTCTACTTCAAACGCGGCTATAATATATGTTTGTTGTAACCAAATTACATCTATCGCTTTTAGAATATTTAATGTAGAATTGTCAAACCCAGGAAGATTTAAGTCATCAACAGAAAGATCTCCTAGCCTTTTTTCATTTATAATTTTGTTCTTTAGATCATTGGCCACCCAAACCTCATAGCCCATTAATTTTCCAATATTTAATAAATTATTCACTATTGAATTATGTGAATGTTCTATAGGTTCTATAGACTCTATTTCTGGTGTTTTTGCTATAGAGATAATTTTATTAAAAAGTTCATTATCTATAATTCTATAATTGTTAAATAATAGACTAAAATCTGAAATCAAGTTATAAATTTGAGGAGTTCTTCTTAATTTTGTTTTAAATTTAGAAGTAGCTTCTAATTCAAAAGCACTGACATTGTCACTAGTGTGCTCAGATGGGAAAAAATTAGCATGCTTTATTGTTGATTAGCCAATAAAAGAAGCACTTTCACTAGAATACCAAATTATTATTGCTCCCTGTCGAAATTCATTGGGTTTATTTTCTAAACTTGGTTTTACTCGACTCGTCCTAACTCCCCAAATATTTTTACTAAAAACTAAATTATCGAGGGTTTCATCAGCACTACTATAAAAAATAAATGGCATTAAAATTATCTCTGAATTTTAATTTTTAAATTAAATTCCCGTTTTCTAATCTATAATAGTTATTATAAAAATATTATTAAAACCAATTATTTTTAATTTAAAATTGAATATAAGTCTTAAATACATTTAAAATTAAAACAGTTGTTTTTAATTTTTCTTAGTGAAATTTTAAATTTATATGACTACTTGACTTAGGATTTTTAAGATCTTTACAATATATTTTACATTTTGGAGCGTAACAAGAGCTAATAATTAAACCTACTTTAATTACTTATAAAAAACCAATAACTCACTTAGCCTATTAGTTAGATTATTATCTCTTGTTTCGCTCCGAATTTGGAATAATACAAGCATAACTTCTTAATCGGGCAGATAGTACATTTTGGGATTCTATTCAAACAAATATTTCCTCCCATATCTAATACACCGTAGTTGAAGTTTATGTAATTAGTATCGGGGAGTAATTCTTTCGAAGTTTCCCATAAGAATTTATCCGTTTTCGGCGTTTTTGTTTTTGATTCTATACCGAATACTCGTGTATAGATGCGGATGAAGTTAACATCTAATAATGGATTTCTCTCATTAAAACCGAAGCATAATATTGCATTTGCTCCGTAATCCCCTATTCCTTTTAGAGTTTTCAACTCCGCTAAGGTGTTTGGAATTTTATTATCAAAGTCCTTTTTTAGTTGAAAGGCAAGCTCTATTAGCATTTCGGCTCTAAACAATAAACCAAGGGATTTTAACATTTTTTTCAGATCAATTAATTCTGCTTTCAAGAAATGGTTTATTGTTGGATATTTTGTCATAAAATCATTATATACTGGAGTGACTTGTTTAGCCTTTGTTCGCGTAAGGAGAATTTCACTAATTAATACTTTATAGGGATTCCTTTTATTTCGCCACGGATACTCAACTAAATTATTATCCGCCCAGTTTAGGATCAATTCTTGGAATTTTTTTGTTTTTGTTTTTGTTATTGAGATAATTACAACCCATTTTAAAGAATTCTCTTATCTGACGTGTAACAATTACGCATTGATTATAAATTATATTCTTTAACAGTAAATTTAAAAAAATTTGATTTACGATAATTAGTTAATGCGAAGCAAAACCTTTATGAATTGGTAAATTTCTGTTATGCCGGTCTCTTAAATTTAATAACCGAAGATTTATTAATCTATTCTTAAGAATTTTCTTTTATATAGTCATGCAATAAAAGATCAGAAAAAGAGGTAATTTTAAATGAACCAAAATTTTCGAGCTGTTGACTTATTTGCCGGGATTGGAGGCATAAGGTTAGGTTTTGAACAAGTGTTTAAAGATAAGATCAAGTTCGTGTATGCTAACGAGATAGATCCTTACGCGTGTAAAACTTACCAAGAAAACTTTGGTGAAAATCCTCTAGGAGACATCACTAAGGTAAATCCTAAAGAAATTCCGAGTTTTGACATTCTGCTTGCCGGTTTCCCGTGTCAAGCATTCTCTATAGCGGGAGAGAAGCGAGGATTCAACGACATAAGAGGAACTTTATTTTTTAACTTAGCCGAGATTTTAAGAGTAAAACAACCCGATGCATTCTTATTAGAAAATGTTAAACACCTAAGAAATCACGATAAAGGAAGAACATTTCAAATAATTAAAGATGTTCTTACTAAAGATTTGAATTACAACATCCATACAAAAATTCTCAACGCGAAAGATTTTGGTGTGCCTCAGAATAGGGAAAGAATTTTTATTATCGGATTTAAGAATAATCTTGCTTTTAAATTCCCAAAACCACTCAATACTCCTGTAAAGATTGAATATATATTAGAAAAAGAAGTTAAAAGCTCTTATTACCTCTCTCACGAATATTTAAGCGGTTTAAAAAAACATCGAGCCCGACACGAAGAAAAAGGAAATGGATTCGGATACGAAGTGAAATCTCGCAATGGTATAGCAAATACTATTGTATGTGGAGGTATGGGAAGAGAAAGAAATCTCGTTTATGATAAAATATTACCAAATTGCTGGAAAGAGGAAGGTGACGACATTCAATTACGGAACGAAGAAGGAATAAGAAAAATGACTCCCCGCGAATGGGCTCGCCTTCAAGGTTATCCCGACTCGTTTAAATTTCCTGTATCAATGACCAAAGCCTATAAACAACTCGGAAATTCCGTTGCTGTACCCGTAATAAAAAGTTTAGCTTTAGAAATGAAAAATTCTTTATTAAATCCTATTATTATGAAAAAGCTTCAAATTTCAGAAGAATTTGAAGAAATTGTTGTTTTATTGGAAAAGCTTTACGAGAAAAAAGACATTCCTAAGACTGGTAAGAAGTTTATTTCATCCATTCATACTTTCATTAACAGGAATTATCTTAGAATTAACGATATAGAACTTTTATTGAGAAAAATGGAGCTTTTTAAGATAGTTAGTAAAATTAATAAAAATCAAATTCAAATATCAAAGAAGTTGTTAAATATCTCCGATAAAAGAAAGTTTCATAACATAATATCGAAATTACTCATTACACCTAATACCGAAATTAGTTTAGATAAATTTATTGATGAGCAAGTATCATCAAAAATTTGATTAATAAGTTTTGTTTATCCTCTAAAATAATTTCTATTGACGTTCTTTTTCTTTCTTTTTTACTTCTAAAAATGTGTAAGTGTTGGTTTTACTGTCCCATTTGTAATTGATTCTACCTTTTTGGCGTAAAGAACGAATAGTGCGAGTCCAATCGCGAATTCCAGCTAATGTCCCTATAAAATCTACAGTTAAAGGACGATCTATTAATTTTGCTCCTATTAGTAGGAGTTTTTCTGTTCCAGATGGTGCTTTTATTATATCTTTAACAGCATCATCGTCGTTGAAATCAGAAAAATAGCTCTTCTTACCTTGATTACACTTTCTACATAATGATTGAAGATTTTTTGGCTCAGTTTTTCCACCCCATGCAACAGGAATAATATGATCGACTTCAAGTTTGATATTATCCTCTTCAGGGTTTTTTCCGCAGTGTACACAACGATAACCATCTCTACGCAAAATTCCTGCTCTGGTTCTGGGATTTATAGGTCCTCTCACAACACCTTCCTTTTTTTCTAAAGATGTAAGGCAATATTCTGTAGTTTTACCGCCGCCTTTTTTTTCTATCTTCCATCCTTCCGCCTTTAGAAATCTAATCGTTCTTGCCCACTCACTTATTTGAGCAACCTTTTGAATATCATTTATAGGAATCCACTTGTTAGCATTCGCTTGAAATAACTCCAGAATTTTAGCTTTAGCACTTTTTTTCTCCATTTGAATCACTATTAATTTTAATAGTCAATTGATTAAAGAATAAATTAGATTTTACTATCTTATACTTATATCTAATACTTGTTTAAATCATTGAAAAGAAGTTATATTATCTAAAATATACATTAATTAAATTATAGTAAAATTCATTCATTCGTTATTAACGCTAACTTTCAAAAAAACTATCTAAATTAACTTGTTCTTTATATTTCACTTTAGGTTTCTGATTTAAATTAGGCTTATCATGTACAGTTTCGTCTGTTGGTAATAGTTCTTCTTCAAGATGACTTTCTTCATTGTTTGAAATACAATCAATTTCGTATTTTTTAATCTCGTGCCGAGTTTTATCTATTTGAAAAGCTAAAATAAAATCAATTATTTCTTGTAAATCTTTGTCAATATTTTCTTTTGAAAGATCTTTAGCAAATTTAAAAGCTTTAAGAGTTTTTTTATCTCCGTGTTGTGTTATTCCGATTAATTTTTCAAAATTAGGATTTATTGTAATTAAGCCAATTTTATTATGTTCTTTTGAAATAAGATCATCAATCTTATTATTATCCTTAAATCGTCTTTTCTTCTCTTGAATTTGCTCAATCTTTCGATTTTCATATCCTAACTCTCGTAATTCATCTGCAGATTTTTCTTGTACAGGGGTTAACGGATCAATATCATGAATAACGATAATCGGTTTAGAATAACAGGATAATACCGTGATAAAATAAGATAGCATAGTTTTTCCACCGCATTCTATTAATGAGAAATTTAATTTATCAAAATTTTTACCCATTAACTCAGCAACATGAGATAATACAATTTTCTCCACATTACCTTCAACTAATACCACTTTTTTTGCAAAAAACATTTCGTTTCTTTCAGGATTGAATCTCATTAAAAGTTCATATTCTTTTTGTATCTGTGGTTCAAATAACTTTTTTTCAATAAAACTTATTTGAGTACCCGTTTCTATCGGTTCTTTAATTGTTAATCCTATTGATAAATATTTACTTATATCAATGAAATTAGAACTATGAGTGCTATAAAACACTTGATCGTAAGTAGATATTAGAATTAATATATCCCTAAGGGATTTCTGTGCTTGGGGATGTAAATATAATTCAGGCTCTTCTATTAAAAATAAAAATGGTTTATCTTCTGAAATTCCTTTATCTTTTATTTTATTCTTTAGATATTCTGAATAGGTAATAAAAAGAGAAAAAATTAATGACCTTTTTAACCCATCGCCTTTATTTTCTATTGAGCTTTCTATTCCATCATTAATTATTATATCCGTATTCGAAAAAAAATCTTGCAATCTTGGGGGAAAAATCTTAATTTCTATGCTTTTTGTAGCAATATTTTGATTTAAATTCTTCAATAAATTACTTTCAATTTGTTTAATTATTTCAAACCGTTTATCTTCTTCATCTTCTCCTTTTTTTAGAAGGGTTTCTAGCTGGTTGCGATTTTTTTTAAATTCTTTAATTATTTTTGAATCATCCAAATTGTCCTCTATGCTTTTTAAAATTATTTTCTCTAAAATTTTTTTATAAATTGATTTACTTCTTTCAGATGTTTTTACTTCTTCCGAAATTTTTTTTGTCGCCTCAATATATAACACTTCTGGTAAGTAGCTAGAAATATCTTTCCATTTTAGGTTTGTATTACACTCCTTTTTTTTCGTTTCACATTCATTACCTTTTTCTTTAATAAATTGAGGTATAGCTTTTTCTACACTTGCTTTAGTTATAGTCCCTCTATCGCTTTTAATATTATCTTCATAATCATATTCCTTAAAAAAATTAATAATTGCTTCGCTATTTTCTCTCCATTTATCAAATTTACTACCATCAAAATGGGGGATTTCTGGAAGATCTCGTGTTATTAGAAAATCTGATGAAACTTTTTCAGTTTCTTCGCTCATCGATATAATTTTTGTATAATTAGTTTGTTATCACATAAAAAATCTTGAAAAAATGAATTTTCCGACTCGGTTAAATTGAAAAATGTTATTGATATTTTAATCGAGTTTTTTATGGTCTTTTGAAAAAAATCTTCTTGTGTAATTCCAGCAACAGAACTTTTAAAGAATAACTCTATAGCTCTAAAAACATTTGTTTTCCCTGAATTGTTTTCTCCAATCAATTGTAAAAAGTTATTTTTTATTTTAATGGTTAATTTCTTTATGGAGCGATAATTCTCAATTGATAATGTTTCTATTAACATGTTCTGATTTTAGATTTAATTGTTTATTTTATGTATTTTCAATAAAAAAAAAAGGTTCAAACTTTTGTCTTACCTAAGCTAAATTCTATTAATTCAATTTATCTGTTTTTCAATAACAGAGTAGAAGTTAAGGTTTTTATATTTGTGTCAATTTTTATTATTATTTTTTTTCTTTTTCTCGCGTTTTATACTTGTTGCTCTCTCTTCTCTTTGTTTCACTAAATTGATCAAATCGTTATAAAGAATTATAACATCTTTTTTATTCAAACCGATATATTTTAACATAATTACATCCATTTTAAGCCTATACTGATCTTTCATTTCAAGGTCGATATTTTGAGGTTTTTTGTTTAACACAAGCTCAACAATTTTTAAAAACTCATCTAATTTACCATCGTATTTTATGGTATCTTTAACCAAATTTCTCTCTTTTCCCATTCCGCCGCAGACGATCGTATTAGCAACTTCCTTTCGCCCTATGACCTGGTAACCGAATCCGTGTCCTTTTGCTTTATGACGTGTTCTATGATTTTTTAGCGTGTTTAATAATTGTTGAGAAAGATAATATTTTTCATCAACTAATTTGGTTTCTAGAATATCATCAACCATAGGATTTCCACTATCGCCTTTAGGAAATTCAAACCTTAAATTTTTCTTATATCCTACTATAAATATTCTTTTTCTTCTCTGTGGAAGTCCAAAATCCATTGCGTTTAAAATCTTATAGCGGATATAATATTTTAATTCACTTTCAAGGATATTATTAATTATTGAAAATGTACGACCTTTATCATGTGTAATTAAATTATCTACATTTTCTAAAAAAAATGAAATTGGTTGTTTTTTTCTAATAATATCTCTAATATAGAAAAACAAATTTCCTCTTTCGTCGTTAAATCCCTCCCGATATCCTGCTATAGAAAATGCCTGACACGGAAAACCAGTTAAAGTATGTTTTGCGGCAATACTCATCTATTTCGCATGAAAACACAAAATTTATCTGATCTTTGAAAGCCTGTTCGAATCCTAAACGAATACCGCCGATGCCCGCGAAAAGATCTATGGCTTTATATATATTCATTCTGTGATAAGGGATACTAATATCTAATTAACATTTTTCTATTAGACCGTAAATAATCCATATTTTTTAGTATATAAAGAAAAAAATTTTAATTTTAGAAATTCAATAAATGATTATATTTAAATCATCAATATTTTTCTTGTTAATTTTGTTTGAGAAATTAATTAAGATTTTTTTAACATTATTAGATTTATTTTTATATTGTGTTAATAGAGAAATATTGGGAAGAATATCTAAAGGATCTAGTATTATTATATAAAAAAGTAGGATTAATAATATTTAGAGAAATATAATAAATTTATCTATACGATGAAATCTTATTAGATACTCATTAATAATTATCTAATACAATAAATTTATATACTAATGATCACATTAATAATGTAAACCTAATCCAACACTTAATATGATTCACAAAAATAATGGTAAAAGTAAGAATTGAAAATGAAACACCACACGAGAAATTTATCCGAATAGTAACACCTCGTACGCAAAGAGTGTTAGAGTCACTTCGTATATTAGGAAATTGTGCAAATCCCCAAATCTATGAATATACTCAACAAGAAGTAGACAAAATTATTAAAAGTATAAAATCTGCGATAGAAGAAGTTAAAAGGAAATTTGATTATAATTTAAAAAAAAAAATGAGAAATTTCAATTATAGAATTTTAAAATCGAAAATAAAAATGGGTGACAGATATTTCTTCACATAGAAGCAAATTTAAGATTAACATTTCAAAACAGGCAAATAATATTGCTAAAGGATATGATCAACCATTACCAGAGATTTTAGTTGATGAAAAATTCCAAAATTTCTTTGATGCTTTTCTTGATGATATAGAAATTGGAAGAGACTTTAATGATAATGATGTTAAGCTTAAAATTGTGTTGGACTTTTTAGAAAATCAGATCATTTTTTATCAATTAGGGACCCATGGAATAACTGATCGAGAATGGATTGAAGGTATTTTTAAGTTTGGAGGAGAAACTAAGGATATGACGGGGAGATCAGGGGGGGCTTTTGGACAGGGGTGGAAAACCTGGCTTGCTTTTTGTAAGGAAATTAAAATTTTTTCAAATCCAAGAGATAAATCAGAAAATCCTGGATATTCGATAATCACATGGGTAACTGATAAAATAGGGAATTATTTAGATCCAAATCCCTTTGCTTACGAAGAATCTGATGATGTATATAAAAAATGGGATATCCCAAATGGGGATGAACTTGAAAATAACTATGGTTCTGTTTGGATTTTTAAATTATTTTCTAAAGAAGATAAAGGTAAACTAAAGAAATATATCAGTGATCGACTTGAAGAACTTGTAATTTCTGATTTTTCTTCAGCTATTAGGAATGTTCTTTATTCAAGATATTATAAATTTATTAATAGATCTGAAATACAAATTTGTTTATCAATTAAAAATGAAGGGATACAAGAAGAAATTATTTTTGAGAAATTTGATAATCCTGAATTAATAGAGAAGGGTATCTTAAAGCCGATTATCAGGAAGAATCCTGAAACATGGGGGACTGGGAGGGGAAAAAGTAGTAATAATTTTACTGTTGATAACTTTAGAATTGGTATTGTGAAAACGAATGATTTATTTGAATTACGTGATAAATGTCATACAAAGGATATTTTTGACGGTATTAGAATACTCGTAAATGACAGAGTAGTAAAGATATTTCCAAATGAAATATCTCTAGGGAGGAATGATTATCAAATCATTGGAGAAATTAATTCGACAGCTTTGAAAAAGTTTGAAAAATCTACTCATGCTGGTTTTCATCAAATTGAACCTACTTTAAGAGATACAATAAGAACACATTGTATTAACTTAAAAATTGCTTTTAGTCAGGAAATAGGAGGACTTAAAACATTAGGAGGGAAAGACACATTAACTAAAGATATATTAAATTTCTTAGAGGAAGTAGGCTTAAAAGATATCGTCGACATTGTAGCTGACGAGGGAAAATTAGATGAAGAGTATTCTGATAATACTGAAAGTGACATAAAAGAACCTCCAACTATAGAGCGATATATAAAGAAGATCGAATATGAACCAGAATTTATACATGACCAAATCTCTGACTTTATTATAACTACAAGCATAAAAAATGTATCAGAAACAGAGTTAAATGAAGTTAAACTGCTTTGCGAAGTATTTGATGAATTAAAGGAAATAGAAGTTGATAAACTCAAACCCTTAGAAGAGAAGGAAATCAAATATCCAGGAATAAATCTATCAAAAAAACCAAAATATCAACACAAGAGAGGCAAATATAAAATCAATATAATTTTAAAAGATATAAAAAATCAACGTATTGATATCAAGACAAAATTTTTTAACTTTAATAAAATACTGGAAAGAATGAAAATAGAAGGTGTGGATCCAAAATTAGTCTTAAGAGGACAACCATTTCGAATAAATGTTAAATGCAACTTCTCTGGAGTTCCCTTTCCAATAGAATTAGAATTTAAGAGAAAACATGAAACTGATACTGAATGGGAAATTATTCAGAATTCAAAATTAAAATCATATACAAAATTAAGCAGTCAAATTTTTGATACTGAAATTAAAAAAAAAGAAAAAAGGGGAAAATATGAATATGCATTAAATGTCAAAAAAGATAATGAACTTATCGAGACAATTAAAACTCCAATTTATGTTGAAAAAAGCCTTAAATCAATACAAATTAATACAATTGATAAATGTCCTATTATTCATATTAGAAATCCTTATGTCAGTGAGATGAAAGGGAAATTAAGAGTAAGTTTAATAGCGGAAAGTGAAACAAGAAAAGATTATGAGTATCTTCTTAATATCAATGAGGAAGGTTATTTAAAGTTTCCAGTAAAAGAAATAGATTATAGTGATTTAAGAAAAAGGGAGTACACAATTTCAGCTAAATGGAATTTTGAAGAACCTCATGAAAAATCATTTCCTGAATTAGAAGAATTATTAATAAAGAGTATTATTCTAGAGGATAAACCTGAGAAAGAAAGAAAAACACTTAAAATTAAATATATACCTGATCCTGATGAAAAAGACATAGCTTATTTTAAACCAGAGGAAAAAACAATATACATTAATGTACTGCATCCACTCTTTGAACGTCTTGACACACCCGAAGGTTTGGATAAAGAAATTTGGTATAAAGGTTTGGGTATATTATTATTTTACTGCTTTGAAGATCGCATAAAATATTTAAATATGAATTGGTGGGATTTTGAAGCTAAATTTCACGAATTAAATAAGAAATTTACTTTGAAGAGATAATGGTGGTATTAAGTGTCAGGTATTATTGATGAAGATAAAATAAAGAATGAAGATGAGATCTTTGAAGCTGATATGACTAATGAGGAGACAATTTTAGGTATTTCTGATATTGATCTTACAATAGAACTGAGTACATTAGCAGAGCAATTGATCTATTCCTCAAAAGAGAAGTGGGCTAAAGATGCGTTTGTTCTTCTTTCAGGTAGTGCAGCTTTGAAAATTCGAAGGGAAATCAAGGATTACATGTTAAAAGATGGTATAGCCCTTTATGAACCAGAAGATCCAAGTAGAAAAAAAGTTACATCTGGAAAAAAACCTCCTTCATTAATTCATACAATTGGAAAAATTTTACATAGTTTTATTAAAAGACGTTTGAAAGATTCTGAGAGGTATACTGATGTTAAACATGATATTAGTAGCGAGAATAGATTAATTTTGAGAATGGTTGGAAATTTAATTCCTTTACTAGGTGATAGAGTAATAAAATGGATGGGTATAAGAAAAAGCGAGAAATATTCGACAAATGGAAGAATTGGTTATAGCCCTGAAGGTTTTAGAAATTTTTTAAGGTTAGCACAATTTATTCCAAAGGAACTTATACTAGATGAAGTTATAACTAAAATAGGAAAAGTAAAACCCGTAGCCTATTCTCACTATACTTTTATGACATCATATAAACAAGAAATATTAATTAATCACAGAAATGAAATTCCTAAATTGATTGAAGTATTAAATAATGAGATCAAAAAAGGAAGTTGGACTACTAATCACTCCCAGATATTACGAAATAAATTAAAACAACTTGGAACTGAAAATGGAAATAAATGGCCAAAACCACATAAAACAAAATGGGAAAACTATTTCAAACAATTAATTAAAGAAATTATAGAAGAAGATCTTTCAAAGAAAAAAGTAGTTTTAAAAAAAAAAAGTGAAAAACAGAAAATATTTTTAGGATATGAAAAAAGTGTCCCAATCGCGTCCCTAAAATCAAAATTGCCCGATATAGAACGATTAGATAAAACCAGACAGATTCATATAATAGATATAACTAAAGAAAATATAATTAATACTCTATCTAATAAATGGCAAGATTTAGATGATTTAGTCTCAAAATTAAGAATGAAGGAAATGCTTGATGTAAGATTCTTAAAGGTTAAACTAAGTGAATTAGTACGAAAGCAAGAAATTCTTCATATTAATAGGGATGGAAGAGATTTTTGGAAATTAAAATAATACGCTTTCTTTTCTAGTTCTTTCCATATGAATCTCAATCTTCGTCTTCTTAATTCCCTGTAATTTAAATATATGTATGTAGATAGAATATAGTAACATATATTTATAATGGATTTTGACATAAATTTAATGTATATATATAAAGCAATTGATCTGTTTGCGGGTATCGGCGGTATTCGATTAGGATTCGAACAGGCATTCAGAGATCAGATAAAATTTGTGTTTTCATGTGAAATAGATGAATTTTGCTGTCTAACTTACAAATTAAACTTTGGAGAAAATCCAAAGGCTGATATAAAAGAAGTAATTACCAAAGATATTCCCGATTTTGATATTTTATTGGCTGGGTTTCCGTGTCAGGCATTCTCAATAGCTGGATATAGGGAGGGTTTTAACGACGAAAGAGGGAACCTTTTTTTCTATATTAGAGATATCATAAGGGAAAAAAAACCCTTATGTTTTCTACTTGAAAATGTTAAACATTTGAAAAATCACGATAAAAGCAGAACTTTTAACACTATTGAAGATATTTTAAGGAATGAATTAGGATATACAATTTATTACACAATATTAGATGCCAGTCTTTTTAGATTACCTCAAAAGAGAAAAAGAATATACATTGTTGGATTTAGGGAGGATATTAAATTTAAATTTCCTGAAGGCGAAAATAGAAATGTTAGAATTGGTAATATATTAGAAAAAGATGTTAATACAAAATATTTTTTATCACAACAATATCTGAACACGCTAAAAAATCATAGGACACGTCATAAAGCAAAAGGACACGGATTCGGTTACCAGGTCATAGGGCGGAAAGAAGTGGCCAATACGATCGTCTGCGGCGGAATGGGAAAAGAGAGAAATTTGGTTAAAGACACCATAAAATACGATGCGTGGAGGCCAGGAGATGATCCACTTAAAAAGAAGAATAACGAGGGGATAAGAAAAATGACGGAACGGGAATGGGCGCGACTGCAAGGATTTCCCGATTCATTTATATTCCCTGTTTCAATGACACAAGCATATAAACAATTAGCTAATTCAGTACCCGTCCCAGTAATAAAAGCTATAGCTATTGAAATGAAACAATCTTTAGAACGCTTTTATGCGAATAATGCTCATATTGCTGAATTCAAAAAGGCTATGATACAAGAATGAATAGTAAAACTATTCCATTTTCTTATAAATGATATCAAAAACTTGTTTTCGATAATCTTCTTGTGGCAAATTTAGGTATTCTTTAACTACTTCTTTATCCAATTCACTAGTTCCAAATTTTCCAACATCTTTACCATATATTGCTGAAACTAAATTTGCAAATTTCATTGTCATTGAGGATACAGGTATTTCTAATAAAGATAATAGTTTTACAGGGTCACCCAAGCTTTCCATACCAAATCGATATAAATAAAGTGCGATTATATGATCTTCTTTTGACCACCTATGCTGAGATATAATTTTCACATCCTTGTTAATTAATTAATTAATGATATAAAAAAAAATAACTAAACCTTCAGTTTTATACATATTCTACCTTTCAAGCTTGTTTCTATGAAATTAAATTGTGATAGTAGTCCTAAAATAAACGAGCTTCGATAAGTTGATTTCTCATGTTCATCTCTGTAGAGAACACCATCTTTTACTAAATTTTCCCATGCTTTTCTTATCATTTCAATTTCTACTAATTCAGTCCCTTTCTCAGTTTTGACTATTATTCCAGAGTCGTTAATTTCGATGATTTCATTGGCTTTTTTTTGCTTCAAAGTATAAATTATCATATTAGGTTCAAATTTCGATTGAATTTTTTGCCATAAATCTTCGAAAGTGATTTGGTTTTTAAAATTTTCATCTTTTGCAGATTTCATGGCTATGTATAAGGAATAAATATATTTGATCGAAGACAAGATTTCGTTGAATTCTTCTTCAGGCACAACTGGATTTTTAAAATCAAAAACTTCATCATCTTCAACATCCCAATTAAAAAATTGATTAGAGACGCTCTGTTGAGGAGGCCGTTTTATTAAAATATTTTTAGGTAATCTATAAACTCTAAGGACGAAAATCGAAATCGTTCCAACTCTCAATCCATCCTGCATTATATTCTTTCCAATGGTATAATCTTCCAAATGATTTAAAGTCCATGTCGTAAATGGACCTAAAGCTTTAAGGAAATTATAATCGGATTCATCATCTAATTCTATTACAATTGAATCCAAAATTTTACCATAACTTTGAACTAGAAAATGTCCTTCAGGTAATACAACAGAATCAATCTTGTCATAAAGTGAATGATAAATTGACTTGAAGATATCCTTTTTATGTCGTGTCGTATGTTTAGGGCAAATTAAGAAGTATGGTACTTCTTTGAGTAACATAATAAAAAATACTATTACTCCAGAATTTAAAGCACATTTGTATTTGCCTTATCTAATTTAACGATTGATCAAATGCAAGATTAACAGGATAGGAGAAAGCAGCAAAATACATTTCGATGGTTAATTTTGCAGCAAAACGATCTTTAAGATGGTAAAGATTTATAATTACAAAAATTAAATAATAATCTATGAATTCTAAAACAAAAATAAGAGAAAGCATGAGATCTTTTCATGTGCATTTCATCAAACCTTTTTAACTCTTTTTTTGTTTGTCCAACAAAGTATCTATGAATTTTTCTAATTCCATATGCTCTTTATCTTCCTTTTCTAATTTGGTCGAACACTCCTCACATTTTTCCATGTTTTACTCTACTTCTTTTCCGCAAAATTTGCAATAAATCTTATGCTTAAATCCATTACTCTCCAGTGAAATTTTCTTTTTATGAGGTTTAGAACCTTTTTTTTTGTTTTTGTTTTTTATTTCTTTTTTAGTATTTTGCTTTAGTTCTTCTATATTTAGTTTAATATCTGGTTTATCTTTATCCTTTAATCTCTTTAGAATTTGTTTGTTTTTTCTATTCACGTCTCCCCGTTTTAACCAGTGTCTTTCGAAATACGGAACCCAAAGTAGAAATGGTCTCCTTACAGAGTTTACACGGGCAATACATTGTCCTTCTTCTAGAATTGACAAATAATCTTCATTTTCTTCTTCAAGATTCAGTATTTCACGGAGGAGACTCCTCTGCATATAACTTTTAAATACAATCAAAACGCCACAATTTGCTAAAATTTCGCCACTTACTTGAGGGCGTGTGGCAATTGAAATCAAACATTCGCCAGTACCTCGTTGTAAAAGTGCGATATCTTCTAAGTAAGTTGTCAATTTGGATTGGGATGATGAATCTTTTGGTGCAAAATATTGTACATCTTCGATAATTGTCAGGTGCTTTATGCCTTTGAATTGATACGCTCCTTGTGTTATATTTTTATCCCATAAATATTTTAAAACCATATTTAGAAAAAATAGAGCATCTTCTTTTTCTCCACCTAATCGTATAATAGAGCTTAGATCGATTAGAATATTCTTGTCAAATAGATCTTTTACTTTCAATTTATACCTTGTAGAAAAAATAGCTTTTAATGGTCCCAATGAAAATCTTCTAATTCTATTTTGAATACTAACAAGACTCTGATGTAGCATAGGGATATTTCTTTTCTCCTTTTCTAGATACTGTTCACATTGGTTAAAAAAATCTTTCCAGCTCTGATATTGTGGATTACTACATACTATTGTTAAAATATCCACCAAGACTTTTTCCATTTGAGGGGAGAATTCCGATTGCTCATCTAAAAATTGTCCACTTTTTAGAATATTAAAAATTCTTTCAGCGTGAATTTCTGGATTGGCCCCCTCTGGATTAAATATATTTATAGAAAAATTTTCTCCAGGTCTAATTATTAACATATCTTCAATTATATCTTGTAAAAACGTGTATTCCCCCTTAAATTCTACAAGTAAGAAAGGAATATCATAGTGTTTTTTAAAGTTGGTTAAGAGATATTGTAAGAAATTACTCTTCCCAGAGCCCGTAGTACCACATACGAACATATGTCTTTCAAGATCTTTAAGGGAGAGAAAGAATTTGTGTTTCTTTCTTTCTTTTTTCATAACTTTTCCTATTTCAATAATACCTTTTCTTGCTCTATATCTTGAAGGGGGTTTCAATTCAATAATGTCTTGGTCAGAAGGAAAAAAAGATTTAATGAATACAAAAACAGAAAAAAATAGTAATAAATATGAAAATCCACTAAAAATTGCGGTTTCAACAGGATCTTCTGTGTCTGAAGGATTAAATGAACCCAAATTTGAAAAGTAAATTGCACACATGATTACCAATAAGATCAATATTATATACTGAGATTTACGAGAGTTATATTCCCTAATTTTTGAGATGTAAAAGAGTATAGTGCTTATAAATAAAATTAAAGTTAGAACGAAATAAATCTCTAAAGGAAACATTTAATGCATATTAGCATAATACTTTTTTAAAATACACTAATCGTTTAAGTGTCCAGATCTAAAACTAATCTAAATACACTTTCTTTATCATTCATACTTTATAACTCTTTTTTAAAATACAGTGAATTTAATCCTCCATATTTCTATTCACTTATATATATAATAGTGTTAAAATATTATAAAAGCAAGAAATTTCAATATAATAGCAGTAATTTTTTATGAGGGGGCCCATAGGGGAAGGAATTAATAATTATAGGAGACAGAATATTGAGTATATAATTTTTCAAACCTGAGATGGTATCTGATTCAATTTTATTGTTTTTTTATAGAGAATTAAATATTTCTTCATTATGAAAAATATAATCTCCGCTCCTTAAATTAATCCAATAGGGCAATACGAGAAAAATATTAAATAAGATTTCAGATGGTTTTTTAATCACTTCAAGATTTTAATTGAATTTATTTATTTTTATAAAGAAGTTCATCATTTTTAAATAATAAATTTTTATGTTATTCTTTTATATCTAATAACTCAAGTCATATTCCTTTATCATTTCCTCGAGAAAGTCAATGTTTAATTTAGAGACCTCTTTTTTTTCTTTAATTAATATTTTAGGGTCAATTGAGACGCTCTCTGAACCTAATCTCTTACCATACAAGAATGTTCCTTTAGTTATTTCAACCGAAACGGGTTTTTTAGTCTGAAATATCAGGAGAGCAATGCATCTCCTCATCTGGTTATTTTCATTTGGAAGAAGTATCTCTTTTAATCTATAGAATTTATTCTCAAACCTCATCCATCTTAACAGCTTCTCTTCGAGATCTTTCATCCAATTTTCAATATTAGGTACTCCTATTATTTCTCGAGGAAATGAATTGGAAATGCCTATTATAATGAATCCTCCTTGTGAGTTTGCAAATGATGAAACTATTTTACAAAATTTAATTTGCTTTTGCTTCTTCACGAGAGGAGGAGTTCTCTTATTCCACCATTCTAGTGTTTCTTTAATGTCCCAATATTCGTTTTCATTATATTTTTTTATAACTTTTTCATAAAAATCTCTGAAAAATATCTCTCTCTTTAGGATAAATGCGAATTTCTCAACTAATTGTTGAAAAGAGAGATAATTAATAAGATAAAAAGCAATGAGTGAAATAATGGGAAACCAAATGAAAATCTCACAGTAGGGAGCAGGTGAGCTTAAAATAAGATAAGTTATTTGTGGATTAAACTCCTTTAACTCTATATATTTCAAATTTGTTTGATCTACCATTCGATCTAATCTTAAGGGCATATAAAAAATAAGAAAAATATAGATCCCAATGTAAATAAAGAAGGAGATACTAATTGCAAGCTTTTTTTTTTTCTTGGCACTAGACAAGGTGAATAAGATCCAACCAATTAAAATTATCACATGAGAAAAAACATAAGCGTAATAGATGAAATTGGATAAAAGCAGAAAACTATCCTCAAAAAATAGAATATAGGTATTTGAATCTGACCAATTTATAAAACTTCCGAGAAAATTCATCCCAAAGGATACTTCTTTATCAACAATATCATCACCCTTTAAAGTATAGAAAATTGTATAATAATTTAATCTACTCATAAGACCTAATCCAACTATAATGAAAACAGCATAAGAAAAACAAAAAATTATTATATAAAATACTTTATTTCTTAAATTTATCATTTGATCTGTTTTAATTTATTTGTCCTTATCCACTAAGTATTCCAAAAATTCATTATTCGATACTTTTTCTATTTCACTTCTTTTAATACAACTTAATTTAAGATAATTTAAACTTTTTGATAAAAATCATAGTTTCATCAAATTACAGATCGATCTTCTAATGTCTTTATTTGTTTAGCAAGTAAAATAGCTGAATAAAAGAGATAGCCCATACCTTCAATTACTAATTCAAAAAAAGGATATAATTTTATTGTTAGGTTTTTTATTATTTCGATATTAAATTTCAAATCATCACTGAAATGTTTTATAAATAGACTCAAATTATCCTTTAAATCTATAATGAAATCTTTTAATGAATTACGAGCTTTTTCTGAAAAAATTAAAATTAAAGTAGGAATTGTTATGATTATAACAGGGATACCTACTTGTAGCCATGTGGGTAAATTAGAATACTTTTCATGCATTGAAATAAAAGCAGCTTTAATAGCAGAATAAAGTTCATGGCAAAACTCAAGAAACCCCTGAAAAATAATAAAGATACACCTTGCTAAAGTGAAGAGAATTTTATTAAAGCTATAATCTATGATATAAAGAGAAAAAACACCTCTTGAGATTGTTGAAGTTACTTTACCACTTATTCCTAATTTCCAGACGCTCATATCTTCTTGTCTATTGAAATGTTTGTCTTTAGTGATTATTCCATGTGCATTTAGAGAAATCGCTAATGCTAAAAAAGGAATATCATCCTTATCATATTGTTTTAGTAAGATATGAGCTTTTTCCCAAGCTTCTTCATTTTCTTGGTCTAAAATACTAATTTTTTCAAAAAAAAAATAAGCTAAGGAATAAGCATTTTCCTTGTCTAAATTAGGTGGCAAATCTTCTTCTATTGTCTTGAATAATTCTTCTCTAATTTTTTTTGGAGCAAATAGTTCTAAAAATGGAATATTAATTAAATTACTTAAAAATGAAGGTTTGCCCATTAGGATTGCTCTTATTTCACTGAAAATAATATTTGTATCGATAACTAATTTTAATCTAAATTTGAAACCCTCAGCGAGATGATTTAATATATCCAAATAAAAATTATTCAAATTTTCTAAAATCGGTGGAGCGAATCCATCTTTTATCTTATCTAATTGGAGTTTAAAGCGATCAGACAAGTTTTTAAATCGTTCCAGATCGCGTTCATTTAGTTCTCGAATAATTTCCTCAAAGTTTGTATTCGTTTCCATCAATAAATCACATAATAAATCTTCCTAAAAAATTTATGCTCAAAGTAATTCTTTTTTATTTTAGATTCAAATCTCCCCTAATCGATTTCAATCAAAATTGCGACAAATTCATATTTATGTTCTTCTAAAACCCACTCCTGCACTCAAGCTGTTTTAAATAATAAATCTTTTTACAACCAATTGATTTTATTCAACACCCACTTTTTTAGGAGGGGAAAACACTGAGGAAGCAGATAACTAAAACTAGAAATAGTAAGAGGTAATTCCTATTTGTTGTATTTTGGACTTTTTCCACCATGACTTTTTTTGTATTTTTTGATACTTTCCCTTTCCCATTTAAGGGCAGATTCTCTGGTGACCGCAGGTCCAACTTTTTCCATTTTAGAGAATTGTTTTCCTTCACTTTTATGTTCAGATTCTCTTCTTTTTAGATCATCTGTTATGCCAAAATTCAGAATTTCATTACCTTCCTTTAACTTATATCTATAAGTATCTCTTTTTTTTTGTTTTTTTGCCATATTTGGTCACTAATTTAAATTCATATAGTTAATAGCTAATCTAATCTAATATTTAAATTAAAGCACTTAATTGAATTGTTGAATATTATATATAAGTAAGATATTCTCTCTAATTAACCTTTATAATGATAAAATAACCCTTTATTTGAGAAATTTGGATAAGGTTTCAGTCTAAAAGGTCGAATAATTATTAAACTTCAATTTTTCTACTTTTTTAGGAGGGGGCACTACGGGGGAGGGAGATAATTATAGTAGAGAATAAGAAAAATTATATATTTCTATTGTATTTATTATAGGTTAAGATAATAATGAAGTAAAGTTTAATTTGTAGAACTCTAAATATATCAGTTATTAATACTATATTATATTAAAGAAATTTAAAAGAGAATAAATTGAGATGTCATGTTTGTTAGCAGTTTAAATATTAAAGAATTTAGAGGAATTAAGGCTTGTGATAAAACTTTAAAATTTAGTAATTTTACAGTTTTAATTGGAAAGAATAATGCCGGAAAATCATCAATATTAGAAGCATTATCCTTATTACCTGATCCAAAAGATTATGATTACATAACCGGTAGAAACAAATTCGATATTTTAAAAGAACTACACCAAGGTTCAATTAAAGATCTTCTCTATCTTTATGCAGGAACTTCAACTTTACAATTTGGGATTGAAAACTCAAATGCAGTTATTGAAATAAGTGAAAATGCTACCAGTACGTATTGGAATAACAATCAAATGTCTATAGGTAATAAAATCTCTGAAAAGTTTGAAGTGCCACCAACAAAAAGAAATGAAATGGTATTATTCATTCCATTTACTACATTTATACTGAGAGATTTAGAAAATAGAATGAAGGTTCTTAAGGAATTAATAATGAAAAAAGGATATCATATTGAACTCGCAAAATTCCTTAATGAATGTGTTAATGATGTCTATAGCGAACTTGTTTTTCTTGAGCCTATTAGTTTGAGAAAAGTATATCCTGATAACAATGTATATCTCAAATTGAAAGATCTTGGATCTGGAGCAGAGAAATTAATAAAAATTATGGCGATATTTGAGGTACTATCACCTAAACTTATAATAATTGATGATTTTGAAGCAGGATTTCACCCTACAATGATCAAACTATTCCTAAAATGGTTGAAGAGTAAAAAATGGCAAACAATAATTTCAACCCATAGTATCGATGTGTTATATCACTTGGTAGATATTAAACCACCAGATACTACAATTATCCAATTGACTAAGTCAAATGAGGATATTTTAAGTCATGAAATATTAACTTTAGATGAATTAGAAGATTTATTAGATGCGAACACAGACCCACGCTTGTTATTAGACGCACTTCGATTATAAACCCTTGTTGTGATTTTGATGAGATTGGTTGAGAGTATTAAGGGTATTGATTCCTATTACTTAATAATTTCTGGTAATGGAACATTTCCTGAGAGTGTTATATTTAAGAATCTCTGTAAGAAATTTAATGGATATGATAAAGCAATATTTTCTATTAATACACCGCTTAAGAAACAAACAGGGCTGGATGCACTTAATGCTATCCCTTTATTATCTGAAAAATTTCGGACAAATTCAATTATTTTCATTGTGGATGGGGAACACATTAAGGAGAATGCAGCAATCGAGATTCAGGAACATTTAAAATCTAAAGGTATAAGTGTCAATCAAGTTCTACCCCTCCAAGGAGCATTCTTAATAAAATGTAAAACAGGACCAAATAATGTCATTTTATTTTGTATTATAGGAGGACCAGAAGTTTTTATTGAGGAGGAAGTTGCTAAATTGGTGGAACTCAAATTGGGTGTAAAAATTGACCTGTCAAGAAAAAGAGAGTCCGCGGGGAGAAAAGCAATTAAAAAACAAATAAAACAAGTTTTAAGGGAAAAGGGAATATCTATTGAAGAATTAGTAAGGAACACCGGAATAACTAAACTTGAAGAAATATTTCCTAACATTTGTGCAGTTCTTAAAAAAATAGAAGAAGAGCAGTAAAAACTAAATATTTAATTAATTTTTTTGAAAAGTACTGCAATCCTATTTAAACCACAACATTAGCCCTTTGGGTGATCGAGAGTATCTCTCAGGGAATAAGGGATATTAAAATTCTCTAATTTGACCTTGTTCTACCCATACTTTTTTAGGAGGGAGCAACACGGGGGAGGGAGATAGTATCGCTTATGTTGTATTTACTTTATAAAGAATCCCAATATTGATGTAAATATTTATTAAAACCTCGTCCAGGATTATATATAGGATAAATCTTTTTAAAAGATTGTTTTGCAGCATCAAAAGAATCATCTGGGATCTTTTTTCTGCGTTTTGCTAAATAGAGGATAGCTAGGCTCGGTGCACGCGATTCACCTTTATTACAATGTATTAGGATTTTTTGCCCTTCCTTCTCATCCATGAAACTATAGAATGCCATTATGATAGGGCGCATAAAGCGGTCATCTAGGTGATCCATATCTACTAAATTTAAAACTAAATGGGATTCGCGACGAAATATTAAGTAAGACGGGTGAGTGGAAGGTAGGTTCCCCCTATACCCTACAGCATAACAGTGACATGGGTGTTTGCAAGCATGTACGACAGACCATCCAGATCGATCGTCCCAAAAGCAATCCGTATCGTTACCTATGTATAAACCAAAACATTCTTTCATATTTTTTATATATCAATCGAAAGTTATAAAGAATCTACAAATAATATTTTTCTAAAGTATTTTACCTATTATTTGTTTCATTGTAAATTTTTTAATTTTAAATAAATTTAGTCACCTGGTCAAGCTGTTGCCTTAAGTATAGCAAAATCCTTGAGATAAGATTAGGAAAAGTTTCTTTACTTCATCTTTCGTTAGCACACTATAATTCAGTTTAAATGTTTTTAAACTACGCCTTTTTCATCAAATACTTCATTAGAGCTGTTAGGAAGGCCACTTCAAATCCAATAACGTAATATTTAATTGTAATATCAAAGTAATAATCATCAAAAAAAAGAAAAATAAATTTTTGGAATAAATTGATTTCGAAGTTATTTCTATAGGTTTTCTATTTGCATTAAACATTTCTTTCAATCAAGGAGAGAATTAAGAATCCAAAAAATAACACGATGAGTATAACATCAATGAACCAAGCTTCTAACGGGAGACTTAAATTAAAATGACCCCATAGCATCATTACAATTGCTCCTAAAAGCCAAATACATTGCATTTCCATTGTTACATTAATTTCTTCCCATTTATCTTCAAAAGATGCCAGAAAGGAAGCAACAGAAAGGCCAAACATAGCTGCACCGAGTATTCTGTAGCCAAATAAGGCTTGGTGATCAGCAGCAGAAATAGGCCAGTTTATAAAGTTTAAGAAGAGATCTGGAATGATTACAAAGATTCCTGCAAAAAGTAAACCTATCAGAAAGTCGATAATTAAGAACCACCTTACTACTTCACGATGTTTTAACATATTTTTTTACACCTTTTTATATTTAATAGAAATTAATAAATTAGACGATAATTTTTGTTTAATTTACATTTTTGTTAAACTATTGAATTAAATAAAAATAAGATTTTTATTATTTTAAATGTATTGAAATTACTGAGGATTTTAAGTAGTAAGATTTTTAATAATAAGGTATGGAATTCTCTTAAAAAAATCCAACCCCAGAAAGAGTTTTGGAAGAAATCATGGATTCAGATGATGTTCAGGACTATGTAGCTTATTGTCGATATAAGAAATCTCTTGATCTATAGATAATCTTCTCAATCTCCCTAAAATCTATTTAAGCATATATTCTTTTACTATTTCTTGAGATTCTGGAGATTTTAAAATCTTAAGCCCTATTTCTTGGATAATTCTGAGTTTATCCTTTATTAGGTCATATGTCTCGTTCTCTTTAACTTTCTCATTATTTTCAAATAAAAGTTTTACTTGATCATGACAAGATTTTGAAATACCGGCAATTTTTAGCTGATCATTGCTACTAGTGAATTTTGGAATGTTAAAATAGAGTGGTCTTTTATGGTGGTGTCTAGTATCACTGATCACTTTAACACTTTTATAAAGTTCAGGAATATTCAGCATTCCACAGATATAATAAGCTTCTTCTTTACTTTCGGCTCCATAATAAT
Organism: Promethearchaeota archaeon; assembly: GCA_019057795.1. Lineage (GTDB taxonomy): Archaea > Asgardarchaeota > Lokiarchaeia > Sigyniarchaeales > SOKP01 > SOKP01. Next base: position 5,739 of record JAHLWS010000005.1, on the reverse strand, counting down.
AGAGAGTAGAATCTATATAGATTCTTCCTTCAGGGTCCTCAATAACAGCAGAACACAATTTTTTAGCATTTGGAAACACTACTTTATATTGTTCGCGTTGAGAAGGTCTGACTGTTCTATCTGTACATAGTTTATTCCTATAATTTATCCCAACTTCAAATAAATCATATTTCGTATGTTTTTTATAGATCTTATTGATAGTATTCCAATGTTTTCTACTAAATGGTCCTATTTTAGAGAGCCTAAATCGATAATTAGCATCCAAAGGTAAAAATATTGAATATGGTCTCATATAAAATGGATATAAACCACGAGAGAGCGTTGCTTGAAAAACATTTTCTGTTTCGACTCTTACATTATTATAATATCTCTTTTTCCATACTCCCTTCGCTTGCGGAGAAATCCATGGATCTATAAGGGATATTTTGCCATGCTCAATTACATTTACTACATTGCAATAAAGTAAGGATTTCGGTACTAAATCCGCCCCTTGGATAAATTTCTTATAGTAATCTGATAATTTAATTGGTAGAAGCTTCTTTTTCTTCTCTGATTGAATTAGTTTTTTTATTAAATATTTCTCTTTTCTATTACTTTCAAAATAGACATATGGTTCTAATTCATAATCTTCGATAAGTTCAAGACCTTCTGAATCAAAGCATTCGCATTTAATAGGGTATTTCTGAAATACTGTGTTTTTATCGATTTTAATTTTGTTGTAATTAGCAAAAATACAACAGCAATCAATATTGAATATTAAATCGTTAAATACGAAAAAACTAATATTATTGAATGGGTCAAACCGCCTTGCTTTTTCATTTTGAGAGGATACTAACAATGAACGCGGCATAACAAAAGCAATTTTACCTGAACCGTCTTTCTTTAAATATAAATCTGGTATTTTAAAAAGAAAAACTACTGCTTCCTCTATGTTTGTTACATTTTTAGCAGCAGGTTTAATCCCAAATTGGGATGTGATCTTTTTCATGTTTTCTTTTAATCTTTTATCAGCATCCTTATAAGTTAACCAGGGTGGGTTGGTTATTATCAGATCCATTTTCTTTTTTAACAATAATAAATGTATACCTACAAGGTTGTTGAGAAGATATAACCAGATATGATCTTTATCCTGTAGCTTTAATATGTATAGTTCATTAAAGAACTTCTCAATTGCTTTTACTACTTTTTCATTTGAGTCAAAAAAAGTGTTTTTTAGTTTAGGTTCTAAAGAGTGAGTTGCCGCTTCCCAAGTATCCTTGTAATTATCAAACGATTCCCATACTCTATAAAGAGCATTAACAATGTTTTGGAAGAATTGAATATTTTTCTCTGACAATGCCTCTCCTGGAATCCTTAATTCTCTTTCTTCTTCTAATAGATCAACACAGAACGAATAATAACTTCCTAACTCAAGATCAGCGTAAGAAGAAAATTCAATTGGATCAATTGAGTTACATAGATAAATATTAATTGAAATATCTTCGATGTATCTTTCTTGCGATTTAAAATATAATAATAGGTTCGCTTTTGATGTCAAAACAGCAATTGGATTAATATCAAAACCAAAAATATTATTAACAACACTAAACCATTCTTTTGGTGGTTTTTCATTTGTTTTAAGGGCAAAATGTGAATCAATTTTTTTGCAAATTTCAATTAGGAATGTACCAGAACCACAGGAAGAATCTAAAACCCGATCACCTATTGAATAGGATTTTTCGACCATTTTTTTACATAATATTTCTGGCGTATAATATTCGCCTAAACGGTGGCGTACTCCAGCTATTATCATTTCTTGATAGATTGTTCGAAAGATATCGGTTGCTTCGAAATCCATTATTTTTAATTTTTCGAAATAATCATCACAGAAGTTTTGAACATTAATAACCCAACGAAAGAAGTCGTAATGGAATAACGAAATACCTCTCTTTTCAAAATAACTCTCTAAGTCTTTAAAATAATCTCGTGAATATTCTTCTGGATTCATGAATTCTTTATATAAAATCAATTTTAAAAGGGTACTAAGGTAAGAATGCCTAAGAAAAAGCTCTTTTCCCACTTCATCATCATGGTACGCTAATCTAAAGTGACGTTTCCATTGATCAAAGCATACTGTCTTTTCTCCATGATGATCGTCAAAATGAGTTTCTAATCTTGAATACGCTAAGATGTATAATGGAGAATTAACGCCAAAGAGTACAGCAAATTGTTCTGAATTTACCGATTTTGGCTCAAAAAGGCACTCTATTAATGATACAATCGATTCCTTGCTCAACTCTCTCTCATTTCTTAAAGAAATATCCTTATCGTAATAAAGGATATATTTTTCCGATATAACTATTAATAAGGATGGATTTTTACCCCTTTTTTGGTAATATTCCTGAACATATTGTTTACCTTTTTTGGCTGCCCAAGCATTAATTTCCTTTTTTTTTAAATTATATTTAAAATCGATAATGATATCTCCAATTAAACAATCTGGTTTTCCGTTTAAAATTCTTAGTTGTGGTTGATAATTCAATTCCAAATTATCAAATAAGCTATTAAACCAATGCTCTATTTGATGCTCACTTGTAGAACGCTTAATCTGATTTATATCGATTTCGATGTCTTTTAGCAAGACCATAATATAATTATTATTTCTCATTTGTTTAAAAATTATTCAAAAAACCTAAAAATCGCTTAAGTCTATTGACATAAAATCAATAAGTTATTTTTTATCCTCAAAAGTTGTTATAAATGTTTTTCAACTAAGGCGGTTCTATATGGATATAAATCAAGAGGGATAAATGATTACTAAGCTGAATAAAGATAAAATTAAAGAAATCAAAATTGCACTATACAAAATTGCCAGAGAAATGGGGGAAGATGAGGACCCTAATATTCAAAACTTGACTAACTTTGGAGTAACGATTACTAAAGAGGAAATTGTAAACTTTAGTTGTCGACATAGATGTTTTTTCATTACTGAACCATTTCAAGAACAGAAATACGAAGAATTAAGAAAAGAGTTAGAGAATTCGTTTCTCTATTCTAAACTAGAAGATTTGATAAGTGTAATGTGGAAAAATGGAAAAAAATTTATGAAATATCCTTATAAGGTTGAAGAATATGTAATTTCTGATAACATTTTTGATGATTTAGAGGAAGAACACGAGATTAAATGGACAAATTATACCGAAAAAGATTGGGAAGAAATTAAGAAACTGGAATCATGGAAAAAATGTGAAGCCCAAGTTACAAGGGAAATTATTGCCTTAAATATATGTGACAAGTTAAATATCTAAATAGAGAAGAGTTTAATATATTTTAAAAATAGTCATTGTTCTTTGAAAAACTTCAGTCGTTTTCTTTTCCGGTAGATTGATAAACTTAAAAGCCCGATTAAACCTCCAATGATTATACCCCCAATGATCAATGCGACATCCTTTGGATACCAACTAGAAATATTTTTGCCAATCTGGCAGAACTATTTATCCGACTTTCCTTTAATTTTGTTTAGATATTTCTTTTCAAATTTTTCTTTGTGTTCATAGTAATAATTAATATAGTCGTGCTGTCTTCTATTTTCTTCACTACCATGTGCGGGATACCAGATGCGATCGTTATCTTGACATTCAACACAATACCACTCATCGTGAAGAATTAAACTCAACATAAAGAGGGTCCATATAACTTTTAAATAAAATAATAGAAAAAATTAAATGTCAGAAATGTAAAGCAAACTTATCTAAGGAAAGATAATAATATTGACAAAAATGACTTTAATATGGATTCATCAGAAGAGGATCTTCCAATAATAAAAATACATCTTAAAACATATTGGTATGTAATATTACTATTGTCTTTACTACCAATGATTATGTTGGTATTTCCTCCTTTTTTTTTAAGACATGAGTTTTGGTATTATATATTTTTGGGATCACTGGTGACCATAACTTTTATTATTGGTTTATTATGTAAAAATATTGAATTGATTTTTAAGATTGATAATGCTGACAATATTTTAATTTATGAGAGATTTTGGTCTAAATTATGTATCTACCGGAGATCATTTAAATTGCAAGATATCAAAAGGTTTAATGTTTTCACCCGTAATATTCCTCGGACGCAAGGAATTGATTTTTTTGCAGGAGAATATAATTTTTTAGCCCTTGAATTTATTTCTCAAAAACCAAAATATCTTTCATACCTAAGAGACTCTCCATTTACGGTTGATTATGCGCAACAATTGAATAATTTTTTAGAATCCTTCACATCGTTAAATAAAATTGATTTAAATAGCCGAATAATACCATCTAAGCACCCAAGTGCAAAAAAGACTGAGGAAAATTACCGTAAAGCTGTTATTATTTTTTTATTTATACTTTCATTTTGTCTTCTTGTTCTTTTTATTGTCTGGTCTATTGCTCAATAACTTTTTTATTTATTTATCTATTTCTTTAGTTTTAATCTTTTTTACAGAAAAATACACATACAAAATCCCAATACTAAATCCAAGGGTAATACTAATTCCAAGGACGAAAAATGGCAAGTTCATACCTTGTATATCTGGGTTGCTTAATCCATTTGTATAAGAAATCGCAACAAGTAAAAATAAAAACCAAAGAAAACTCAAATGTCCCATAGCACCATATTTTTTTTCCTTTTCTTTTAAAGTATAAACTATATAAATTAATCCCGTAATTAAAAAAATGAAAGAACCTATAAGCATTAATTTAGCCAAGAAAGATGTAATTAATAGGTTAACATGGAAGAATGAATACACAATCCCGAAAATACCAGAAATACTTACCATACAGTAATAGATAATCTTTTTTATATCCATTAAATCACTTATTTTTCAATATTTGACTAAATAGTAAATACTCAATAAAAGTATATATAATTTTTGTGAATATTTAGTTTTTTGATCTAAATTATTTATAAAAGTCTACAATATGCTTGGTTGTATTCTAGAATGGATTTCAATAAAATAAAAAGGGAATTTAAATTTTTAAAATCCTATAAATCGCAATCCTCTAAGAAAAAAAGTTCATACTAATATGATTGTTTCTATCCTGTAAACACTTCTATGTTGCACATCGGATTGTAAAAATTCAGTAAGATCTATTCCAATTTTATCAAATAAAAAATTCAAGATTTTTAATCATTTCAGAAATATACCTCTTGCCGAGAATTGAATCTAAAAAAACTTTAGATCTGGTAAATTCTTTAAAAAAATCTGAGAAACCAAAAATCTCCTCTAAATTCAATTAAGACGTTCCAGAAACTATATTCTTCACCATCTTGAAAACTCCCAATTTGATTATGACACTTGATTTCCGTGAGATAGTTCAATTAATTAATATACGAGATGAGCGTTTAAAAATAAACAAAAACCTTAGGAAGTACACAACGTTTATTAACTTACTTTGAATCTTACTAATTAGTGAGTGTGAAAAATAAGCTTAAAAAAAAAATGGAAATAATTATTTTTCCTTCTCTATTTAATATTAGTTATACCTTTATGCTGTTGTATCTCTTTAGAAAAAGCTCATGACAAAAACCGTTATCAAATTGGAAAACATTAGTAAGAAATATGGCTCTTTCTTAGCTCTTGATAATATTAATTTGGAAGTTCAAGATGGTGAAATTATTGGATTAATAGGTCCAAATGGAGCTGGGAAAACCACGACACTTAAGCTAATTGCAAAACTATTAAGACCCAATTCAGGAAAGATTTTACTAAGGAATATT
>JAHLWS010000004.1 GCA_019057795.1 Promethearchaeota archaeon | reverse complement strand
TTGGATTAATAGGTCCAAATGGAGCTGGGAAAACCACGACACTTAAGCTAATTGCAAAACTATTAAGACCCAATTCAGGAAAGATTTTACTAAGGAATATTTTCTATTGGTTGGATGGTGATTTTTACTATCAAGAATAGAAAAAAAGAAAATAGAATTTTATTGTAAGTGTGCTCTAGTATCCAGAATACCAATAGAAATTAATTTAAATGAAAAAAAAGAAAGTGAATGAATTGAAAGAAAATTCAAATAAAAGGAACTTGAAAGAAAAAATCAAAATTTTCGGGAAGAATCTTAATAAAAACTGGGTTTATGTTTATATTGGAGCTTATGGATCATGGATGATATCATCTTGGGGGTTATTTTTTGTCGGGATTTACGATTTAGGCCGTGTTATCTTTTCAACAATCTTAGGCTTAGCAGTTTTTCTTTTAACATATACTCTTAAACGTATTAGAAATCTTAAACTCTTGAAGCTCATTACTGGAATAGTCTTAGTAAGTTTCGGTATATTTGGTCTCGGTGGTATCATGTGGTTTATTACTTCTTATGTACTTGTTGCAGCTCCTTGGGCACCCTTACGAATTTTGATTGGCGATGCGGTAATAAGGGGGAGAATTAATCTCCTAATGCTAATATCTTCGTATGCAATTGGTGGTTATATAATGTACAGAATTGGCAAAAAAAGAAAATGGAGACCCCCTGCTCATTTTGAAATTGAATGACTAATCTTAAATCAAAAATTTCTCCTATAAAACATAAAATAAAGGAGGTTAGGAAATGAAAAAGAATAAAAAAATCCCTGTTATGGCTGGAATATTAGGTCTTCCAAGTGCTATCATTACTGTATTGATTTTAGCTTTAATATTAGAAAGAGATCTACTAGAGGGTCTTATTTTCTCAATATCATTTGGATTAGTATTTTTTATTACTTGGATGGTGACGGCTACTATCAGGAATAGAAAGAAAGAAAATTAAATTTTTGTTATTAATGATTTAATTTCTTTAAATTCTAAAATTTAGCATTTTGCATTTAGGTTTTCATTCTCTTGGAAGTAAAATACCAATTTAAAAATGCTCGATCTGCCGAGCCGACATAAAAGAACGACACAAGATGTACCAAACGAGCTTAAAGATTGGAGTGATCTGTAGCCCCTCCACCGATAATGTTTTTATCTATATTCTCAGTAAAATTATAAATATTCTCTCCAAAACAAGTGGTTAGAAATATAAGTTGAGCATTAGTCTGACTTAGTAATATTTCATTTATAAATGATGTAGCTACGATCTCTTCTAATGACTTAATTTTTAACCTTGTATTTTTCCAACTCCACGATCCAATATAAACAAAGAATAGGGGAGACCAAAGTAGATACTATAATGATTAAAGTACCGTATACCATGCCCAATAGACCAGGTATTGACCAAAAGATTATTGAAAAAACAAATCCCATAAAAAATATAAAGAGAGCGCTTATTAATACGATTATTTGATGAGCCAGCACGTGTTTATTGCCTAGTTTTGCACGTAAAATAGATATACACCCTCCAATTAATAAAAAAATAAAAAGTAAAAAGTCAGTATAAATTAGCAAGGTTCCCGAAGGATATGATATATATCTCCACAACCTAAAAAATCCTAAGGCAATAAATGTGATACCTAGGAATAATGTACCCCATGGTTTTATAAATGGCTTTAATGGTTCTCCTGTTTTAGATGAAATTGGTAATTCCAACTTTTTAGTATTTTTTTTTTTCAAGTTTAATTCCTCCATTATAATATGTATTATTATAGTTTTTAACACTTTCTTTCTATATTACTTTATTTAGGAGGGAGCACCACGGGGGAGGATAAAATTAAAACTTACTTTTTTTTTTTTGTAAATATTTAAATTATGTCGGTAAGATTATAATATTACCAGAATAAATAGTCAAAAATTAGTTACTAAAATGATGGTAATAATTTTGCATGAAGTAGAATCTTAAATAATGCAAAAAGGAAGTAGAAATGGTTAAAGAAGTTAAAAAATATAGAACAACAGACGGAAAAGAATTTGATGCGAAATGGAAGGCAGAGAGTTATGAAAAGATTTTTGCGATTGTAAAACGAGTTTCAAATATTTTTGGTATGGGGGGATTCCATAAGAACTATTTTAGGGAAATTATCGAAAGTAGAAAAGAATTAGGAAATTATCTTCTCGAAATTGAAGATTTTGATCCAAGAGGTCTTGACCTTTTTTTTGGAGAAAAAAAGAAATATTAATTTTTGACGTATTTTAAAAAATGCTCTCCGTAATATGCAACATCTCCAGTAAAAAGTTCGTTCTTATTAGTAAGTAGACATATTGAGCCTGAAGAATGGCCTGGTGCGTGAATCACTTTAATAGTGATATTTCCTAAGTCAAAAACATCTCCATTTCTTAATTTTTTAATAATTTTCGCTGGAGGGATAGAAAAATTTCTATTGGCATAATATTTGGCAAATAATTCCTTAGCATACGAAAGATCGTAAGGTTCAGAGACGATTTTTTCTTCATTTTCATGAATATATACTTCGCCAAATTCTTCATTACCTAAAATGTGATCCCAATGGGCGTGGGAATTAAAAACTAATAGTTTTCTTGAACCAATTAGTTTATCTACTATTGGTTTTAAAGGAGATATCCCGCATCCTGTGTCAATTAATAAAGCAGAATGATTTCCTAAAATTAGGTACATATTTAGAGGATCATTTGTGTAAACAGAGTGAACTATAGAGATGTCCTCTTGTATTACGTATAAATAATCTTTATGTTTAACTATTTTAAAATGCTGGTTGTTATGACTCATAGTGTTATAGGTGTTTTTAGAATATTTAAACCTTAGGGATTACTTTCTTAAGCCGTTCATTAATAATAACGATTCTTCCTTCGTTTTTCATTAGTATGGTAAAGGTATGGAAAAAAAAATTAATTACTAACTCTTATTTCTTTGACAATAGAGAACTAACTCTTTAGCATCTAATAATTTTACTTTTATTTTTTTCGTCGCAAACTGAAGTTCCTTATCATATACTGGATTCCCCCGAAGATCAAGGAACTCCAGATTCTCAAGCTCGTCAAGCCCCTTGATCTCGGTGATCTCGTTAAATGCTAATTCTAACCTCATCAATTGCTTTAAATGCTCGAGGTTCTTAATTTCTCTAATTGAATTTCTCTTAATTGCCAAAAGGATCAGACTTTCAAGTGTATTAAGACCTTTAAGTTCTGTAATAAAGTTTTTTTCAATATTTAAGAATTTTAAATAGCTCAAATTTTCAAGCCCTCTGATCTCCGTTATACGATTACTACCAAAATATAATTTCTTTAAATTAATCAAGTTTTCTAAGCCTCTAATCTTTTGAATTTGATTATCAAAAAGATTCAATTCAACCAAATTAATAAGCGACTCAATTCCTCTAGTCTCAGATATTCGATTATTATAGAGGTATAAATATTTTAAATTAATCAACGCTTCAAGACCCTTTATTTCTTTAATTTGGTTTACTCTTAGATTTAGCAACTCTAGATGAGTTAAGGTTTCAAGCCCTTCAATCTCAGTAATAGTATTATTTGAAAGATCCAGTTCCTTTACATTGGTCAAATTTTCTAATCCTAAAATATTAGTAATTTTGCGAATGCCCAAATTACTTAGATTCAACCTCCTATCTATTATATTATATCGTTTTCCTTTATATTCTACATACTCCATATTATGATTGTTTTACTTTCTCTTCATTCTGTTTCTGAAAATACTGGTTTATTTTTAAAATTAGATGATCGGCTCTCGATGTCGAGATCTAATTAAAATTTATAAATTTTATTTTTCAATACGCTCTGATTAGGCATAAATTATGGTAAGGCAAGGGCTATATAACTTCATACTATTCAATATATATAAAAAAAAAAAATATAAATTTTAGTTAAATCTAAGAAGATAATGAACTCATTAAAGATACATTTCAAATTAAACAGTTTAAAGCAAATCTATTTTGCTTTAGTAATAATCCTATTAGGAACAATTTTAATAGTATCGTTCTCAATATTTCTGATTATCAAATTAAATTCAACCCCCGCAGAATATCTACCTTATTTGGTATCTGCCGAACCTTCTATACTTAATTGGATTTATGAATTAATTGTTTTAGGGGCCATGTTTACAATAGGGGGTTTAATTTTATTATTTTACTTAATATCCTTTAAAATTAAAGAGTAAATAATTAAATAAAAATCATATAATTAGAAAAGTAGATTATTAATCTTATTAGAAATAATTCACTTCAATGGTTTTTTCATCGCTACCTACGGCTTCAATTCTAAATGTAATATTCGTTTTACCAATAATTAAACATAAAGGAGTGCGCTTATTTTGTCGATCTGATATTTAAAAGAAATTTGCCAATCTTTTTTAGATTAATTTGAACAACCCGATAATATTCTTGTTATAAAAAAACATAGGATTGTATAATTATATTTTCGAACTACGATTTTTGCAATATTAAAAAATAGTTCATTTTTGTAACTTATAAAGGTCAAAATACATTTTAATAGTTTTTCTTTCTATCTTCTCGTTATTTGCTAGTTTTTTAATGATCACTTTCCCAAGAGGTATATCAACGAATTTGAAGCCCATATTTAAATAAAGGTTTATCGTTTCTGATTTAATCAATGAATCAACAAATACACATCTACATCCAATTTCTTTTGAGAATTTTAAAGCAATATTTATTCCTTTTTTTTTAATTCTTCTGCAATTGAATCAATATCATAATCTTTCAACCAAAGATTCCGCTCTTTAGTGTAATCACCAGCACCCGATTCAAATTGATGTAGAAAGCGAACCATTCCTACTGGACCTAATGCATTATTTAAAGCTTCAATTCCTTTTTTTCTTATTTCAACAAGATTCATTTCCATAACTACAATACCTCTGTAAGAAATAATATTGGATTATATATTTTAATTTTTTCAAAAAATTCTATATATTTTTGATAGTTCTTAACAATCTCATTATCTGTCGTAATCATATAATCTGATTGTAATAACTCAGCTGAAGCAATATGAAGAGCATCTAATGGTTTTATGCCTTTTTGCTCAATGATTTTTGCTCTTCGAATTAGTTCAGTGGTGATTTGTTGCTTTTTTGATATTTTTTGGGTGAGTAATTCCACTTTCTTTTTCCTTTCCTTATCAGGAATTTTGGATATTTCAAAATCAATTACATCGCTTCCGACTAATTCCCATCGATCCGATGAAATATTGGAAAGAATTATTAATACAGCTTCAGCTTCAAGATGAATTTTTTCTTGTGTTTGATCATCAAATGGACGATTCAAACAACAAACATCAAGATAAATTCTCATTATAATCAATCAAATTTTAATAATCTATTTATACATAATGAATTAAATTAATAAGAGTTGGTTTTTGTAACTTTAATTTTTCATTTGCTATTCCATTGTACGATCATCAATTTTAAATAGTATTTGTCTAAAATTATTTTAATCTCTGAAAATTTTTCCATTATTATCCTCCTCCTCAAGATGACTAAATTTAGTTATACCTGAAAAAAAGAAGTGCCCCAATAAAGTAATTTTAATCTTTAACTCCTTTGTATTATAAATTTCTTTTATATTTTTAAAGTTAAGCTTGATTAAACCAAAATAGTCAAATAGCGGTAATATTTTCTCAAGAAATATACCTATTAAAAATTTCCAACTACCCGCAAATGGATTGAAATTATCAATACTATAGAACTCACCAAATAAAATTTTAAATTCCTTATAGGGTATATATTCATCAACATTTAAACTGGAAATAAAGGGAGGATAGAGATTTCTGTCGCGATAGGTCCATTCTGGTCGTCCAGCATCACTGTAAGAATTTAACCGAAACCAGCTAATTTTATTCCATAACCCTCTAAATAATACATAATATTGCTCTTTAAGTGATAACTCTAAATATTTTGTAAATAAGGGTGTAGCACTTAAACTCATTTTTTTCGTATATTTAAATAGCCCTAATCTCTTTCCTACCAAAAAGAAGAAATGGATAAAATAGTATCTTTTTGTAACGTATTCTTACTCAAAGTTTCAGGCACCCTCATCAATGAATTAAGCTTTATTATATCTTTTTTCTTTAGGCAAAACAAATTAAGGGTTAGGACAATTCCTCTTTCTTGCCCAGAAATGTAATTTCCAAACTGTATAAAATCTTCAACAATTGAAATTTCATTAAGAGCACATTCAGGCAAGCTTCGTAAGAACTCAATTTCTAAATCCGTGAAATGTGTCAAATCTTTATATAAGTCTTTTTTTGATTCTTGATTATAATCAAATAACCACTCCTCAAAATTATCAACCCAATTATCTGAATCACGATCTAGATTTTCAAAACGCTCATATTTCTCAACATACTTTCTAGGACTATTACATTCCTTTATTAGATCATCATATTGGTCTTTAGATATTTTCTTTAAGTGGAGTAGAAAATTAAAAAATTTCTTAAAAGCTCTTAGATAGTGTAATATTGATGCCTTATTATGATACATTACTTTACGAATACACCAGCTACCTAAAAACTCATAAATATCATAATCATCGACCTCCAAAATACTCTGACCCGTATTACCAATAAGATAATGGTTGCCGAAGAAATATATTAAATCTAATTGTTTTTTAATATATCCTACTTTATGCCCTTTTTTCTCCAGATAAACTTTATATTCCTTGCCCAATTTCCTTAATTCGGTTTGGAGGTGTTTATCCTCTTTAAAATCGTTATTGTAATAATGTACATCCATAATTAATCATCATCCCCTACTTCTTTATCAATAGCGAACCTTTAAGTGTCATTTTTTTGTCTTTCCGTGAGTTTCGAGAAGTATTGTTTGCGGAAATTATCCTCCTCTTTAAACGATGAAAAATCAAAATGTTCCTCGATAAATTTTTCCTGGAAACCAAATTCCTTTGAAGTTTCATCTTCTTCATAGTAGTGATCTGCTAACTCATCGAAAAAATCATTTAACCGTGATTGTAAAGCTTCTCCTTGCACTTTCTCTTCGTCTAATTCCTCGATGTAGCCTGTGAAAACTCGCCAATCCTTATGACCCCCTTTCATTAACCAATTATTAATAATAATTTCCATTGGAATACCAATAACTTTTTCTATGCATTCTAATCTCCCATAAATCCAGTCATAAATTCCTACTTCAATGATTTTTTTACCCATATTATGACAATAAACAAAACGGGAACTTTTAATGGTGCTTAATTTTTGGTTAATAAGTCCTCTCTTCATGATAAAGAAAAATAAGATTAAAGAACGAATAGTAATGATTATGGAATGGAATTTAATGTTTAGAAATAAGAGAACATATGAGTTCTCTTATTATTCAGCTAAAGGGGATTTAGAGATCTACTTCCTTTAATACTGAAAAATAAAGAAAAAATCTATCTTCCTCACTACCATGTGCGGGGTACCAGATGCGATCGTTATCTTGACATTCAACACAATACCATTCATCGTGAAGATCGATATATACCATATCCCTATCATCATTTGTGCAAAGAGGGCACCTACAAATTGACCTCCTTAACAATTTAAAGAGTTTGTGCTTTGTTCCTTCTAAATAATATAGTTCTACTTATATCTTGGAGAATATTTATTAAAACGACTGTATCAAAGAGTTTTATTACGGTCATAAGATTTGCAACTTAGTATTCTTTCTTATAAAATCGTATGCTTCTTGAAACTCCCAACCCATTAATTCAGCGATTTTTGAAATTCCTAACTCGCCTTTATCGTATAACTCAAGAAATATTTTCTCATAATCCATTTTATCGGCAACAATAGAATCACCTATGTAGTCAGGTTCACTCTTATAAATAAAAGCTAACATCTCATTGCTGGTGAAATTAATAAAGTCTTCCTTTATATTTTCAATTGCTTTTTCAATTAATTCCTTATTTTTCTTCTCTTTCTCGCTTAATTCTGTAATGGATTCTAATTCATTTAATTTTTTTTTCCCATTTTCAGTAATTTTTATGGTATCTTTCTCAATTCCTGCTTCTTCCTTGTTTTTAATTTCTTCTAAAGCATAATCCAAAGATTCACTATATGGACCAAATTTATGAGGTTTGAAATCAAAAAACTCAAATATCTCTTCAAAATTCCTTAAAACCAAGAAAGCTATCTTTTGGAATTTTATTTTTCCATCTATCGGTTTAGAATTTAACCCATTTAATATCTTCAATACAAGTTGGGTATGCAAATCAATATTTTTAGTCATATCTTCATTTTAATAGAATTAACTGATTAATAAAAATATGGTGTGTTTCAAATTTCTTAAAATAAAATTTCTAATTCAAAATATTTTTGCAATAATCGCCTTTTCATAATTAGGAAATAAAAAAACTTGTCCTTATTTTATATTTCTGGCGATTTCTTTTTTTTGACGCCTTTTCAAGTAGACATTAATTCCCACTAATCCTAAAGTTGCACCACAGATCATTCCAAGAACGATATGCACGACATTTTGAGGATATGAGCTGGTGATATGATAAAATACCTCATTTTGAGTATTCTTCATTATGATTGTATCCATTATTCCTAAATTATTAAAAGTAATTTCAACAATAAAGATTTTTTCTCCACTTCTTCGAAAGATCAATGAATTACCTTGAACACTAGCATTACTACAATCCAATGCATTTATAATTTGATTTAGATAGCTACTAAATGGGTCTGCTATTATTAATCCATATATAATCAATTGCCATAAGAATTCCTCTCCATTAAGAAGAGGTAAGGAATAATTTGCAGCTTGGATCATTGTATCATTGTTTACAACGGTTGCAAAATCGTTGTAATCGAGTAAAATTCTTGAAAATTCTGAGGGTTGCTGGAGATTAATAATATGCTTACGCGGGGGACCTGGGTTCATATTAGTGTAATTTGCATAATTATTAAATGAATTTGTTGTAAATTCCCAATGCCCAAAGTTGCAATCCCATATTAAAGTATCGTAGGGATATCTTCCGTCGATATATTCAATATCATATCCGTTAGGTTTGAGCAGTGATTCATAAGACACGTTAAACCACCGAAAGAAAAACTGAGTAAAAATTGAGAATGTATTTACATCATTCCCTCCCGTATCTTGACAAACTAATTTACTTTTTGCCCCAGAAATATTTGCTTCACCACCGAACAAGTTAGATGGATTTGTCATAGGATTGACCGTAGATTTCCATAGAGCTTCATCATATTTTTTCACCTCATAAACCTGAACTCCGCTTCGCAAAGACAAAGAGTAAGTAAAATCGGGTAGAGCTGAGGATATTGTTGATAGACTGATCATTAACAGAATAAATAGCGACGAAATTATAATTTTTGATTTGTTTTTTACATTTATTCTCATTTTTGATCATATTGTTTTAATTTATTTTTATTTTCTTTAGTTGATATATCTCTCATAGTTGTCTCCTTCTAAATATTAAATATGCCAATAGAAAAAATACAATTGCATATATTGTTAACATTATTATGGCTCCTTCCGCAGAGGGAAACATCCAAATATTACCACGTTCATAATATCTCTCAATTGACGAGAAATTGGGATAAAGCATGTATGACACGATATTATAAAGATATGATATAGAGTAAAATGGTTCGAGGTTAGCACCTAGGGACCTTAGAACTGGATCTATTACAAGACTTCCCAATAATAAAAATCCGGTAATAATGGCAAATACAGGAAGATTAGAGGGCATAAAAGAGCTAAGAAAGGTGGTAAAGCTAGCTAATGCTAGGAGATATAAGGCAAGAAAGCTGAAGCTAATAAAGATAGTATAGAGAATTGGTCCACCGTAAAAATAATAGTTAAAAATACCCATGAATGAAAAGTAAATAG
Source organism: Promethearchaeota archaeon (assembly GCA_019057795.1). Classification (GTDB taxonomy): domain Archaea; phylum Asgardarchaeota; class Lokiarchaeia; order Sigyniarchaeales; family SOKP01; genus SOKP01. Next base: position 19,979 of record JAHLWS010000004.1, on the reverse strand, counting down.
CTCCGATTCCAATCACCAAAATATAATTGGCTATATACTTTCCTATAATTAGTTGCGATTTATTAATTAACGGAAATATGGTTAATCCTGTTTTTCTCTGGTATTCGGAGCAAATTATACTTGAAAAAAAGATTCCTATTGATAAAATAACCATAAAAATATAAAAACTGGAAGCATTTTGCAAATATGTTGCCTGGTTCGAAGAAATATGTGAAAGATAAGGGATCACGCCCGTTAATATAAATAGAACAATTGAAATAAATGAAAATATTATAAACTTTAATTTTTGGAGTTTTAACTCAAGATAAATCGTTGACAGGATAGGTCTAACGGTATTTTTAAATTTACTTAGTCCTTCCAATAATTATTCAACTCCTTTTAATTTTTCATTATGATCCTGGTCTAATAATTGAGAATATAGGCTCTCGAATTGAGAACTCTTTGGTTCGGAAAAGGAACTTATTGTAAAATCTGATTTAAATCTAGACGTTAATATGGTTAAAATTTCGCTTCTGGAAGCTTCCAAACCATTATAACGAATTTTAAAAGTTTTGGATTTGTTATTATAAGTAATTACCTCTCTATTATTATCATTAACCATATCCTTTTCTAAATATGATTCTAAATTTCGTAACAATTTTTCAATCAATTTTTCTGCTTTTTTTTGGGGAAGTGGTTTAAGAATCTCGCAAAAAATAACTTTAGTTTTGAACTTGCGCTCCAAATTATCAATTGTATCAAATCCAATCAAGACACCTTGATTTATTAAGGCAATCTTATCACATACTTCTCTTAGCTCAGTTAATAAATGAGACGATAAAAGAATGGTTTTCCCCTCATTTTGAAGCGATTTAAGATATTCTCGTATTTTTATACGAGCATTTGTATCTAAGCCCGTTTGAGGCTCATCAAGAATAAAAAGTTCTGGGTCGTGAATTATCGCAACCATAAAACCCAATTTCTGTATCATTCCTTTTGAAAAGGTTTTTAACATCTTATATTTCCACTCATATAAATCGAAGGTTTTTAAAAGATGATCAATTCTAAGTTTTATTTTGTTCCTTGGATAATTCCTAATGTTCGCAATATGTCTTAATAAACAATATGGGGTTGTGTTATAAAAGTGAGGAATATCGATTAAAAAGCCCATTTCGATTAAATTTTTTGAATTTTTTTGAATGTTCTGTAATTTACAATCATTATTTTTAATAAAAACGCTTCCGGAATTTGGTCTAATCAAGCGAGCTATTAGTTTAAGCAAAGTAGTCTTTCCTGCACCATTTGGCCCCACTAATCCGATAATTTCGCCTTTTCGAACTGAAAAGCTTACAGTATCCAGGGCTATAAAATTACCATACTTCTTGCTTAAATTTTCTAATTTTATAACGGTTTTGCTCATTGTCTTCTAATCCATTTCACTTTGATAAGAATTATTATCCTCTATAATAATTATATACATCTAAATTTATTACTATTCCTTTTAGTTTTATATTGTTATTCTTAAAATTATAATAGAAATATGAAAATGTATTAGTTTTTTTAAATTTTAATTTTTCCTCATTATAAAATTCAAAAACATATTCTTCTTTATTTTCACCTTTTTTTATTTCTAAAATTACATTATTAACTGCTGAAAGATTCCCAAATTTCTTATTCACATTTTTTAATTTAATAACTGTCTCTGTCATTATCCTTTTTGTTTTTTTTGTTTTATTTGGAAGAAAAGATGAAAGATTTCGTATATTATTTCAATATTAATTAGTAGAGAAAGGAGGGAGAGCATTTTTATGCTGAGATTAGAACGGATAAAGGGAAGATCGGTGCTGTAGTGATATAGGACAAAAAGATTTATCAATAAGCTAAAAGTAAAGCTGATTAAAAATCAGTGATGTGATTAACAGATAAATCTAAAATCTTTAATTCAGATTCAAAAAACTAGAATGTTCAAGAAGAATCGTATTTAATTATCTGTTTTTAATTTTGACATAACCATATCTTCCACCCACGATAAGTGCGATACTTAGAAAAAAGAAACCATAATTTGAGTGGAAAAACGTGTAATTAATTCTCAGTTCTCTGTGAAAACTTGAATCTTCGGATGGAATATATATAATATACATAGATTGGGTTATGGGAGGATTGAATTGAATCGAGAGGATTAATGTATCTGTAATGTTTTCTATCTGATAATAAGTTTGGAAATCCCGATCCAGAGTCCATTTAAAATATGCTTCCCTATCGAGGATAAAGAGTGACAAATTTCCATAAACAAGGGTTAAATTAAGATCGATTTGTTGATCGTATGATCTCCATGGTAAGACAAATTCATCCCAAGAGTAATTCCCCGGAGTTACATCAGTAATGCCTTCTGCGGGATATATTATGGTTTTCGGAAATGGAACAAGTAAGAGAACTATGCTTGTTATTGAAAAAAAGAGAATAATAAATTCTTGCCGCGTTATCTTTCTACTCATTGCACCTTAAACCCGAATATCTATTTTTTTAAATTCAAAATATGTGACGATAAAGAGAATTATTGGTAGTCCAAAATACATAAATAAACTAAAAACTAACAGCGGAAAATCGTTGATAGCGTAATTGTTGTAGATTAATATTTCTGTAAAAAAAGAGAAAACTGTATCTCCATAATAATTATAAGAAAGAAGTTCCATGTCAAGATCTATAAAAAAACCGCCAAAATACATGTAAAAAAAGGGAACCAAAAAGGCAACAAAGGTATTCTGAGTCAGTGATGATAAGAGAAAGGAAAAGGAGACATAAAATAACAAATGGGTAAATATAAGAATATAACCAGTGATTAGATAGTTAAAACTAATTACGGCGTGAAATAAGAGGGAGGTAGCTATTATTAACGATATCCAGAGGAGACTAACGTAAATTACTAAAGAGATAACTAAGAACTCTATTTTTGCCCGTATAAATGTATTTCGATTAATATTGGTATATAGCACCATTGCAGTTCTATTAGAAAACTCGCTCGAAACTAAGTCAGCGGTAATCATAATAGAGATTAGTGGTAAAACAGGCAGTAATTGACGAAAAAGGTTCTGTCTTAAAAAATCTCCCCAAAAGTATGAGTTATTAAAGAGATTTTGACTGATTTCTACCGAAGGATTAATATAACCTTCATAGCTGAGTATTAAATAGAAAAGAGGAAGGAAAAGCAAAAAAAGACATAAAATGGTTCTAATCGAAAAGAATCTCCTTCTAAAATAAAACTGATTAAGAACTATGTCTTTTTGTAGCAGATTTTTTTTACTCCTTATTATGATATTTCACCCTGTGTAAGAAAATGTTTGTATAATCTGGTTAAAGTTCCAGTAATTGGTTTTAAGCTAAAATCATTGAAATTTTCTATAATGCGGTTTATTTTCTCAGGGTATTGAGAATTAAATATTATTTTTTCATCCAGTACTTTGGGGGCATTCATTAGTGTATCGTCTTTGCTCTCAACTATTTCCTTTAATTCTCCTAAAGAGATTTTTGATTTTTTATTGATCTGGGTGATTTCATATTCATTAAATCCTACTACTTTACTTAAATGAATATAATTCCCATATTTAACGATCTTTCCTCTATCTATAAATGCTAATTCCTCTGCTAATTGTTCAAGTTCTAGAATTATATGGCTTGAAATTACAATGGCGATACCCTGTTGCCGTTTTAACCTAATTTTATTAATAAGATCGTCTCTTCCCAAAGCATCTATATTAGACAGCGGTTCGTCAAGAAAAACTATTCTAGGATTACCCGCAAAAGCTTGGGCCACACCTAACCGTTGTTTCATCCCCCGCGAAAAGGTTTTAACGTTTTTATCCCAATATTCTTGGTTAATACCACACCAATTTAATAATGACTCCACCTCGTAATTGCTACATGGTTCATTTCTGATTTTTAATATTAATTCGAGATGTTGGTGAGCTGTTAACTTTGGATAAAAACCCACATTTTCTGGTAGGAAGCCTATCCGATCCCGCACTTTATCAATACCCCTTTTAATATCATGTGTTAATATGAATGCAGTACCGCTTGTTGGTCTTACTAATCCGAGCAACATTAAGAACGTCGTGGTTTTTCCAGCTCCATTTGGTCCTAATAAGGCGAAACATGAGTCCTTGATAATTAGACTAATATTATCAACAACTACTTTGTTTTCATATTTTTTTGTCAGGTTTTTAATCTCAACAACAGAATCTGCAGTTAGAGCCATAAGTCAATAAGGATTTATCTTTTAATCTCTTTTAAATTAAAATTGCATAAAAACTTTTCTTTAAAAATGTATTTTTATCAAGAAAAAACTGCTTTTCATTCAAAATTTCAGGTAAATAATATATCCATATTCATGTTATCCATAACTATGCATTGTTTTAATTCCTGTTAAAAAATAAAATATAATTTTGAAACTCCTTATTTTTGAGGGAGCATCTCAACCTTTAGTTATATCCCACTCTCGAATTGCTGAGACAATATTCAAAATGTGTTCCTTGAAGTTTATTAAAGTTGCATATTCATGAAAAATCAGATAGTTCCTAGAAATAAAATGAGGTAAAATTTTGTTATCTTTGCTTTGAAGCCATCTTTTTTCGCTTATTTTATTATAACGCGCATGTCCGGACTGATCTGCTTTTGGACCTAATTTATTTGATGTCATAAAAATCTTAACCATTTGAGATTCTACTTCTTTATGTTTAATTAGTTTAAGTTGCAGTTTTATTTGAACAAAATATGAATTTCTTAGGTTTACCAGAAAAATATCATGTAATCTCCCACGAAGTACCGGTATTGTAATCCCTACAAAAATATAAACAATGAGTAATCTCATAATAAGGGAAATTACATTATTGTTATAAGAATTGTAAATACCAATTGTAAAGAATATAAATACAATAATAGAAAAACAAGTGAACAGAAAATTGGAGAGTCTAATCTTATATTTTCTTTTAATCTTATAGTCTAACATACTTAACTCTTTTTCAAGAAATCTTATTATTGTAGGCGAGAATCTGGCATAGGTTAAATTGAAAAAGTGGATTAATAAATAGAAAGAAAAAAGTACACAAATAATGACATAATCCGCAATGAATATTGTAATGGTTTGATTAAAGGGAGTCGTGAATAACTGATACACTACATACATCATAACCAGTAAAATTAACCAAAAATATGTTTGATATAATTTTTTTAAATATTCAGTTTTAATCAAGGTAAAAAACTGAGTTGTATTTTCTTTATTCTCAAAATTAATTTCTAATATTTTTCGGTTCTGACTCTTCATTCTATTTCACTCCATGATTTTGCTTTATCTTTTTCCTCTTGAGGTGAAGTCCAAAATCTTTGAACGATTTCCCGAAATAATGTAAAATCGGGATTATCTTGTTCATTCAATTTAACCATGTGAAATTTACTAGTTTTTTTCTTGATCTTAATGTAATTCTGCTCTAGTAAAACATCAAAAGCATGGATCAATTTTTCGCGCCGATTGATATTTAAACAGTTCATTATGTCAGTTTTGGATATAATATCTTCATAATCCTGTAATTTTGCTAGGCTCATTAATACTTGCCCGCCCCTAAGGGAAAATACTGTTGTTAATTTATCAAAAATCCTGCAAACTGAGCTTAATAGAGAAATTAGATCATTAAAAAAGGTTATTTTATCGTTGCCTCTTAGTTTTAGCGCTTCATCAAAACTATCCAAATGGTATTTTTCGAAAAAATCAGTAATAGAATTCATCCTAAGTATAGAACAGAGTATGCTGATTATTAAAACCTTCTATACTTAATTTTTATGAGTTTAAGTATTTATTTTTATTAAACAATGTTTACGTCTTATAAGACATATATGTTGTTTTGTATGACAACAATTAGTACTGAATCTTTTTATTGAGTATTAATTAATTAGGAATTATTGAAGTTTTAAAAAAATTTTATATAATTTAATATTTAAAATGAATTCAAAACGACTTAAGGTTCATTTTTTACTTTTATTAACATTTATGATTATAGGGAATTCTTTTTTTATTAGGGAAAGTTCTGCTTTTATATATTCAGATCCTTCAACAACTCCATTATGGTCCTACTCAGCAGGAAAACAATACGTTTCAGGAGTAGCAATTTCTTCAGAAGGGTCCTATATTACAGCTATCTGTGATAATCAAGTAAGCAATATTAACTTGCCCGAAAATGGGAAATTGTATTTATTTGATAATTCAATCTCTAATACAAAGAGCCCATTGTGGAATTACTCAATAACAAATAGCTTTTATTCGGTAGCAATTTCAGCAAATGGATCTTACATTGTTGCAGGTGGTGGTTACTCCGAAGCAACGGTTTATAGTTTTAATAATTCAAATTCTACACCCCAATGGATTTATTATACAGGGAGTTGGATTTATGATGTAGGGATTACTGATGATGGACATTTAGTCGCCGCTGCAAGTGGTATAAGTAAAAAAGTTTTTCTTTTAAACAATACAGAACCTTCTTCAATTTTAGAATTCCCTACTACGGGATTAACGCTTAGAGTGGCACTCTCTTCAACTGGTAGATATATGGCAGTTACGGATAATGCTGCAAAGCTATATTTTTTTAATACATCCAATATTTCACCTGAATGGAGTTATACTTTGTCAGGATATGGGAGCTCATCTTTATCTATATCTGCAGATGGTAATTATATAGCATCGGGGGGTGATAAAGTGTATTTTTTTAGGAAAAACAGTTCAATTCCATTGTGGACTTATGATACTCCTGATTATGTAGGTTCTGTTAAATTGTCTAAAGACGGAAATTATATTGTCGTAGGTGGTGATTACATGGATTATAATGTATACTTTTTTAATCGATCCAGTCCAACACCCGAATGGATTTACTCAACAAAAGGTGAAATTACATCAGTTGCTATTTCTTACAATGGGGACTATATTGTCGCACAGAGTGCTGATCATTTTCTTTATCTATTTAATAGAAATAGTTCAATACCCATATGGAGATATAGATTGGATGGGATTTTTGCCTCAAGCAAAGATTATAGCTTAGATATGTCAACAGATGGCAAATATATCATAGCTGGAGGGAGACATTATATTTATTTATTTGATCGAGACAATATCAAAGCTCCGGAATTAATAATCTCGGGATATAACTTATTTTTCATGTTTTCAATAATAGGACTCGTGCTCTTAATCAGCGTAATAACGACTTTTCAATACTTAAAAAAAAATGTAAAGAAACCATTCTAATTAGAATAAAAAACTTATATGATAAATGATATTTATATGTATTTGGACAAATTTCATGTCTTTAAAGACAATAATTATGTTATATATAGCTACAATCAGTACCGAATCTTTTTAAATTAATCAATTATTTAAGCATTAAAAAATAAGGAATGATCAATTTGGAAGTTAAAAAAACCCACGAATCAGGTTTGAGCATCTCTCGAATAACCCTGTTCGGATTTGAACTAAATCGTTCGCAAACCAGTTTATTTTTGATTTTATCCCTAATAGGGATTTTTTTACTCCCCTTTACTTTAGCCGGAGACATTTTCCTCAATTTATTTAATTTCCTATTCTCCACTCTTCCTAATTATTTGTTGGAACCATATCACCGTCCTGAAGATTATCTAATCTACAATTTTTTCCCAATTCTTATAAGGTTAATTAAATCTACTATATTTCTTATCCTTAGCATCTATGCTTTAAGAAAAATTTTAAGGCACAAAAATACTGAGCGCAAGATAAAAAGAAAAACAATTCACCAAGAAAGAATTGTGAACTGGCTTGGATTAAAAATATCTCATGGTCAGTCGTTATTTATATTTAGTGCATCATTAGTAGGGATATTCTTCATAGTAGAACTTTTTTTAGTATCTCTTTTATCTCATTCAATATACGACTTTGGGTTGTTGGATTCGCTTTGTTGGATTCCAGAGGGCTCAAATCGAGCAACATCGCATGAAATTTTGTTAAACAACGTTCCACTTGCAATAAAGGCAACATTCTTTTTGCTTTGTCTTTACAGTCTATTTATAGTGCGAAGAGGCAAACCCATGAATCCTTTAAAAAAAATAACTAAGAATTATAGTCTTCTTATTTTCATCGTTTCTTTTGTGGTGCTTATTCTCCTTTCAGCTAGGATCTTTTGTCACCTTGCACTATTCAATTATGAAATATCATCTCTTTTAGGAATATCTTCCAATGCTCCGAATCCATACCAAAATGAAGATCTTATTAAAACGATAAGTTTTTTTTGTATTTGTTTAGCTCTCATGATCTCTAGTTTTTTTCTTAAAGAACAAAATCATAAAGAAATGAAAACTTCTGATGAGCTTTCGTGGTTTCAAGTAAAATTAACTCCTCATAGAGCAATAATTTTATTATCGTTAGCACTTCTCTACATTATTTTTTTCACTTATACTTATCTATCTTTTATTTTTTTATTTGGAGGTGCTCCTGGTTTTACACTATTTGGCCCTAATTTGTTTGACATTATATTAATCCTGATTATACTTTTCTGCTATTATCCAATTGGAAAAATATTAAGAAATCATCGTTTTGATAATATTATCAAAAATATTGAAAACTCTAGGGAATTTAAAACTAATTGGTTTGGGTTTCACTTATCTAAGATAAATTCAATCATACTACTTTCGGTCAGTAGTGGATTGGTTGGTTTATTCATTTATCAGCTGTTAGTAATGAACATGAGTGCTCAAGCATTTTTACAACTCTCTGACCCCCTTTACTCATATATGTTATTTAGCTTTCCAGCTATGACTGTCATTATTTGCCTTATTTTAATTGTGATTGTATATACAATAAAAAAAACCCTTCCTTCAATTAAATCTCGTTAATGAATAGATGAAATTATTCTAAGATGGTGCAAGAAAAAAGGTAAGACTATTATGGAAATAATCACTGAGCTTATACGCTATATCATCATCATTATAATCGGGATAATCCTTATCAATTGGTATGAAAGGAAAAAGGGGTGGGTCTATCGATTTAGAATCTCTTTATACTTTATTCTTTGTTGGAGAACAGTAATATTTCTCATATTGATTATTATGAATCTCATTCTTGATCTAGTTCTTGACCCCTTTTATCAATATTATATTTTTTATCCGATTTTACTCGTAATCGTAACATTCATTATTAATATCTTTCTCGGTGTTAAGATTTTTAATTTTGTATACAAACATAATTCGCAAGAATCCTTAGTCATCATTCTCATAATCGTCATCATAGAATTGATTCTAGAAAGTTTTCTTTTTTACATTATCCTAATTCCAGAAACTCTGAAGTGGTTATATTACTAAATTAAAGTTATGGATTATTCAAAAAGATAAAATAATAAATCATACTAAATTGTGATTAATTTCCATCCTGACTAGTTTAATTCCAAATAAGATTATTATGATTCCGATAATTATCGGTATTATTACATAAACAATTATTTGTGGTTCAGATTTGAATATCTCAAAATTTAAGAATATATTTATAGTATAATATGAACCCACACTAGTTAATAATGACCCGATAATTAATAATAATAGTCCTTTGTTTCTGGGATTGCTTAATAAGGTATAAATACCGATGATAAAAAGAAACAATCCAAAAGCAATAAAATATATTGTTGGATAACCCATTGCTAATACGTATATTCCTAAGTCTAATGACCGGAATATAGCCCATATAATAGCAGAAATTAATATAATTGTACCAATAATAAATAGAATCAATCCACTTCTTTTTTCCTTTTCCAACTGATGTTTCACCATTATAGGCATATTTTATAATTCAATATATTCCCAAATTAGCAACATAACATCTTTGATATTTACAATATATTTGGTCTTTAGTCATTCGTTCCCCGTGAGGCTTTTTATCTGATAAATGTAGTTTTTATAATTGGGGCGTATGATTCGCTAGTTTTAGTGATTTTTGGGCTTGTTTTGGTGGTTGGTGGTGGAGTGTGGCTTGCTTGAGTTTCGGTGGTTTTGTGTGTCCATGTACTACTCTGCTATTTGTTTGCAATGTTTTATCCTTTAAGGCTTCTTTCTTTTGTATAGATGTGCGGTGTTGGGTGCCTTGAGGTGTGAGTTGAGCTGAAAAGTGTGGTGTTGGGCGTGTTTTCCTAACAAAAAGGAAAAAAAAGGGGTTAAATAATTAGAGTAATAATAAGAGTTGTGTAAGATAACCACATAAAAAAGACCATAATGCACCCTAAAATCCCTGCATAGATGAAATTGTTGTTACCAGCTATTTTTCCATGAAGAGCTAAAAATACCCATCCTACTAGATACACCAGTAGAAAAATGACTCTTAGCACTCCTTGGATATCGATAAAAGCTAATTGAGAGGAAGTTAAAGCGGCAATGAAAGCAAAAATGAAATTAATCACAAAAAAGCCATTGCACACCAACAAAATCCAAGCTGAAACCATGTAATTTTTACTAAGTAAATCTCTGTTTACCTTTCCATACCAATACATCATAATCCCATACGTTATGAAGAAGGGAATTCTTACAAGCAAACCCGTTAAAAGCACATATAATCTAAAGATAGTTATCTCAATTTCTGTTAAAGGTTCACCAGTAGCCACGACAGATGGAATAGCAAATTGAAGCAAAATAAACACAATATTGGTAATACTGAGACTAACCAAGATTTTCTGTTTCTGCCTTCCTTCTTCAGCTCTTCCCGACCGGAGTAACATTATATTCAAGAGGATGAGCACAATAGCCTCAATAAACACAAATAATAAAGAAAAGATCATATCTGGATGGTATTGGAAATATCCGAAAGTTAGTGACATTTTTTTTTATTTTTTTTTAATCTTTTAATTCTCCATTAAATAATTACCTCTTAACATCTAATTTAAAGCCATCAATAAAAAAAGTGACACTAAGAGGAGATAAAATAGGAAATCTTATGAAAATTCAATGAAGACAGTTTAATTTATCTAATTTTTCAGTATTTAAGCAATAAAGGTTTTTCTTGTCAAGGATTCTAAGATTCACTAACTGACCATCAATCAAAATCTCAAGATATTTATTCACGGTCGTGTGATGCATTCTGAGGGTTTTAGCAATGTGGGATTTTGTGCAACCTTTCGAATTTAATTTCAAATATTCGATTAGTTCGCTACATTTTACTCTTGAAATGACTTGTAATATATAGTCATTTTCCGAGGGCAATTCCGAGTCAAAATATGCGATTTGGTTATTAAACTCTTGTTTTCTTATCATATTAAATCTCAGTAAAATATTTAGATGCCAATTTGTTAGAAAGATACTTAATCCCAGATATTTTGATAATTTGTTTAAATACATTCCGGGATTATTCTTTATCTCCTCGTAAATACTACTACGGTTTAAATTGGATAAAATTGTGTTTCTTGTAATCTTTGATCCTTCTGCAATCATATGTTTTGCTGTCAATGAATCGAGTATATGCTTAATACCATTATGATTCAACCCATTATCCTCTTGAAAATTTCTGTTTTTGATGAAAGAAACCAAATCAGGTTTATAACATACTCTATTTTTATTTAGAAATTCCTCAACGAGAGCTAAAACTTGAGACTCCTCAATCGATAAATCCAATAAGATGGAATTTGAGGCGACTCCCTTACGCTGAACTTTTTTCTGATGCTCATTCTTAATTAAATCGAATAATTGAACCCCTACGGAGGTTCCAATTAAAACTATAAGAGAGATTGTAATTTTTCGGTTAATTTCTAAATCCAAATTATTAAAAGTACTGCATTCCATATTGAACGGATCAAAATCTTCATATGATACCCCCGTAATTGAATTCGATGTCCATAAACTTGCCATTAATAGGTTAGAATTGAAGCGATCTGGATAATTTTCTTGCTCATCAGATTTCTCTCTTAATTTATAAAGTAAAATGTTTGATACAGAAAGAATTAGCAACCCCGTGATAATTAAAATAACAACTTTAGTTCTTCGCCCTTTGAGCATAATCTTAATCTCATGGTGATGCTTTGCTTAATATTCTTCTTCGCAACCTAATAAATATTATGGTGATGATTTTCTTTTGTTTGAAGAAATTTAAAATAATTAGGAAATAAAAAAAAAAGTTTGACCTCTGCGGAATATATTATGGTTTTCGGAAATCGAACAAGTAAGAGAATTATGCTTGTTATTGAAAAAAGAGGATAATAAATTCTTGCTACTTTATCTTTCTACTCATTGCACTTTATTGTTTATTTAATATTTTATGATTATAGTTAAGCCACTATTAATTGTGTTGCTGGCACAAAAATGAATATAACTTGAAGATTGGAATTGAGAATGACATACTGCTCTATTTGATAAAATTCTCCTCCAACATTTCCAAAGAGATAATCGTATTTTAGAATCATTTTTACCAAAATCGTATTATTCAATAAAATAGTAGATGATTGATTAACTACATGAGGTACTTGGGTGAAATTAATGAACCAACTTCCAATGAAATTAAACCATATAGGGGGAGGAACGATAAAAATTGGCTTTTGGGTTTCATAAGTTGCATTAAATATTGTATTATTATTATATGAGAAAAATAGTTTTGATTCCTCTGTTGCATTAAAAGTATAAATAAAATTATGGTAATAAGAAGGCCACAAATGAAATCTTTTGTTATCTCTATTAATTTTTCCTTTTAAAAAATCAATAAATTCTCTATCGATATAATTAATGTTAAACTTGCTTAAATTTTGAATTTCCCCATAAGGGTCATGCATTTTAAGGTACTTTAGATAATCAAAGTTTTCAGCTTTTTCTATTATTTCATTAGAATTTGGGAGATTTATTTCATAATATACTCTATAATAAATTCGACTAAATATTATAAAATTGTTAATAATAAGAATAATGGAGATTGAAAGAACAACAGAAAGTGAAATAATAAAAGCTTTTTTAGTTTTCTTTCTTAGCATTTTATTTTTAACCTATTCTAAATCTAAAAAAAAGAGAAGATTAAATATTATTTATTATTTTTGACATTTCTTCAAAAAAATTGTCCCATGTATATATTTTCTTATTTTATTTCTCCAGTTTTGCTTTTGTAATCTTTAGATTAAATAAAGTATTTTTCTCTATTGTTATTGATGTTTTATTGGTTATGGTCTTATTATTACAATCCTTATTTGAACAATCGTCTTCGCTCATTTTTTCTCTCCTTTAATTTTGCTTATTATGTTTGTCATTCGTAGATAACTCCTTCGTTTTTTTGTCGTTCTTAAGCCATTCTCTGCAAATTGCAGCCAGATACATAGTAATACACGGGGGTATACCCAATTTTACATTGCTAAGAAGAGCTGAAGTTATATTTTGTCCCCGATAAATTGAGGTTAAACTGCCTAATAGCCACATAAAGAAACCAACATGGATTCCTGCCAGAATATAACCCTTCTTTGTGTTAAATTTATCGTTAAAATTTTTTATCCTTTTTCTTAGATTTATCGTGTTAAATTACATCACCTATTTCTTTTAGAAAAAAATTTAGTGTTATTATTATGAAAAATAGAACTCAAAAAAAGAAGTAATTTTTTGTATCTGATAATTTTGACATATTCAGATATTTATATGACATTTTCGTATAAAAACATTTTCATCTTATATATAAATTAATACTTTAAGAAATCTGAATCTCAAGTTCAGCACAATTTCTTATGAAAATAATAGAATTACTAGTGTTTAAAACTAACAAAAATTGAGAAATTTTTTCAAATATTCCTAAATATATGTTTTAAACTTTTGATATCATTTCAGAAATATACCTCTTGCCGGGAATTGAATCTAAAAAAAACTTTAGATCTGGTAAATTCTTTAAAGAAATCTGAGAAACCAAAAATCTCCTCTAAATTCAATTAAGATGTTCCAGAAACTATATTCTTCACCATCTTGAAAACTCCCAATTTGATTATGACACTTGATTTCCGTGAGATAGTTCAATTAATTAATATACGAGATGAGCGGTTAAAAATAAACAAAATGTTTAGGTTAGTACACAATGTTTATTAACTCATTTTGAATCTTACTAATTAGGGAGTGTGAAAAATAAGCTTAAAAAAAATGGAAATAATAATTTTTCCTTCTCTATTTAATATTAGTTATACCTTTATGTTGTTGTATCTCTTTAGGAAAAGCTCATGACAAAAACCGTTATCAAATTGGAAAACATTAGTAAGAAATATGGCTCTTTCTTAGCACTTGATAATATTAATTTGGAAGTTCAAAATGGTGAAGTTGTTGGATTAATAGGTCCAAATGGAGCTGGGAAAACCACGACACTTAAGCTAATTGCAAAACTATTAAGACCCAATTCAGGAAAGATTTTACTAAGGAATATTCAGGGGGAATTGCAAGATATTAATAAAAATTCTAAAGAATTAGTTCAAACAGGTTTTTTTATTGATATTCCTCAATTTTATAATGCAACACCTTATAGATTACTAAAATTATTTGCAAAAATAAAACATTATCCAAAAGAAAAAATTAACCAAAGAATAGATGAGCTTTTAACCACATTTAATCTAATTGACTGGAAAGATAAGAAAGTTAAAACTTTTTCTAAAGGGATGTTACAAAAACTAGGTTTTATTCAAGCAGTTATTCATGATCCTGAAATTCTGTTTTTAGATGAACCTCAAACAGGATTAGATCCCAATGCTCGTATTGACATACGAAATTATATTAGATTTCTCAAACAGCAAGGAAAGACTATTTTTGTCGCATCTCATTTATTATATGAAATCTCGGAAGTTTGTGATAAAGTTGCATTAATTAATCAAGGCTCAATCATAAATTTTGATACAATAGATAACTTGGAGAAAAATTTAAAATCAATAGAATTAAATTTTGAAGTTCTTAATCCAATTCCCGCAGAAATGTTAGGTTCACTAATCAAAAGGCTCACTCAAAACTTAGAACCTTATCTGGATAAAGAGTTAGATCCTTCCATCTCTAAAATTCCTATTAAATATAAGCCTCAAGAAAATAGTTTTACAATTTTTTATAATGGAGTGAAAAAAGCTCGGGGAGATATATTAAATATTTTATTCAATGACTTTAAATCAGACTTTACAATAATCTCATTTTCAAAACCAAAAACCTCTTCTTTAGAAAGGATCTATTCCCAAATAATAAGTGATGATAACAAAAAAAAAATAAAAATCAATTTAGTGAGGGAATAATAAATGGAACAATTAAGAAATCTCTACTTCAATTCAAAGCCTGTATTCGATATCTATTTGTTTGAAATTAGGTTACATGTAAAAAAATTTATAATTTTTTCAATTGTTACTATTCTCTTGTTAATAATAAGTTCATTTTTACCATATATTTTATTTCCTACCTATCAAATGCCTTCTACTCAAGCAGATTTTTATCAGGGTGGATTATCCAATTCTTTAGTAATTATCATTGCTGTTTGTCTCTTTTTTTCAGGAATAATATGTTCTGAATTTACGGACAAAACAGGAATCATAGTTTTTCCTAAAATAAATAAATATAAATTAATAACAGGAAAATATTTGGGAAATCTTACATTAGTTATTGGAATAGTGAGTATTAACTATTTTATTTCTGCTCTATTTGCTTATTATATTTATGGAGATCCGTTGTTAGATAAACTACTTCTTAGTTTTGGATTTACTGTATTGTATATTCTTGCTTTAAGTAGTGTGGTTTCTTTTTTTAGTTCATTTATGAAATCTGCAACATTAACTACTACAATTACGCTTATACTCCTTCTTTTTGGAATCGGTATAATTGATACTTTTTTTATGTTTGCAGCGCCAAAAATAGAACCAATTTATTCATTAAATTACGTTAGATCTATTATTACTTACATTTTACGAGCAGATTTTTTTACAATGCAAAGGTATGTGGATTTTCAGTTTGAAGGAACTTTTATATTTAGATCGTGGTTAACTCCAACCATGCAAGGAGCATTATTTGCATTATCATTATATACCATTATATTTTTTCTTCTTGGTTCTTTATTATTCAAACGAAGACAAATATAATATATTGGTATTGCTAAAAAAGACTAAAATAATAAAGATAAAAATTCTAAAATTCTAAGGACTTCTGTACCACATATCCTAAATTGAATAGATAACTGATTCAGAGAGAAGTTATAACAACATTTATTAACTTACTTTGAATCTTACTAATTAATGAGTGTGAAGAATAAGCTTAAAATAAAATGGTATGAATCTAAACAGCATTGGTCATTATTAGCTATTGGAATTTATATTGGTGCATTGATAATTTTATGGATAGAATACTTTAGAGGATATTTATCATTAATAGGAACAATATTATATACATTTATAACACCATCAGTATTGATTTCTGTCTATTATATCAGAAAATCGACACATCAGAGAAACATTTATAAGTTCATATTTATAATAGGGGGTGGTCTGGCGTTAGGTTGGCCGATATGGGGTTTAATAAGCTTTATCCTTATTGGTGCGACTTGGTCTCCATTTTATGAACCCCAAGGTATATTAAGAATAATAATATTTATTCTGACAATAGTGCCATCTTATGTTGTTGCAGGATACATCTTCTATAAATGGGGTAAAAAAAGAGACTTTAGACCTTACATGTAGCTATATTAGAATATTACCATATCACTGGAAGTACTTATACTACTTGTCAAATTTTTGGTTGTTGCTAGTGTTATGGTCATAAGGAGCTGATTATATGAATGAAAAGGAAAATAATATGAAAGAAAGGAATAAGAAAGAAAAACTTAAGAGTTTTTGGAAGAACTATAAGAAAAATTGGGTTTGGGTTAGTATTGGATATTGTATATGCAATACATTCACGCTATGGCTGTTATTTTTTATCGGGATTATTGATTTGATACTAGCGCTTTTTTTTACAATTTTTTTTCCTTTAATGATAAGTATAGCATATTATGGTAGAAAATCAATACACCAAAGGATTTTTTCTAAAATTATGTTGGTTGGATGTGGTGGATTTGGTTTCGGTGGTATCATGTGGTTTATTATTGGTTATGTACTTATTCAAGCTCCTTGGGCACCCTTACGAATTTTGATTGGTGATGCAGTGCTAAGAGGTAGAATTTTACTCCTACTTCTACCAACCTCATGTGGAATTGCAGCCTATGTCATGTATAGAATAGGCAAAAAGAGAGATTGGATCCCTTATAATTACTAATTTAAAATATTAAAAATATATAACATAAAATAAAGGAGGTTAGGAAATGAAAAATAATAAAAAAGTTAAGATGGTTGGATTAGTAGGTTTACCAACTGCTATCATTACTGGGTTGATTTTCGATTTAATATTAGAAAGAGATCTACTAGAGGGTCTTATTTTCTCAATATCATTTGGATTAGTATTTTCTATTACTTGGATGGTATCGATTAGCTGGTTCATAAATAGATATCTGGAAAGGAAAGAAAGAAAATTAAATTGATGAATAGGAACCACAATATCCCTTAAAATCGTAAATCTAAAGATGGTCCATTTATCCTAAGCCACTCTTTCCATTTCTCATAATTAGGAAGTTATAGGTGTTTCTTATTATTTTAAGATTTTTCTGCTTTTGTTTTAAAAATCTTTAAACTAATTATAATACAAAAAAATAAATTAGTGAATTGTTTTTTTATTATTAAAATATCAAGCTTTAGCTATTATAAAAAATCAAATTGAAGTAATATCTTTTATGACCACCGAAGAAAGTTTTCAATCAACACTTCAAGAAGTTAAGGAAATCTACTTGTTTCTTACTGAGGGTGAACCATCTCCAGATGATGAGATTGAAGCAAAAGGCAAACTTATTAATCACTTTAATAGGTTAAAGAATTTAAGTACAGTTTCTGAGCAAAAAGATATTATTGAGTTCATTCTCAAAAATTTGGAAGAATGGGACACGCTTGATCTTTGGTTTTCAGAGACAACTCTTCCAAATGATGTAAAGAAAATGTTAAAAATTCCCGAGAGTGCGAAGATTTCTAAAGAAGAAGGTCAAAAAGATTTCGAAAAACCAGATGTTAAACCTAAAAGTGCCGAACCTGAAATTGATCTAACTGACATATTTAACAGAGCATCAGAACAATTTAAAGGAGAAATTGAGAATTTAAAAGTAACAGTAGACGCTCTCAAGAAAGAATTGGAAAAGAAAGACGAATCTCTTAAATTTATGAAACAAAGGCGTAAAGTCCAAACAATTGTTCCTAAAAAACATGTGAAATTAGCTCCACCAAAAATTAAAATACCCGTTCTTAAAACGCTAATAAAACCTCCTCTAACTACAAGTCAACCTATCCCAAAAACATTAGTGCCCAAAGAACAACCTAAGCTTAAACCCGTTGAAGTGAATCGTGTTAGAGAGAGGATAGAACCTGCTAAGGAAAAACTAACACCAATTCCTATAAAACCAGAAGAAGTCGCTTCGAAAGCTGAAAAACAAGAGTTAACTCCTCCTCACGAAAAAGTGTCAGAATTTCACCCGTTTATCATTGAAGAATCAAATGATATTCCGATAATAACTGAGAAACGGAAAATTACGCCGATAATAACTGAAGAGTCAAGAAAAGCGACTTCTCCAAAATTTTCTAAATCTACGCCTTTTCTAACAGAGAAACCTAAAATATCATCTGTACGAATTGAAGAAATTGAAAGAGAATCAATAATATCAAGTGGTTCTGATCTCTTTAATGTATTTTCTTCGATGGGAAATAAAAGTTCAAGTAAACCTCAAGAAATCATTAGTTCAACTAAAAAACAAGTCGTAATAGAAGAAAAAAAGAGAGACGATAAGAAAAAAAAGAAGGATAACAACGTTCAAGGGTCCAATGTAACACCATTTATCAATTTTAACGATGTAAATGTTAGTGATGAGCCAGATATTTCTACTCCAAGTCTAGATAGCTTATCCAATGATAAAGATACTTTATATCAAGAGTTGATAGCCCTTGAAGGCAAGCGTTATTCATTGGAAAGAAATTTTAAGAATTTAGAGACAGATTACAATAAGGGTTCAATATCAGAATTAGACTTCAAAAATAAAAATAATAACTTGAAAAATCAACTTAATACAATTTCTTCTCGAATTAATAAAATCAGATCGTTAATTTCAACTTTGTAATTTGTTTTAAAAATTATTTTATTTTATCTCATACATAGGTGGCATTTTTAATTTATGTTCCGCAATCTTCCTCATTTTTCTTACTTTTTCTATATCCTCTTTATTTAATCCATTAAAACCTAAGTTATAATCAATTCTATAAAGAATTTCGTCTATGGTCTCGTATAATAATCCAATCTCTCCTTCATCGGTCTGTCCAACCCACAACCCAGGGGAGGGCGGTTTCAAGCTTATTTTTTCAGGAATTTTTAAAAGAAAAATTATTATTGATTTTTAAGTTGAGTTTCGGGATATTGGTAATTCCTTCTAATTCAAAGCACATTTTAAGAAATTTATTAGATAATTCGACCATAAGTACTTTCCCGCAAATTTCAATAATGTCATAAACAATATTCCATTCTTCGGTAAAAAAATTAAATGTAATTTATTTAGCCTTTTTAATTGATTTGTATTTAAAATTTTATTTTATCTCAATTCTAAAGTTTTCAAAAAAAAAAATAGTTGAGAAAAGAACTTTTAACAAGAATATTTCTATAAAAATTAGACAATCTTGTCTTTTTTCTTTAAATACAAGTAATGCATTAATGGTTAGATTATGTTGATGCATAAAGTAAGACTTAAAAAAAGAGGGTAAATTTTTATGGATGAGATAGGGGATGAGTTTGATGATGAATCTGGGAATGATGAGTTTTTAGAAGAGCCACCGGAACTTACAAGCGAATCTGACGAGCCAGACGAGTTTGACGACGACATCCCCGAAACATTTAGCGAGCCAGACGAGTTTGACAACGATATCCCTGAGGTATTT
>JAHLWS010000003.1 GCA_019057795.1 Promethearchaeota archaeon | reverse complement strand
CCTCTTTCCGTTTTTTCTAGCATACCATCTTTTACTAATCTTTTAAGATGATGATCCGCGCGTTTTGACATGTTTTTATTAATAAGATAACTACTAATTTCATTGAATTCGTAAATTTCTTTGCTATCGTCTTCAAGAAACATTAAAATAATTTTTTCTCTATTTTTATCCTCAAAACTTTTTTCAATTGCTCTTTTCTCTATCATTTTTAAAAGTTTTATATCAATTCATTTTAATATAAATCTCATTATCTCATAATGGTCAAAAACCTTAAATAGTTTTATTTCATACTTTATTAATCACTTAAGAATTGCTAAAATATATCTCTCATACAATAATGAGACTATTTAAAGTTATGTAAAAAAAAACAAAACAAAAAAAACTCAGTTAAATTACATCACGGGTATAAATCTATAATAGTTGTATAATCCAAAAAGTCTAGAATCTCATCAATTTATGAGAAAGTTTAAATATCTTAATTTTTATTATCATATTAAATTCAATATTTTTTTTACCTGGAGGGTAAAAGATAAGAAATCATTCAAAACTTAGGAGAAGGAGATGTAAATGACAGAACAAAAATCACAAGTTCTTAAAATAGATTATATTTTGAACGCTCCAATTTTAACGAATTGGGGCGTATATGAGTACTGTTTATATTCTTATAAAACAAGCAACTTAGATCTATCTCACGCAATTTCGGCCGTAGGACACGCTTCAACCGCAAAATTAATGTCGAAACTTTTAAATTATCCGATTAAAGTCAATAGAATCGAAATACAAATGAAAGTTGGAGAAACCGCGTTAGTGTTTTCTCTTAAAGATAGACAACCAGAAGGCATTGTCTTGAGTTTGAAAGATATTAAAAAATTAAAATACAAATTAGGTATATTAAAAAGGGTTAAATAAACATATTTTAATAATAACTAAAAGACTTAATGTAAAATGGATTAGAATGTGTTGGTGTAAATAGACTCTTAGTGAAAAGAAGAATGGAAATGTTTAAATAGGTAGACATCACATTTATAAATGAGTTAAGCTTCGACCGTGATCGATAGAGGTGACGGTAACAACCGAATAAAAACGCAATTTTTGAGGACTACAGTACCTATTTTATTTTAACTAGAAATAGATTGAAACACACTAATATTACCTCCAGAGACCCAGCTTCCAGAAGTTTTATTTTAACTAGAAATAGATTGAAACACTGAAACATTAGAAGGTGCATGGTAAACACATACAAGTTTTATTTTAACTAGAAATAGATTGAAACTCAACGGTTCCTGTTTCAAAGAAAGTTTGTGAGTGGTTTTATTTTAACTAGAAATAGATTGAAACGTGCTAAAGTCTTAGCCCGTGTGCTCGCGAACTTCAATGTTTTACTTTAACTAGAAATAGATTGAAACACAATCACTGTGTCTGAAGCAGAGTTACCAGATGTATCAGTTTTATTTTAACTATAAATAGATTGAAACTTTACAACGGCTCTATATTCGTCGATCATATCCATGGTTTTATTTTAACTAGAAATAGATTGAAACACGTTGCCTTCTGTGTCATTTGCCCAATTTTAATGTTTTATTTTAACTATAAATAGGTTGAAACTTAGGAGATTGTGTTACATTAACACGGTTATTCATTCTCACGATTTCATAGCAATCCTTAAAAAACTGAAAATCCTAATATTATATGAAAAAGTAATTAGATAATCATAAAAACTAGAAATAGATTGAAACGTGTAGAGATATGTTCCATCTCCCCAGACAGACTCTCGTTTTATTTTAACTAGAAATAGATTGAAACCCTATTACCCAAAAATATGTTCCATCCCAATTAATTGTTTTATTTTAACTAGAAATAGATTGAAACCAAGAATTTCAAATTATCATAGTTACTCAAAATTCCGTTTTATTTTAACTAGAAATAGATTGAAACACTGGATACCCCACGAAATTGGCGATAACATCTAAAGTTTTATTTTAACTAGAAATAGATTGAAACATGTTGACGTTAAACTGCATGTCCATTCCACCGTTAAGTTTTATTTTAACTAGAAATAGATTGAAACATTCCAACAACATCAAGAACTTGTTTTAGTTTTTTAGTTTTATTTTAACTAGAAATAGATTGAAACGCTTGTAACCTCGCTTTAAGCGCCATCTTCTTGCGAGTTTTATTTTAACTAGAAATAGATTGAAACATCCAATGTTCTGCACATGTTTTAACCTGTTCTTCAGGTTTTATTTTAACTAGAAATAGATTGAAACTACTAACAGTTGTTTTCTAGGACCAATGAGAAATGGTTTTATTTTAACTAGAAATAGATTGAAACATTAAAATCCATCAAACCAACCATTATACTACAGCCGTTTTATTATAACTTTATAATTTATCATTCATTTGTAAAATCAACCTGAACTTGATGTAAACGAATTTTATGCCGAGTTATTGAGAATAATTTATCGAATTATATTTATTTTGTATGCAGAGCAGCGAGATATTAAAAATTGATAAGTTATAATATAGAACTATAAGATTCTATTTAAAAACTTAATATTCCATATTTTAATTAAAAGAATTGTATAAGATATCTATATATGAATAGCTCAAGTTATAATACAGAAAGATTTATCTTATTATTGTATTCCAATATATTATCTGCACAATCTAATATTAAATTGGATGATTTGGGATTAAAGGCTAAAGTTAAATTTAATTTCAATTTCACAAATTATCCAAGAGATATTAGTATATTTATACCTCGAAGATTCGATAGAAAGAAAGATTACTTTAGCGTTGGAATACCACTACTTCATAAACCCTATAAAAAGTCTAATTTTACACAGCCTTATATTAGAGATAAAAAGAATGAATACTCAAGGTTTTTTGAAAGGTCTTTTACTCAACAAGATTATGTTCCTCATATATTTGAACTTTTGGAAAAGTGGTTGATATTTAGATTTTTTCTTTTTTTATTTAAGTTTACTGGAACAATGAGAAATAAAGAAAACCAGATACAATCGTTTGAATCGATTTCTTCAGCTCGATTTTGGGATATTATAAAACCATTTTTATTTCCATTCTGGTTTATTAAGTTTTTTTCTAAAAGTTTTCTAAAAATAATACAATTCTTGGAAACTGTAAAAGAGTTCAACAATTATTCTTCAGTAATTCAAAATTTAACTAAAAAATTGGATGCTGACTATGATTTTTCCGAAAAGTACATTGGATTATATCCTGTTTGGTTTGACGATGACAATTTTTATATTTGTAAGTTCTTAGGAGTAAAAGAAAGAAATAATATCTTTTTTGGAGAAAATATGCTCCCAAAATGGTTTATAAATCTCAAAAATAATTTTAAGAAACAAGGATTTAAATTCAATAAAAAAGACACTAAATGGCTAAATAATATTGAGAATGGTAAAATTTCAATTGGAAAATATGTTTGCTTTTATTTTAACCAGAAAAAATACTAAAGGGAAAATAAAGAACTTTCAAGTTCTTGAATCCTTTGAAATTCTCGTTCTTTTTTATTTGGCATTTAACATAATAATCCTTTTTTTTATGATTTATCATTAATTCATTTAAAAAATTGACCATTATTAATTAAAAATCACTTTAGTTCATGTAAATTTGTTTTATTTTTGTTTGAGCGAAAAATTGAACTTCTTTAAGAGAGAGCCCAGAATTTTTACTTATTTTTCTAATGTCCTCGAATTCAGGTTTAATATTGACAATTTTTCTCCCCATTTCAGAACCAATGAAAGAAATTTTATACCCTAATTCGTAAGTTTTACCATTTATTTCAATATTTTTATTTTTAAGTAAAGATTTAAAATCTTCATATATTAATTACTCTCAAATCTTCCTATTAACTTTTGTAATATTAATATTCATAAATCCGCATTTCTTCTTTATTTTAAATATCTGTACTTTAGGTTTATGGAGATCCTCAGAAAATATCGTTAATTTAATATAATAACATCCATTGCCGTATTCCGTTCCAATATTTTTAAATAATCTATCAGAGAATAAAAAAAAATTTTCATTATATGCCTTTATAACATCTAAGAACTCTTTATCACCCTTATTTATAATTATTGGTCTAAATTCCTCTTTTATATTAACTTGTTCTTCAATCGTTATGATATATCGAGACCAATGAAGAATTGCAGCAGGCTCTCTAAATAATTTTTCATTATTATTTTCAAGTTGATAAATTTCTGCTTTTGCTTCACAAGTATGAAGAACTTTTTTTCCAGTATTTTTTACTAAAATCCTTAAAACTTGATATTCACCACTTTTATCTCTATTTTTCATGTGAAATAGATTTTCATCCTTGTATTCAATATTCAAGTCTGATTTTATAACCCAATTTTGATAAAATATTATTGAAACATAAATAATTGTAATGATATTCCCGATAATAATTGCGTAAATATTTAGCCAATATTGTTCTTCAGAAAAATTATATATAAAGATTGGAATAATAATAATAGCGACAGTAGAAAAGGATATTATTATTATAAAGACGCTTTTTTTAATTATTTTAATTCACCAACTTTTATGCAATTTAAATTATTTTTTATAATTCACGGGGTACAAACTTATTTTACAATTTTTTTTAAATGTTCAATTGTTTGTTTTAAAATTGTTATTACATCCTCGTATTTTGCTTATCTCTTTTTTATTTAATCCTTTTTCATATAGCTCAATTATTTTCTCTTTTTTTCTTCAGAGATAGTTAAGATTTTTTCACCTCAAATTTTTTTAAAGATTAAAATTAAAATTTTATTAAAATTTTTATAAGAATCTACACAAGAATAGATTTTTAATTTTTGTATTGTTAAAATTTTATCATTTTTTTGCTCAAAAACTCTTATTTTTTGACCATTTCAGCATTATTTAAATGATTATTTTTTTCGTTAAAATATTTTAGGTATTAATACAACTTATAATATTTCTAACAACCTATATAGATTGTTTAGAAGTTTATCAAATCGCTATGATTTCTATTTCTTATTTTGGTGGTTTTCCGTATTTACCGATAAAAATTTTTGAGAATACTATTTTTGTTTTAGGACACTAAATCACACTTGTTAGAGTTTTTCTCACTTCCTTTTTACTTGTCGCAAATGATTAGAATTAAGGATAAGGATAAGGAAAACAAACATTTAAATAAAAGGATAACAAATCTTAAATTAAAAATCAAAATATAAAAAAAGTGATGTGAAAAAAATATGTCGTTTAAAAAATCTCAATTAAATTCGTTTAAATATGCCAGCGAGCAAACGAGAAAACCGATTGACGACTTTTATAATGCTAAAACGGGGGCTATAAAAAAGCCTTTTAAAGATTTTGTAAAAGCAAATCCAGATTTGTGTAAACCAATCGTGCAAACAGTTATAAAAGCGTGCGAACCTCTTTACGACCAACTTATTGGCGAAAAAATTATTGCAACTGAATTTGGTAAAAGATGTTCAGCAGAAAAAGAAAAAATCAGAGAAAGGGGCGTTTGTTATTCACAACGCAAAGGGATGAGGCAACCAAAAGGGCTAAAAGAATATAGATTGAAACAAGAGCGAATGAAAGAAGAAATGCGAAAAGCAGGACTTCTCGACTAAAATATTTCTTTTTTAGGTGAAAATTAAAATGAGCGATAAATTAAACAAAATCATCCATCAAATTGAAGTATTCAAGAACAAAGCGGAATCTCACAAGAATTCTGGCAATTCAGGTAAAGCACACGAATATCAAGAGATGGTCAATAAGTTATTAATTCAGAAAGAAGACGAAGAGAAGCATGGAGCTATAATTGTTGAGCGGGAAAAACTACGGGAAGAAATAAACGAGAAACAGAAAAAGGTCAAACAATTAAAGGAAAAACATCGAATCATTAATGAGAGCATTGCAAATTATAAAAAATTAGAAACCGAGTTCGTACAATCTGCAAAAGTACTATTTAGGGACACACAAGGAAGTTTAATCAAAATTTAAATTTTATTTTTTTTCAATTCTAATTAAGATGATATCATTTACATCCAAATCTTCAAACTTAAATAGGAAATAATCGTTTTTTAAGTCAATTTTTAGGATCTCTATAATATCTTTTTTAAATTTTGTATCAGCAAATTTTTTTGATTTTATGATAAGTTGGTTATAATTAGCTTCTAAAACTGAAATTAAATAATCAAAAATTACTTCTAGGTTATCAATTAAGCTAAAATGATCTCCCAAATCCAAAATAGCTTCATAGGTTAATTCTATGGACTTGTCAGAACTATCTTTCAGTAATTTTAATCTGAAAACTTTTTTTCTTACGCTTTTAAGGAGTATGAGTATAATCCGTTTCCCTTCATTTTTCATTACATTATCATTAAAATTCATATGTAATATTTTTTTACCATTGATATCCTCAAGGAAGTTATCAAGTATATTAATTAATTGAAAATGAAGAACATTACTTTCATTATATTCTACGAAAGTAGTTGAGATATCGATTTGTTCTTTAGATTTTTTTGGATGATAATTAGCTTGAAGAATTTCAAAAATCTTATTCACTGTGAATTTTGTACCTTTTTCTCGTATTTTACTGATTTTTAGAGCGAAATCATCAACTTCTTTTTGAATATCTTCAAATCTTGTTATAAATACCCTTAAATCATGAGTATTAATCAAATCAACTGCATTATGAATATTTTGCTGTAAGTCATTTATATGGTTATATTTACTATAAGGTAGACGAAATTCAAACCAAAAATACATTAACTCTCTTATTTTTAAATTTATTCCTGTTTGAACTTTTTTAAATTCATTGGTTATCTCTTTAAGGTGTTTTTTTAAGACATTTGAGCTTTTTATAATTAAATATTTTGTCAGAATGTATTCTAAATTATGTACAGGAATTACAAATGTTAGTGGTTTTATTTATAAAGAAGGTTTTCTCTCTCTTTAAATTCATGAAAAAACTTCAAATAACAAGGAGCTCTCCCGATCACGACAATCTGGTCGAGCTGTACAAAAAGGAAAGGAAGACCAAACTGAAGGAGCGATATCAGGCGCTATACCTAATG
>JAHLWS010000002.1 GCA_019057795.1 Promethearchaeota archaeon | reverse complement strand
CTTTCATTGGCCTGTTTGATATACATACGGGAAGAATATACACTCTGTAAAATCGGAGCATCCTTACCTGATCTGAATTCACCGGTAACTTTATTAAGATTAGGCTTTACAGTCTCTTTAGCATAGTCTATATATTCTTTTAAGTTCCCTTGTTTTATCTTGATATCGCTAAAGCGTTTGTTTAACTCTCTTGCTAAACGGGGGATATGGGGTTGAGCTTGTAGATGATCAACGCCATTTAATAATAATAGCGATTTTGAGGTCTCTCGAGATAATAAATCTTCAATTGTCTCTTTTATCAGCTTGTAAGCCTGGTCTACATCTTCAGGTAAACTCATAGCATTACAATAACCGATTTTAGGTAGATGAACAGCAAAAAGGTCTGTTCCATCAGGACCCTGCCAGATAAATTCATTCCCTTGGGTCTGATCGTATTCTATACCTCGCCAGAAAATAATATTATCTATTCCAAACCCTCTTAAGACCTGAGGCATCTGGGATATATGGCCAAAAGGATCGGGTATATAACCAATCTTCATTACTTTGCCGAACTCAGAGGCAATTTTATGGCCTAAGAGTAAATTTCTTACAATCGATTCTGCACTCACCAGAAATTCATCAGGAAGAATATACCAGGGACCGACATGAATCCTGCCTTCAGTGATATATTTTTTTAGAATTCCCCTCCTTTCGGGATGGACTTCTAAATAATCCTCCAGAACAATGGTCTGACCATCTAAGGTAAAATCACTAAATGTTTTATCTTTTTCTAATATATCAATTAGATTATTTATGAGATTAATCAATCTAATTCTAAATTGTTGAAATGTTTGATACCATTCTCTATCCCAATGAGTATGAGGTACAATGAATGCCTTGTAGGGCTTTTTATTAATATTAGCAACCATTTTAATTTTTCCTTTCTTTTTTACTCTTTTAAAACAAACTGAGATGATCTCAATTAGTTAATTAAATTTATATCATAAATATTATATATCTTTTAAAGAAAAAGCATAGGATTGGTTGAAACCAAATATTTTAAAATGACAAACCAAAGTCCCTCTTAGTTAGGAGTTTCGCCCCTTCCTTAGGAATGGTTTTGCCTTAAGTAAGCAGTCCTTTAATATTTATTGTTTTCTTAAAAGAGGAGTAATGCTTATAGGATTGGTAAAACACAGAAGTTCTTTATCCTCCTTTGTATAAATTTCACATCTATACCAACTCTCCTCTTCTGGCAAATCAGAAAACTCAATTCTTTGACTTTTTCCTTCTTTAAGAAACCTACTTAGGAATCTAAGACCATTTTTTATCACTTGTAATTGGCAGAGCTCTTTAAGATTTTCTACCTGAATTTGAAAGCTTACGATCTTTTTTTCTGTGAGCTTTATCTCATCACCGCACTTATATCTCTTATCCTCACATTCTGCCGAGAAAAACAATTGGGGTCCTGAGCTAACAAACACCTGCCCTTTTCTGAGCCCTTTTAGAATTTCATCCTCTGAAAGGGAATCGGCATATACAAAGGTTTTGGGAATACCATCGCTTTTTCGCTCATTCACATCATGCCAATCCCTGCCACTGATACCAACTACTTTTAATCCCTGATTTAACAATTTATCCCATAATTTGAAACTCTTGTAGTTCTCAATCTTCCTGTTCTTCCAACATCCAGCCCAAACCTCTATTAAGTCCACCTTCTGATAGTCTATATTCCCTAACTTCCAGGTACATCCAGAACACACAGGGTCACCAATACAAAAGGGGTGAGCTATTGCAAACAGCCCTTTTTGGGAATGAACTTCATCGATGATATCATTGATATTTCTCATCCTCTCTTTAGAATGCCAATCAATAAAGGAAGTTATTCCCAAAGCCAGAGCATGACCATAGTAAGTAGTAAGTTCCATACCCCTGATTATTAATAAATCCTCCCTCATTGGAATTGAGCTAAACCCACTTACTGTATTGTGATCCGTAAGAGCTATAAAATCCAACCCTTCTCTTTTCGTCCCTTCTATTATTTCTGGTAGTGTATTTTTACCATCACTATGATGAGAATGAACATGTAATTCCCCTCTATACCAACCTTTGTTATCTCTATAACTTGAGGAATTGATCAACTTTTTCTTAAAGGAACTGAAATTCTCCCCATTTGTCTGCTGGATCGAAGATATCTCTAATCTATATTTACATTCCTCTGTTACTATAGCGTGAGTCTCCATTTCCACCTTCCAGAAACCTGGAATTATCTTGCAGGAAGTAAATCCTGGGCTGCTATAAGTGCTGCTTATCCTGACAGGCCTCTCGGAATTTTGATCCCACCTGCCCACAAAACTACCTTTGGCATCATACAATGACAAATTCAAGAGA
This sequence comes from Promethearchaeota archaeon, assembly GCA_019057795.1. Classification (GTDB taxonomy): domain Archaea; phylum Asgardarchaeota; class Lokiarchaeia; order Sigyniarchaeales; family SOKP01; genus SOKP01. The sequence continues at coordinate 9,826 of JAHLWS010000002.1, read as the reverse complement.
TTCCTGAGTGGATAAGCATTTTTAATAAGGGGATAAGCATCTTTAATAAGAGTTAAGAAAGTTGAAATCTTTTCTTTTTGAGGGTAATCCTTCACGTACTCTTCTATGGCCCCTCCTATCATTTGATAATTTTTTTCTTTATTCTTTAAAATTCGGGGAGAATATGAAAACTTAACCCGGATTTCTCCAATTCCTTCCGGAACCTCAAATACAAAGGGATAAAACCTTTTTTGATCCCCTCTTCTTAGATAACCTTCTTTAACCAAAAAGCTTCTCTCTTGAAATTTCATAATAATTTCTAACCCCTTGGCTCCTCGAATTCCGCCCATGAACAACACAGCGGCAGTTTGACATTCCTACTCAACTTAAAAAAACCACTTCAACTGTTAGAACCTTTTCCTGAGATTTTAGCCTTGTACCAGATCACATTATCTCCAAGTATAATCGGCAGGATACTTGATCTAATACTTAATACATCTTCATCTATCTCTCTTCACTTATATAAATAGCAAGCAGCAAGATGGTCTGCACCAATATTATATAATGGCGGAGGGTTCTTAAGACATATTTCCATCTTATAAGGACAACGGCGATAGAACTTGCATCCTCTCAGAGTATTCATCTCTAATTCCTCTTCAGGTGGAAGTTCTACGCGTCCTTGCCACGGTTGGTCAGGATCCGGGATGGGAATAGATCCTACCAGGAGTTGGACATAAGGGTGCTTCGGACTCTTGATAACGATTTCTGCATCTCCTGATTCAGCCACCAATCCTTCATAAAGAACGATAATATCATCGCTAATCTGAAAAGCTGTAGAGAGATCATGAGTAATGTAAATGAAGGAAATTCCAAAATTGTCCTTTAGGTCCATCATAATCTTTAAAATGATCGCCCGCATGGAGGCATCGATCATTGAAACCGGCTCGTCAGCTATGATGAGCTTTGGCTTAAGTAGAAAAGCTCGGGAGAGCATAATCCGTTGGCGCTGACCCCCAGATAGTTGGTGGGGATATTTGCCCAAAATCTCGTCAGGGCGTAACCCTACGACCACCAGAGCTTCCTCTGTGATACGGCGGCTTTCCTGTCGATTCTTCGCCAGTTTGAATTTCCGAATCACTATCTCAAATACACGATCCACTGGATAAAAGGGATTATAGACTCCATAGGGATCTTGGAAGATGGCTTGGACCTCCCTTCGGAAGGTCTTCCATGACTTTTGATCCATCATTTTAAGATCTTTTCCCCGGTAACGGACTTCTCCCTGTGTCGGTATGAGAAATCCCAGGATAAGTCGGGCAAGAGTCGTCTTTCCGCTCCCACTCTCCCCAGCGATAGATATAATTTTCGAGGGACTACCTTGAATACTCATGGAGAAATTTTCTAAGGCAGCCTTCTGACCCCGCTGTAAGAGGCCGCTGCCAAAGACTTTGGTGAGGTTGCAAATCTCCAGCAATGGTGCTTGAGTCTGGCTCAGGATCTTAGTTTGTACCTCTTTCTGAACGTTCATACTGGTTTCCTTTCTTCTTACAAATTCTCTCTTTACCTGATGACCTCGGAGTGAAGATGGCAGGCAACAAGGTGATTCGGTTGGACCTCCACAAGTTTCGGCATCACTTCTCGACAGTTTTCCATAACATAAGGACAACGATTACTGAATGCACATCCTTTTGGAGGATTGAAAAGAGAAGGAGGAAGTCCTGGGATTCCCTGAAAATCATGACGCGACTGTAAGGTAGGAAGTGATTTGATCAAGAGCTTGGTATAAGGATGAAGGGAATTTTTGTACATTGTCTTCACTTCTCCGATTTCAGCAATCTTGCCAGCATACATAACTGCCTGCCGATGGACAACCTGGGCTTGAAGCCCCATATCGTGACCGATGAGGATCAAAGCTGCCCCAAGCCGTTCCTGAACATCCACGAGAGTTTGCATAACCACCCGCTGTACAACGACATCCAAGGCACTGGTAGGCTCATCGGCGATAATTACCTCAGGTTCCAAAGTTATAGCCATAGCAATACAAACTCGCTGTTTCATTCCTCCCGAGAGTTCATGAGGATACATTCTGTAGACCCGGTGAGGCAGACCAACTGTGGAGAGAAGCTTCTGAATTCTTTTCCTTAGAATCTTCTCCGGCTGATAACCCTGGTGAGTAGTAATAACATCGGCAATCTGAGAGCCGATCCTCATCACCGGATTGAGGGAATTCATAGCTCCCTGTGGAATAAAAGAGATTTGACTCCAGCGAATTTTACGTATTAATTCTCTATCCAGGGTAAGAATGTCGGTGCCGTTAAGGAATATTTGTCCTCCTTCAATAGTCCCTGGTGAGACAACAAGACCCAGTAGAGCCATAGCCATAGTTGATTTTCCACAACCTGACTCACCGACAATCCCAAAACTTTCTCCCTCGTGCATAGTGAAACTTACGCCATCTACTGCTCGCACAGATCCACGATCAATATGATAGTAAACCTTCAGATCTTTTACCTTTAATATTGGTTTACGCTCTGTCATACTAAGAATTTCCTTATATTCAGATTTTTGATCTCATTCTGGGATTGATTACTTCATCAAAACCTAAATGCAATAAATAGAGTGAAATAAAAATAGAAGTGAGAGTGAAGACAGTACTGCCCCACCACCACCACATTCCTCTAAAAACCGCAGCATAGCTCAAAGCCCAATAAATCATCATTCCTAAAGTCATTTCATTTTGTGGACCCAGTCCCAGGATGGAGAGTCCTGACTCGGCAAGCATTGCGGCTAATGTGGCGTTTACAAAGTTGGCACTCATCCATTGGAACATGTGAGGTACCAACTCACTGAATATGATCTCCATTTCAGACATTCCCGAAAGCATCGCCATATCTACAAAGGCTCTCTCTTTGAGGCTGAGCACCTGAGCTCTAATCTGCCTCGCAGGTGAGGCCCAGGCAAACAGCGCTATAATCAACGCCATTCCCTGCACCGTAACACCTCTCATTAGTGAAGCTATCAATATCAAGAAGAGCAGTGATGGGATCGATAAAAACACATCCATAAATACCCTGAGTATTGCGTCTATTATCCCTCCATAATATCCACTTGTAAATCCTATAACTGCTCCAACAAGTGTTCCAATGAGGGCTGCAATCAGACCAATCTGGACAGAGTTGACAACAGCCTCCGCTAGTTGAACATCGATGCCTCTTCCCAGAGAATCCGTTCCTAAAATATTTTTAATCCCCGGAGGGAGCCCCGGGGGGAATGCTCCTGTACGAGAATATCTAAAAGGGATGGTCTGATGAGCTATGATTGCTCCCATAAGAATGACTATAAATATAATAAAACCAACAATAAATTTTCGATTACCCATCAAAATTCCTACCAAACCTCTTTTCATCTTGCTAACCTCTTTTATACTTGATTCTTGGGTCAATGAGAGGGTAGATTAAATCTAAAATAAAGTTGGCTGCCGTTAAAGCGAGGATAACTACCAACACTCCACCTTGTATCGTTGGAAAGTCAAGTTCAGTTATAGCATTATATAAAAGCCATCCAACACCAGGATAGGCAAATATCTTCTCAAGAATAATTGATCCACCGACAATATGGGCCAGCGAAATCGCCAAACCACTCACCTGGGGAAGAAGAGCATTTCTGAAAGCATATCTCCAGAGTATTCGTCTATCAGATAAACCCTTAGCCTGAGCCAGGAGAATATAGTCCTCGCCTTGTAGTAACACAATCATGCTCCTCATACTCAAAAACCACCAACCCAGGGAGATTAAGATAATACTTAAAGCTGGGAGTATTGAATGTTTTATTACATCAAGAACAAAGGGAAGTGAAAACTTAATAGGAAAGCCTGGTGTGTATCCTCCAGAGATAGGAAAAATTCCCCATACATAAACGAAGAGAAAAATCAAAATTATAGCTAAAATATAATAAGGAATAGTGTATAATCCAAGGGCCAACGGGACTAAAACCTTGGATATTTTTGACTCCTTCCCTCCCCATCCGCTGATCGCACCGATAAATGTCCCTGTTAGCCAGCTTATTACTGTTGCTACGCTAAGCAGTCCTATGGTCCAGGGGAGGGAACGCATGAGAAGTTCAGTTACTGTTGCTGGAAAGTTAGCGATAGAATAACCCAAATTACCCCTGATAAGTTCTCTGAGATAATATAGATATTGAGTTAATACAGGCTGATCAAGCCCAAACAATTTTCTGTATTCTTCTACTAACTCTGGAGATCCTCTGGACCCACCCATCTCAGCAAGTTTAGAAGTGATAGCAAAGAGAGGGTCTCCCGGCACAAGGCGGGGTAAAACGAAGACTATCGTTATGGAGATGAAAATAGTAATAATAAAGATGGCAAACCTTCCAGACACATACCTGAGATACGAACGCATAACTATGGAGTCCTCCCTTGCATAGATCGAACTCCCATATATGGGAGTTCGATCTATATCACTATAATAAATTTATCTTGGACTACTACTTCTTATTCCACCAACCCATTCTCCTGTCTCAGGAGACGGATAACCACATACGACAAGGTTGAACGTCGCCCACCAGTTGACAGGCATGTTCCAAGGGTCTGCTGCCGAAGGCCATCCAACCCAGTAGGCAGTATTGAAGGGAACCAGAGCTGGTGCCTGAACTATCGGAATTACCGGAAGATCTTCAAGCCATATCTCCATCCCCTGGCGGAATAACTTCTTCATCTTATCCACATCTTTCGGTGGTGTTACCGACATCTCATCCACAATGGCATCTAATTTAGTATTCTTATATCTGAAGGAGTTTCTTTCATACCAAGGCGCTGGTTCACCTAAAGGAACATAGTATTTGCTATGAAAAAGCTCTAAGTTGTCGAATACATCAGTATCTCCGGGGCAGAAAGGTTGATAAGCAATATCCCAATCTCCACGCAATCTTGTATCACTCTGAACCGCCCCAGTTAGAGGTCTAATTGTTACGTCAACTCCTCCAGCTCTTAATTGATCTGCTATTACTGCGGTAACTTTCATCGCTTCTGAATCGCCTGAATCAACCAGGAAGTCCATCTTCAATCTGCTTCCATCACCCATCACCCATACTCCATCCGTCCCCATATTGAAGCCCAGAGATTTGAATATTTCCTCTGCCTTTGCTGGATCATATTTTGTTGTCGGGTATTTTTCAAGTAGGTCCTGAATAGTTGCAAAGTAAGGGTCTAATCCCTTGTAGTAGGGATAGGGTCCCCAGCTTGGTGAGGTGGTTCCTTCGTAGGCGAGATTGACGACGGAGTCTCTATCGATCAAATAGGATATCGCCCATCTAGCTTCTTTTTGATCCCAGGGAGACTTTGCATTCTGGATCATTAGCCCTCTCGGACAAGGGTCTAACCAGGCGTGTGGAGCTCCTGCATACCACGCCGTAACGTATGGATTTTTCCGCTTAACTTCCAAGTAGGTGCCTAGCGAGAGAATCCCTATAGCTGGTGAATCGATATCGTTTGTGGTTAGACCAATGGCAACACTGGTCTCGGGGCCAAAGTACTGGTAAACCACATATCTTGGTGCCGGCTTAACCCCATACTGTTCCGTACCCCACCAATTGTCTCTTCTTTCGTAGACAAAAGCTGTCTCGGAAGAGCTCAGAAGTCTGTACGGGCCGGTCCCCACAGGTGGATAGTTATTGAATTTTACGGGATCCTTTCCCTCCCATACATGCTTGGGAAGAATTGTCACTCCTCCCCAGATCCTTACTGCGGGAAAACATTCTCTGATCAGATGGAACCGTGGATTAGGTTTTTTTAGGGTTAGCTCAACGGTAAAATCGTCGAGCTTTCTTATCGATTCCACCCAGGCAGCAACCTCAGCAGACCATGTCATCTTCGGTGCACTCTCTAAGAGCAGATTATAAGTAAATACAACGTCCTCTGCAGTGAACGGCCAACCATCGTTCCAGTTGACTTCTTTTCTGAGGTTTACGGTTATCTTCTTAAAGTCAGCGGAGTATTCGTAACTATCGGCCAACCAGGGTATATACTCGCCTGTTTCCAGATTTACATAGAAGAAGTACTCGTTTACTAGTTGATGCAGACCTGACCTCGACCTATCAAAGCCCGGTGTATAGATGTTAAAAACTTTGGGACCAAGAGCAACTTTTTTTGATACTGCAACGTAAAGTGTTTCATCTCTGGGGAGATTCTGAGCATATACACCCTGGGCCAAAAGGATGCCGAAAATCAACAGAGCTACAAAAACTAGGGTGACCCTCAAGCTAATTACGGTAAACCTGCTTCTTTTACTCAATTTCCTTCGGTTTAACATTTAACTCACCTCTCTAAATTAATTTTATTTGCTTAATTACGAAAGCCCCCTCAATTATATTCTTAATACAGCACTTTTCTCTTTAAGAGGCTCTCTTTGCTTCCAAGCTAACCTAATTTTTCACCTCCTCCCATCCTTATTTTTTAATTCCTCCTCCTAAGCTTTTACCATTTCAATTTTTCTTAAAGATTTTTTTAAAGGCTATCTCTTTTAGATGCTATTTTGCTTTAGCAGAAGGTAAAGTATGATAATAAAATGTTTAACCCATGTATCTTCTGGTCTTAATAATCATCCATTGCGCTCTTTATATAACAGTAAGTAAGCATTGCTTATTAATTATAATATATTACACTATTTTCATTGTCAAGCAAATAAGTATATGGTTGTTTAAAATATAAAAGTGCATTACCAATATTAATCCTTGAAGTGGACGTCGTTCTACCCGAAACTGAGTCATTCCCCTATTTTCAAGTATTTTTATGATATTTTTCTGGTTGATACTTTAACTTCTATATTTTCCATAATCTCTGGCAGTATCGAAAAGCCTCAGGCATTTCTCTGGAGATACCTCTTGTTGAATGTTGTGGATTGCAGCAAAGACAAAACCTCCTTCCGGAGCAAAGATATCGATCCTCTTCTTCACGTCATTCTCAACTTCTTCTAAAGTACCGAAGGGAAGTATCCTTTGGGTATCACATCCACCACCCCAAAAGACTATGTCTTTACCGAATTTCTTCTTCAATAATTCTGGAGACATCCCTTTTGCACTCGTTTGTACCGGATTTAAGATTTGTATGCCTGCATCGATTAAATCAGGGATCAGTTTACTCACCGCTCCGCAAGAATGCAGAAAAATATAAACATCGCTCCTCTCTTCTATAAAATCGCATAGAGCTTTCAGATGGGGTTTGAACAATTGCCTAAACATCTTGATGGATATTTGCAGGTCATTTTGAGTACCATAATCGTCTCCCAAAACGATGATATCTATATATTTGCCAACTCTATTAAGATAACGTTCGATTTCTTCGAGGTATTTCTCCTCAAGTTTACTGAGAAAGTATTCGATGAATGATTTATTCAAAATCAATCTTTCCATAAACTCCTGGTATCCGAATAACGTATGTCCCATTTCAATAAAATTTCCACCAAAAGAACCCAGAATTGCACAATCTGTATTATTCTTTATCTCTCTCGCTTGTGCTTCCAGAAAATCAAGTTCTTCACCCGTGATTCTATTAGAGAGAATGATGTCAATTTCTTTACGTCCACTTGCATTAGCCAGCGGTGCGTATCTGCTATCAAAGTAATAACCACCTTTTGGCATTAAAGCAACTATCTTTCCCTCTATTTCAATCGCAAATGAACCATCCGCCAATACTTTCGGATTAAAATCTGTTGGAACATAATATTCTCCACCATCTAAAAACAGGTCAATTTGTTTCCAACTATTTATTCGTGTTCCAAAACCACCATCGAGTCTCTTTAGCTCAATAACATCTGAGGTTACTCTTTCCCTTATCTCATCATCAACTACAGCTAATTGTTGGCCAAGATCAAATATTTTCACAGACTTGTCTTCACAATTCAAATAACGTTTGAGTTTGTTGTAGGCAATGGCATGGATTCCTGATGAACGCATCCCACCGAGGTCTATTGGTACACGATCCGGTTCTTCGTGCTTAAGAGTAAGGAGGATTCTCTCTCTTGATGTCATATGTTTATACCACCTTTGATTCCAATATTCAAGCTCTTGATAGACATATTTTTTATCTTCCATAGTATAAGTAATCAAATTTTCTTTAAAAACTCTAAAGAAATAATCAACATTCGAAATAATATAACTTCCACCCTTTCCATATGCGTCCTGCCAGCATTCAGTCTGTTCCCTTAAAATACATTGCGGATGACACCATTAATAACAACCACAATCAGGTAATTCGATTATCTCAACTTGATCTTGTCCGAATTCATTGATCAATCTATCATTGTACCACTCCATGGCTTCGGCAGCGCTAAAACCATTTATTGCTACTTTCTCCATGGCCAGCTGAAGGTAGTGTGATACTGTGGTATATCCGGTAACCGCATCCCGGTAAGTTGTATAAGGAAGGAGTTTTCCTATCTCCATTAAAAATTTATTTTTTTCATATTCCGGAACTTCGGCTGAATCCTTCCTCGTAGATAACTTTCCAGCTGCCGCAAGCCATCTCGCTAATCTTTCCTTACTGTTGAGTATTTTCAAGAATTCCCAGGCCAAATCCGGATTTTTCGCCTCCTTCTTCATAGCTACTGTCCATCCACCAGAAATAGTCTGTATAGGAGGTGTACCGGAGTCACCAGATCCAGGAAGCGGAGTCCAACCAAGAAAGTCTGCTCTTTGCTCTTCTGAGGGGCGTATTGCTTCTGGCCAGAATTCGGCCCATTCCCAAGCACCTCCCTGACCGATTCCAATTTTCCCAGTTCGCATCAGCCTTCTCCATTCTTTCCAAACGTCTGTAGTATACATAAGTTCAGTCTGACATAATTTTCTTACGAAAAATACCTCACGGTAAAAGTTAAGGGCACGTTCAATCGCAGGGCTACTTCCAATCCACTTTCCTGTCGTATAATCTCTAAGTCTATTACGATCACCTTCTGAGGTATCGGCTCCGAGAATTTCCGAATAAATACCACCAAAAATAGCACCTTCTCTCCATTTGGTTCCCATGGGGATGTATAATGGGCATTCAACATCTGGGCAACTTTCTTTGATTCTTTCAGCTGTTTCTAATACCTCACCCCAATCTTTAGGCTCCCATGGTATCGGTATTCCCGCCTTTTCAAAATTTGGTTTCCAATACCACAAAACCGCATTTGCAGACGCTTCCAATGTGATTCCATAGATATAACCTTCATATGAGCCCATTGCCTGAAATGCTGGATAATATTGGCCCCAATCCGGCCACTCTTTAACGTAGCCATCCAACTTGCGAATATAACCCGCTTCAACACAATCTGCTATTCTAAAGGCATCAACCATAAGAACGTCGGGTGCGATACCATCTGCAAAATCCAAAGTTATTTTCTCCCACATGTCCATACCATATGGAACCACCACTTTATCAACCTTTGCACCAGTGATCTTCTCAAACTCCTCAACTGCCGGCTCAAATAGATCTTTCCAAAGTTCTCCGTACTCAATCGAAATCACCTGCTGGGCAGATCCAGTAACCGCAAGTACTCCAACTAATAACATCGCTATTGAAAAGACTAGAATCTTTTTACTCATTTTTCCTTCCAAATCGAAACCATTTCGAATTTCTTTGAAGATTCTTATAATGTTTCTTCATCTCTTTATTAAAAGGTAATGCAAGTATCTCCTCTATAACTGCTTCTGCCTGCTTAAAAGATTTGGTCCTGGGATCTCTCATCAGTATTTCTTGAAGTATCCTTTTGTCACCGGATACGAATGCTTCCAATGCCCACTCCATCCTTAACATCCTTGGGGCGAGATACATATTCATTATTCTCTTTGGTAT
>JAHLWS010000001.1 GCA_019057795.1 Promethearchaeota archaeon | reverse complement strand
GTGAATGAATTGAAAGAAAATTCAAATAAAAGGAACTTGAAAGAAAAAATCAAAATTTTCGGGAAGAATCTTAATAAAAACTGGGTTTATGTTTATATTGGAGCTTATGTAATGTGGATGATGAATTATTGGGGGTTATTTTTTGTCGGGATTTTGGATTTAGGACGCGTTATCTTTTCAACAATCTTGGGCTTAGCTTTTTTTCTTTTTACATATTATCTTAAACGTATTAGAAATCTTAAACTCTTGAAGCTCATTACTGGAATAATCTTAGTAAGTTTCGGTATATTTGGTCTCGGTGGTATCATGTGGTTTATTATTGGTTATTTACTTATTCAAGCTCCTTGGGCTCCCTTACGAATTTTGATTGGCGATGCGGTAATAAGGGGGAGAATTAATCTCCTCCTCCTCCTTACTTTTTATGCAATTGGTGGTTATATAATGTACAGAATTGGCAAAAAAAGAAAGTGGAGACCCTTTGCTCGTTTTGAAATTGAATGACTAATCTTAAATCAAAAATTTCTCCCATAAAACATAAAATAAAGGAGATTAGAACTTGAAAAAAAAACGATCAATAAACCTTAAATTATGGGAAAACGATAGGTTAATTAAACATGGGGAAGGATTTAAAAGATACTTGGTTAGGGATCACTCTCCCCAACGTGTCAACCTAATCCTTTCCCTCCTTTTTTTTAAAATAGGAGATTGATTGAAAAATGAATAAATTGAGTAAGTATCAAAAACTAATATTAATTGTTTTAGCTTGGAGTAAGTGCGATATGAAATATTCATTTATTAAAGAAAAATTAGGGAAATATATATATGTACCTAAAGATTGGGCTGGTCCTGCATTTTATCTTCAAACATCTTCTTTTGAGAGTAGTTTTAGTAGAAGTATTAAAAGATTAAAGGATCGTGGGTTAATAGATTTAAGAATTGATGATTATGATAAAAGACAGAAATGGATTATTTTAACTGAAAAGGGTTTAAAACTTGCCAAAGGGTTAAGTTTTGATTATAAAACCATTTTACAGTTACCAAAAATAAACGGTTAAGTTACTAACACTTAACCTTTTTAAATTAAAAAAATGAGCGTGATAAAAAATGAACTTAGCAAAATGTTGCCAAATACACGTAAAAAAAGATCCTATAACCAAAAATGTACGTTATGAACTTATTAACGCTTGGTATCATAACACTGTATTTCTAACTGAAGATCCAGACGAGTTTATTGAAAAAATAATAGAAATTTATAAAATTCCTATAAAACCTAAAACAACAATAATCTGTGAAAAATGTGGAAATGAAATAAAATTGAAATAAAAAAAACAAATAAGGAAATTGATTAAAATGAGTAAAGAAATAGATAAGTATTTTACTGATATGGATAAAATTAGATGTGGAAATATTAGGACTCTATGCCTTAGAAAACTTATATGGTTGGCAGAATTTATTACGTTTCATAAAACTTACAAACAGTTTAATAATAAAGAAGATTTTATTGAATTTGTAAAAGAAAAACCAAGACATAAGAGATTTAGTGCTCCAAAAAGTTTTAATTTACTATTAGCTCATTTAAGTGTAAAAGATGTGCCCAAATGGATGTGGGATTTCTTAGATTTAGGAGAAAGACAAGCTCAAGATTACATACAAACTTTAAGACAATTACAAGAAATGCTAAATTTTGATAATATTTAAAAAATTGACGTGAGATGTCAAGTTTTAATAAAATTCTAATTTTGGTTTGTAACCCATGAATTATTAAAAATTTTATGTTGTTATATCATTATGTTTTAAGTTAAATAAATTTAAATAGCAATTACAATCTATTTTATACATAAAGAAGTAAATTAATTAAGTTATATAATTTGAAAATAAGAGTCTGACAAATATGGGATTAGGTAAAGCTCTAGGATTTAGTTTGCTTGCGTTAATAGGTCTAAATTTTCTGTTTGTAATAATAACTGAAACTATTAGTGGTAATTTAAACATTCTTTTTAGCGATATTGGAAATAATCCATTAATCATATTGCTGATTTTTTTCGGACCCATTATTAGTATGCCAGGGTCTGTTTTTAGTTCTATTTATCTTCAAGTTTCCTCGGGAATGATTGGTTCTTCGCTAATTCAAAGCATTGGATTCATTATTTCTCCCTTTGTTGCAGCAATAATCGCAGGACGAACCGGAGAGAAAAAAGGGGGAAGTTTTGGCGGGTGGATGATTACGGCTATAATAAGTGCTGTAGCTTTGGGAGTATTAGCCTTCATAAATCCAGCAACCTTATTGTATTATGGTATCCTTGTAGCAGATCCAATCGTAGTGTTAATCTTCTTTTTGATGAGCGGAGCTGTAAACGGCGTATTCTACGGTTGCTTCAGTTTACTATTTACTAAAGAAGAAATGTATTAAAGAAGAGATGCATTAAATAAATTTTTTTTTCCTTTTAATTGAATATATCAAAACCTATAGTTGATATTTTAATTCAAAAATATAAGATAAAAAATTAATAAATTTAATATTTCCTCTTTATCGTTTACTCTTTTTGCTTTTATGCACGAGAATTGAATACATTCCAAATAATAAATTAAAAAATACGAAGATAATAAATAACACTTGGGCTTGTAAGATTTGTACATCTACTGGAACAAGAATTGCCCCGATTCTTGAAACCTGCACATAAATCTTCATAGTTATTAGAAATAAAGCAATTGTATCAACTCGAAAAATCTTTATTTTGTCTTGAAGATAATCAATTTTATCATAGACAGTGCCTAGGATGTATAAAAATAATGCAGCATCTATTACAAACGAAATGATAACATGAGTTGGGTCTCCAGTTGCTGTGCTAAAAAATATTCCATATAATAAATCAAAAAGGATATATAGTGCGTAGAAGAAAGTAAACAGAAAAAATAAAGTAACATATGCTGATAATTTCTTTGTTATAATCAAGCGAATTAGGACAATTATCATTAAAACTACGTTTATCCAAAACAATGTTTGTAAAATCTGAATTACAACAAGGAATATTGGTAGAGGAGTATAACTGAAAAAAATTACGGTCAATCTAAAAAACCATAAGACTAAAAAACCAAAAACAAAAAATTCAATTACTCGAGTCACTTTACGAGAGCTCTTACTTTTATACAAATAATCATCGATATTAGTAGATGAATCCATACATAATTTGAAGGCGAAGAAAGCTGTAAAAAATATATTAACATTAAGGAGAATTAGAAAGGCTAAATTAGATGTGGGAGAAAAAATTGAAGCATAGAAAAATATAGCTAAAGCTATCGCAACTATATAAATGATTATGTAAAACCATTTATTTATTTTATCAAGATTTTTAAATAAGGAAATAAATAAAAAAATTAAATTAAATAATAATAAACCTCCTCCGAACATGAATATAAACGATCTAATCGCTGGAATAAGCAAATAACTATTAATTATTATCAAAATCCAAGTAATTGTAAATAGGCTTATAATAAATACAAAAATTGGTTTTTTAAACAATCCTTTCAGTCCAGAAATAAAACCCATTGATTTTCACACAATTTATTATTGAGATAATTATTAGATAATTTATTCAATTTATTTTAAATATTACTTTTACACTCATTTTAGGTTTTAGTTTCTCTTTATTAACCCCTTAACACATAATTCGCTCTAAGTTTAATATACGGAAAACAATAGTATATACAAAATTGAGATTATAACCCTAATTACACTCAAAAATAGACAATTTAGTAGGTATTATTGCAGATTACCGACAAAATTAAAACAGCACTACAGTTTCAAAAACAATGGAGTTTAATTATATTATTTTAAAATTCTAAGTGATAAAAATTGAGTTCAGGAAAAGCTAATTTCAATTATTCTATAGAATCCTTTGATATTACTGAAGCAAATTATTTATCTAATCTGCCAGTTTTTGAAAAAAAAGACTTATTTCACTTAAAACAACAAGAATTTGTCAACAAATTGAAAAAATTTTATGGAAAAATCATAGATGTCCACTTTTTCTTGTTAAACAATAAAGAATTAACGAATAATCAAAAATTAGATTATTGTAGTATTGAAAGATATTTTATGAAACTCTACTTAAGAGAAATAATGAAAAAAGAGTAATAATATCATTCTTCTTTATCCAAAATTTCATTTTTGTGTGAGTTTAAATATTCGACATAATCACAATAAAGTGATAAGCTTTTTGCTGCGTCTCTTAATGATAGAAAGTAGAGTACTCGCTCTTCATGAAGTATTTTTTTAACTGTTGAAAATCGTTGGGCAAGTTCCGATGAGTCAGCAATGCTTGGTAAACAAAACATAAATGGTTTCTTTGTTGATTTCTGGATTTTAATCATCTGCTTGAAAACATGATTATAGATAAAATGAGGCCATAGCGGAATTACTATAATATCAATGTTTGGATCGTTTACTACAATCTCAATACAATTTACGAATATCTCTACGACAAAGCCAAGGGCTCCTAAATCCACAGGATTCTTCACATTTACGTTTTCATATGGAAGTATTTCGCTAATTTTCTTTTGGGAATCTAAAGTTAATTCCGGAATTTTTAAATTATGAAAATTGAACAGATCAGTTGTATTCACGCTAGATCCGCCACCAGGAGTAATTATTCCTACATTTCTACCTTGAGGGACATATTTTGGAAATAATAATTCAAATGTCTTAATAGCATTCCAAAATTCTTCGTTATCTCTAACTATAGTTGCACCGGTTTGCTTGGCCATTGAATGCCATAACCTTAAATCACTTACTATGGCACCAGTGTGGGAAAACGCTGCTCTCGAGCCATCGTCAGTATAACCTCCTTTCCATATAATAACTGGTTTGTTTTTTGTGTTTTTTTTCAGCTCTAAAAAGAATTCGTGGCCCGTAGCGGACCCGAATGACTCTAAGTAGGCTGCGATTACGTGAGTTGTGGAATCCTTGTGATAATATTTCAGAAAATCAATGCAATTCAGGTCTATTTGATTACCAAATGACACCCCGTACCTAAACCTTATATCCCTTTTATACCCTACATCTAATAACTGGCTCATATGCCCCCCAGATTGAGACATGAACGAGACTTGCCCAGGAGTATTCTTTTTGGCGCTGAACGAAAATGCCATACCTTCAGCTGCGTTATAAGGTCCTATACAATTCGGACCTATAACTCTGGTATTGGATTTTAATAAAATTTGCTTTAATTCTTTTTCTAATTTTAATCCCGCTGGATCTCCCGTTTCAGAAAAACCAGATGAGAAAATAATTACCCATGGAACATCCTTCTCTACGCACTCTTTTAAAACTTGGGGAATGTATTTAGTTTTAACAGAAATATAAGCAGTATCTATAGGATACGGAATATCTAAGACTGAATTATAACATTTCCAATCGAGGACTTTATCATATTTTGGATTTACAGGGAAGAATGTGTCTTTCCATTTCGAAGTTTTAAACGCTGATAAATACAACATTGCTCCAAAAGCAGATTTCTCGCTAGCTCCAATAAACGCGATATTAATTGGATGAAACAAAGTTTCGAACTTTTCAAAATCGAGATCTTTAACTACCATTCATTTAAGAAAAAATATCAACTGATTTATTATTTTTGATATTTTAGTTTTTATTACCCTTTACAAGTTTGTCTCAGTGTTTACGAACAAAACCAAATATTAACATGGAAAATTATGAATCTAAATCGTAATTATTTTTTCCAAAGAGCAAATCAGGATAAACCGGTTCAAAATTCTCGTTAAATAATTTATGGTTCCGCCATCTCTTGTCTTTATCGTTCCAAATAAGGTTGGTTAAAGGATTATATGTCTCTAAAAATTTCAATCCATTGAATGTAGATTTTATTAAATTCTCCCCGTCAACTAAATCGTTTAAGATTAGATAGTGGTCAATTTTCATGTATTCAAAAAGCAAATCGAAAAGTTTCTCGAATTCATCTATTTGGCAATCGGGGAAATATAGTTTAATCATTATGCCGTTCTCGAACTTTATTATATCCTCAAATCCATGAATGTAATATTCTCCTTCCAATTCATAGGTGAACCCGATGTTGAAAAAGCTAAAAATCTTAAGAATTGACTCGTTAAGTTCTTTTTTAACATCTGGTAAAATGATAGTAATCTCTTCCACTAAATCTAAATTCTTTAAAGAAATAAAGGGTTGAATTAATCCTTTCTTTAACAATTCCACTATACTTTTATTTATCTTAAAATAACGCCTGGTTAAGTAAGATTTAATATCCAATGATTTCCAGTTAAATATTTGAGATAGCGCTTTAAATTCAGAGGAATTGGGTCCTAGATAATTTGAACTGTTTAAATCACCAATATTGAACTCCTTTAAATCAGGAATTTGGACTTTATAATCAGGGTTAAACAATACATTTTGGAAATATATCTTAAACCGATTTGGGTCAAGATCCCAACCTTCAGAGCTCAGGTTGTAATCGAAATGCAAAATTTGATAGAACTTCTTAATGAAAAATAAGCAATATTCTCTGATGATTTTTTTCGACTTGGTCAGCCAATTTATATATGGCGATATACCCGGATTGCGATACGGATAAATAAATTGAACCAAAAATGAATTAGAATTATCGATCTGTGCGGGATAGCTAATTGATTGGAATGAGTTATTTAATAGCAGCTTAAAATTAATGTTTTCAATATCTGTAGGATAAAAATATAAGAAATACTGGCTTATCCCAAAGTTTTGAAATGACGGTATGAAATCGATTGAATTGATGCAATTTTTAAAAAAAATCTTTTCTTGGGATTTTTTAAACTCTTCAATGTTTAGTATGTTTTTGCTTAATAGATTATGAAATTCGAATAATTTTCGTAGATTTTCTGAGCTTAAATCTATAGTTTCGTTTCGTACTCGATCTTCTACCTCTTTAATCAAGTAAGAAACATCTTTCTCTTCAGACCAAAATCGTTTCTGCGCCATTCTTTGGATTTCTGGAAGAGATTTTTGCACTTCACCAAGAATGCTTCTCACATTTAGGAAAAATTGCTCAAAAAGATCTTTTTGATAAAAAAATTCTTTTTTTTCTAAATCATAAAAATCTTTCCTTGAAAACGCCTGTTGAAAATAGCTCCACAAATATCTTTTAACACTAATCAGATTTTCTTTAAAAAGATTAATCAATAATGAAATAAATGTCCCCTTTTCACTGCTACTTAAGTTTGGAATTAATAATACTACATTTAGTATATCTCCAGAACTAATCGACATTCTCTTTGATATAAAAGATATTTTATTAAGATTTTCTAAAGTTTCCTCGTTATTTTTTAATAAAACAATAAAAATTTGAACCATTGAAACTAATATAGTTGCGAATAAATTTGGTTTAATTACAGGTGGTTTGCTATTTAGGTAATAATCTAGCTTTTCCTCAATTATTTGATATGTTAGATCGGATTTTTCATAGCTCTCATATGAACTCAGTAATTTATCTTCCTTAGATTTATAAATAGTGTTTATCAAAGATCTGTTTTTTACAATCATGTGAATTGATTGAAGATTGGAGATCTTCAAATCGCAACAAGAGCTAATTACTTTAAAAAAGCTGGTATATTTGTTAATTTCATCCTCAAAATTCTCCTTTGATTTAAAATATAATGGTAAGAATTGGTTAAAAATCGCCTTTTTAATTGAATTTTTAAAGGTAATGTTATTTTCGATTGAATTTGATATTCCTTGTCTTATAAAATGTTCACGAAATTTGAAGACGCTGTTGATAGAAGGATTTTTATTTAAAATATCTTTAATTACGTTAAAAGTAATGATGTAATCATTAAGTATATTTTTAATGTAAAAGAATCCAAAGGATTCATTTGTTTTTAAAAACTCTAGAAAATTGTTCTTGAGTTTTAACGAGGAATGAATGGTTAACAAATTTGTTTTTAAATCAGTAATAAATTTCCTTTGACTTATAATCTCGTTAATAAGATCAGTCTTTAACAACTTAAGAGCTCCAGCTCTTCTTTCGAAATTAAATCCAGTTTGTGAAAAGTAACGAATTCTATCAATTATTAACCAATCGAGAAGTGACAAACTAGGCATAATAACTTCTTTACCATATGCAATCGAAAAATCCAATTCATATTTACTCTCATAGAACTTGTGATTTCTATTAACAATAGTTTTTCTATCATGATATTCTCGAAAATAATTTAAGTTAACTAAAGTTTCAACATTTTCAAGAATACCTAACTTAATTTGAAGAGTATATCCATAATCTCTAAACTTCTCAAGATAAATCTTTAAATCATCAAAATAAATTTTTGGTATTACAAAATATCCTTCAATTTCGAATCCGAAACTATTTCTGGATTCCTTAAGAAGAACAAAAAAGGGTAGCTCATTAATGATTTTGAGTATTTCTGATCTCTTTATAATCGGGTTGAATTTAATGCAGCAATTTATTGAGAGTATATTTAATGATGGCCAGTTTACTTTATAACTCGGAGATAAATAACTAAAATTTTTAATCCATTGCATGTTTTCAGTAAATTTGTTTAGACTAAGATTAGTTTCAATCACTCCTTTTTCTTTAAATAAGGTAAAATAATCTTGATAGTCTAACAATGCAGAATAATATTTTACCTGGTTGAAGATTTTATCAAGAACTCTTATTGTTTCTATTATTTCATCATTGAATAATGATTTTGAGGAAACTAATAAAAATTCTTTGAAAAATGTGTCGTAAAAATTTTGTTCTTTTTCACCTATGATTTGGATATTTTTTCTAATATATTTAAAGAAAAAGATAAAGGGAGAATCAATGTTCTCAGTACTTTCACGTTTCAAAAAATTCTCTAAACGATCTAACTCACCCGAAATGAACTCATAATTAACCAGTTTATCCCGTATGAGCTGGTTCCATTCATTGCAAGATTTTATTTTTTTAAGATCGATTAATACTTTTTGATTTATGAAAATTTCAATTGTTTTCATTTGATTGGCGAAAAGAGGAATAAAGCATTTATACGCTTCCCGAAGTATAATAAATTGGATGTATTGAAAAAAATCTGAATATATTTTAATACTGAGAATATCATTATGATAAGATCTATCAACTCCTATTGAAAATATGTTATCAGCCGCAGCTGAAATGATTGATTCTTCATTTTTTAAAATAATGTTTATTTTAGGGTAAATTACTTCAATATTGAGATAGGATTCAATTTCTCGAAGAAGTTCACGAAAAAAGTAGTCAATCTTTTCTAGGATATTTTTGATTCGAGTTTTTATCAAAAAATCGATATTTAATTTTGCCATATATTCAATTTTATAGATAAATACGGGTTAGAATTATGAATTTACATAACTACTTAAATACTTTTTCATGCCATAAAATTTTAGATTTAATGATTAATCGGTTTTTTTAGTATAAAAATCCAAGCTTATCTTTTACTTTTTTCTCTATGTTTTTATATTTATTTATAAATAAAATATTGTGAGCTCGTTGGTTGAGGATAGCGGGTTTATATACAATAATCAATTTAAATTTTATTAAAATAAGCTGAGGTAAGCTAAAATGCCTGCAACTTGTGATACTACACCCTAAACGATTCTCCCGCTTGGATTATTAAAAAATCCGAAATGCGGGAAAACCATATTTTTCCCTTTTTTTTTTGTAAGTATGATGGAAGATATCTGGCTCAGTAAGGATAAATATCAATAATTTTCTTTTGCTGATTATTATAGCTTTCTAAAACATCATAAAATTATTTACTGTGTAGTTTTTAAGTTTAAGAACAAAATTATTGAATATAAAAACTGAATAATTTTTCGCGGTTGAATTTTGAAGATGTTTAATAATAAAGATAGGGCAACAGCTAATAAATCGGTTGAAATATCAGAGTTTAAGTATAAGTGGAATTATAGGTTCTTTAAGCAAAGAGAAAAAGGAAATATTAAGAGATCAAACTATATAGGGTTCTTCTTTCTGTATTTTGCCATTAGCGTCATAAGAATCTATTTAGTAATATATCTTCCGGTCTATTTATTAAATACTTTGAATGTTGATAGAAGCCAATTAGCATTCATCCAAGTATTTGTTTATCTCGTTATGTTCTCAGGACCAATTTTAGGATATTTATTTGATAGGTATTCCAAAAATAAAAAGTTAATAATTATATCATCCAGTATACTTTTTTTGGCTAGCTTCTTACTTACTGTGTTTAGTGGTAGAAATTTAGGTGTATTCGGT